>NZ_JBCFOK010000006.1:0-467482 GCF_039605595.1 Streptomyces odontomachicola
GTCCGGCCGGGAGGCGTTCACAGGGCTCGGCCTCTTCGTCGCTCATGGCGGGGTGGGTCCTCTCTGCTTGCGGGGGTGCGGTTCTGCCTTCGGGGGTGCGGTGCGGGTGCTGGCCGGCCAGCACCCGCGATACGCGACGCTATGCCCCCGTATCCCCGGAAAACCCCTGCCATGACGGGGCGTTGACGCCGCGCCGCGCAGTCTTTACGGGGCCTTGGTCCCGTGTGCCCCCTGTGGGCGCGCCCCGGCTTCCTCCCCCTCTCACCAGCGCCGGAGGAACACGTCCTGGGCGTTGTTCGTGTCGTCCGGCACCAGGTCGGCGGCTGACGAGGCGAACACCGCCGCCTTGCCGTGCCGGTCCAGCGCCCCGTCGGTCGCTGTGGAGCCCGCGGGTGCCACGTACCGGCTCCTGCCGTTGCGCGCGTCGATCAGGTGCAGTCCGCTTCCGCGCCGCACCAGCAGCTTGCGGCCGTCGGGGCTGAGCGCCAGCGCGGTGTCGCCGGCCTCGCCGACCAGCCGGGTCGTGCCGGTGCGCAGATCCCGTACGTAGCTGTGCTGTTCCGCGCCGGTGCCGCCGGGGACCAGGTCGGTCGCCGATGAGGTGAACGCCGCGTGGCGGCCGTCGGCGCTGAGCTGCACCGGGACCGCGCCGTCCGCGCTGGGAGTGCCGTCCGGCTTCACGTCCAGTTGCCGCACGCTGCCGTCGCCGAGGTCGCGCACGTACGCGTGCGAGGGCGCGGGGTCGTCCTTGCGGGTCACCTTGAACAGGACCTTCCGCCCGTTCCCGCTGAGCGAGCCGCCCGAGGTGTAGGTGTACCTGTCCGTCGCGTCGGGCGGGGTCACCATCGTGTCGGTGCCGGTGGACAGTTCGCGTACGTAGAGCACTCTCGGCGAACTGGGGTGGCGGTCGGTCGCCGTGTACGAGGCGTACCGGCCGTCCGCGCTGATGTCGTCGAGCCCGCTGAACTCGGAGCCGCCCGGCGGGTTCGTGGGGACCAGGTGGATGGTGGTGCCGGTGGTGCGGTCGTAGACGTACGGGTTGGGGTAGCGGGAGCCGGAGCTGTAGCCGACGAGGTTGCCGTCGGCGCTGAGCGCGATACCGCCGGCTCCCCTTGTGCCGGGTACGCGGGTGAGTGCTCCGGTGCGGAGGTCCTTCACGAGCAGGGCGTTGAAGTAGTCGCCGCCCATGTTCGGTGCGTGCGACCAGAAGGCCGTGGTGCGGCCGTCCGCGCTGAGCGCGGCTCCGCCCGAATCGCCGTCGGCCTGGGCGCCGTCGGCGGTGAGGCTGAGGCGTTCCGTTCCCTTGGGTACGGGGGTGGGTGCGGGCCGGGCTTCCGCGGGTGTGATCGTCAGCAGCGCGGCGACGGCCGCCACCGCGGTCGCCCCCGCGGTCGCTCTGAGACGCAGCGTCATGGTGCCCCCATGCGTGTCCGTGGTCCCGCCCCTCACGGTGAGGGGGATCCGTATGCAACGCCGGGGGCGGGATCGCGGGCAATCGGGCGTTGTACGTATAGCGGTACGGGTTCCGGTGAAAAACGTGTGGGAGGACAATGGGCGCACCGCACGCGAGGAGCGCCCATCATGGAGATATCAGGCATCATCAGCGCGATCGTCATCGGAATCGTGATCGGCCTGCTCGGCAAGCTGGTCGTGCCGGGGCGTCAGCGGATCGGCGCGCTGTGGACGGTGGCCGTCGGCATCGTCGCCGCGCTGGTCGGCACGGCGCTGGCGGCCGGCGTCGGAGTGGCCGAGACCCGCGGAATCGACTGGTGGGAACTCCTGATCCAGGTGGCGCTGGCCGCGCTGGGGGTGGCGGCGATCGACAGGGCGAAGAGCAGCAGGAGGAGCGGCCGCCGCTGAGGGGCGCTTCGCTGGGGCGGGGCGCGCTGCTGAGGAGCAGCGCGCCGTGTCCGGTGCGGGGGCCGCGCCCCGCGCGTGGTGGCGCCGCGCCCCTGCGATGCGGGAGCGGCCCCAACTGCGCGTTGTGTGGCGGTGGGTGAGGGTTTGCGCTGGCGCGGTGGCGCGAAGTGCCCCCGGCGGGGCGGGAGTCACGCCCTTGTGGCTGCGGCGGCCGCCGTACCCCTGCTCCGCCGGAGTGGGAAGTCGGTCAGTGGTGTCCGTCGGCGGTTGGGGATCGGCTGATCACAAGTGGTCTTCACAGGCTTCTGTGTGGGCGTTAGCGTCCTGTGTTGGGCTAGCTCTAGGTGGGAACGCCTGTGTCGGACGACGCGCTGCGCGAAGGTGCCATCGGGACCGGGGATCTGGTCTTCTTCGTGGTCGCCGCGGCAGCCCCGCTCACCGTGATGTCCGGCGTCGCTCCGCTGGCCATCGGGATGGCGGGGCAGGCGGCCCCGCTCGGGTACCTGCTCTCCGGCGTGCTGCTGCTGATCTTCGCCGCCGGCTTCACGGCGATGAGCCGCCATGTGCGCAACGCGGGCGCCTTCTACGCCTACGTCGGCCGCGGCCTCGGCCGCCCCGCCGGGACCGGCGCCGCGTACGTGGCCCTCTTCTCGTACAACGCGATCGAGGCCGGACTGCTCGTCGCCTTCGGGTGGTTCAGCGAGAGCGGGCTCCAGGAGGTCGCCGGAATCCGCGTCGCCTGGTGGATCTGGGCGCTCGCGGGCCTCGCCGCCATCGGCGCGCTCGGCTATCTCCAAGTGACGCTCAGCGCAAAGGTGCTGGGCGTCGCCCTCGTACTGGAGGTGCTGATCCTGCTGGTGTTCGAGGCGGGGGTGTTCGCGGACGGCGGCGGCCCGCACGGCCCCGACCTCGGCGTACTCGCCCCCATACACCTCCTCGAACCCGGCGTCGGCGGCATGTTCGTGCTCGCGATCGGAGCCTTCATCGGCTTCGAGGCGACCGCGATCTACGCGGAGGAGGCGCGCAGCCCCGAGCGCACCGTGCCCCGCGCCACCTGCGTCGCGGTCGGATTCCTCGCGCTCTTCTACACGTTCACGGTGTGGACCGCGATCACCGCGTACGGCGCAGACCGCGCGCAGGAGGTGGCCAACGGCGCGGGCGGCGACGCCATGATCTTCAGCGCGACGGAACGCCTGGCCGGCGCGTGGGCCTCGGACGCCATGCACATCCTGCTGATCACCAGCGCGTTCGCCGCGACCCTCGCCTTCCACAACGGCGCGGCCCGCTACTTCTACGCGCTCGGCCGCGAGGGCCTGCTCCCGCGCCGCCTCGGCACGGTGACCGCGCGCACCGGTTCGCCGGCCGCCGCCGTCGTGCTCCAGAGCGCCCTCGCGCTCGCCGTCGTGCTGCTCACCCTCGCCGCCGGCGTCGACCCGTACCAGGTCACCTTCCTGTGGACGAACGGCCCCGGCATCCTCGGCGTGATGCTGCTCCAGGCGCTCACTGCGCTCGCGGTGTACGGATTCTTCCGCCGCGACCGGCGCGGGCAGCGCGCCTGGCGGGTGGCCGCCGCGCCGCTGACGGCCTGCGTGGGACTCACGGTGCTGATCGTGATGGTGGCGGCCAACCTCGACCTGCTCACCGCCGCCTCGCCCGGCGTCAACGCGGCGCTGCTGGCACCGCTTCCGCTGCTGTTCGCGGCGGGTGTGGCGCGGGCGCTGATGATCCGGCGCCGCGACCCCGGCCGGTACGCGGAGCTGACCACCACCGACGCGGAGCGGGCCGCCGCATGAGGCCTGCCGCGCCCACCAGATCAAGGGCCTGGAGTCGGCGGACGCCGTGGTCGCCGAGGTGGGGAGACGGGCGGCCCGACACCCGGAAGAGGAGTGGGTGTTCGGCGCCTCCTACGACCCCGCGCTCGCCCCGTACGGCGCCTTCGACGCGCGCCGGCTGGACCGAGCCGTCGCCGGCCTGCCGGTGGTGCTGCGCGCGTACGGCTGCCACACGGTGTGGTGCAACACCGAGGCGCCGCGCCGCGCCGGGGTGACCGAGCAGACCCCGGAACCGCGGCTCGGCAGCATCCTGCGCCGCCCCGACGGCTCCCCGCTCGGCACCCTCCGCGAATGGCACGCCTGCGACCTGGTGCTGGGCCGGCTTCCGCCGCGCCCCGCTGGGGAGGTGACGGCGGCGCTGCGCACGGCGGGCGAGGCGTACGCGCGCGCCGGGCTGACCTGGGTGCAGGACGCGTGGGTCGAGCCGGACATGGTCGACGCCCACCTCGCGGCGGCCCGCGCCGGCGCGCTCCGCTTCCGCGCGAACCTCGCGCTGCGGGCCGATCCCGACCGGTGGAGGGAGCAGCGTACGGAGTTCGCCGCGGCCCGCGAGGAAGTGGCCGCCGCGGGCGGGGAGTTGTCGGCGCGCACCGTGAAGTTCTTCGCAGACGGGGCGAGCGAGTACGGTACGGCCGCGCTGCTCGCCCCGTACGAGGGCATCCCGCGAGGCGCCCGCACCGCCACGGCATGCCGGTCCGGGAGCCGCGTGAACTCGCCGACGCCGTGCGCGCCTTCGACGCCGACGGCTTCCAGACCCACCTCCACGCCATCGGCGACGCGGGCGTGCGGGCCGCGCTCGACGCCGTGGAGGCCGCGGCACGGGGCAACCCGCGCCGGGACAGGCGCCCCGTGACCACCCACGTCCAGCTCGTCGACCCGGCCGACCTGCCGCGCTTCGCCGCGCTCGGGGTGATCGCGAACGCCGAGCCGCTGTGGGCGCGGCCCGATCCGCCGCAGACGGAGCTGACGGTCCTGCGGCTGGGGGAGGAGCGGGCGAGTGCGCAGTGCCCGTTCGCGGAACCGGCCGCCTCCGGTGCGCGGCTCTCCTTCGGCAGCGACTGGCCGGGGATATGACACAGGCTCTGAGCTCGTACGCACCGCTGGAGGGCATCCAAGTGGCCGTCACCCGGCGTACGTTCGCGGGTGAGCCGGAGCAGGGCTGAGCCCCGCACCAGCGGCTGAGCGTGGAGCAGGTACTGGACGCGGCGAGCACGGGTTTCGCGTACCAGACGTTCGCAGACGGCCGCGCCGCCGGGCTCGTACCGGGCGCGCCGGCTGACCTGCTGTGGCTCGACTCCGATACGCGCGGGGTGCGGCCGATGCGGCTGCGGCGTGTGCGGGTGCTGGGCACCCGGATGGGCGGGAAGAGCGCGTACCGGGCGTGACGGCCGTGCGGCCGCGCCCCATCCGCGCCACGGGCCCCTGCTTGGGCGGGTGCGCTACGTACCGGGCGTGACACGGGGGTCCGGCGGGACGGCCATTCGGGACGGGCGTGCGGGCGCGGGCGTTCACCGGCGCGGCGTCCGCTGGAAATCTGGCGCCCATGACCGTGCAGGAGAACGTCAGCGACGTCGGCAGCCGGCAGCCGGAGGGCGCGGGAGCCGCGCGTACCGGAGCTGCCGCGGGTGCCGCGGCCCTGCTGGAGCGGCTGGCCGACCGGCTGGGCGGGCGCGCCTCGGTGAGCGCCGTGTACGGAGATCCCATCGAGTGCGAGGGCGTGACCCTCATCCCGGTGGCCAAGGCCGGGTTCGGCTTCGGCGGCGGAACCGGGCGCGAGGAGTCGGAGGCGAAGACCGGCGAGGGCGGCGGGGGAGGGGGCGGTGCGGGCGCCAAGCCGCTGGGCTTCATCGAAGTGAAGGGCGGCAACGCCGAGTTCAAGCCGATCCGCGACTCCTGGTCGGACCTCGTGGTGCCGCTGGCCGGCCTCGTACTGGGCACCGTGCTGCCCCGGATGCTGCGGAGCCTCGACGGGCGCGGTGGCCGCGGTGGCCGCGGCGGCAGGTCGCGGCACGAGAGGGGGCATGAGAAGGGGCTCAGGAAGGGGAGCGCGCAGCGGCGCGGGCTCAAGTCGTCGGCGCGGCGGGGCGGCAAGGGGGCCGGGCCCCTGGAACAGCTCGCGCACGCGGGCAAGCGGGCCGCGATCGCGGGCAAGTACGCGGGAGAGGCGGGGCACGCCGGGCATGGCGGGCACGCAGGTCACGCGGGGAAGCACGCCGAGCTCGCGAGCCGGCACGTGGGCCACGCGGGCAAGCACGCCGAGGTCGCCGGCAAGCACGCCGGGCAGGCGGGCAAGCACGCGGCGAAGGAGGCCGAGCAGGCGGTCAAGCACGCCGCGAGGCACGCAGCGAGGCATGCCGCGAAGGAGGCGGCGAAGCAGGCGGCGAAGGAGGCCGCCAAGGAGGCGGGGCGCCAGGCGCAGGCGGCGGGCAAGGCCGGCCGCAGGTCCGGCGGCAAGGCCAAGTCCTCCGCCAAGTAGGCCGCTTGGGAGGCGCCCGGCTGCAGGCCGCCGAGTCCAGCGCCGAAGAGGCCGGATGAGGGGGCCCGGCCGCCCCGCGGGGTCCGTCACAGACGGTGCACGCCGACAGCGCGCACCGGGACCTCGCGGGATGCGGGTCTCCCCGGCCGAGCGCCCACGCCGGGTCCACACGTCGGGTCCGCAATCCGGGCCCACACGCCGGGCCCACACGCCGGGCCCACACGTCGAGTCCGCAATCCGGGCCCACACGCCGGGCCCACACGCCGGGCCCACACGCCGGGCCCACACGCCGGGCCCACACGTCGAGTCCGCAACCCGCGCCCGCAATCCGAACCCCCACGCCGAGCCCCCCAAGCCCCAGGAAGCGAGTCGCACATGACAGCCCAGCTCATCGCCGTGTACGGCGCCTACGGCCACACCGGCCGGCTCGTCGCCGCCGAACTCCTCGCGCGCGGGCGGGACATCGTGCTCGCGGGCCGCGACACCGGGGCGCTGGAGCGGGCCGCCGCCGAGCTCGGGGCGCCGGGCCGGGTCACCGTACGCACCGCTCCCGTCGAGGACCCGGACGCGCTGCGCCGCCTCGCTGCCGAGGCCGGGGTGCTGGTGCACTGCGCCGGCCCCTTCTCGGTGACCGGCGCGCCGGTGGCCGCCGCCGCGGCGGAGAGCGGCTGCCCCTACGTCGACCACGCCCTCGAACCGCACCACGTGAAGGCCGTCTTCGACACCCAGCAGGCCACGGCGCAGCGCACCGGCAGCGTCATGATCCCGGGGCTGAGCTTCTACGGCGGGCTGGGCGATCTGCTGGCGGGGGCCGTCGCCGACGGGCTGAGCGCGGTGGACAAGCTGATCGTCGCGTACGCCGTCACCGGCTGGCGGCTCACCACGGGCGCCAAGAACACGGCGGCGCAGCTCTTCGCGGAGACCCAGCGGATCACGTTCACCGACGGGACGCTGCGGGTCGGCCAACTGGAGCCGGTGAACGTGGTGTTCCCCTTCCCGCCGCCCCTGGGCCCGCGCACGATGCTCAAGCCGCTGCCCTCCTTCGAGCCGGTGACCGTCCCCCGGCACATCCCCGTACGGACGGTGGAGACCCTGCTCACCCAGAGCACCTTCGAGGAGGAGAAGGTCTTCGAGAGCGAGGATCTGGACCCGGCGTCGCGGGCCCGCAGCGCGTTCACGGTCGCCGCGCAGGCGATCACCCAACACGGCGGCAGGGTCGGCACGTTGAGCGGCCACGACCTGTGGCGGGCCGGCGCGCTGGCGAGCGTGGAGGCGGCGATACGCCTCACCGAGGGCCGCGGCCCCTCCAAGACCGGCGTACTGTCCCCTGCCGAAGCCTTCCAGCCGACCCCGTTCCTCCACTCCCTGGAAGAGCAGGGCGCCTTCACGATGACCCTGCCGCAGAGCCCGGCGGGGGCCGAGTCGTGAGCGCCGCCGACGCCGCGGCGATGCTGCCGCGGACTGCCACCGGAGCCGAGTCGTGACCCCCGCCGACGCCCCCGTCCTCGTCACCGGCGCCGCCGGCGGGCAGCAGGGTTCGACCGGGCGGCATCTCGTGCGGCTTCTGCGCCAACGGGGCCAGGCCGTACGGGCCTTCGTGCACCGCGAGGACGCGCGGGCCGACGCCCTGCGCGCGCTCGGTGCCGAGGTGGTGGCGGGCGACCTGCGGGAGATCTCCGACGTGCGGCCCGCGATGCGCGGCGTGCGGCGTGCGTACTTCGCCTATCCGGTCACCGACGGACTCCTGGAGGCCCCCGGCGTGTTCGCTGCCGCCGCGCGGGAGGAGGGCGTGGAGCGGGTCGTCGAGGTCTCGCAGCTCGCCGCCGACCCGCAGGCCGGCACGCCGCGGATGCGGCTGCACTGGGTCTCCGAGCAGGTCTTCGACTGGGCCGGCGTGGGCGCAGTCCACCTGCGCGCCGGGGTCTTCTTCGAGAACCTCGCCTTCCTGCTCAGGGCGGGCGGCGGCCGCGAGATCGCCGCGCCCCTGGGGCCGCGGGACACCGTGCTGCCGCTGGTCGCCGGCACCGACGTGGCCCGCGTCGCCGCGGGCCTGCTCGGCGAACCGATGCCCGCCGCGCCGCCGGTCGTCCTCCTCTGCGGCCAGGTGCTGACCATCGGCGAGGCCGCCGACGCCTTCGCGCGCGCCACCGGCACGAAGGTGGCCTACACCGAGACGGACCCGGACGCATGGCGGCGCCGCGCCCACGAGCTCTACCGCGACGACCACACCGTGGCCCACCTGACCAAGCTGTGGGAGCTGTTCAGGGCGATCGGCAGCCACCACGAGCTGTACGAGGTCACCGGCACGATCCGGCAGTACGGCGGCGAAGAGCCGCGCACCTTGGAGGAGTTCGCCGGTTCTGCTGAGTTTGCCGCGGAAAAACCGGAATGAGCGTGTACTCGGCACCGTAAGCGGCGCATCGTGGTCTTGTACCGCGCCGCGTCGGCGGGTAGATCTCGGGCGTGACGGCCGTGCCGCGGGCGCGTGGTGAGCGGGCCCCGGGACGGGGTGGCCACGGCCGTGCCGCCGCAGTCCCGTACCAGGAGTGTGCCCGTGACGTACGACATCGCAGCGCTGCGCGACCGGATCCCCGCACTCGGAGCGGGCTGCGCCCACTTCGACGGACCCGGCGGCACCCAGACGCCGCGGCCGGTCATCGAGGCCATGGCCGCCGCGCTCGCCGAACCGCTGTCCAACCGCGGCCGGCAGACGCGCGGCGAGCGCAACGCCGAGGCCCAGGTGCTGGACGCCCGCCGCGCGCTCGCCGACCTGCTGGGCGCGGGACCCCGCGAGATCGTCCTCGGCCGCAGCGCCACCCAGCTCGCCTACGACGTCTCGCGCACCCTCGCGCAGGACTGGGGCCCGGACGACGAGGTCGTGGTCACGCGGCTCGACCACGACTCCAACATCAGGCCGTGGGTGCAGGCGGCCGAGCGGGTCGGCGCCACCGTGCGCTGGGCCGGATTCGACGTGGAGACCGGCGAGTTGCGCGCCGAGCACATCCGCGAGGTGCTCAGCGAACGCACCCGCCTCGTCGCCGTCACCGCGGCCTCCAACCTCATCGGCACCTGCCCGCCGATCCTGCCGATCTCCGCCGAGGTGCACGAGACCGGCGCGCTGCTGTACGTGGACGGCGTGCACTACACGGCGCACCGGCACGTGGACATCGCGGAGTTGGGCGCCGACTTCTTCACCTGCTCCCCGTACAAGTTCTTCGGGCCGCACCTGGGCGTGCTGGCCGCGCGGCCAGGACTGCTGGAGGAGCTGCACCCGGAGAAGCTGCTGCCCTCCAGCGACGAGGTGCCCGAGCGCTTCGAGTACGGCACGCTCCCGTACGAACTCCTTGCGGGCGCACGCGCGGCCGTCGACCTCCTCGCGGAGCTGGGCGGACGCCCGGAGAGCGCGCGCAGGGACCGGCTGTCCGCCGCCTTCGCGGCGATCGGCGACCACGAGGACGGGCTGCGGCTGCGCATCGAGAAGGAGCTCGCGGGCATGGACCGGATCACCGTCCACTCGCGCGCCGCCGACCGCACCCCGACCCTGCTGCTCACCTTCGAGGGAGCGAGTACGGAGGCGGCGTACCGGTACCTGGCGGCGCGCGACGTGGACGCGCCCTCGGGCTCCTTCTACGCGCTGGAGGCGTCCCGCCACATGGGCCTGGGCGACGACGGGGGCCTGCGCGCCGGGCTCTCCCCGTACACCACCGCTGACGACGCTGACCGGCTGCTGGAGGGGCTGGCCGGCTTCCTCGCGCGGAACTGAGCGCGGAGCGGGGCGCGGAGCGGCGCGCACGCGAAAGGGGCGGTCCGGCCATGTGCCGTACCGCCCCTCGTGCGTGCCGTCGGGATCAGATGCCCTGCCACTCCGGCTTCGCCGCGTACGTGTCGCGGAAGTAGTCGGCGAGCTTCAGCTTGGAGGCGGCCGCCTCGTCGACGACGACCGTGGCGTGCCGGTGCAGTTGCAGCGCCGAGGCCGGGACCAGCGCGGCGAGCGGGCCCTCGACGGCCTGCGCGACCGCCTCCGCCTTGGCCTCGCCGGTGGCCAGCAGCACCAGGTGCCTGGCCTCCAGGATGGTGCCGATGCCCTGGGTGATCACGTGGTGCGGCACGTCGTCGAGGCTGTCGAAGAACCGGGCGTTGTCCTCCCGGGTCTGCCGCGTCAGCGTCTTGATGCGGGTGCGCGAGGACAGCGAGGAGCAGGGCTCGTTGAAGCCGATGTGCCCGTCGGTGCCGATGCCCAGTAGCTGGAGGTCCACGCCGCCGGCCTCGGACAGCGCGCGGTCGTAGTCCTCGCACGCGGCCTGGACGTCCTCGGCCGCGCCGTCCGGGCCCATGAAGTGCTCCTCGGTCAGGCCCAGCGGCCTGACCACCTCGCGCAGCACCACGGAGCGGTACGACTCGGGGTGTCCCGCGGGCAGCCCGACGTACTCGTCGAGCTGGCACACCCGCGCCCGCGACGCGTCCACGGCGCCGCCGCGCACCTTGCCCGCCAGGGCCTCGTAGACGGGCAGCGGGGTGGAGCCGGTGGCCACACCCAGCAGCGCGTCCGGCTTGCGCCGCAGCAGCGCGGCAATCGACTCGGCGATCAGTTCGCCGCCGGCGACGGCGTTCGGAACGATGACAACTTCCACGCGGTCCTGCCGATCCTCAAAGCGCTCTACTCGGACAGAGATTCACTGGTCAGTGGTTTAGACCAATCTAGCAGAGGGTGCGGCCCGCCACTCCGGCACAGCGGACCACAGCACGGGAAGTCCGGCATCCGGACACCGGAAATTCACGGAAGGGCGCATCCGCGGAGCCGCCGCGGGCCGAAGAGAGGGACGGAAGGCTTGCTCGCGTACGACCCGAGGAGCGGCGGATGACCGTTGCCGTGGCCCTGTTCACCTCCGACCTGCGGCTGCACGACAACCCCGTGCTGCGCTCGGCGCTGTCCCGCGCCGACCGGGTGCTGCCGCTGTTCGTCCGCGACCCGGGCGTACGGGAGGCGGGCTTCGAGGCGCCGAACCGCGCCGCGTTCCTGGCCGACTGCCTCGCCGCGCTGGACGCGGGGCTGCGCGCACGCGGCGGGCGGCTGGTGCTGCGCAGCGGGCCCGTCGTCGCCGAGGTGTGCCGCGCCGTGGCCGAGTGCGGGGCGAGCGAGGTGCACGTCGCGGCGGGGGTGAGCGGGTACGCGCAGCGCCGCGAGGAGCGGCTGCGCCGGGCACTGGAAGAGCAGCGGTGCGCCCTGGTCGTGCACGACGCCGTGGTCACCGCGCTGCCGCCGGGGGCGGTCACGCCGCAGGGGCGCGACCACTTCGCGGTGTTCACGCCGTACTTCCGCCGCTGGCGGCAGGCCGCGCTGCGCGACGCGTCGGCGGCGCCGCGCAGCGTGCGCGTCCCCGAGGAGGCCCGGTCGGAGGAGCTGCCCTCGCGCGCGAAGGTCGCCGGGTGCTCGCCGGGTCTGGCCGCCGGGGGAGAGGAGGAGGGGCGCAGGCGGTTCGGCGACTGGCTCCGCAGCGGGGTGCAGGCGTACGAGGAGCGGCACGACGACCTGGCGGGCGACGCCACCTCGCGGCTCTCCCCGCACCTCCACTTCGGGACCCTCTCCGCGGTCGAGCTGGCGCACAGGGCGCGGAAGAAGGGCGGCCCCGGGGCCGAGGCCTTCGTGCGGCAGCTCGCCTGGCGGGACTTCCACCACCAGGTGCTCGCGGCACGCCCCGCCGCCTCGTACGAGGACTACAGGCCGCGGCACGACGCCTGGCACGAGGACGCGGCGGAGGCGGCGGCCTGGCGGGAGGGCCGCACCGGATATCCCCTCGTCGACGCCGCGATGCGGCAGTTGCTGCACGAGGGCTGGATGCACAACAGGGGGCGGCTGCTGGCGGCGAGCTTCCTCAGCAAGACGCTGTACGCGGACTGGCGCGTCGGCGCACGGCACTTCCTCGCGCTGCTGGTGGACGGCGACCTCGCGAACAACCAGATGAACTGGCAGTGGGTGGCGGGCACCGGTACCGACACCCGCCCCAACAGGGTCCTCAACCCCCTCGCCCAGGCCCGCCGTTACGACCCGGACGGCGCGTACGTGCGGCGCTGGGTGCCGGAGCTCGCGCACATCGGGGGCGCCGCGGTGCACACGCCGTGGACGCTCACCGGGCGCGACGCGCCCTCCGGCTACCCGCCGCCGCTCGTCGACCCGGGCGACAGGGCGGCCCGCTTCACGAAGGCGCGCGGCGCCGCCTGAGGCGGGCGACGGGCCCCGGCGCACGCCCAGTGGGGCAATCCCCTCCGCGCCGGGGCCCGGTCGACAGGGACATCACCGGGAACAGAGGCCGGTCAGCAGGTCCAGGGCCTCGCGCAGTCCGTGCGGGCGGCGTGCCGTGCCGCGCGGCCTGCCCGCCCACCCGGGGCCCGCCTGCACGATCCGGGGCCGGGTACGGGCGCCCCGCACGCCGGTGTCCAGCGCGCCGAGGCGGTGCGCGAGCCCGGTACCCGAGGTGGCGCGCGACTGCGACCACAGCACCACGACCGCGGGACCCGTGCGCCGTACCGCCTCCTCCAGCGCCTCCACCGGCACGGCGCCGCCCAGCATCCGCGTGGGCAGCCCCCGTTGGGCCATGCCCACGGCCAGCGCCTCCAGCGGGAGCGTGTGCCACTCGTCAGGTACGCAGGCGAGCACGGCCGGCGCGGTGTGCCGGGCGCCGGGCCCAGGGAGCGCGCTGCGCAGGGCGGTGGAGATGTGCCAGGACAGGAGGTGCTCGACGGCGACGTACGGCTCGCCCGCACGCTCCCACCGGCGTCCGACCGCGCGCAGCGTGGGCACCAGCACCTCCTCCCAGCAGGGCACGAGGCCGTGTTCGGACATCAGCCCGGTGAGCAGCCCGTCCAGCGCCGTCGCGTCCAGCCGCAGCGCGGCGCGCCCCAGGCCGCGCGCCTCCTCGCGCACGGTGGCCGGCACCGCGCGGCCCCGCGAGTCCTGGCGCGGAACGGTCACCGCAGGCGCGTCGGCCGCCGTCAGCACGGGCCGCCCCGCGCTCGCCCGCGCGGCGCGCGCCGCCTCGGCCGGCGGGACGCCCAGGGCGGTGCGGCGGCACATCTCCTCCAGCACCGCGAGGTCGCCCGGGGTCCATCGCCGGTGCCTGCCGTGCTCCCGCGCGGCAGGGCCGAGCCCGTAACGCCGGTCCCAGGAGCGCAGCGTGGTGGGGGAGACACCCAGCCGCCTGGCCACGGCGCCGGTGCTGAGACCGGGGCCCGGCTCCTCGCCGTCTTCGTCGCCGTGTTCGTCGGGGGCGCGCATGGCCTCAGGTTAGGCCCGCTGCACCGGCCCGCTCCGGGGTTCGTCCCGCCCGAACGACGCAGAAACGACGCACGTTGCACCGCGCCGACGGGGGCCGGACGGTGGCGCGTACGAGGTGCGGGAGGAGCTGTGTCATGGCGGGCGGCGGGCAGGGGCAGGTGTGGGGTGTCGTTGTGCGCAGGGACGTCGATCTGGCGGAGCTTTCCGCCGCGCGGATCGCGGAGGGACTGGTCGCGGGGGACGAGCGGTGTCTGGTCGCCGCGTACCGCCGCTGGGCGCCGCTGGTGCGCGGGATCGCCCGGCAGGCGCTCTCCGACCTGCGGGACGCGGAGGACGTGACCCAGCAGGTGTTCGCAGCCGCCTGGCGCGGCCGCACCGGCTACCGGCCCGAACGGGGCGGCCCGGCGGGCTGGTTGGCCGGCATCGCCCGGCACAAGACCGCGGACCTGCTGCGCGGGCGCGCCGCGGCCGACCTGCTGCCCGCTTCCCGCGCGCGCCGCGCGGACCCGGCCGAGCCCTCGCCGTACGGACCCCCTCCGTACGGCCCCGAGCAGGCGCTCGACCGCGTACTGCTCGCCCAGGAGCTGGCGAAGCTCCCCGCGGTGCAGCAGCGCGTACTCCGGCTGGCCTTCTACGGTGATCTGACCCAGCCTCAGATCGCGGAGGCCACGGGGCTGCCGCTGGGCACGGTGAAGAGCCACGCCCGCAGGGCCCTGCTGAGGCTGCGCGGCGCGCTGGGCGGTACGGAGGCCCAGCGTCCTGGGTAGACCGTCGAGGAAGGGAGCGGAGACGTGGGCAGGACGGTACGACGAGGCGGGCGCGCCGCCCAAGTGGCGCCATCCTCACAGGAGTTGGGCGTCACCCTGCTGCGCGCGGTCGGCGCCGCCACGGCGCTCTACGGCGCGGCGGTGACGGCCGCCCCCGGGCTGCTGGCCAGGCCCTCCGGGCTGAGCGGCCCCGGAGGGAGGGTCGCGCGGGAGACCCGTACCGCGCTGCGCCCCGTCGCCTGGCGCGACGCCGTGAGCGGACTCGCCCTGCTGCTGGCGCCCGAGGGCGAACCACTGCGTACGGCAGCCCTCGTACGCATCGCCGCCGACTTCGGCGACGCGGCGCTCCTCGGCGCGACGTTGCCGGGCCGAGCCCGGCGCGCGGGCGCCGTCGCGGTCTCGGCCGGCTGGGGCGCGCTCTCCGTCGCGGGCCTGCTGGCGTCCCGCGGCGGAGACGACTCCCCGCGCGCGGGCGGAATGTGAGGCGGCGGGGCGGGTGACGGCGCGGGGGCCGGTACGGGACGCCGTGCGCATTGCCGGTGCGCGCGGCCGCGCCTGGCTTCGGCGGTCCAGCGGCGCCTCCGGCGCCTCGCGGTCAGCCGCGCGAGCCGCGCAGCCTGTCGGCCAGTTCGCTGTCGCCCTCCACTCGTACGCGGTCCCGCTTCACGCCCTCGGCGAGCGAAGCGGTGCCAGCGGCAAGGGCGTTGCACAGGTCCTGGGGCAGGGTCAGGCGGGCGTCCGCCGCGTCCGCCGGACCGTCCCCATACAGCGGGGCTCCGGAGTCGGGCCCGAGGCGTACGTGGAAGGTGCCCTCCTCCAGCCGTACGTCGACGACGCCGGTCAGGCCGTCCGCGGCCTCCGTGAGCGGTTCCAGCAGCGGCAGCGCGTACCAGTGCGCGCGCACCGCGTCGGTGGGCTGCCGCTCCTCCAGCGCGGGCGCGCCCCAGGCGGCGAGCGCGGTGAGCACGGGCAGCAGCTCCCGCCCCCGCTCGGTGAGTTCGTAGACGTACGCGGCGGCAGGCGGGGGCAGCCTGTGGCGCGTGGCCAGCTCCTCGCGCTCCAGGTCCTTGAGGCGGGCCGCGAGCACGTCCGTGCTGATGCCGGGCAGGTCGGCGTGCAGGTCCGTGTAGCGGCGCCGGCCGGCCAGCAGCTCCCTGACGATCAGCAGGGTCCACCGGTCACCGACGGTGTCCAGGGCCCGGGCGGCGGCGCAGTAGTGCGCGTAGCTCCGGCGGCGAGGCATACGAGGCATGCGGAGCAGTCTAGAGAAGATGTTGGACTTGCCAAGCCTTCACTTGGTAGAACCAAGTACGCGCCGAGCGCGTGACACACAGCGGGTGTCGCGTCGCGGGGAAGCGGGTGTCGCGCCGCGGGCGCCACGAAGCCTTGGGAGGGCCGCATGGAATTCCGGCAGTCGAGCAAGCTGAGCGAGGTCTGCTACGAGATCAGGGGGCCGGTGATAGAGCAGGCCAACGCCCTGGAGGAGGCGGGGCACAGCGTGCTGCGCCTGAACACCGGCAATCCCGCGCTGTTCGGTTTCCAGGCGCCCGAGGAGATCGTCCAGGACATGATCCGGATGCTGCCGCAGGCGCACGGCTACACCGACTCGCGCGGCATCCTCTCCGCGCGCCGCGCGGTCGTGCAGCGCTACCGGGGCATGGGCTTCCCCGAATTCGACGTGGACGACGTGTACTTGGGCAACGGCGTCTCCGAGCTGGTCTCCATGTCGGTGCAGGCGCTGCTGGAGGACGGCGACGAGGTCCTCATCCCCGCGCCGGACTTCCCGCTGTGGACGGCGGTCACCACGCTGGCGGGCGGCAAGGCCGTGCACTACCTGTGCGACGAGTCCTCCGACTGGTACCCGGACCTGGACGACCTCGCCTCGAAGATCACCGACCGCACCAAGGCGCTGGTGATCATCAGCCCCAACAACCCGACGGGCGCGGTGTATCCGCGCGAGATCGTCGAGGGCATGCTCGATCTGGCGCGCCGCCACCAGCTCATGGTCTTCGCCGACGAGATCTACGACCAGATCGTGTACGACGACGCCGAGCACCACCCGGTGGCCACCCTCGCGCCCGACCTCGTCGTCCTCACCTTCGGCGGCCTCTCCAAGACGTACCGGGTGGCGGGCTTCCGCTCCGGCTGGCTCGTGGTCACCGGGCCGCGGCAGCACGCGCGCAACTACCTGGAGGGCCTGACCATGCTGGCCTCCATGCGGCTGTGCCCCAACGCGCCCGCGCAGTACGCGATCCAGGCCGCGCTCGGCGCCCCGCACTCGATCGACGAGCTGACCGCCCCGGGCGGCCGGCTGCATGAGCAGCGCAACCGCGCGTGGGAGAAGCTGAACGAGATCCCCGGCGTCTCGTGCGTGAAGCCGCGCGGTGCGCTGTACGCCTTCCCGCGGCTCGACCCCGCTGTGCACACGGTCCACGACGACGAGCGCTTCGTCCTCGACCTGCTGCTCCGCGAGAAGATCCAGGTCGTCCAGGGCTCCGGCTTCAACTGGCCCTCCACGGACCACTTCCGCATCCTGACCCTGCCGACGGTCGACGAGCTGGAGTCGGCGATCGGAAGGATCGGCCGCTTCTTGTCGGGCTACCGCCAGGACTGAGAGCTTCCCGCCTCAACCCGACTCCCGCAGCAACTCCGCGATGCGGTCGAACCCCCGCCGCTCAGCGTGTTGCAACGCCGTCGTCCCCTCCTTGTCGGCCAGCGCCGGGTCCGCTCCGTGGTCGAGAAGGAGGGCCACCACCCGTTGATGATCGCGTCCGCCGTCACCGAGGATCACGGCCTCCAACAGCGCCGTCCATCCAAGCCGGTTGACGTGATCGACCTCCATGTCCGTACGGCGCAGCACCTCCCGCACGTACGCCGCGTGCCCATGCTCCCCCGCAGGGATCAGCGACGTACCCCCGTACCGGTTCGTCAGCCCGTAATCCGGCTCGGCCGGAATCAGCACGCGCGCCATCCGCACGCTCCCCGTCACCCCGGTGACCAGCCACGCACTGTCCTCCTGCCGATCCTGCGCATCGGGATCGGCCCCGGCGTCCACCAGTGCCCGCGCCGCCTCCACGTGATCGCCGAGCGCGGCGAGCAGCAGCGGCGTACGACCGCGGCCGTCCCGTACCTCCGTGGCGGCCCCCGCGGCCAGCGCCTCCCGCACGCCCGCGCCGTCCCCGTCCCGCGCGGCCTCGATCAGCGCACGCCCCGCCTCGGGGGAGGAGGCCGGTGCGCTGCTGGGGGAGGACGGCGAGGGCGACGCAGAACCGGCGGCGCCCCCTCCGCCCTGCGCCGTGCACGCCGTACACAACGCGAGCGCCGCGGCCAGCACGGCGCCGGGCCTCCGCGGGTGCCGCCGGCCGGTTCCGCTCACTCGCCGATCGCCTTCGCCCCCGCCTGCGCGAACTTCTCGTCCTGCTCGCCGCTCGGCGCGCCCGCGACCCCGATGCCCGCCACCGGCGCGCCGTCCGCCTGCACGGGCGCCCCGCCGGCCAGGAAGAGGGTGCCGGGGATGTCCTTGAGGTTCGGCGTCTTGTCGAGGTTCTTGACGAGCTGCGAGGTGGGCGCGTTCCAGGACACCGCGGTGAAGCCCTTCTTCACGGCCGACCCGTACGACTGCGGCCCCGCGCCGTCGCCGCGCAGGGTCACCAGGGTGTTGCCGTCGCGGTCCACGACGGCGACGGACACCTTCTGGTTCTCCTCCTTCGCCGCGTCGACCGCCGCCTGCGCCGCGTCGGTGGCCGCGTCGAGGGAGAGGTGCTTGGTGGTGGTCAGGTTCTTGTCGTTCGCCGCCTTTGTGGGGGCCGCCTGCGCGGCCGACGGCGAGGCGGTGGCCTGTACGGCGCCGAAGGCACCGATCCCGGCGAGCGCGACGACGCCCACGGCCGTACCGGCCATGACACGGGTACGGCGGGTGCTGCGCTGCGTCTTCTGCATGGTGATTCCTCGCTGCTGAGTGGTTCCCGGGCCGCTCGGCGACCCCGGCACGGCGCTCCGTACACCGCCCCTCCATCCTCAGCAGCGCCCCGCCCCACCGGGGTCGCCACGACGGCTGGCGTACGGGGGCGGAGCGGGGGACGCGGGGGTCGGCCGATCGGTCGATGCGGCGGCGCGCGCGGACGTCTACGGGCGCTTGACTAGGCTGTTCCGCTGCGGGCGGTCATGCGCGAGGCACGGCTGCCCGCTGCGTGTGCCGACCAGCGGAGTCCTTCTGTGCCGAACCATTCCCCGTCCCTTCGCATGTGGTGGGCGGAACTCCTCCTCTTCCTGGCCGTCACGGCCGTCTCCGCACTCGGCATGGCCCTGGCGTTCTCGGCCGTCTTCCACGTCTCTCCGGTGATCGACGGCGTCGGTCTGGCGGTGGCGATCGGCATCGGCCTGTACGCGGCACGCCGTTTCCGCGCGTGGGGGCTGCGCAGGGGCCCCGGCTCCGGTGCGTGAGCCGTACAACAGACCCCCTTGATCAATTTCCCGCGCCCCTCCGCCACCGCCTAGCGTCACCGCGTCAGGCATCAGGGGGCCGGACCGATCGGAGAGGGAGTCATGCATGACCCCGCAGTCCGCTCCCGCGGCGAGCCGTGAGCGGCGGCGGCCCCTACGGCTATGTGCAGCCGCAGTTCCAGGACGAGGGCGGACGGCGACTCCAGGACGAGGGCAGACGGCGACGACGGCGAACCGGAGCGGGGGCCCGGAGTGGAGCCGGAGCGGGGAGGTGATGCTGTGAGCGCCAGCCTCCCTTCCCCGACCCAGGGGCCCGGCGCCGGGGCCAGTGACGAGAAGCCAGGGAAGGTCACGGTCGCGCTCACCCGGTTCGTGTATCTCGCGCTGGGCGGTTCCTTCGTCGGCGGGCTCGTGCAAGGGCTGTTCGGTGTCGTGCTGCTGTCCGTGGCGGTCGCGGCGTTGTGCGTCGGTGGCGTATGTGGCGCCTGGGCCGTCACACGGTTCAAGCGGTCCCGGAACGCGGCCGCCCCGGGTTGGCTCGCCCGTTTCCTGTCCACGCGTGCGGGCCACAGCCTCCAACTCGCGCTGCTGATACTCGGCATCGCAGGTCTGCTCGCGCTCACGGCATGGATGATGAAGACATGCCCGAGAGCGGACGAAGGGCTGTGCTAGCGATGCGCCCGACAACGGAGCGAGCGGCGCGGGCGGTACGCAAACTGCTCCGCAGCTCATGGCTCCCAGCACTGACCCTGTTCGGAATACCGGCCCTCACGTACACCCTCACCCCATCCGAGCCCGCACGCTGGGCAGCGATCGGTACGGGCGGAGTGCTGGCCCTCGCCGCGTACCGGTGGGTGAGAGCCGGGGTGTCATAGCCCATATCGCCTTCCTCGCTATCCTCATCGGGATCCACCAAATCCACAGCACAGGGGTCCTGATCGCAGGCTTCTTCCTGGTCCTGGGATCCCTTTTCGTCATCGTGTCCGTCCAGGAATGGCGGAGCGGAAAGTAGACGACTCACGGCTCGGTGGGCTGTCGGCCGACGCCCTCGGGCCAGATCACCCGCACCGGGGTGCCCGTCTTCTCCGCGTACGCGACCACGTCCGCGGTACCGCCGTAATCGCGCGCCGCCCGGCCGTCCCAGACGGCCGCCAGCTCGTCGGCGAGGGCGACGAGGATTTCGCCGCCTGCCATGTGCGCCTGGGGGCGGAGGCGGTCAGCCCGGTCTCGTGGACTTCCCGCGCCCGCGTGAACAGCCGGTCGTAGGCGGCGTGATGCCACTCGGGCAGCCCGGCGCGATATTCGGCGGCAGGTACGACGACCTCGAGGGCGCCCCCATGGCCGAGCACCGCTTCGGCGAACCACGCATCGGGTTCATTCCGTCGCCCCTGCGGGTGGCCGTGCCGCACGACGTACCGCAACATCGCGACGAGCGGCGGGGAGTCCGGGGACGGCTGCTGGCTGCCGATCGGTGCGTAGCGCCAGGACTCGTACAGGCGCTGGACCTTGCCGTCGTCGGCCATCGGGTTTGACGGCCAGTCCTGTACGGGATTCGGGGCGGTCGGCGCAGAGTGCGTTGTGGAAGCCACGCGCGCCGTCGCCACCGCATGGGAATTCCCGAACCCCAACCCCGGTGTCCTCAGCTCCCTTTGGGAAACCTTCGACCCGAAGCAGCATCTCACCGAGTTCACGGCGGACGTATGGCAGCGATACGCCGCCGACGTCACCTCCGCCGCCCTTAACAACGCTGAGTGGCAGCACATCCACGAC
This sequence comes from Streptomyces odontomachicola, assembly GCF_039605595.1. Classification (NCBI taxonomy): domain Bacteria; kingdom Bacillati; phylum Actinomycetota; class Actinomycetes; order Kitasatosporales; family Streptomycetaceae; genus Streptomyces; species Streptomyces odontomachicola. The sequence continues at coordinate 20,422 of NZ_JBCFOK010000006.1, forward strand.
CCTTTGTCTTTCTGGGTGTCGATCATCACCTGATCAACAGCGAGGGGCACCGGTGCCGGGCTGCCACGATGGTTGCGCCCGGCACCCAACCCCACACCCCCATGCCTGCACCAACCCTGCTGCGCGAATGGCGCGAGATTGCCTACGACCGCCTGATCGTGCGTGGCCGCCTGCGATTCAACGCCCACCCGCGCCGGGAGGGCTGGATCGGGATCTGCGCCGCGCTCGTCACGTTCCAGGTACTCGGCCTCACGCGCGACCGCTACGGGTTGTTCGTAGCGATGCCTGCGGGCATGCTGACGTTCTGTGTCACCAGGTGGGTCGCCCGGAAAGCCGTGTTCTTCGTCCAGAAGAAGCGAAGGGCCGAACAGTGAACTGGAGCCAGCGCCTTGCAGCGCGCCTGAGGGCCAACATCCGCCACGGACCTCAGACCCTGCGCGAGAACTGGCCCTTGTGTATCTGCGTGGGTATCGCAGTCACCGTGGAGAACCACTTCAAGTCCTACGGCCTGGCCGTTGCGATTCCTGCCTGGCTAGTGACGATCGCCCTGACAAGTGGGGTCCTCGTACTGGTCGAGGTCCTCCGCAAGCGCCGGAAGGCGAAGCGCACTGCCGGGACGGCGACGCAATTTAGTGCAACGGCAAATTTCGATGACGGTGACGACGGAAGCGGCCACGTCAGAACACAAAAATCACGACGTCGGAATTCACGACCAGGGGGATAAACCCCGCCCTTCCCTGCTCCGCCCCGGTGTTGCCGGTGAGGCCGAGGATAGCTGCGTGGCGGGCGTGGCCGCGGGAGGCGAACATCGGGTCGCTGCGGGGCAGGGGCAGGGGCAGGGGCAGGGGCAGGCTGCGGGCCACGTCGTTGGCCGCGAGGGCGTCCGCGGGGCGCTGCGTGTGCCGGTAGAGGCTCCCGGCATGCGACCAGATGCGGCACTGGATCGCCTGGTTCCGGACAAGGCCGCCCGCCGCGACGCGTGGTCCACCAGCGCCCGCCGTCAATCGCCGCCCACAGCGCGGAGGACGTGAACGCCGCCGCGCGCCCGTACAGCCTCGCCCGTACGCGCTGACTCGCTGCGCCTGTGTGCTGCAAGGCGATGGCCTCGTCCGCCAGGGCGATCGCGGCCTGCTCGATGCTGCGGCGCCCACCGTGGCGGTGATCGCCGGCGAACCGCACTTCCAGAGGGAAGATGTCACTGTGCCCCACCCGCGTCGCCGCAGCGGCAGACGTGGCGATGGCCAGCGCGGTTCCGGTGGTGGCGGTCCAACAGGTGGTTCCTCCTGAGAGCGGGCAACCCGCCTGCGGGGTCGGACGAAGCCTGCGTGGTCGTCGTCGAGGTCGGTTACGGAGTGCAGCGCGGTCCGCTGGAGAGTCTGGGGCCAGGGGGTGGCCCCTGAGTGCTACTTGAGCAGGGTGTGCTCGGTGACCAGGCCCGGACCGTACGGCTGCCGGGCGCTCCGTCTGGTGCGGTGCGGCGGCATGTCGGAGGGGTGGGAGCCGCAGGATCTCGCGGGGGAGACCCACCCCGACTACGCCCTGCGGGCCAGGAGTTGGACCTCCCTGAACTGGCGGCGGTCCGTCGCCTCCGGCTCGATCACAGTGCGGGAGCTCTCCGCCAAGCCGTGCTCGCGCAGCACCGCCGCGAAGTGGTCGGGGGACCAGCGGTACGCCGTGGTCACCGCGTGGTCGTAGGGCTGGGGCTCGTCGTGAGGGCCGTCCGTCGCGGGGAAGCTGATCAGGAGGTGGGCGCCGGGGGACAGTACGCGGGCGACCTCGGACACCACCGCGGGCACGTCGCGCGGCGGCGTGTGGATGACGGACCACCGCGAGACGGCACCGGCCAGCGCGCCGTCCGCGAGGTCCAGCGCGGCCATCGAAGCGACCGAGAAGCGGAGGCCGGGGTGCGCCTCGCGCGCCAGCCCGACCATCGCGGGGGAGGCGTCGACGCCGAAGGCGTTCAGGCCCAGGCCGTGCAGGTGGGCCGTGACGTAACCCGGCCCGCACCCGAGATCGGCGACCGCGCCGCCCTCGCCCTCTCCCCGTACCAGCTCGGCGAAGGCGCTCAGGAGCGCGCGTTCCAGGGGACGTTCGCGCAGCGAGTCGCTGAACATCTCCGCGTAGGTGGGGGCGATGGCGTCGTAGGAATCGCTGGTGGCGCGCAGGGTGCGGGGTTCGGTCACCAGGCGACCGTAGCGGGTCGCCGACCGCGCGGTACGGCGGGGTGAACGAGTCCCCGTGTGAAGGTCATTGACGGCGCGGCGGCCGCTCCCTACGTTCTTCGAAATCGATTTCTCCGAGGCGGGGCACGTCGTAGGAGGGCGCTGAGGATGGCGGACCAGAGGGCGGACGATCACGGCGCGACGGCCGGAACCCCCGGCGGGACCGGGCCCCCGCTCCTCCGGGTCGACGGCGTGGCCAAGCGCTTCCCCGGCGTGCAGGCCCTGCGCGACATGCACCTCGACCTCCGGCACGGCGAAGTGCTGGCCCTCGTGGGCGAGAACGGCGCCGGCAAGTCGACCCTGATGAAGCTGCTGTCCGGCGTCCACGCGCCGGACGAGGGCACGTTCGCGCTCGACGGCCGCCCGGTGACCGTGCGCGGTCCGCGGCACGCGCGCGAACTGGGCATCAGCATCATCCACCAGGAGTTCCACCTGATGCCCGACCTGACGGTCGCGCAGAACATCTTCATCGGCCGGGAGCCCCGCGGCCGCTTCCTGCTGAGGGACCGCGAACTCGACGAGCGGGCAGGTCAGTTGATGGACCGCCTCGGCCTGCCGCTGGACCCGCGCCGGCGCGTGGCCGAGCTGACCGTGGCGCAGCAGCAGATGGTCGAGATCGCCAAGGCGCTGTCGTACGAGGCGAAGGTCCTGATCATGGACGAGCCCACGGCGGCGCTCAACGACGCCGAGGTGGAGGTGCTGCACGGGCTCATACGCCGCTTCGTACGGCCCGGGACGGCGCCGGAGCCCGGCACTCCGGAGAAGAAGAGCGGGAGCGGGACCGGCGTCATCTACATCTCGCACCGCATGGACGAACTCCGTTCCCTGACCGACCGGATCACCGTCATCCGCGACGGTCGCTATGTCGACACCCTGGACACCGCATCGGCCTCCATGGAGGACGTCATCTCCCGGATGGTCGGACGCGAGCTCGACCCCGGAGCCACAAGCGCCCCCATCGGAGCCACCGGAAGCACCGGAGCCACCGGCGCCGCGCCCGTCGGCGTACGCCACGACCGCGACACCGTCCTCGAAGTCCGCGGCCTCAGCACGAAAACCCTCCTCCGGAACGTCGACCTGGACCTGCAACGCGGCGAGATCCTGGGCCTGGCCGGGCTCATGGGCGCGGGCCGCACCGAACTCGCCCGCGCCCTGGTCGGCGCCGACCCCGTCGAGTCCGGCACCGTCACCCTCAACGGCCGCCGGATCACCGTGCGGAACCCGGCGGACGCCGCCAGGCACCGCATCGGCTACCTCGCCGAGGACCGCAAGAACCTCGGCCTGATGCTGGACGAGGACGTGAACGCCAACATCGGCCTGGGCGCGCTGGGGGAGCTGTTCCAGTCCTTCGGCTTCGTCAAGGACCGGGCGATGCGGGCCCGTTCGGAGCAGCAGGTGGCCGCGCTCCGCATCCGTACCCCCTCCCTCGACCAGCCCGTACGGCAGCTCTCCGGCGGCAACCAGCAGAAGGTCGTGCTCGCGCGCTGGCTGGTCAAGGACTGCGACGTGCTCATCGTCGACGAGCCCACCCGGGGCATCGACGTCGGCGCCAAGGAGGAGATCTACGGCCTGCTCAACGCCCTTGCCGCGCAAGGGAAGTCAATCGTGATGATCTCCTCCGAGCTGCCCGAGGTGCTGAGGATGGCGCACCGCGTGGTGGTGATGAGCGAGGGCCACGTGACCGGCCGCCTCACCGCGGAGGAGGCGACGCAGGAGCGGGTCATGGAGTACGCGACGAGGCGGCCCGCGACGGCCGGAGCCCCGAGCCCCACCGCAACCCCCTCCGAGACCGGCGCCCCCTCCGACACCGGCACCCTCCCGACTGAGCGCCGCTGAACGCCGCTGAGCGCCGCGACAACGAGTCCGACCGTCCGACCGTCCGACGTCCGACCGAAGGCAGGAGAGACATGACAGCCTCCACAGCCGCCGCGCCGCGGCGGGAACGGGAGGGGACCGGGGACGCCGGGATGCGGGCCCGCCTGACCAGCAGGTTCCAGCAGCTACTGGCCTTCGCGAGCCTGATCGCGATCTTCGTGTTCTTCTCGGTTGCCAGCCCGAACTTCCTCAACTACAGCAACATCACCTCGGTCCTGTTCTCCACCGTGGTGATCGGCGCGCTGGCACTGGGCGCGACGTTCGTGATCGTCACCGGCGGCATCGACCTCTCGGTCGGTACGGGGATGGCGCTGTGCGCCGTGATGTCCGGGGTGCTGATCGTGCACGCGGGGCTGCCCGTACCGCTGGGCGTCCTGGGAACGCTGCTGTTCGGCGCGCTCATCGGCCTGGTCAACGGGCTGAACGTGACCGTGCTCGGGCTCCCGCCGTTCATCGCGACGCTCGCCATGATGCTGGTCGCGCAGGGCCTCGCGCTGGTCGTCTCGGGCAGCGCGCCGATCTACTTCGCGGAGAGCTCCGGCTATACGGAGATCTCCACCGGGAGCATCGTCCCCGGCGCCGACTTCCCGAACGCCGTACTGATCCTCGCGCTCGCCGCGCTGGTCGGCGGCGTGATCCTCAACCGCACGCTGCTGGGCAGGTACGCGTACTCGATCGGCAGCAACGAGGAGGCCACCGCCCTTTCCGGCGTGAACGTGCGGAAGTGGAAGACCGCGGTGTACGTGCTGTCCGGCGTGTTCATCGGCCTCGCCGGCGTGCTGATCTCGGCCCGCCTCGGCTCGGCACAGCCCGCGACGGGGATGGGGTACGAACTCCAGGCCATCGCCGCGGTGGTGATCGGCGGCACCTCGCTGTCGGGCGGCAAGGGCTCCATCGTCGGCACACTGATAGGCGCCCTGATCATCTCGGTCCTCAACAACGGCCTCCAGATCACCTCGGTCCCCCAGGAATGGCAGAACGTGATTCTGGGCTGCGTGATCGTGGCTGCTGTGTATGCGGACCAGGCCCGGAAACGGAAACGCTGACAGCTCCCCGTACGGAGGTGTGGGCAGTCGTTCCGCAAGGGGCGGAACGGGTGGGCACACCGGAACCGCCAGCCGCGAGTCCCACCCAGCCCCGCACCCGACGGGGCCCGGGGCGAAGCCCCGAAATCCCAGCAGCACAAGGGAGTTGCCCACCATGCACCCCAGCCGCAGGACTGCCGCCCTAGCGGCACCACTGCTCACCACCGCCCTCACGCTGAGCGCCTGCACCGGTCAGCCCACCGGAAGCGCCAGCGACCGCCCGTACATCGCCATAGTCTCCAAAGGCTTCCAACAACAATTCTGGCAAGCAGTGAAAAAGGGCGCCGAACAAGAGGCACGAAAACGCGGCGCCACCATCAGCTTCCAGGGCCCCGCCACGGAGACCGATGTAGAGGCCCAGGTCACGATGCTGGAGAACAGCGTGGGCCGGAAACCCGACGCGATCGGCCTGGCCGCCCTCGACTCCCAGGCCGTCAAGCCCATGCTGCGCAAGGCCCAGCACCGCCACACCCCCGTCATCGCCTTCGACTCCGGCGTGGACAGCGGCATCCCGGCCACCACGGCGGCCACCGACAACAAGGCCGCCGCAGCGGAGGCCGCCCGGCACATGGCGAAGGCCGTCGGCGGCAAGGGCAAGGTGGCCCTCGTCGTCCACAGCCAGACCAGCGGCTCGGGCATCGACAGGCGCGACGGCTTCACGCAATGGATGAAGGAGCACGCGCCGGGCATCAAGCTGCTGCCGGTCCAGTACGGCGGCGGCGACCAGGCCAGGTCAGCCGACATCACCAAGGCGATCATCGCCGCGAACCCCGACGTCAAGGGCATCTACGGGGCGAACGAGGGCTCCGCGACCGGCGTGATCCAGGGCGTGAGGGAGAGCGGCCGCAAGGGCATCCGCACGGTCGGGTTCGACTCGGGGCAGGGGCAGATCAACGCCATCGAGGAGGGCGACATGACCGGCGCCATCACCCAGGACCCGCTGGCCATCGGGCGCCAGGTGGTGGCCTCGGCGCTCAAGGCGGTCCACGGGAGGAAGCTGCCCAAGGTGATCGACACCGGCTTCTACTGGTACGACCGCCGGAACCTCGACGACCGCAAGATCCAGTCCGTGCTGTACCACTGACGGGCCGCCGGATGCGCGGCGGAGAAGGGCACATGTCAAGATCACAGCCATGGCGACACTGAGCGAGCTCCTCCCCGTCGATGCCATCCGGCTCGACGTCCACGCCGACGGCTGGCGGGACGCGGTGCGGGCGGCGGGCGATCTGCTGGTGGAGAACGGCACCGCCACCAGGGGCTACACCGCCGAGATGATCCGGAACGTCGAGGAGAACGGCCCGTACATCGTGGTCGCCCCCGGCTTCGCCTTCGCGCACTCCCGGCCCACGCCGGCCGTGCTGCGTACCGGAATGTCCTGGGTGCGGCTCGCCGAGCCCGTGGAGTTCGGGCACGAGTCCAACGACCCCGTACACCTGGTCGTCGCGCTGGCCGCGCAGGACGCGAGCGAGCACACGGCGGCGATGGCGGCGCTCGCCCGGCTGCTCGCCGACCCGGAGAAGGAGCGCCGGCTGGAGGACGCGGGTACGGCGGAGGAGCTGCACGCGGTGCTGGAGGGGCGGGAGGGGGAGCGGGGCGGCTCCCAGCCGGCCGCCGGACCCGCGGGCGCGACCCCCGAGGACGGCATCAGTGGCGAGGGCGGCGGCCACGGCATGCACAAGATCCTCACCGTGTGCGGCAACGGCGTGGGCACCAGCCTCTTCCTCAAGAACACCCTGGAGCAGGTGCTGGACCGCTGGGGCTGGTCCCGGTACGTCACCGTCGAGGCCACCGACACCATCTCGGCCCGCGGCAAGGCCGGCGAGGCCAACGCCATCCTCACCTCGCGGGAGATCGCCAGGACCCTCGGCGACGTCGGGGTCCCGGTGAAGGTCGTCAACGACTTCACCTCGTCCGCCGAGGTCGACCGCACGCTCCGCGACACCTACGACGTCTGACACGTACGACTGCGACGTCCGACACGTACGGCGCCTGAGAGACGTCCGAGAAGGGAGAGGCGGCACCCATGGGCTGGCTCGTATCCATCGCCGAGTTCCTCGTCAACGAGATCCTCAGCCAACCCGCGTACCTGATCGGGCTGATCACGGCCGCGGGACTCATCGCGCTGAAGAAGTCAGCGGGCCAGGTCGTCGGCGGCGCCATCAAGGCGTGCCTCGGGCTGCTGCTGGTCACAGCGGGCGCCGGCCTGGTGGTCAGCGCGCTCGCGCCGCTCGGCGAGATGATCCAGGGCGCGACCGGCGCGCACGGCGTGCTGCCCACGAACGAGGCGATCGTCGGAATCGCGCAGGAGAAGTACGGGGCGCGGGTCGCCTGGCTGATGATCGTGGGCTTCGGCATCAGCCTGCTGCTGGCGCGCTTCACGCCGCTGCGGTACGTGTTCCTGACGGGGCATCACATGCTGTTCATGGCCACCCTGCTGACCATGGTGCTCGCCATCAACGGGGAGTCCTCGGTCGTCGTGGTGATCGTCGGCGGCGTACTGCTCGGGATCATGCTGGTGTCGATGCCCGCGTTCGCGCATCCATGGACCAAGCGCGTGACCGGCAACAACACGGTCGCGATCGGGCACTTCGGTACGGCGGGGTACATCCTCTCGGGCGCCACGGGGCAGCTCGTCGGCAAGCGCAGCCGCAGCACCGAGGACATGAAGCTGCCCGAGGGGCTGCGCTTCCTGCGCGATTCGATGGTGGCGACCGCGCTGTCCATGGTGCTGATCTACTTCGTGCTCGCGCTGCTCTTCCTCGCGAAGGCGGGCAAGGCGGCGGCCTTCAAGGCGTTCGCGGTGGAGGGCGGGACGGCCGCCACGGATGTCGGCAACTACCTGATGACCTCGGTGATGCAGGGGCTCCAGTTCGGCATCGCGGTCGCGGTGATCCTCTTCGGCGTCCGTACGATCCTCGGCGAACTGGTCCCCGCCTTCCAGGGGATCGCCGCGAAGATCGTTCCGGGGGCCGTCCCGTCCCTGGACGCGCCGATCGTCTTCCCGTACGCGCAGAACGCCGTGCTCGTCGGCTTCGTGTCGTCGTTTCTCGGCGGGCTGGTCAGCCTCGCTCTGCTCTCCGGCGTCTTCGGCCCGGCCTTCGGCCTGGCCCTGGTGCTGCCCGGCCTGGTCCCGCACTTCTTCACCGGCGGTGCGGCCGGGGTGTACGGGAACGCGACGGGCGGCCGACGGGGCGCGGCCCTCGGCGCCTTCCTCAACGGCGTGTTGATCACCTTCCTTCCCGCCGTGCTGCTCAAGGTGCTGGGCGACTTCGGCAAGGCGAACACGACGTTCGGGGACGCGGACTTCGGTTGGTTCGGCACGCTGATCGGCTATTCGGCGAAGGCGGGTGGCGCGGGCGGCATCATCCTGATGCTGGTGGTCGGCGCGGTGGTGCTGTCGGCCGCGATCCTCGTCCAACGCCGGGTGGTAGACACGGGCTGGGACCCCGGTGCGGGCCGCCCCTACGAGGGCGACTCAGCCGCCCCGGAGGCCCCTTCCGCTCCCCACACAAAGCTCCGCCCCCCACAGGGAGCCCCGACTCCACCCCCACCCCCGGAGAGCTAGACCTACACGCCACCGCACCGAGGCTGCGGGCGACCGCTCCACTCCGCGGCCTCGCGGCTGGCGGTTCCGGTGTGCCCGCCCGTTCCGCCCCAGGGGGCACCTCCCAGCGGTAGCTGGGGGAGGAACGCACGCCCACACCTCCGTGGGAGGCACCGCGGAACGCGCGCCCCCGCCCCGTTGGTCCTCCCGCACTCGTGGGTACCGGTCCGGCGGGCGCGGTGCGCGCCCGTCGACCAGCATGTGCTCAGGGGCGCAGCAGGGCGCCCCGCGGAAGGGAAGTGAGCAGGTACAGATGCGCATCTTCAGCCTGGCAGCGCGGCCCCTCACCGGCGCCGTGTTCATCATCAGCGGCTACGACGTACTCCAGAACCCCGGCCCGGCGGCCGAGCTGGCCGCCCCCACGCTGCGGCGGCTGCGGGACAAGGTGCCGGCCCTCCCCGAGGACGACACCGTCTCGGTGCGCGCCAACGCGGCGGTGCAGCTCGCTGCCGGCTGCATGCTGGCGCTCGGCAAGGCGCCCCGGCTCTCCGCGCTGGCGCTGGCCGCCTCGCTGGCCCCCACCACCTTCGCGGGTCATGCCTGGTGGGAGCAGGAGGACCCGGTGATGCGGGCGCAGCACAAGACCCAGTTCCTGAAGAACGCCTCGATCATGGGCGGGCTGCTCGGGGTGCTGGGCGACGCGCGCGGCAGGCCCAGCCTCGCCTGGCGCACGAAGCACGCGCTCAACGGCAAGAGCGCGCTGCCGGGCCGCTCCCGCTGCCGCTGGTCCCCGCGCGGCTGAGCCTCCCGGCCCCGGCGTGCTGAGCCCCGGCGTCCCGGCCCCGGCGCGCGGCCGACCGCGAGCCGGCCCCGAGCCGGGCGCACAGCGGCGCACACCGGCCCGCGTCGTGACCGTCGGGCCCGTGGCCGTCGGCCCCGTGACCGGCGGTGACGGGTCCGGATGCCGTTCCGGCGAACTGCTGCGACGTTGGTACAAGGCCCGGCCGCACCCGCTCTCCCCGGGCGGCCGGGGACGACAGGGTTCCTGCTGGGAGTGAGCCAAGCCCATGGACACCGTTCGTACGAAACGCTCGCGGCACCCGCACGACGACGCACCGGACACCGCCGAGACGCTGCGGCGGATGGCCGCGCTGCCGGAAGGACCCGAGAAGGCCGGATTGCAGCAGGAGGTGGCGGCGGCCTGGCTGCCGATGGCGCAGCGGCTGGCCCGCAAGTTCCGCAACAGGGGCATCGCCGTCGAGGACCTGGAGCAGGTCGCGGCGCTCGGCCTGGTCAAGGCGGTCGGGCGGTACGACCCCTCGCTGGGCCACGCCTTCGAGTCCTTCGCGGTGCCCACCATCACCGGCGAGCTCAAGCGGCACTTCCGGGACAACTCCTGGGACGTGCACGTCCCGCGCCGCGTGCAGGAGCTGCGCAACAAGGTGCGGGCCGGAATACGCGAGCTGAGCGCGGGCTCCGACGACCGCGCGCCCACGGTCGCGGAGATCGCCGAGCGCACGGGGCTCGGCGAGGACGACGTACAGCTCGGCATGGAGGCGCTGCGCAGCTACAGCTCGCTGTCGCTGGAGGCCGAGATGGCGGGGCAGGAGGACGGCTGCACGCTGCTGGACACGCTGGGCAGCGAGGAGCCGGGATACGAGCAGGTGGTGGACAGGGAGTCGGTGAAGCCCTGTCTGTGCCACCTGCCGGAGCGCGAGCGGCTGATCCTCTATCTGCGGTTCTTCTGCGAGATGACCCAGTCCCGCATCGCCGACCAGCTCGGGATCTCGCAGATGCACGTGTCCCGGCTGATCAGCCGCTCGTGCCGGCGCATCCGCGAGGAGGTGGAGGCCGCCGAGCGGGAGGGGCCACGGCGGCACGGCGGCCCCGCCGAACCCCCGGCGGACGAGCCCGCGGCGGCCTGACAGCCGCGCCCCGCTGCCCCGCGATCCCGCGCCCGGCCCCGTACGACGTACTTCATGTGTGCTGCCCGCGGCCCGGGGAAACCGGTCCGGCGCATCCGCACACCCCTGCTTCCGCACATCCCTGCTTCCGCACACCCCTGCCCCTGCCCACCGGAGGCGCGGCATGTCCGTACGCACCTGGATCCAGAACTGGCCCGTCTACCGGCAGCTCACCGGCACCGACCCGCTGGGCCGCGGCGCCGCCGCCTCCTCGGAGCACACCCGGGAGCTGCGCCCGCGCACCTCGGACGCGGACCGCGTGGTGCAGTCGGTCTGCCCGTACTGCGCGGTCGGCTGCGGGCAGCAGGTGTACGTGAAGGACGAGCGGGTCGTGCAGATCGAGGGCGACCCCGACTCGCCGGTCAGCCGCGGCAGGCTCTGCCCCAAGGGCTCGGCGACCCTCCAGCTCACCACCGGCGACGCGCGCCGCCACGAGGTGCTCTACCGGCGCCCGTACGCGAGTGACTGGGAGCGCCTTGACCTGGACACGGCGATGGACATGGTCGCCGACCGCGTGATCGGCACCCGGCGCGAGGGCTGGCAGAGCGAGCAGGACGGCGTGACCGTGAACCGCACCATGGGCCTCGCCGCGCTGGGCGGAGCCGCGCTGGACAACGAGGAGAACTACCTCATCAAGAAGCTGTTCACGGCGCTCGGCGTCGTGCAGATCGAGAACCAGGCGCGGGTGTGCCACAGCTCCACGGTCGCGGGGCTCGGCACCTCGTTCGGGCGGGGCGGCGCGACCACCTTCCTTCAGGATCTCCAGCACGCCGACTGCATCGTGATCGAGGGCTCCAACTTCGCGGAGGCGCACCCGGTCGGCTTCCAGTGGGTGATGGAGGCGAAGGCGCGCGGGGCCGAAATCATCCATGTGGACCCGCGGTTCACGCGGACCAGCGCGCTCGCCGACCTGCACGTGCCGATCCGCGCGGGCACGGACATCGCCTTCCTGGGCGGGATCATCAACCACGTGCTGAGCACGGAATCGGACTTCCGCGAATACGTCCTCGACTACACCAACGCCTCCACCATCGTGAGCGAGGACTTCCGGGACACCGAGGACCTGGACGGGATCTTCTCCGGACTCAACGAGGAGACCGGCCACTACGACGTGGAGACCTGGCAGTACGAGGGCGGCATGGTGCAGGCGGCCGCGGGGGAGCGGGACGAGCTGTACGAGGAGCGCACCGGACAGGGGCGGACGCTGACCACCTCGGGCCATGCCGAATCGCACGGCTCCGGCGGCCCGGAGGTGTCCCAGGAGCGGCGGCACGACAGGACGCTCCAGCACCCGCGCTGCGTCTACCAGATCCTCAAGCGGCACTACGCGCGCTACACCCCGGAGATGGTCGAGGAGACCTGCGGGGTTCCTCGGGAGACCTTCGCGAAGGTGTGCCGCGCGCTGGTGAACAACAGCGGCAGGGACCGCACTTCGGCCTTCGCCTATGCGGTGGGCTGGACGCAGCACACGGTGGGCGCGCAGTACATCCGTACGGCCTGCGTGCTGCAACTGCTGCTCGGCAACATCGGCCGTCCCGGCGGCGGCATCCAGGCGCTGCGCGGGCACGCCAGCATCCAGGGCTCCAGCGACATCCCCACGCTCTTCAACCTGCTGCCCGGCTACATCCCCATGCCGCACGCGCACCGCTGCGAGGACCTGGACACCTTCGTGCGGGCGGTGAGCACGGAGAAGGGCTACTGGGGCAGCATGCGGGCGTATCTGGTCTCGTTGCTCAAGTCGTACTGGGGCGAGGCCGCGACCGAGGACAACGACTTCTGCTTCGACCACCTCCCGCGCCTGACCGGCTCGCACAGTACGTACGAGACCGTGCTCGCGCAGATCGACGGGATGTGCAAGGGCTACTTCCTGCTCGGCGAGAACCCGGCCGTCGGCTCGGCCAACGCGGCGATGCAGCGCAAGGGGATGGCCAACCTCGACTGGCTCGTGGTGCGGGACTTCTCCCTCATCGAGTCCGCGACCTGGTGGCAGGACGGGCCCGAGATCGAGACGGGGGAGATGCGCACCGAGGACATCGGGACCGAGGTGTTCTTCTTCCCCGCCGCCTCGCACACCGAGAAGGCGGGCTCCTTCACCAACACCAACCGCATGCTCCAGTGGCACCACCCGGCGAAGGAGCCGGACGGCGAGGCGCGCAGCGACCTGTGGTTCATGTACCACCTGGGCCGGCGGATCAGGGAGAAGCTGCGCGGTTCCGAGGATCCCGTTGATCGCCCCGTACTGGATCTGACCTGGGACTATCCCGTCGAGGGCGCGCTGGAGGAACCGGTCGCGGACGCCGTGCTCGCGGAGATCAACGGGCGGCACGCGGACGGCAGTCCGCTCTCGCGCTACCAGGAGCTCAAGGACGACGGCTCGACCGCGTGCGGCTGCTGGATCTACTGCGGCGTGTACGCGGACGGCGTGAACCAGGCCGCGCGCAAGAAGCCGCACACGGAGCAGGACTGGATCGCCGCCGAATGGGCCTGGTCCTGGCCCGCGAACCGGCGCATCCTCTACAACCGCGCCTCGGCCGACCCGGACGGCGAGCCGTGGAGCGACCGCAAGTCCCTGGTGTGGTGGGACGGTTCGCAGGGGCGGTGGACCGGATACGACAACGCCGACTTCATCGCCGACCGGCCGCCCTCGTACCGGCCAGACCCGGAGGCGACCGGGCCCGAAGCGCTCGCGGGCAACGACCCGTTCATCATGCAGGCCGACGGCAAGGGCTGGCTGTACGCGCCCGCCGGGCTGGTGGACGGGCCGATGCCCACCCACTACGAGCCGCAGGACTCGCCCGTACGGAATCCCCTGTACCCGCACCAACAGCGCAGCCCCGTGCGGCAGATCTTCTCGCGCGAGGGGAACCGCTATCACCCCGGCGCCCTCGACAAGGGCTCCGAGGTCTTCCCGTACGTCGTCACCACCTACCGGCTCACCGAGCACTTCACGGCGGGCGGCATGACGCGCTGGTCGCCCTATCTCTCCGAGCTCCAGCCCGAGTTCTTCTGCGAGGTCTCGCCCCAACTGGCCGCCGAACGCGGGCTGGAGAACGCCGGATGGGCCACCCTCGTCACCGCGCGCGGCGTGATCGAGGCGCGGGTGCTGGTCACCGCGCGCATGGCGCCGCTGGTGGTGGGCGGACGGTACGTGCACCAGATCGGGCTGCCCTACCACTGGGGCCGCAACGGGCATTCGACCGGGGACGCCGCGAACGAGCTGACCTCCATCTCGCTCGACCCCAATGTGCACATCCAGGAGGTCAAGGCCCTGACCGCGGACATCAGGCCGGGGCGCCGGCCGCGCGGTCCCGCACTGCCCGCGCTGCTCGCCGAGTACCGCGAGCGCGCGGGGATCACCGAACACACCGGCATGGAGGTACGCGGATGAGTCCCCTGCCCGAAGCGGGCTCCCTCGTCGGCCGCAACCTGCTCGCGGGGCCCGAGCCCGACCCGGCGGGCGACGCGGGGCATGACGCCCCGCCCTCCCGCGCGGGCTTCTTCACCGACACCTCCGTCTGCATCGGCTGCAAGGCGTGCGAGGTGGCGTGCAAGGAGTGGAACGCGATCCCCGAGGACGGCCTCTCGCTCACCGGCATGAGCTACGACAACAGCGAGGGGCTGGGCGCCTCGACGTGGCGGCATGTGGCGTTCATCGAGCAGAGCAGGCCGGTGGCGCAGGGCGGGCCGGGGGCCGCCGGGCTTCCGGAGGCGCCGGACCACGGCGGCGTGGACGCGCTCGCGATGGCCTCCTCGGGCTCATCGGGCCCCGGCTCCGAACAGCCCGGCGAACTCCGCTGGCTGATGTCCTCCGACGTCTGTAAGCACTGCACCCACGCGGCCTGCCTGGACGTGTGCCCCACCGGCTCCCTCTTCCGCACGGAGTTCGGCACGGTGGTCGTGCAGGAGGACATCTGCAACGGCTGCGGCTACTGCGTACCTGCCTGCCCGTACGGCGTCATCGAGCAACGCCCGGGCGACGGGCGCGCGTTCAAGTGCACGATGTGCTACGACCGGCTCGGCGACGGGCTCGAACCGGCCTGCGCTAAGGCGTGCCCCACCGAGTCCATCCAGTACGGCCCCCTCGATGAGCTGCGTGAACGCGCCGAGCAGCGGGTCGCGGAGCTGCACCACGCCGGCGTCACCGAGGCGCGTCTGTACGGGCAGGACCCGGAGAACGGGGTCGGCGGCGACGGCGCGTTCTTCCTGCTCCTCGACGAGCCCGAGGTGTACGGGCTGCCCCCGGACCCGGTCGTCGCCACCCGCGACCTGCCGGAGATGTGGAAGTACGCGGGAGCCGCAGCGCTCACCCTGCTCGGCGGGCTGACCGCGGCGTTCGGCTTCGCGAAGGGGGGCCGCTCATGAGGGGCGCGAGGCGGCGCAAGGGCGAGCAGACCGTGGTCCCCGACGCGGAGTTCACCTCCTACTACGGGCGGCGGGTGCTCAACATCCCCGCATGGAAGCCGGGCAACATCGCCGGGTACTTCTTCCTCGGCGGCCTCGCGGGCGCCGGCTCGGTGCTCGCCGCGGGCGCGCACCTCACCGGGCGCCCGGTGATGGCGCGCTCCCTCAAGATCTCCTCGACCGCGGCCGTCGCGGGCTCGGCCGCGGCGCTGATCCACGACCTGGGCCGCCCGTCGCGCTTCGCGAACATGCTGCGGGTCATCAAGCCGACCTCGCCGATGAGCGTGGGCTCCTGGCTGCTCGCCGCGTACGGACCGCTCGCCGGCGCGGCGGCGCTCAGCGATGTGACGGGCAGGCTGCCGCGCGCGGGCACGGCGGCCACCACGGGAGCCGCGCTGCTGGGGCCCGGGGTCGCGGCGTACACCGCGGTCCTGGCCGCCGACACCGCCGTCCCGGCCTGGCACGACGCGCGCCGCGAGCTGCCGTTCGTGTTCACCGGCTCGGCCGCGGCCGCCGCCTCCGGCATGGCCCTGCTGGCCGCACCCGTACGCGAGAACGCCCCGGCCCGCGCTGCGGCGGTGTTCGGCGCGGCGTTGGAGACCGCCGCGGCCCGGCACATGGAACGCCGCCTCGGCGTCGTGGCCGAGACCTACCGCAAGGGCCGCGCCGGCCGCCTGATGCGCGCCGCCGAAACCCTGACGGCAGCAGGCGCCCTGGGAGCAGCGGCTCTCTCCCGCAGCCGCCCCGCCGCCACCCTCTCCGGCCTGACCCTCCTGACAGCCTCGGCCTGCACCCGCCTGGCCGTCTTCCACGCGGGAATCGCCTCGGCCGAGGACCCGAAGTACACGGTGGTGCCGCAGAGGGAGCGGCTCGACGCGAGGGCGGCGGAGCCCGAAGGAGCGCGCTCGGCGGGCAGTTGACGGGGGAGGGCCGGAATGAAAGTGTGCCGGGAACCTGTGTTCCCGGCACATTGCCCGTGGCCCCTCAGTAAGGCCAGCAGACGGCTGCCGCGCTCGGCGCGAAAATACAACCCGTCGCGAAGAGTCCGACGGTCATCCACATTACGCGCTTGACGCAACGGGGCACTGCTATCACGGGCGTACTCCTGTCGAATTTGTCATGGCAAAGTGAGTACGCGGAAGATCTCCGCGCTGTGATCATCCGAGATCTCAGCATGGATCACCGCTCCGCAGCAAGAGCATGCAAGGAGAAGGTGGTTGCGCGAGGTGCCGGCGTGCGCCCCTTGCCGGGAGCGGGAGTTGGGGGCCGAATTATTGACGCCGCGTCCAAGTCACTCTAGCCGGATTCCGGACCGCCCGGTTCCGCGGAGAGCGCGCGGGCTTGGTCGCGTAGTTGCCGCGCCTCGACGGCGCTGCCGCCGTCATCGTGGAACTCGGCCAGCGCCCGCAGCGCCTCGGCCTCTTGGCTGTGGGCCCCCAGGCGCCGGGCGGCGGCGAGTGCCGCGGCGAGGTGCTCGGCCGCGCGTGCGCAGCGGCCCGTCGCCGCCTCCGCGCGCCCCAAGTCCCGCAGCACCTGGGCCTCTTCGTGCGCAGCGCCGATCTTCCGGGTCAGCTTCAGCGCGGCGGCGTGGTGGGGGAGGGCCTCCTCGTGGCGTCCTGCTCGGTGCAGGGAACTGCCGATGCCGTGCTGGATGATCGCCTCGCTGTGCAGATCTCCCGCGCTGCGCAAGGGCGGCAGCGCTTCGCGGTAGAGGTGCAGCGCCTCCCCGATGCGTCCTGCTGACCGGAGAGTGCCGGCCAGGTTCATCTGCAGCGTGGCGAATTCGCTCTGACTTCCCGTCCGCCGGGACAGCGTCATGGCCTCTCGGTATGCGCGCTCTGCCGCTACCAGATCGCCCGTCTTCTGTTGTATTTCTCCGATGTTGTTGAGCGTGCGGAACTGGCCGCGCAGGTCCTCGATTTCCCGGAATCGCGTAAGTGCTTCCGCAAATGCCGTTGACGATTCGCTGTCCCGGTCCAGATGCAGCAGCATAATTCCCAGAAGGTTGAAGCTCCTGGCCTGCTGCACCCGTTGTTCCTCTCTGCTGCGCAGCCGGATTGCTCCGCGCAGTCGGGAGAGCCCCTCCTGATATCGCCCCGTGCGCCAGTAAGCGATGGCGAGCTGGTGCAGGGCCTCGGCCTCCGCCTCGCTCTCGTGGAGAGCACGCCCCAGTTCCAGCGCTTCGTACGCCGCCTGCTCGGCCTCTTCGCAGTCGCCGGCGTGCCCGCATACGGAGGCGAGATCGAGGAGCGCCCGGACGAGTGCATGACGGTCGTCTGTTCCTCGCCAATGGTGCACGGACTGCCGGAGCAGCGGAAGCGCGGTGGCGAGATATCCCTCGGTGTCGAGGAAGCTCGCCAGTACGTGCGTGAACAGGGCCAGCCGTTCCGGAGTCCCCTGGGCGCGCGTGTGGTCCAGGACGGCGAGCAGATTGGGCCCCTCCGTGACGAACCACTGCTGAGCAGCGGCGTAACCACCGGTGTGTGCCCGGGCGTGCTCCGTCCGGCAGGCGCCGGCCGCGGCGTCCTCGGGCATGTCTATGCGGACGCGGAAGGAGAAGAGCTGCCGGTCGGCACGGTCCGCGCTGCGCAGGTAGTGATCCGCCAGCCTGCGCACCGTCGACCGGTCCTCGTACTCGTCGGCGAGAGACGTGGCGTATTCGCGCAGCAGATCGTGCATGCGATAGCGGTCGGCCGAGGCCTCGAAAACGAGGTGACAGGTGAACAGTTCGTCCAGGACACGGTCGGTTTCGGCGGGCGGGAATCCGGTGAGAGCGGTTGCGGCCTCCGGCGAGAACTCCGGGCCGATGTGCAGTCCCAGGCGCCGGAAGGCCTGCTGCCCGGTCGGGGACAAGGTCCGATAGGACAGCTCGATGGCCTGCGCCATCGCCTTGTCGCCATCCCGTATTTCGGGGATGCGAGCGGTCCTGGCGCTCAGCCGCTCCAGAAGATCGGAAACCTTCCAGGACGGCCGGGACAGGAAGCGGCCCGCGACGAGTTCGATGGCGAAGGGGATGTGATTGCACAGACGCGTGATGTGTGCCGCCTGTACCGGTGTGGGTGCGCGGTCATCTCCGATGCGGCGCCGGAGAAGCGCCACGGCGTCGTTCTGCGGCAATACGTCGAGGGAGACAGGGCGCACATCGGGAAGCCCCGTGAGCCTGCGCCGGCTCGTGACGATGACCAGAGAGGAAGAGGTGCCGGGGAGCAGCGGGGCCACCTGCTCGACCCCGGCCGCGTCGTCCAGGATGATCACGGCGCGCCGGTCCCGCACCGCGGACCGCCAGTACGCCGTGAGCCGCGCGAGGTCCTGGGGAATCGCCTCGGTGGGCGTGCCCAGATGGCGGAGCAGCTCGGACAGGGCCGCGGCCGGGGTCAGCGGGGGCTGTCCCGGCGCGTGGCCGCGGAGGTCCACGAGGATCCGCCCGTCGGGGTACCGCTCGTGGAGCTGGTACGCGGCATGCACCGCGAGGGAGGTCTTGCCGACGCCCGGCATGCCGTCGATGGCTTCAAGCCTTCCGACGGGCTCCGGGCCCGGGGAGGGGCCGGGCAAAGCCTCGACGAGCCGCCGCAGTTCGTCGCGGCGCCCGACCCAGGACACGTCGCGGGGCAGGTTGTCCGGCACGGCAGGGGCGGGCAGCGACTGAAGGTCCGCCGGCGGTTCCGGGGACCTCGCCGCCGCGGGAAGCAGCGAGGCAGCGGGTGCGTGGTTGAGGATTCCCTCGTGTATGCGGCGCAGTTCCTCGCCCGGTTCGGCCCCGAGTTCGCGCAGCAGCGCACGCCGTGTGTGCTGGAGGAGCCGGGTGGCCTCGGAGCCGCGGCCGCATCCGTACAGGGCGACCGCCAGCAGCCCGGCGACCGACTCGTCCAGCGGGCTGTATTCGGCGAGCGGCCGCAGTTCGGCGATGGAGTCGGCGAAGCGGCCCTGGGACAGGGTGATCTCGGCCCGCAGCACGGTGGCCGCCACACGCTTCTCCGCGGCCGTCGCCCGTACGTGCTCGGCCCATGAACCGCCGAGGCCGGCCAGGGGCTCGCCGCCCCAGACACCGGCCGCCTCCTCCAGCGCGAGCAGCGCGCGCCCCGTCTCGCCGGCGGCGTGAAGGGTGTGGGACTGCTCGATGAGGCGCAGGTAGTGGCACAGGTCGACGGTGTCCGGGTCCGCTTCCAGTGCGTACGTGTGCGTGCGGTTGGTCAGCGCGGGCGCGGCGTCCCCACCCACCTCGTACAGGGTCTTGCGGATGCGTGAGAGGTAGGAGCGGAGCGCATTGCGCGGCTCGTCCGGCAGGTCCTCGTCCCAGATGCGGCGTGTGAGCGTGTCCACGCTCACCGGGCGTCCCGCGTCCCAGGCCAGCGCGGCCAGCGCGGAGCGCTCCTTGGGCGGACCGAGGTCGCACCGCCGGTCTCCGGCCCGTATGCCGACCGGGCCGAGCAGGGTGATCCGGAAATCCGTCACCAGCGCCTCCCGACCCCTCGACCGGCGCGGCTCCTTCGGTGCAGAGAGTGACACGTACCTCCGAAGGTAGCCAGAATCGCTTCGTCAATGACTGAAACAAGCGCCTCACGGAACGGACTTGGTCGGACCGTCACGGGTTCGGGTAGAGGCAGCAGGAGCAGGCAGTGATGTGGCGTATGCCCGTGTCACGGTACTGCCGGACCTCGAAAGCCCCTGTGGCCCCGGGGCCCGTCGCATACTCCCGAAGGGCGTGAGGAGCACCCGTGCCGGAATCCGATGTGGCTGCGGAGCTGTTATCGGCCATGACCGACTGCGGCACGGACGCCGACCGCGGAACGGATGAGCCGGTCGCCTGGCGGGAGCTGGGCGGAATCGTTGCGCCGCTGGCAGCGGCGGACCCGGCCGTGGCCGAAGCGTGGGACGCGCTCAGCGGTACGCGTCGTGAGCCCGCACAACTGGGCCGCCTCGCAGAGGTGTTGGCGCAGAAGGCGGCAGCGGACCCTTCGGTGGCAACGGAGCTGCGGCGTTGGGCGCGGCTGCACGGCACCGGCGGGACCCTGCCCGCTGACGATGCGGCGCGCCAGTCCTCCGTGATCGGCGGCGCCGCCCGGGTGCACGGCCCGGTGGTGCAGGCCAGGGACATCACGGGCGGGGTGCATCTCCACGCGGCGACGCGCCCGGACAGGCCCGTACCGCGCCAACTTCCGCCGGAGCGCGGTCACTTCGTGAACCGGGAAGAGGATGAGTGCGCGCTCGACCGGCTGCGGGCCGGCAGGCCCGCCGGTGCTCCGCAGCTCTTGGTGGTCAGCGGAACGGCGGGCGTGGGGAAGACCGCGCTCGTCGCACGATGGCTGCGCGCGCATGCCGAGGAGTTCCCCGACGGGCAGCTCTACGCCGATCTGGGGGCGCATGCGGCGGCAGGTCCGGTGGAGCCCGGCGATGTGCTGGAGCAGTTCCTGAGGGCGCTCGGCGCCGATACGGTGCCGGGGGCCCTCCCCGAACGCGCGGCGCTGTGGCGGTCGTTGACCTCCGACCTGCGGGTGGCGCTGATGCTCGACGACGCCTTCACCGCGGCCCAGGTGCGCCCGCTGCTCCCCGCGTCCCCGCACAGCCTCGTGGTCGCCGTCGGCCGCAGCCACCTGACGGGACTGCTGGTCGACGGCGCCGCGCTGCACCAGCTCGACGTGCTCGCTCCGGACGCCGCCGTCGAGCTCCTCGCGCGGGGCGGCGGAGGGGACCGGGTCGGCCGCGACCTCGGCGCGGCTCGCGACGTGGTCGCGCTCTGCGCGTGCCTGCCGCTCGCCGTGTGCCTGGCGGCGGCCCAGCTCGCGGTGCATCCGCGGCAGCCCGTGGCGCAGTTGGCCGGGGCGCTCTCGCACGGCCCGGGCCCGCTGGAGGCGCTGCGTTCCGAAGGGGAGGCGGGTGTGCGTGCCGCGCTCGACGAGTCGTACAGGCTGCTGCCGCCCGTGGAGGCCGCCGTCTACCGGCGCCTGGGCGTGCTGCCGTCACCCGAGTACGACCTGGACATGGCTGCGGCCGCCGGCGGAGTGCCGCCCGGCGAAACGGTCCTGGCCGTGCGGTCCCTGGTGGAGGCCAACCTGCTGGAGGAGACCGGCAGGGGAACGTACCGCTTCCACGATCTCGTACGGGCGCACGCCGGGCAGCGCGCGCTGGCCGAGGACTCCGAAGGGGAACGGCAGGAGACCGTCCGGCGGTTCGCGGACTGGTGCCTGCACACGGCCACCGCGGCCGAGTCGCTGCTCTCGCCCAGCCACCGGACCCTGCCGCGCACCTATGCGGAGCCACCGGAGCCCGGCACCGGCTTCGAGGACTCCGCCGCGGCCCTGTCCTGGCTGAAGACGCACCGCGACGCGCTCATGGGCGCGCTGCGGCACAGCGCGGAGGCCGGATGGGACAGCACCTGCTGGCAGTTGGCCGACGCCATGTGGCCGCTGTTCCTCCGCCTCCGTCCCGCCGATCTGTGGGTCGAGGCGCATGAGCTGGGCCTTGCCGCGGCACGCCGCGCGGGCGACCGGGCGGGCGAGAACAGGATGCTGACCTCCGGCGGCGCTGGCCTGCGCAACGCGGGCCGTCATACGGAGGCCGCCGAGTGGTACGCACAGGCACTGCGCCACGCGGAAGAGGACGGCGGCGCGCGCGAACAGGCGCAGGCGCTCAACGGACTGGGCAACGCACACCTGCGCACCGGGCGGCTGGACGCGGCGGAGTCCGCCTTTTCCCGCGCGCTCGCCCTCCGGGAGTCCATCGGGTACGTCCGGGGCGCCGCGCTCTCCCGCGTGTGCCTGGGAGAGACGGCGCAGGCACGGGGCGACGAGGAGGCCGCCGTCGCCTTCTTCACCCGTGCCCGCGCCGAACTCCTGAAGGAGGGCGACGCGTACGACGCCGCGCGAGCGCTCGCCCTGCTAGGACAGGCCAGGTCGGACGGCGGCGACCCCGCGGGCGGGGCCGCGCATCTCCGGCAAGCCCTGGAGGACTTCCGGGCACTGGGTTCCCGGCACTGGGAGGCCCGCGCACTGGAGATGCTCGGCCGCGCCGCGTGGCAGAGCGGCGACCAGGACGCGGCGCGCGACAGCTATGCCCAAGCCCTCGCGCTCTACCGCCAGTTCAGCCCCGCCGACGCGGAGCGGCTGGACGAACGGCTCGGCGGGTTCTGACCGCCGGGCGCCGGTGCACCACGTGCAGCACGACCGGTCTGCCGTCCGCGTACAGGGTCACGGTGTGCAGGTCCCCGCACCGGCCACCCGCCACCAACCAGTCGTGCAGGGCCGAGGCGAGCACGTGGGTGCTGCTCGGGCCCCGGGGCGCGATGAGCAGCGGTCCGCCGCGTACGCTCAGGCAGCACGCCCCGCCGCGGACCGGCACCGCGGCGACGAGACAGCCAGGGTGACGCGCCAGCAGTACCGCCACGCGGCGGCGCGCGGCGCCCGCGGGGAGCGACGTGGTGGAGGCCAGCACATCGGCGTACGGGGTCCAGCGCGCGGAGCCCGTGGCATCGGGATCGACACTCAGGTGCGGCGGGGACGAAGCCGCGTACCGGACTGCCGGCGACGCCATGCGCTGCGGCGCGTGCTCGCTCATCGGCGCACCTCCGCCGAGTGGATCTCGAAGTCGTCCAGCGGCGGTGGAACCGGGACCGGTGGAGCGGATGCCGGGTAGGCCGGCTCGCCCAGCCGCAGCAGGCGGTACATCAGCGTCCGCATGTGGCGGTGGAAGCAGCCGGGCGCCGAGGACAGCAGGCGGGCCACCGGCGCATAGCGCTCAGGGCGGTGCTCCTCGGCGGCGTACCTGAGCTGGTCGGCGAGCGGATGCATCGGGGAGAGCGCGGGCGCGCACGCGGCCAGCCGGTCGGCGAGCGAGTCCGGCACGGTGGCGCGGTCCGCGCAGTGCGTCAGCAGGAGCGGCACGCCGGTGAGCGTGCTGTAGGCGGTGACCGAGCCGTGGTCGCCGATGACGTGGTCCGCCGCGATCAGCGGGGCCTGCCAGTCGGCCCCCGGCGGCAGCAGCGCCAGCCGCCCGCGGCCGCCCGCTGCGAGCCACCCGCGGATCTGCCGTTCGCCGTGCCCCGCCCACACATTGGGGTGCAGCGAGACGACGATGCGGTATTCCGGCGGGAGTTCGCCGAGCACCTGCGGCAACAGGGTGCCGAACCCGCCGAGCGAGCCGGTCGGCCCCCACGTCGAGGTGACCATCACCAGGCGCTGCCCCGGACGGATGCCCAGAGCGCGTCGGAACTCCTCCCTCCGCGGCAGGTTCGCCACGAGCCGGTCGTGGCACGGATCGCCCACCACCGTCGCCGCGTGCAGCGCCTCCGGGCAGGTGCGGGCCAGCGCCTCGAGGTCCCGCCGGTGCGACAGGGCGATCGCCGCGGGCACGGGCCTGTCGCCGTGCACCAGGTTCTCGCGGCTGAGCATCCTCGGAACGCGGGAAGGGGCGGGCGCTCCGGCGTCCGGCGCCCGCAGCGGCTTGTTGTGCCCCGCGCCGTGCGCGAGCCGGACCAGCGGCGCCCTGAGCCGCTCGATCCCCCGTGAGCCCGCGGACAGCGCCAGGTCGAACGGCGTGCGCAGCGCCAGGTCCCACGGCACCGCCGCGGCACCGAGGTCCTGCAGGTGCCGGGCCACGCCGCGGCCGAAGGCGTGCGGCGCGGCGGTGAACAGGACCTGGATGCGCAGATCGGGTTCGAGCAGCGCGAACGCGTCCCGCAGCCGCTGCGCGTAGGTCAGCGTGTGCACCAGGACCAGGACCCTCTTGCAGCCCCTCACGGTGAGCCACTGGTTCTGCTGGAGCAGCGCCGACCGTGCTTCTTCGTGGTCAGCAGACATGACATCCCCCCATGTATGCCGGTTGCGGTGAAACCGGTGGGTGGCTGCCCGGCGCCGCGCGCGGATTGGTTGCGGCGGGCTTGCAGAACCCTTGCGGCCCGTTTCCCGCGCGCGCCGCGTCATGACTGCGTACCGCGCCCGCGGGTACCCGGCGCCCACCCCCGGGAGGTGAGGCCGAGATGAAGGCAGTCGTGTGGCACGGCAAGCGGGATGTGCGGGTCGAGGACGCGGCGGACCCCGGGCTGCGGGAGCCGACGGACGCGGTCGTGCGGATCACGTCCAGTGGGCTGTGCGGTTCGGATCTGCACCTGTACGAGGTGCTCACGCCGCTCATGACGCCCGGCGACATCCTGGGACACGAACCCATGGGCGTGGTGGAGGAAGTCGGCAGCGGGGTGCCGCACCTCGCTCCCGGCGACCGCGTCGTGGTGCCCTTCCAGATCGCCTGCGGTGACTGCTACATGTGCGACCGCGGGCTCCAGACCCAGTGCGAGACCACGCAGGTGCGCGAACAGGGCAGCGGGGCCGCGCTGTTCGGCTACACGAAGCTGTACGGCTCGGTGCCCGGCGCGCAGGCCGAGTACCTGCGCGTGCCGCAGGCGCACTACGGCCCCGTGAAGGTGCCGGAGGGGCCGCCGGACGACCGGTTCCTCTTCCTCTCCGACGTGCTGCCCACCGCCTGGCAGGCCGTCGAGTACGCGGAGCTGCCCAAGGGCGGCACCCTCGTGGTGCTCGGGCTCGGGCCGATCGGCGACATGGCCTGCCGCATCGCGCTGGAGCACGGCGCCGGCAAGGTCATCGGCGTCGACCTCGTACCGGAGCGGCTGCGCCGGGTGCGCGAGCGGGGCGCCGAGACGCTCGATCTGAGCGCGGTCGACGATCTGGGCGATGCCGTACGGGAGATGACCGCGGGGCGCGGCGCCGACTCCGTCATCGACGCGGTCGGGCTGGAGGCGCACGGCAGCCCCGGCGGCAAGGCCCTCCAGACGCTCGGCGGCATGCTGCCCGGCAAGCTCGCCGAGAAGGCGATCGCGACGGCGGGGGTGGACCGCCTCGCCGCGCTGTACCAGGCCATCGACCTCGTACGCCGCGGCGGCACCATCTCGCTGTCCGGCGTGTACGGCGGGGCGGCCGACCCGCTGCCGCTGCTCACCCTCTTCGACAAGCAGGTCACGCTGCGCATGGGCCAGGCCAACGTGAAGCGCTGGATCCCCGACATCATGCCGCTGCTGAGCGGCGACGACGTGCTGGGCGTGGACGAATTCGCCACCCACCACCTGCCGTTGGGCGAGGCGGCGAAGGCGTACGACATGTTCCAGAAGAAGGCCGACGGCGCGGTGAAGATCGTGCTGCGCCCGGATGCCACGGCGTCCGCGTCCCCCGCTGGCTGACCCCGCGGCCCGGCCGAACGATGGACGGGGCCGGAGGAACGAAGTCCCCGCCCGGCGGACGGGCCGCGTGCCCGCCCGCACCACTCGACAGAACGACGGAGGCACATCGCCATGCCCGCAGGAGCGAACGCCAAGCGCGAGCGGCAGTACGAGCACATCAAGGAGAGCCAGAGGGAGCGGGGCGCCTCCAAGGAGCGCGCCAAGGAGATCGCGTCCCGCACCGTGAACAAGGAGCGCGCCCAGAGCGGCGAGTCCCGCAAGGCCAGCCGCACCTCGGTCAAGGACAAGCCCGCGCCGAAGCGGGGCGGCGAGCGTTCGGGCAAGGGCCAGGGCCCGGTGAGCCCGACCCGCGACCAGCTCTACAACGAGGCCAAGCAGCGCGGCATCGAGGGCCGCTCCAAGATGAACAAGCGGCAGCTCGAGCGCGCGCTCGGCCACTGACACCGGCCGACTCGGCCACTGAGCGCGGCAGGGGCGCCGGACGCTTCCGGGGCGGCGGCGCGGGCGTGCGACGGTGGGGGAGAATTGTCCGTCGCCGTACGCGACCCACGCCCCGCACCCCGGAAGGAGCCGGCCATTCCCGCCTCAGCAGCCACCGGGCCGCAGTCCGTCGACCGCGCCCTGGACGCCCTCGACGCCGTGGCCGCCTCGCCGCACCCGGTCACCGCCAAGGCACTGGCCCGGCACCTGGGCTGCGCGCTGTCCACCGCGTACAGCGTGCTCGGCGCGCTCACCGAGCGCGGGCACCTGGCGCGCAGCGGGGGCGGCTTCATCCTCGGGCCGCGCGTGCCCGCGCTGCACCGCGCGTACCAGCGGCACATGGAGGTCGGCCAGGACGTGCGTGACCTGCTCGGACACGTGCGGCGCAGCACCGGGGCCGAGGCGTACCTCAGCACCTACCGGGGCGGCGAGGTCACCGTGCTGGACAGCACGGCGCCCGCGGTGGAGGGCAGCGACCCCTTCGCGGTGGGCCGCGACCGCAGCGCGCACGCGACCGCGCACGGCAAGGTGCTGCTCGCCGCGCTGCCCGGCGCCGCGCGCCGCCGCTACCTCGCCGAGCACGGCATGGCGCGGATGACCGAGCGCACCATCACCGACCCGGCGCGCTTCGAGCGGGAGGCGGAGCGGGTGCACCGGGACGGGGTGGCCGTCTCGGTGGGCGAGTTCGACCTCGGGCTCACGTGCGTGGCGGTGCCGCTGCCCGGGAGCGGTCCCGGAGCGGGGTACGCGGGTACGGGGCCGGGCGCGGCGGCGCAGGCGCTGTCCGTCTCGCTGCCCACGGTCGCCTTCAAGGACCGCGCGCCGCAGCTCATCAGCACGCTGGGGCGGGCGGCGGAGCGGTACGCGGCGCAGGCGTAGCACCGGAGGCACCAGGAGCACCGTGGGGCGATTTTCCGGCAGCGCCGGAATCCGCCGCGTGGGATTCTGCGCGCGCGGCGCGGCCGCGCCACGATGGCGTACCGCAACATCCGTCACAGCAGACAGCCGAGGAGCCGTCGTGATCTTCATCGCCGTCAAGTTCACCGTGCGCGCCGAGCACGCCGACAGCTGGCTCGACCACGTGCACGACTTCACCGAGGCCACCCGCGCCGAGCCCGGCAACGTGTTCTTCGAGTGGTCCCGCAGCGTGGACAACCCGCACCAGTACGTGCTGCTGGAGGGCTTCGCCTCGCCGGCCGCCGGTGAGGAGCACGTGAAGTCGGAGCACTTCCAGACCGCCATCGAGCTCATGTCGGGCCTGGTCGCCACGACCCCCGACATCATCAACTTCGACGCCCCGGTCGACGGCTGGCAGAAGATGGCCGAGGTCACCCCGAAGTGAGGCACGCTGCGCCGTGCTCGCGCCGGTGAGCGTGGCCGCGCAGCGCACCGGCCGCCGGCCGCTCCCGCGCGTGGTCGCTCCGCGCCGCGGCGGGCAGCGAGCCGGCGGCCGCTTCCCCCTCGTGCCTCGCGAGCACCCTGCGATGCAGCGTCCTGCGATGCTCCGTGCCTCCGGCCGCCGGAGGCACGGAGCATCGCAGGATCGGCCGGGGCGGCCCCGCAGGCCGTAGGCCTGAATTCCGCCGCGGCGGAAGGCGACCGGACGCGGACCCGTTCGGCGGTGGCAGCGTGACGTGCCCCGACCCCGGTCCTAACCCCTGTACTCCTCCAGGAACCGCAACCAGATCTCGCTGATCGTCGGATACGCCGGGACCGCGTGCCACAGGCGGTCCAACGGGATCTCCCCGGCGATCGCCAGGGTCGCGGAGTGGAGGAGTTCGCTGACGCCGGGGCCGGCGAAGGTGGCGCCGACGACCACCTCGCGGTCCAGGTCCACGATCATGCGCGCGCGGCCGCGGTAGCCGTCGGCGAACAGTGCCGCGCCGGCCACGTTGCCCAGGTCGTAGTCCACGACCCGGGTGCGCAGCCCGCGCGCCTCGGCCTCGGCAGCGGTCAGCCCCGCCGAGGCCACCTCGGGATCGGTGAACACCACCTGCGGCACCGCGTCGTGATCGGCGGTCGCCGCGTGCGCGCCCCACCGGTCGGTCTCCAGCAGCGGCACCCCCGCGGCGCGCGCCGCGATCGCCGCGCCCGCGATGCGCGCCTGGTACTTGCCCTGGTGGGTGAGCAGTGCGCGGCCGTTGGCGTCGCCGACCGCGTACAGCCAGCCGCCCTGCACGTCCTCCACCCGGCAACTGTCGTCCACCGACAGGAAGTTGCCCGCGTCGGCGCCCACCGTGTCCAGGCCGATGTCGTCGGTGCGCGGCACGCGGCCGGTGGCGAACAGCACCTCGTCGACGACCAGCCGCGCGCCGTCGCTGAGCGTCAGGGTCACCGGGCGGTCGGGGACGGGCCGGTCCAGATGCTCGACCGACACCCCGGTCAGCACGCAGGCACCCGCCTCCGCCAGCGCCTCGGCCACCAGCTTCCCGGCGAACGGCTCCATCTTCGGCAGCAGCCCGTCGCCTCGTACCAGCACCGTCACCTCGGAGCCCAACGCGCGCCAGGCGGTGGCCATTTCGGCGCCCACCACGCCGCCGCCGACCACGGCGAGCCGCCCGGGAACCTCCTGCGCCGAGGTCGCCTCCCTGCTCGTCCACGGCTGCGCCTCGGCGATGCCGGGCAGCCCGGGCAGCGCCGCGCGGCTCCCGGTGCAGACCGCCACGGCGTGCCGCGCCTCCAGCGCCGTACGGCTGCCGTCGGCCCCGGTCACCACCACGCGGCGCGGACCGTCCAGCCTGCCGTGCCCCCGTACGAGGTCGATGCCGGCGCCCTCCAGCCAGGACACCTGCCCCTCGTCCTTCCACTGCGAGGCGAAGCCGTCGCGCCGCTCCAGGACGGCCTTCGCGTCCAGCGCGCCGGTCACGGCCTGCGCGGAGCCCGCGACCCGGCGCGCGTCGGCCCGCGCGGCGACCGGGCGCAGCAGGGCCTTGCTCGGCATGCAGGCCCAGTACGAGCACTCGCCGCCGACCAGTTCGCGTTCGACGATCACGGTGCTGAGCCCGGCCGCGTGCGCGCGCTCGGCGACGTTCTCGCCCACGGGGCCCGCGCCGATGACGATCACGTCGTAGGCACGCGCCGCGCCCCCGGCGTCCTCCGCTGTGCCCGGCGTGTCCTCGGAACGGCTCATCTCGACCTCCGGAATCGCGTGACGGATGCGCCCCCGCACCCGTCCCGGTTTCCCGCACTCGGCGGCTACGCACCATCCTTCCTGGCTCGGGCCGCGCCGTCCTGCGCACAAAGCGCCGGAGGAGAAAAACAGAAACCTGTGCGAACGGAGTCAACCTCCGGGGCGAACTCCGCGTCCTTGATCCATAGCGGCACCCCCGCGGTCCTCACCGACCGGCCGCATCACGGGTCCTGCTCCGCAGAACAGGAGAAACCTGTGGCGACGCGGAACTATGCACGCCATGTATACGTCCAGTGCATAGTGAGTCGCACATGCTCCGGCGACTCACTGGGCTCGGGCGACGCAGGACCGAGACAGCAGCGGCACAGCAGAAAGGGCTTCATGTACAGCAAGGCATCCGCCCCCGAATACCAGGGCGCACTCGGCTCGCTGTCGGTGAACTCCTCGCTGGAGGACGTGCTCGCGCGCGGCACCGAGCAGTTGCGGGCAGCGCGGCGCGAGGGCTCCCGCGAGGAGATGGCGCGCTGCGGCCTGGCCGTCGCCGAGGCGCACCGCAGACTGGGCCAGGTCGAGGAGGCCGACCAGGCGTGGAAGGCGAGTTACCGCGACGCGCGCGCCGCAGGCGCCACCGGCGCCATGGCCTGGGCCGTTTGGAGCGGCGGCACCCTGGCGCGGCAGCGCGGCGACCTCCGGCTGGCCTTCCGGCTGCTCGGCCTGGCGGCCCGGCTCGCCAAGGAGGGCGACGACGTCGTGGCCCGCGGCTATTCGCTGGCCGGCATGGCCGAGACCGGCCGCATCCAGGGGGACTACCAGGCCGTCGGCGAGCTGCACGAGCAGCTCCTCGCCGAGGCGCGCAAGCGCGGCGAGGCCCGGCACACCGTCTGGGCCCTGGAGGGCATAGCCCAGATGCACCGCAACACCGGGGAGTACGACAAGGCGCTCGCCATGTTCCGCGAGGCGGCGCAGATCGCGCGCGACGCGGACGACCGGCGCGGGCACGCCTGGGCGCTGCGCGGCGTGGCCGACATCCTCTCCGTACGCGGCGACGACCCGCAGCCCGCGCTCGACCTGCTCTCCGAGGCCGAGGCGATATGCCGCGAGATGAACCTGACCAGCGCACTCGCCTACAACCACAAGATGCGCGGCAACGTCTTCTTCCGCGCCGGGCGGTACGAGGAGGCGCGCGGGATGTACGAGGGCGCGCTCGGGCAGTTCCGCGGGATGAGCGAGCCGCGCGGCGAGGCCCTCTCCAGGCTCGGCCTCGTCAAGTCCCTCGCGCACCTGGGCAGGGACCCCGAGCAGACCGCGGCCGACCTGCGCGCGCTGCGCGCCGAGCTGGACCGCATCGGGCTGCGGCACGCCCGCGACATGGTCGACAAGGCGCAGGCCGAGCTGGGCGTGGAGCCCCGCGCGCAGGAGGCTGCCTCCGACGCGAAGCCGAAGCACCCGGAGATGCCGGCCGAGGCGCACGCCGAGCCCGTGGGAGCGATGCGATGACCGCGCCCTCCGAGACGACGAACCCGCCCCTCGCGGACGCGGCGCCCCAGACCGGCGCGCCCCAGACCGCCGCGCCGCACCGCCCCCATCAGCCCGACGCACGAGCCGACGCACGACCCGACGCCCCCGAGGTGCTGGAGCGGTGCCGTGACCTCGTACGGCCGGCGCTGGCCGAGGCGGTGCGGCGGGTGCACCCGTATCCCGGCGAGATGACCGCCTATTCGCTGGGTTGGTGCGCGGTCGGCGGCACCCCGGAGCCGGGGCCGCGTGCCGAGGGCAAGGGCGTGCGCCAGGCGCTCGCGGTGCTCGGCGCCGAGGCGGCCGGGGCACCCGGCGACACCGGCGTCCCCGCTGCCGTCGCCGTCGAACTCGTCCATCTCTTCTCGCTGTTGCACGACGACGTCATGGACGGCGACGAGATGCGCAGGCAGCGGCCCACGGCCTGGAAGGCGTACGGCACGGGGCCCGCCGTGCTGGCGGGCGACGCGCTGTTCGCGCAGGCCGTCGAGCTGCTCGCGGAGACGCCCGGCACACAGGGCGGCGCCGCGGTCCGCCGGCTCGCCGCCGCGCTCGGCGACCTGGTGCGCGGCCAGTCCGACGACCTGCTCTTCGAGAGCCGCCCGTGGAGGGGCCCCGAGGCGGTGAGCCCGGGGGAGTACCGCACGATGGCGGAGAACAAGACCGGCGCCCTCCTCGGTTCCGCCATGGCGCTCGGCGCCGTGCTCGCCGGGGCGCCCGCCTCCGTCGCCGACGGACTCGACAGCGCGGGGCGGCACTTGGGGATCGCGTTCCAGGCGGTCGACGACCTGCTCGGGATCTGGGGCGACCCGGCGGCCACGGGCAAGCCCGTGCACAACGACCTGCGGCAGGCCAAGAAGACCTATCCGGTGCTCAGCGCGCTGGAGGACGGGGGCCCTGCGGCGCAGCGGCTCGGCACGCTGCTCGGTTCCGCGCAGCCGCTGGACGCCACCGCAGCGCGCACCGCAGCGGGGCTCGTCGAGGAGGCCGGCGGCCGCACCGCGGCGCTGCGCGAGGCGCGGGCCCAGCTCGACGCGGCGCGCGGCTGCCTCGCCGCGCTGCCCCTGGAGCGCGCGGCGGTTCAGGACGTGCAGGCGCTGCTGCCCTTCCTGATCGACCGCAGCGTGTGAAGGGTCCTCCGGCGGGGGTTCCGCACGGTGCGCCCCCGCCGGGAGGCCGGGCGGGGGCGGAGACCGCCGCCGGGTTGCCTACCCTCGTAGGGGTGATCGACAAGAGCAGCGCGGACGGCGCGAGAACGGCAGCGGGCACGGGCCCCGCGCACCTGGCGGGACACCCGGCGGAGCACCGCCAGGTGACGGGCCGGACCGCCGCGGGCGGCGCACCCCTCTGGGCGCGCCGCGCCTGGCGGTGGCTGCGCCGCCCGGTGGTCTCGGACGTGCTGGTGACGGCCGTTGAGGTGTTCCTCGCGGTGACCAGCAGCGTGAAGAACCCGATGATGGGGCCCTTCGGCACGCCGTGGATGAACCATGTGCTCGCGGCCGTCCTCGCGCTCGCGCTGCTCGCCAGGCGCCGCTGGCCCGGCGGCGTCGCGGTGGTGGCGATGGGCGGCCACCTGCTGCACTCCACGTTGTTCAGCCCGCTCTTCGCCTTCTACGCGGTCGGCGCCTACCGCGGACCGCGCAACCGCCTGGTCACCTGGGGCACGGCGGGCCTGGGCCTGCTGGCCTTCGCGCCGTGGGGCTACTTCACACACCTCACGCTCGGCGTCTTCTTCAACTGGGTCATGTTCGGCTTCGCCGTCCAGGTGCTGCTGCCCCTGGTGATCGGCCTGTACGTGGGGGCCAGGCGCGCCGTGCTCGCCGGGCTCGTGGAGCGCGCCGAACGGGCCGAGCGCGAGCAGCTCCTGCTCGCCGAGGCGGCGCGGGTCGAGGAGCGCACGCGCATCGCGGGGGAGATGCACGACGTGGTCTCCCACCAGGTGAGCCTCATGGTCGTGCACGCCAACGCGCTGGAGGCGATCGCGCACGACCCGGACACCACGAAGGAGGCGGCGGCCACCATCCGCACGGCCGGGCGCCAGGCGCTCGACGAACTGCGCGAGATGATCGGGGTGTTGCGCAGCACGCCGGGAGAGGACAAGGGCGAGGAGGCCGACGCGCCCCAGACGCTGCGGGACCGCGTCGCCGCGATGGTGGACTCCTCGCGCGCCGCGGGACTGCACGCCGAGCTGCTGGTCGAGGGCGAGCCCCGGGCGCTGCCCGACCCCGCCGAGCGCGCCGCGCACCGGGTGGTGCAGGAGGGGCTCACCAACGTGCACAAGCACGCGCCGGGTTCCGACGCGCAGGTGCGGCTCGACTACGGGGTGGGGGAGCTGCGGGTGACCGTGGCCAACTCGCGCCCCGGGCCCAAGAGTGCCGGGGAGCCCCTGCTGCCCAGCGGCGGCCACGGCCTCATCGGGCTCGGCGAACGGGTGCGCCTCGCCGGGGGCACCATGACCTCGGGCCCGCGCCCCGACGGCGGCTTCGAGATCGCCATCAGCCTTCCCGCGCCGCAGGACCCGGAGTAGCGCCAGGGTCCTGCGGGGCGGGGCCGTCCGGCGCGTCGAGCCCGTCCAGGAGCTCTTGCCCCGAGATCACCCGCGCTGCCCAGTGCCGGTGCATCCACTCCAGGTGGCCGGCCCGGCTTGCGGCGATCCGGAGCGTGTCCCAGTTGGGGAAGACCTGCTGGGCCACGTGCACCGTCATCAGCCGCGGGTCCACCTCGAAGAGGTGCGGGAAGCGCTCCACCGCGACCTCGCTGGCACGCCGCGCGGGCGGAGGGGTGTGCTCGTCCTCGTACCGATAGCCGCTCATCATGCCTCCCCCTCCTCGTACGCGCGGTCCAGCCCGTACTTGCCCGGGTTCATGATGCCGTTCGGGTCCAGCGCGCGCTTCACGCCGAGCATCACGTCGTAGCCGCCGCCCAGTTCGAGGGGTACGAGGTCCACCTCGCCCTCGCGGCAGGAGCCGTGGCACGCGGAGATGGAGCCGCCGTGCGCGAGGGCGACGGCGGCGATCTCGCGCTTGGCCTCCACCCACGCGGCCCACGCCGCGTCGTCCAGCTCCTGCTCCCAGATGCCGACGTCGATCTCGGTCAGATAGTCGACGCCGGTGTCCGCGCTGGTGTAGCAGAACATGCCCCAGTCGTCGAAGATCCCGTGCCGCTCGCGGAGCCTCCGTACGATCCCGTGCCACTCGCGGCGTACCGCGGGCAGCCGTGTCCAGTTGATCGCCGCGTCCTCGCAGTGCCAGCTCATCGGGACCACCTGGCCCTCGCGCGTGCGGCCGTGCAGCGGCGTCGCGTAGCGGTCGTGCCGTGCCGCCCAGTCGCCCTGCGAGATCTCGTCGCCCAGATAGCGGGCGCCCGCGTCCCGCGCGGTGCGCATCAACCGGCGCCCACCTGCGCGTACTTCGTCCTCGTTCCCGTAGGCGACCGCGCACACCAGGGCCTTCACGTCGGCCGGCTGCGGGATGTACGCCTCGTCGTCCCGGCGCAGGTAGTCCACCTTCCACTCGTCGAAGAGCACCGCTCCCGCGAAGGTCGCCACCCCGGCGTGCGCCAGCCGCTGTACGCAGCGGTGCGCCGCGTCGTAGTCGGCGAACGCCCAGAATGGCGAGAATTCGGCCTCGGGTTTCGGATACAGCTTCAGCGTCGCGCGGGTCGCGATCCCGAGCGTGCCCTGGTGGCCCATGAACAGGTGCTTGAGCTGGTAGCCGCTGGAGCTCTTGGACACCTTGGCGCCGCCGCCGTCGCCGACCCGGATCAACTTCCCGGTGGGCAGGACCAGTTCGAAGCTCAGCACCAGGTCCCTGGAGTGCCCGTACCGCGACCCCACCAGCGACCACCCGCTCGTCCCGATCCGCCCGCCGACCAGCGAACACGGGTAGGACGCCGGGTCGTCGGGATAGATGAGGCCGTGCGGCGCCAGCACCTCGTTCAGCTTGAGCATGCTGATGCCGGTGCCCACCGTGCACGTGCGGTTGTCGGTGTCGATCTCCTCGACCGCGTTCATCCGCTTGACGTCCACCACGATGCCGCGGCGCTCGGGCACAGCGCCGTCGGTGAGCCCCGTGCCGCCGTCCCGCGGCACGATCGGGATGCGGTGCGCGTTCGCGATCCGCACGACCTCGGCGACCTCCTCGCCCGACCCCGGCAGCACCACCAGATCCGGCACACGCTCCCGCCACCTGTGTACGGGGAAGGGCGCGGGCACCCTGGCCCGGTTCATTCGCGCGGTCTTCGAGGTCAGCACGTGTTCCCCGCCGAGTACGCAGGTCAGCTCGGCCAGCACGCGGTCGGAGAGCTGCGGCGCGGCGGTCATCGCGCACCCCCTCCCGTGCTCCCGCCGGCCTCGATGCCCAGCGACTCCGCGAGCAGTTCGTGCAGGTCCACCACGTCGATCGCGCGCTCGGCCCCCGCCTCCGACAGCGGCCGCTCCGACCAGGGGCAGGCCGAGACCAGCGTGTCCACCTCCAGCTCGGCGGCCTTCTCCATGCGCGAGGCACTGATCCGGGCGGTCAACTCCGGCTTCTCGACCGGCAGTCCGCCGCCCGCGCCCGAGCAGTACGACCACTGCGTCACCCGGTCCACATCGCGGAAGGCCAGCCCCGGGATCGCCCGCAGGATCGCGCGCGGCTCCTCCCACACGCCCTTCCGCTTATTGAGGCGGCACGGATCGTGGTAGGTCACGGTGCGCTCGACCGGCACGCTCGGGGTGAGGGTCCCGTCCGCGATCAATTCGGCGAGCAGCTCCACCACCAGCACCACCTCGATGTCGAAGTCCTCGCCGAAGTAGGCCGCGTAGTCCTCTGTAAATGTCACGTAGTCATGCGGGTCCAGCACCAGGACGCGCCGCGTGCCGCTCGCCCGCCAGTCCGCGAGGTTGTGCTCGGCGAACCGCCGCGCCTGGTCCCGGTACCCCATCTCCGCCGCGGGCCCGCCGCAGCACCACTGCTCGCGCATCAACCCGAAGTCCACGCCCGCGAGTTGCAGCACCTGGGCCACCGCCCGCGGCACCGACGTACGGAAGAACGCCGCCTCGCAGTCCACGAACAGCACGGTCTCGCCGCCGACGGGAAGGCCGAGCCCCGCGGCCCAGTCCCGTACGTGCGCCTGGTCCACGGGTACGTCGCCGAGCACGGGCTCGTGGGAGCGCTGCTCCGTGAGCGCGTTCCAGCGCCGGTATCCGGGCTGGTGCACCCCCTCGTCCACGGCGAGCGCCCGCATCTGCTTGACGAGGTCGACGGTGCGCGTGCGGAAGCGGTAGAAGTCGCCGGTGAAGAGGGTGTTGGGGCAGCGCAGTTCGCAGGCGCCGCACTGGGTGCAGTTCACGAAGTCCTCGGCGACGTCCTCCACGGACAGCTCGCCCTGCTCCATCGCCACCACGTCGGCGTGGAAGGCCGTGGGCGTCCAGGACTCGTTCCGCGTCACCTGCATCACGGGGCACACCTCGCGGCAGAACTTGTGCCCCGAGGAGAAGCAGCCGTACGCGGCGTTCCGCCAGTCGGCGATGAACTCGGCGGTCACGGGGGAGCGGTGACCCCCGTGGTGTTCCCCGCCGTCCGCCGCGGGTACCCCGGCCTCCTCGGGGCCCGCGGGCTCGGCGGCCGGTTCGTGTCCGGTCATCTTCGACGCCTCCACGCTGGTAGCGGCCGGGACCGTACGGATTCGCGAACGTATGGCCTCCCGCCTCCTCCGGCAAGGGGTCGCGAAATGGCCCCGCACCGGCCCGTACGCCCGCCCCCGCGGCCCTCGGGCGGACGTGCGGCACGCGTACGGAGGAGTCGCGACAGCCCGATTGGCGGAACGCCCGCCGCCGCGCCCCCTCGTTGGCACAGGAGAGATCGAAAACCGAACGCACGACACAGATGGAGGCACGACGCGATGAGCAAGCGGCAGAAGGGACGGAAGCACCGCACGGTGAACCGCACGCCCCGCCCGGCAGGCCCCGGACGCGAACGCGCGCGCGAGCCGGAGCGGACCGCGGCCACCACGGCACAGGCCACCACGGCACAGGCCACCACGGCACAGGCCACCACGGCACAGGCCACCACGGCACCGGCCACCACGGCACCGGCCCCCGCCCACGCGGGCGGCGGAGAGCGCCCGGCACCCCCGGGCACGGCGAAGGCGCAGGCCACGGCCCGGGACACGACACCGGCCCAGGCCACGAAACCGGCCTCCTCCACGACACCGGCGCAGGGCGCCCCGGGCGAGCGCACCAAGGCCGAAGCCGCCCCCGCAGGAGCCGCCGCCGGGACGGCCGCCGGGGCCGCCTCCGGCGGTGAGCAGTACGCGCCCGTCTTCACCAGCCCCGCCAAGGAAGGGGGACTGGGCAGGACGGCGGCCCGTACGTGGGAGGCGCTGGGCGAGAGCGGCGAAGGCGGCAGCACGGCCGAGGAGCTCAGCGGCAGCGCGGGCTACACCCCCGCGACCGTGCGCAAGCATCTGTCGGGGCTGGCCCGTTACGGGCTGGCCGAGCAGCGCGGCGACCGCTGGTACCCCACGGACAGGAGCCAGTGGGACGCGGTGCCCGCCGACCGCAGCCCGGCGGGTTCGGCGGCCGGCTGACCCGCGCTCCGGCCCCGGCGCGGGCTCCCGCAGCGCCCCGCCCTCCGCGCGGCCCGGGCCCCGGACCGCGAGCACGGCCGCGGACTGGCACCCTGGAGTGAAGGAGACCCTGGAGGCGGACGTGGACGGCGACTCAGTGTTCGGGGACGAGGTCTACCAGCCCGACGGGTCCGAGGTGCAGGACGACGAGGGACTGCTGGATGCCGAGGACACCCTCCTCACCGACAGTCTCGGCGCACCCCAGGACCCCTACGACCTGGGCTATGCGCCACCCGACCGGCCGCTCGGCGCGGAGCACTACGGCGACACCGCCGCCGAGCGGGAACGCGGCGAATCGCTGGACCAGCACCTCGCCGAGGAGGAGCCGGACGTCGTGGTGCCGGACGGCGACGGCGCCGACGACGGATGGACCCCCGACGGCGAGCCGCTGGACCCGGAGTGGACCGATCCCGAGGGCGACCGCGAGGAGGCGGCGCGGGTGCGGGCCGGCCATCTGGTCTCGCCCGACGAGGGCCTGGAGGCGGACGAGGAGAGCGAGTTGATCGCCTCCGACGACGGCAGCGGCGAGACGGCGGCCTCCGAGGAGGAGGCCGCCGTCCAGCGCATCGCCGAGGAGTACGAGAACGGCTACCGGGAGCGCGAGGCGGGCTGAGGCGGTACGCCGCCCCGGCCCCGCCCCGCTCCCGGACCGCCCGTCAGGCCGCTTCCCTCAGGCCGGAGCCGACAGCTCAGGCCGTGGCCGGCAGCGCGGCCCCGGCCAGTTGCCGCCGCAACCGCGTGAAGGGGCGCGGCCTGTTGAGCGCGAGCACCGCCGTGGTCCGCTCCTCGCGCTCGTACACCGCGAGGAAGCTGCGGTCGTCCGGGGATCCCTCGACCACCCGCACCTGGTCGCCGGACTCCCGCCGCCCGGCGAACTGGATGCGCACGCCGTACTGGTCCGACCAGAAGTAGGGGAGCCCGCTGTGGGTCTCCACCGTCCCGCCCGCCAGCAGATTCCGCACCGCCGTCTCCGGCTGCTGCGAGGCGCTGGTCCAGTGCTCGCTGCGCACCCCGCTGACCCGGGCCACATCGCCGACGGCCACCACGTTCGGCAGCGCCGTCACGCAGCCCGCGTCGCACAGCACCCCGTCCTCGACGGTGAGCCCCGAGCCCTCCAGCCAGTCGGTGTTGGGCCGTACGCCGATGCCGACCACCACCACGTCGGCGGGCAGCATCCGCCCGTTGTCCAGCTCCACCCAGGCCACCCGGCCGCCCGCGCCGCCGGGCCCGGAGCCGTCGCCGTGCAGCGCGGCGACTCCCGTACCGGTGAGGAGCGTGACGCCGTGATCCGCGTGCAGCGCCGTGCAGTGCCCGGCCATCTCCTCGCCGAGCTGCGGCGACAGCGGCTGCCGCGCCGCCTCGATCACGGTCACATGGTGGCCCAACGAGCTGCAGGAGCTGGCCACTTCGGCCCCGATGAAGCCCGCGCCGATCACCACGACCCGCGCCTGGCCCCGCGACAGGCTCGCCTTGAGGGCGTACGCGTCGTTGAGGGTGCGCAGGGTGTGCACCCCGGCCAGCCGCGGCCCGGGCAGGGTGCGCGGGCTCGCGCCGGTGGCGATGACCACGCCGTCGGTCGGCACGGCTGAGCCGTCCTCCAGGTGGACGGCTCCCCCCGCGGGGTCGAGCGCGCGGGCGCGCGTGCCCAGCAGCCATTCGGCCGCGAGCTCGTCGGTGTCCTGCGCGTCCGCCAGGGCGAGTTGGTGCTCGACGGCGGCGCCGGTCAGGAAGTTCTTGGACAGCGGCGGCCGGTCGTAGGGAGCGTGCCGCTCGTCTCCCACGATCACCAGCCGCCCGTCGTAGCCCTGGGAGCGCAGCGCGGTGGCGGCGTATAGTCCAGCCAGCGAGGCGCCGACGATGGTGACGGTCCTCATGCGGCTGAGCCTTCCTGGGCGAATTGGTGGACGTAGATCCAGCCGTCTTCCACGGTCACGGGATGGGTGCGCACCGGCCGGCGGGCAGGCAGGCAGGTGGGGGCGCCGGTACGGAGATCGAATGAAGCCGCGTGCAGCGGGCATTCGACCAGACAGCCTTCCAGCCAGCCCTCCGAGAGCGAGGCGTCCTGGTGGGTGCAGGTGTCGTCGACGGCATACACCTCGCCGTCGGCGTTGAAGACGGCGATCGGAGGTTCGGTGGCGATACGTACGGACTCGCCCGCAGGCAGGTCATCGAGGTGGCAGGCGGGAATCATTGGGCCCCCTCATACTCCTCAGTATCATTGAGTTTCGTATGGCGCGCACCGATGCGCGATGCGCAACAGAATCCATATAGGGAGAGTGCGCGTCAAGCGCTCTCCGAGTGATATCGGCCCTCACCAGGCCGCCGGGTGGTGAGAACTGACGTATGAGCAACAAGACGGAGGACGGCACGGGCACGGAGGAGAAGGCGACGCGAGGATCTGCTGGTTCTGTGCAGTCGGTGGACCGCGCGGTGAGCGTTCTGGAGATACTCGCCCAACGGGGTGAGGCGGGCGTCACCGAAGTCGCCGAAGAGCTGGGAGTCCACAAGTCCACCGCGTTCCGCCTGATCGGCGTGCTGGAGAGCCGAGGGCTGATCGCCCAGGAGCAGGACCGCGGCAAGTACTACCTGGGAGCCGGGATCCTGCGGCTCGCCGGGGCGGCCGCCGTACGGCTGGACATCTCGCAGGCCGGGGCGCCGGTGTGCAGGGAGCTCGCCGAGGAGCTGGGCGAGACCGCCAACATCGCGGTGCTCGACGACGACGCGGCCGTCAACATCATGCAGGCCAGAGGCCCTTCGTCGGTCACGGCGCAGAACTGGTTCGGCCGGCGCACGCCGCTGCACGCGACGTCCAGCGGCAAGACGCTGCTCGCGTACGAGCCGTCCTCGGTGCAGGACCGTGTGCTGGGCCGCAAGCTGCCGCGCTTCACCGAACGCACCGTCACCTCGGCGAACGATCTGCGCGAGGAGCTGGCCGTCGTGGTCGAGCGCGGATTCGCGGTCGCCGTCGAGGAGTTGGAGGTCGGACTGCACGCGGTCGCCGCGCCGGTGTACGGGCACGACGGCGCGGTGATCGGCGCGATCAGCGTGTCGGGTCCCGCGTACAGGCTGGACGAGGAGCGGCTGCCGCATCTGGCGAAGCGCACCATGGCGGCGGCCGAGAAGCTCTCGCGGCGCATGGGCTACGCGTTCTGACGTTCCCGCGTTCTCCCGGGCCGGGGCCGGAGGGTGTTCCTCCGGCCCCGGTTCCGTGTGCGGGGCCGTTCTCCCGACGCGCCGTCATCCGCGCCCTTCCTCCGCCGTTTCCCCACGTCGGCGCGTGCGGAACGCGTTCTTACACCGGGTTAACCCACAGCTCTTGACGGTGACCCTGGGTGCTCTTCACGATGTCTCTCATAGCGCAACTGGTCGTGCAGTGCGCAACAGCGAGAGGTGCAGGCATGCCTTACGACGTTCGTGCTGTCATCGCTGCCAAGAGGGACGCTCCGGTCGAGGTCCAGACGATCACCGTTCCCGATCCGGGTCCCGGGGAAGTGCTGGTCTCCGTCCAGGCGTGCGGAGTCTGCCACACCGATCTGCACTATCGGGACGGCGAGATCAACGACGACTTCCCCTTTCTGCTCGGCCATGAGGCGTCCGGAATCATCGAGGCCACGGGGCCCGGCGTGGACACGCTCCGGGCCGGCGACTTCGTGGTGCTCGCGTGGCGCGCCCCCTGCGGAAGCTGCCGCTCCTGCCGCCGCGGCCGCCCGTGGTACTGCTTCGAGAGCCGCAACGCCGCGCAGCCCATGACCCTCGTGGACGGCACCCCGCTCACCCCGGCGCTCGGCGTGGGCGCCTTCGCCGAGAAGACCCTGGTGGCCGAGGGCCAGGCGGTGCGGGTCGATCCCGCGGCGCGGCCCGAGGCGGCCGGGCTCGTCGGCTGCGGCGTGATGGCCGGCTACGGCGCGGCCGCGCACACCGGAGAGGTCGGCAACGGCGACACCGTCGTGGTCATCGGCTGCGGCGGGGTCGGCAACGCGGCGATCGCCGGCGCGGCGCACTCCGGGGCCCGACGGGTGATCGCCGTGGACATCGACGACGCCAAGCTGGACCTGACCTCCCGCTTCGGCGCCACCCACACCGTCAACTCCCGCGCGGTGACGGCCCTCGGGGGCGACCCCGTGGACACCGTGCGGGAGCTCACCGGGGGCTACGGGGCCGATGTGGTGATCGACGCCGTGGGCCGCCCGGAGACCTTCCGCCAGGCCTTCTACATGCGCGACCTCGCCGGAGTGCTCGTCCAGGTCGGCGTGCCGGGGCACGGCGCGCGCCTGGACCTGCCGCTCGCCGACGTGTTCGCGCGGGGCGGCGCCATCAAGCCGTCCTGGTACGGGGACTGCCTGCCCAGCAGGGACTTCCCCGTGCTGATCGACCGCTATCTCAACGGCAAGCTCGATCTCCGCGCCTTCGTCACCGAGAAGATCTCCCTGCACGAGGTGGAGTCCGCCTTCGCCTCGATGCAGCGCGGCGAGGTGCTGCGCTCCGTCGTCGTCCTCTGAGGCCCGGTCCCTGAACTCCAGCCTCTGGAAGAACTGTCGGCCGCAGCCCCCGCACGCTCCTCCACCAGCACCTACAGACACCGGCGTCCGCACCGGCGCCGTCCGCTCGGCAGCACCTCAGCAGAAGAGCCCCCGTTTCTCAGGAGGAGCGGTATGTCTGCCACCCGCGAGAAGGTCGTCATCATCGGCGCCGGCATCGTCGGCTGCTCCCTCGCCGACGAGCTCACCGAGCGCGGCTGGCGCGAGGTCACCGTCCTGGAGCAGGGGCCGCTGCCCGCGCCGGGCGGCTCCACCTCGCACGCCCCGGGCCTGGTCTTCCGTACCAACGCCTGCAAGACCATGACCGACCTCGCGATCTATACGGTGCAGAAGCTGAGCTCCCTTCAGGCGGACGGCCGTTCCTGCTTCCTCCCCGTCGGAGGGCTCGAGGTCGCCACCACCGAGGCGCGCTGGGCCGACCTGCACCGCAAGGCGGGGCTCGCCGCCTCCTGGGGGATCAGTGCCGAACTCGTGGGCCCGCGCCGGTGCCACGAGCTGTGGCCGATGCTCGACCCCGACGTCGTGCTCGGCGGACTGCACACCCCCGACGACGGGCTGGCCCGCGCCGTGCCCGCCTGCCGCGCGCAGATGGAACGTTCGGCCGCCCGCGGGGCGCGCTTTCTGGAGCGGCACACGGTCACCGGGATCGAGCGCGAGGACGGGCGGGTCACCGGAGTGGTGACCGACCGGGGCACGTTCCCCGCCGATCACGTGGTCTCCGCCGCCGGTTTCTGGGGCCCGGTCATCGGGCGGATGGCCGGGGTGGACGTACCGCTGCTGCCGCTGGCGCACCAGTACGCGACCACCGCGCCGCTGCCCGCGCTGGACGGCAGGGGCGACGGGCTCAAGGAGGCGCGGCGGCCGATCCTGCGCTTCCAGGACCGGGACCTCTATTACCGGGAGCACCTGACTCCGGGCGCCGAGTGCCTGGGCATCGGGACGTACGCGCACCGGCCGCTGCCCGTCGACCCGTTCGCCGTGCCCTCCTACGACGACAGCGAGGTCATGCCGTCCTCGCTGCCCTTCACCAAGGAGGACTTCGCGCCGAGCTGGGACGACAGCGTCAAGCTGCTGCCCGCGCTGGCGGGTTCGCGGGTCGCCGACGGCTTCAACGGGGTCTTCTCCTTCACCCCCGACGGCAATCCGGTGCTGGGCGAGTCCCGCGCGCTGCGCGGCTTCTGGCTCGCCGAGGCCGTGTGGGTCACGCACTCGGCCGGAGCGGCGCGCGCGGTCGCCGAGCTGATGACCGACGGGCGCAGCACCACCGACATCCACGGCTGCGACCTGCACCGCTTCGAGGAGGCCCAGCGCTCGCCCGCGTACGTCGAGGAGCGCGGCGCGCGGAACTTCACCGAGGTCTACGACGTGATCCACCCCCTCCAGCCCATGGAGGAGCCGCGCCCGCTGCGTACCAGCCCCTTCTATCCGCGGCAGCGGGAGCTCGGCGCGTTCTTCCTGGAGGCGGGAGGCTGGGAG
Organism: Streptomyces odontomachicola; assembly: GCF_039605595.1. Taxonomy (NCBI): domain Bacteria; kingdom Bacillati; phylum Actinomycetota; class Actinomycetes; order Kitasatosporales; family Streptomycetaceae; genus Streptomyces; species Streptomyces odontomachicola. The sequence continues at coordinate 63,444 of NZ_JBCFOK010000006.1, forward strand.
CGCCCGCACTGGTACGAGGCCAACGCGCCGCTCGCGCACGGACTGGAACTCCCCGAGCGTGACGCGTGGTCGGCGCGCTACTGGTCGCCGGTCGCGGCGGCCGAGGCGCTGGCCACGCGGGAGCGGGTGGCGCTGTACGACATGACGCCGCTGCGCAGGCTGGAGGTCAGCGGGCCCGGGTCGCTGGACTTCCTCCAGTTCATGACGACCAATCAGCTCGCCAAGAGGGTCGGTTCGGTCACCTACACGCTGCTGCTCGACCCCGCGGGCGGCATCCGCAGCGACCTGACCGTCGCGCGGCTCGGCCTGAACCACTTCCAGGTCGGCGCCAACAGCCCCGCCGACCTCGACTGGCTGGTCCGCAACGCGCCGCCCGGCGTGCAGGTGCGCGACATCACCGCGGGCACCTGCTGCGTCGGTGTGTGGGGGCCGCGGGCGCGGGATGTGGTGCAGCCGCTCACCCGCGAGGACTTCTCGCACGAGGGCTTCGGCTTCTTCAGGGCCAAGCGCGCGCACATCGGACACGTCCCGGTCACCGCGCTGCGCGTGAGCTATGTCGGCGAGCTCGGATGGGAGCTCTACACCACCGCCGACCTGGGGCTCCGGCTCTGGGACACGCTGTGGGAGGCCGGGCGGCCGCACGGGATCGTGGCGGGAGGCCGCAGCGCCTTCAACTCGCTGCGCCTGGAGAAGGGTTACCGCGCCTGGGGCGCCGACATGACCACCGAGCACGATCCGTACGAGGCCGGGCTCGCCTTCGCGGTGCGCCCCGACAAGGGCTCCTTCGTCGGCCGCGAGGCGATCGCCGGCCGCTCCCAGGAGACCGCGGAGCGCCGCCTGACCTGCCTCACCGCCGACGACCCGGCCGCGATCGTGCTGGGCAACGAGCCGGTGTTCGTGGACGGGGAGTCCGCGGGCTACGTCACCAGCGCCGCCTACGGCTACACCCTCGGCCGCTGCGTGGCCTACGCCTGGCTGCCCGCGTCCGCTTCCGTACCGGGCACGCCCGTGCACATCGAGTACTTCGGCGAGAAGGTCCCCGCGACCGTCGCCGAGGAGCCGCTGTTCGACCCGCGGATGACCCGCATCCGCCGCTGAGCCCCACACGTCGCAGCACCACCTCGGGAGGCATCCATGGCTCCTCTCCATGACGTGATCGTCATCGGCCTCGGCGGCATGGGCAGCGCCGCCGCCCACCATCTGAGCGCGCGCGGCGCGCGGGTGCTGGGCCTGGAGCGGCACGGCCCGGTGCACGACCGCGGCTCCAGCCACGGCGGTTCGCGCCTGACCCGGCAGGCGTACTTCGAGGATCCGGCCTACGTACCGCTGCTGCTGCGCGCGTACGAGCTGTACGGGGAGCTGGAGCGGGACACCGGCCGGGACATCGCCACGCTGTGCGGCGGCATCATGATCGGCCGCCCGGAGAGCCGCGCCGTCTCCGGCAGCCTGCGCTCGGCGCGGAAGTGGGAGCTGCCGCACGAGACGCTGGACGCCGCCGAGGTGCGCCGCCGCTTCCCGACCCTGACCCCGCGCGAGGACGAGGTGGCGCTGTACGAGGCACGCGCCGGGTTCCTGCGCCCCGAGAACACCGTCGCGGCGCAGCTCCAACTGGCCCTGCGCGGCGGCGCCGACCTGCACTTCGAGGAGCCGGTGATCCGCTGGGAGGAACTGCCCGGCGGCACCGGTGTACGCGTGCACACCACCCAGGACACCTACACGGCGGGCCGGCTCGTGATCTGCCCCGGGGCCTGGGCCCCGGGCCTGCTCGACGACCTGGGCGTGCCGTTCACCGTCGAGCGGCAGCTCATGCACTGGTTCCGGCCCAGCGGGGGCACCGGGCCCTACGACCCCGCGACGCACCCGGTCTATCTGTGGGAGGACACCGAGGGCGTCCAGATGTACGGCTTCCCCGCGCTGGACGGTCCCTCGGGAGGGGCCAAGGTGGCCTTCTTCCGGCGCGGCACCGTGTGCACCCCGGACACCCTCGACCGCACGGTGCACCCGGACGAAGTGGCGGACATGGCGGAGCACTTGGCCGCGCGGATCCCCACGCTGCCGGGGGAGCACCTGAAGTCGGTGGCGTGCATGTATACCACCAGCCCCGACCAGAACTTCGTGCTCGGGCCGCATCCGGAGTATCCCGGGACCACGGTCGTGGCCTGCGGGTTCTCCGGGCACGGCTTCAAGTTCGCGCCGGTGGTGGGGGAGATCGCCGCCGATCTCGCGCTGACCGGCAGTACGGGGCACCCCATCGGCCTCTTCGACCCGCGCCGTCCCTCCGCGACCCTCCCCGCATCCTCCTCCGCATCCCCCTCGGCCCACCTGCTGCACGGAGCGCGCCCATGACCATGACGCCCGAGGCCACCAGCCTCATCGCCACCCTCCCCGGACACTGCTACACCGACCCCGAGGTCTTCCGGCAGGAGCAGGAGAAGATCTTCGAATCGCTCTGGTTCTGCGCCGTGCGCTCGGCCGACCTGGCAACTCCCGGCGCCTTCCGCACCGTTCAGGTCGGCCGCGAGAGCGTGCTGGTCACCCGCAACAGGAAGGGCGAGCTGCGCGCGTTCCTCAACGTGTGCCGGCACCGCGGCGCGCGTCTGTGCACCGAGGAGAGCGGTCAGGTGCGGCGCGCGCTCCAGTGCCCCTACCACGCGTGGACGTACGACCTGGACGGACGGCTCGCCGCCGCGCCCAACCTCGGCGGCATGCCCGACGTGGACCGGGATGAATACGGGCTGCGCGCCGTGTCGCTGCGCGAGTGGCTGGGCTACGCCTGGGTGTGCCTGTCGGCCGATCCGCCCTCGTTCGAGGAGACCGTGATCGGCGCGGCCGTCGAACGGCTCGGCGACGCCGCCTCCATCGAGCGCTACCGCACCGAGGGCCTGGCGCTGGGCAGGCGCACCACGTACGACGTGGCGGCCAACTGGAAGCTCATCGTCGAGAACTTCATGGAGTGCTACCACTGCGCCACCATCCACCCCGAACTCACCGAGGTGCTCCCGGAGTTCGCGAACGGTCTCGCGGCGCAATATTACGTGGGCCACGGCGCGGCCTTCTCCGAGGAGACCTCGGGCTTCACGGTGGACGGGAGCCCGGGCTTCGCGCGGCTGCCCGAGCTCGCGGAGGACCAGGACCGGCGGTACTACGCGATGACGGTCAAGCCGCAGGTCTTCGTGAACCTGGTGCCGGACCACGTGATCGTGCACCGGATGTTCCCGATGGCGCACGACCGCACGGTCGTCGAGTGCGACTGGCTGTACGCGCCCGAGGTGATCGAGTCCGGCGCCGACATCGAGCGCTCGGCCGAGCTCTTCCACCGGGTCAACACGCAGGACTTCGACGCGTGCGAGCGTACCCAGCCCGCGATGGCCTCCCGCGCCTACCGGCACGGCGGCGTCCTCGTCCCCAGCGAGCACCACATCAGGGCGTTCCACGACTGGGTGACCGGGATGCTGGACGGAGCGCTGTAGCCGGGGCGTTGAGCCGGGCGCGGGGCACGGAGGCCGTCCGGGGCCGTCGTAAGGGCGCGCCGACTCCCGCAAGGGGAAGTGGAGTCGACGCGCCCGTACGGGGGCCGGTGCCGGCGGTGCGGCGCTACTGCTGGCGGCCCTTGCCCTTCCGCTCAGCGTCGTTCTCGTAGTCGACCTGCTCCTTCTGCACGTCGGCCGAGACCTCCTGCTGCTCGGTGACCTTCTCGGTCTGCAGCCTGACCCGCTCGACGGCCACGGTCTCCTTGCTGACCCGCGGCTCCTCGGCGTGCAGGACCACCTCGACCTCGGCCTCGCCGATGTCGCCGCCCGCGTAGGAGCCGCGGTCCTTCTCCGGGATCGGCTCGCGGATGACCTCGACCTCCTCGTGGCTGACCGGGACGGTCGTGGTGACGTGCTCGGTGACCACGTACTTCCGCAGCCGCGCGTGGCCGCTCTCGTGCTCCTCCGTGCCGACCCGCAACTGCTCCTCGGAGCGGATCATGCTCTGGTCGCCGGCGGAGCCCGTGCCCGTCCCCTCCTTCGAGGTGCCGCGCATCGAGGTGTCGTGCTTCGACGAGGTGCCGCGCATCGAGTCGGCGTGCATCGACGCGTCGTGCCCGGTTCCGCGCTCGCCGCGGCCCGTCATGCCCGCCGCGCCCATGCCCGCACCCGCGCCGGCGCCCGCCATGCCCGCGGTCCCGGTCGCCGTGCCGGACATGTCGCCGCCGCTCATGGCGTCCTGCCGCCCGCCGCGCCCGGAGGTGTCGCCGGTGTCCTTCCCGGTGCCGGTACCCGACGTACCGCCGATCCCGTAGTGGGAGTACAGCCGCGCCTCGTCGGGCTGGTCGAGGTGTTCGCCCGCCTCCATGCGCGGGGCCTCCTTGACCGTCTCCTTGCTGTACGGGATGTGCAGGCCGTCGCCCTGCCGCTGACAGTTCTCCAGCGGTACGAAGCTCTCCTTGGAGCCGAAGAGGCCCGTCTTGACGGTCACCCACTCCGGCTGCCCGGTCCGGTCGTCGAGATAGACCTGTCCGACGTTCCCGATCCGGCTGCCTTCGTCGTCGTACACCGTCAGGCCCTGCAGCTCACCGTCGGTTGTCATGCAGACCACTCCTCTTGTCCGTGAGCGCCGACAGCACTGTGCCGCTGTCGCTTGGCACCCGCAGCACCCATCACGCTCCGCCTCGGGCGACGCCGCAACCGCGCTCCGCACGCGCCGTCTTCCGCGCGGCGGGCTGCGCGGCGCGCGGTGCGCCACGAGCCGAGCGTGCCCCCGTACTCGCGGGCCTCCGGGACCCGGCGGCAGGTGTACGCGGCTCTCCCCGCATTAGGCCGAACGGGTGAACGGAGGAACCGGGCGCGCACGGGCTCCCGCGGCCGTACCTTCGGGGCATGTGCCGAAGCATCAAGACCCTGAGGCCGCCCTACGCCGAGTCCGTCACCGAGGAGGACGTGCGCGCGGCGGCGCTGCAGTACGTCCGCAAGATCTCCGGCTTCCGGCGGCCCGCCGCGCACAACGCGGCCGCCTTCGACGCGGCGGTCGACCGCATCGCCGAGGCGACGGAGGAGCTGCTCGACTCCCTTGAGGTGCGGGGGAGCTGAGCCCGTTTTCGTAGGTCGTACGAGGGCTCGTGGGCGCCGTACGAGGGGTGGCGGCCGCTCCGTTTGCGGGCCCTGCTTGCGGCTCCGCTTGCACCCCGGCCGGGCTGTGCAATTTCCCTTGCGTATAGCCTGGCCGCGGCAGGTCCGGTTGCGGCCGGCGTGGCCCGGTCCCGCGGCCTGCCGTCACCCGGCACCGGAGCAGCGTGAGGAGTGTGGGCGCCGTGACCATGCATTCGGCGACCTTGGCCATCGACGAGACCCTGCGGGCCCGCAGGGCGGCAGGCGAACGCGTACTGCACCTCGGCTTCGGCGAGGCGGGGCTGCCCGTGCCCGCCGGGGTCGCCGCGGCGCTGGCCGGGGCGGCGGAGCGGAACGGTTACGGGGCGGTCGTCGGCTCGGCCGAGGCGCGCGAGGCGGCGGCGGGGTGGTTCGGGCGCCGGGGCACGCCCACCGGGCCCGACCAGGTCCTCTTCGCGCCGGGCAGCAAGGCGCTGCTGTTCGCGCTGCTCCTGTGCATACCCGGCGACGTGGTGCTGCCGCGCCCCGCGTGGGTCAGCTACGCGGCGCAGAGCGCGCTCGCGGGGAAGCGGGTCATCGGCGTACCGGTGCCGGAGGAGGCGGGCGGCGTGCCGGATCCCGCGCTGCTGGAGGGCGAGTTGGCGCGGGCGCGGGCCGCGGGGGCCGAGCCCGGCGTGCTGGTGGTGACGGTGCCGGACAACCCGACCGGGACGGTGGCGCGCGCGGACCACCTGCGCGAGGTGTGCGCGATCGCCTCGCGGCACGGGCTCGCGGTGATCGCGGACGAGATCTACGCGGAGCTGGTCCACGGCGATGGTCGTTCCGGCGAGGCCGGCTCTGCGCCCCGCGCCTCCGATCACCTCCCGGAGCGGACCGTGGTCACCACCGGCCTCAGCAAGTCCATGGCGCTGGGCGGCTGGCGGATCGGCTTCGCGCGGGTGCCGGACGGAGCGTGGGGGCGCAGGCTGCGGGCCGAACTCACCGGTGTGGCCAGTGAGGTGTGGTCCAGCCTGGCCGCGCCTCAGCAGGCGGCCGCGGCGCACGTACTCCAGGACCCGCCGGAGGTGACCGCGCACATCGCGCGGTCGGGTGCGCTGCACGCGGCGGTGGCGGGGGCGGTGCACGCCGAATTCACCGCGGCGGGCGCGCGGTGCCGGGCGCCGGAGGCGGGCTTCTACCTCTACCCCGACTTCGAGCCGGTCCGGCCTGCGCTGGAGCGGCAGGGGATCGCCACGGGGCGGCAGTTGGCGGACGCGTTGCTGTCGCGGTACGGGGTCGGCGTGCTCCCCGGGGCGTCTTTCGGCGACGCGCCGGAGGGCTTGCGCGCGCGGGTGGCCACGAGCCTGCTGTACGGCGACAGCGCGGAGCAGCGCTGGACGTCCTTGCACGCGGAGGACCCGACGTCTTTGCCGTGGGTGTCCGACGCGCTGTCCCATCTGCGCACGGCCCTGGGGGACTTGACCGCGACAACATGACCAACCGGCCGGGGCTCTGCCCCCCCCACCCGCTCCCGCGCGAGGTTGTGGGTGGCGGTCAAGCCGGGGGGCTCTGCCCACCCGCCGCCCCGCACGAGGTTGCGGGCTGCTGCACCCGTACGCAGTTGTGGCCCACGGTCCCGGCTTGGGCGCTCGGAGGTTGTGGGCAGTCGTTCCGCTGGGGCGAGGGGGGTACCTCCCTGCTCGGAGCGAAGCCGGAGAGCTTGGGGGAGGGTGGGCACAACCGGACCGCAGCCCCCGCGCCCCACGCCACCACCCACCCGACGGGGGCCGGGGCGCAGCCCCGTGAGCGCCCGCGGCGAGCGCGGGGTTGGGTGCGGGGTGGGGACGGCCTCGCGGCTGGCGGTTCCGGTGTGCCCGCCCGTTCCGCCCCAGCGGAACGCACGCCCACACCTAAGTGGGGGGGGAGGGAGGCGGCGCGGCGCGCAGCGCCCCACACCTCAGTGCGGGAAGAGGTCCGGGTTATTCCGGGTCGTGGTAGGTGTGGAACTCCTTCAGCAAGGTTTCCTCTTGGAGGAGCGAGGAGCGGGCCTCGTGGCCCAGTTGGGCCGCCACCGCGGCGGACAGCGCCTGCGTCAGGGACGTGAACGCGGTGAGGGAGCGCAGCACCGACGGCCCCGCGGCGTCCACGTAGAAGACCTGGTCGGCGGACGCGGCCAGCGGCGACGACGGGTTGTCGGTGAGCGCCACACACCGCGCCCCCCGCCCCCGCGCCCACTCCGCCGCCCGCACTGTCTCCGCCGCGTACCGGTGGATGGACATCGCCACGAAGCAGTCGCCCTCGCGCACCGTACGCAGCTCATCGGTGAGCGTCCCCGCCCCGGCGCCCAGCGTCACCACCTCCTCGCGCAGCAGCCGCAGCAGATAGCCGAGCAGATACGCCGGCGCATGGCACTTGCGCAGCCCCATGATGTGCACCCGCGGCGCCGTGGCCAGCGCGTCCACGGCGGACTCCCACACGGCGGGCGCGATGCGCGCGAAGGTGCGGGCCACGTTCGCGCGGTCCAGCGCGGCGGACTGCTCCACGAGGTCCTCCTCGCCCGCGCCGAGCCGTTCCAGGCTCTCGTACCGGCGCAGCAACTGGGCCTGCTCGCGCAGCCGTTCGCGGCACAGCCGGGTCAGGCCCGGGTAGCCCTCCAGGCCGAGCCCGGTCGCGAAGCGGACGACGGTGGCCTCGTTGACGCCGACGGCGGCGGCCAGTTCGGAGACCGTCATGAAGGCCACCCCCTCGGGGTCGGCCATCAGCCGGTCGGCGAGCAGCCGCTGCGAGCGGGTGAGCGCGGAGCCGCGCCGCCGCAGCTCGTCCAGCAGCTCGTCGTACGTACGAGGAGCGGAGGAAGCGTCGGCCATGTGGAACTCTCCATGGGGGAGGGGGGAAGCGGTTCGGGAAGTGGAGCGGGACGGTCGTCAGGCGGGGACGGATTCGCCGCGGGCGCACGCCGACAGCCGCAGCCGCCGCGTCTCGCCGTGCGCGCCCCGGAAGGTGATCCGATCGCCGGTGAGCTCGGCCACCGCGGTGCACAGCGTCATCAGCGGGTCGGAGCCGGCCGCCGTACGGTGCACGCCCTCCGGCAGCGGTGCCCCGGTCAGCGCCTCGGTGAACCACCGCGCGTCCGGCTCCCGTTCGGGCGCGGCGAGCCGGGAGAGCGCCGCACCGCGCGCCACGCTCTCCTCGTACAGGCCGAGGCTGCGGCCCGCACCGGAGTCCTCGGACGCGTCGAGCCCGGGCAGCCGGCGCAGGTGGTTGGTGTGCCAGTGCAGCGGATCCCGCGCGTCAGGGAGGGTCACCGCGACCTGCCCGGCGACCGCCTCGACCACGGCGATCCGGCCCGTACCGCACTCCCCGACGGTGTACGCGAAACCACCGGCCGAGGGGTGTCCGCGCAGGTGGGCGACCGCTTCGTCCAGGTCGCGGGCGCGCTGCATCGCGCGGGCCACGAAGTGCCGTCCGGGCGCGGTCGCGGGGCGCGCGGCCTGGATGTGGTTGATGCCCCACACCAGTCCGTTGCCGGTGGCGGTGAAGGTGTTGGCGGGCAGGAAGCCGGGATACCACTCCACGGTCACCGGCGCCTCGCCCGTGAGGCGCAGCGTCAGCAGCGTGAGGCGGCCGTCCAGCGCGGGCGCGCCGTCCTCGTTGTGCGCGACGAACGCGCGCTCCCTGCGCCAGGCCAGATCGGTACACCCCGTGCCGTCCCCGGCGCCGCCGACATCGCCCTCTCCCGCATCCCCGTCCTCGCCGCCGATGTCGCCGCGCAGATTCGCCAACAGCAGCCGCTCGAAGTCCAGTTGCGCGCCCTCGGCCAGCGCGCGCAGCTCGGCGACCTCCTCGGGGTGCCGCTCCCGCGCGCACCGCAGCAGCGCGTCCAGCCGTGCGCGGCCCCGCGGCGAGGCGGCCCAGGTGCGCAGCGCCCCGCCCTCGGGCAGCGCCTCCTGCACGGCGTGGACGTCCTCGCGGGCGGCGGCGCCGAGAGCGCGGAACACGTCCTCGCGCTCCCCCTCGGCCACCAGCCACCGCATCCCGGCGCACTCCTGCTCGCGGATGCGGACGCGGTCATGGGTACGGACGCGCAAGGGCCCGGCCTCCTCGCACTCTCAGGACGTCACGCGCCGTGCGCGCCACGCACGTGGCTGTCATGGGAATTGCGTACATGCTAGCGCGCGCAATTCACGTTGCACCGGCTGGGTGCGGACCCGCCACGTTTAGCCGTCGGTCCGCGAGGGACCCCGGCTCCCGTGGAGGCGATCACATGGTGAGCGGCGACGCGGCACACGCGGGAGAGGGCCGCGAGGCACACGACGACCGCGCGGGAAGCGACCGAGGCGGCCCAAGCGACCACGCGGGCCACGCCGACCCCGCCACCCCCACCGCCTGCCTGCCCCAGCCCCTGCGTGAATACGCCCTGCTCGCTGACGGCGAGCGCGGCGCGCTGGTCGGGCCGCGCGGCGAGTACGCGTGGATGTGCGCGCCGCGCTGGGACTCCGACGCGGTGTTCTCCACCCTCGTCGGCGGCACCGGCACCTACGCGGTGACCCCCACGGGCCGCTTCGTGTGGGGCGGCAGCTACGAGGAGGGCTCGCTGATCTGGCGCAGCCACTGGGTCACCGACGACGGCGTGGTGGACTGCCGCGAGGCGCTGGCCTTCCCCGGCGACCCGCACCGCGCGGTGATCCTCCGCAGTATCGAGGCCCGCGACGCGCCGGCCAGGGTGCGGGTGGTGCTGGAGCCGCGCGCCGGGTTCGGGCGGCGGCCGCTGACCGGCCTCGCCAAGGACGAGGCGGGCGTGTGGACGGGCACGGCCGGTGACCTGCGGATGCGCTGGAGCGGCGGCGAGGAGGCGCGTCCGGCGGGGCGCGCGGGACACCGCCTGGAGACGGTGCTGACCCTGCACCCGGGCGAGCGCCGCGACCTCGTACTGGAGCTGTCCGACCGGCCGCTGCCCGCCGGGCCGCCCGACCCGGCGCGGGAGTGGCGGGCCACCGAGGCCGCGTGGGCCGAGACCGTTCCGCCGCTGCGCGGCAGCATCGCCGCGGGGGACGCGCTGCGCTCGTACGCGGTGCTGCGCGGCCTGACCGGCACGGGCGACGGCATGGTCGCGGCGGCCACCACGAGCCTGCCCGAGCGCGCCGAGGAGGGGCGGAACTACGACTACCGGTACGTGTGGATCCGCGACCAGTGCTTCGCCGGGCAGGCCGCTGCCGCCGCCGGGGCGCCCGAACTCCTCGACGCCGCCGTGCGGTTCGTCTCGGCCCGGCTCCTGGACGACGGGCCCGCGCTGGCCCCCGCGTACACCGCCGAGGGCGGCCGCATCCCCGACCAGCGGCCGCTGGACCTGCCCGGATACCCCGGCGGCTTCGATCTCGTGGGCAACCACGTGACCAAGCAGTTCCAGCTCGACTCCTTCGGCGAGGCACTGCTGCTGTTCTCCGCTGCCGCCCGGCACGGACGCCTGGACGGCGAGGGCTGGCAGGCCGCGCGCACCGCGGCCGGGGCGATCGCGCACCGGTGGCGCGAACCGGACGCCGGCATCTGGGAACTGGACGACCGGCCCTGGGCGCACAGCCGCCTGATCTGCGCGGCGGGACTGCGCAGGATGGCCGCGGCCGGTGCGCCCCCGGCACGCTCCGCCGAGTGGACCGCGCTCGCCGACCGGCTGGTCGCCGACACCGCCGCGCACAGCCTGCACCCCGTGGGGCGCTGGCAGCGCGCGCCCGGCGACCCGCGCCTGGACGGCGCGCTGCTGCTGCCCGCCGTGCGCGGCGGGATGCCGGTGGAGGACCCGCGCACCCGGGCCACCCTCGACGCCTACCTCGCGCACCTCACCGACGACTTCTTCGCGTACCGCTTCCGGCACGACGAGCGCCCGCTCGCCGAGGCCGAGGGCGCCTTCCTGCTCTGCGGCTTCGTGGTCGCGCTGGCCGAGCAGCAGCAGGGAAGGGAGATCTCCGCGTACCGCTGGTTCGAGCGCAACCGCGCCGCCGCCGGAGGTCCGGGCCTGTACGCGGAGGAGTACGACATCGAGCAGCGCCAGCTCCGGGGCAATCTGCCGCAGGCGTTCGTGCACGCGCTGATGCTGGAGGCGTCCCTGCGCCTGGGCGATCCGGCACGCGAGGGCGGGGCGCCTCGGTGAGCGGGCCGGTGGTCAGCCCGTCCCCGTGGCGGCTCCGGCCTCGGCTCCGGCGCCGGCCTGGCGCATGACGCGTACGGGGCGCCAGGTGGCCACCAGCGCGGCGGCGAGCAGCAGCTCGGCGATGTCCCCGCCGTAGTACATGAGCGCCGCACCGCCCCTGACCTGCGCCTCCGGCGCCTGGACCGCGGACAGGCCCGCGTACATGAGCTGCGAGACGACCGCGTGCCCGGCCACGGCGACCCCGAGCACCACCAGCCGGGCGCGCACCCCGGGCCGGGCCGGCGCAGGATCGGGCCCCGCGACGGCCCACGCGAACAGGCAGCCGGAGAGCAGGAAGTGCGCGTGCAGCAGCCAGTGCGCCCAGGGCGCGGCATGGTGCCCCGCGACCACCCCGTACAGCGGCGTGAAGTAGAGGACGGGCAGCGTCCCGACGCTCAGCACCAGCGCGGTCACCGGATGCGCCGGCACCCGCAGCACCCGGCCGCGCAGCACGCCGGTCAGCCGCCGGGCGCGCGGCGCGGGCAGGGCCCGCAGGAGGAGGGTGACCGGCGCGCCGAGCACCAGGGCGAGCGGCGCGTACATGCCGATCAGCAGGTGCTGCAGCATGTGCAGCCGGAAGTCGTGGTGCGCGTGCGGGGCGACCGGCGGCAGCAGTGCGACCGCGAGCAGCAGCACACCCGTCAGCAGGCTGGCGAGACGCCAACTCCCGTGCGTGGCAAGGGCGTTGAGCGCTCGCCCGGGGGTGTCCCGTACGCCGTTCACCGACGGCTCCTCGCGTGCCGGGCGTGCGAGCCGTCCTCGGTGGGCGCGGCTGCGCCGGCTGCGTCGGTGGGATGTCCCGTTCCGAGGGGACGGCCGCTCCGCTGGAGAGCCCAGCCGCCCGCGAGGAGCAGCGCGCCCAGGGCGAGGAAGCCCAGGTCCCACCAGAGCTGCCCGGGGCCGCTCCGTACGTGGTGGATGCCCAGGATGTGGTGGTCGAGCACCCCCTCGACCAGGTTGAACAGCCCCCAGCCCGCGAGGATCCACCCCCACAGCACGCGCGAGCCCCACACCCGGCGGCGGTCGTGCGTGACGCGGGAGTGGAGCACCGCGAGCCCGCTCAGTACGGAGAGCCAGCACACGGTGTGGAAGACGCCGTCCCACACGGTGTTCATGCGCAGGCCCGGCACGGTGTCCGCCGGGTACGGGCGGAGGCCGATGTGGGAGGTGGCCGCGCTGGTCAGCATGTGGTGCCACTGCAGCAGTTGGTGCAGCAGGATCCCGTCGACGAACCCGCCGAGCCCGACGCCGAGCAGGATGCCCGGGAGCGTGATGCCTTTTCGCATGGCGCAGCGAGTGCCCGCTCCGGCGCGGGGCGCCCCGGTCCCGCGCCGGAATGGCCCGAATGGCTCGCCCCGTACGGGCCCGCGGGCCCCGGGTACGGCTACGCGGCCTTGCGCAGCGCCCGCTGGAGCTCGTCGCGGGACATCTTGGAACGGCCGGGAATCTCCGCCTCCGAGGCGCGCTCGTAGAGCTCGGCCTTGGTCAGACCGTCGAGCTCACGGCCCCGCGAGCTCTTCGAGGTCCCCGAGGACTTCGAGGTTCCCGAGGATTTCGAGCTCTTCGGGCTCTTCGAAGCGGCCCGCCTCTTGGTTCCGCTTCGGCGCCCGCGCCCGCCGGACTCCACCGACTCGCGCAGCGCGGACATCAGGTCGACCACGTTCGTGGGCTCGGGCGCCGGCTCGCTGCGCTGGACGGTCTCGCCCTTCCGCTTGGCCTCCACCAGCTCCCGCACCCGCTCCTGCGTACGGTCCCGGTAGTCCTCCGGGTCGAACTCCATGGCCATGGTGTCGATGAGCTGCCGCGCCATCTTCCGCTCCTGGGGCCGCGACTCGGTCCCCGAGGGAAGGTTGCCGAGGATGTCCTGGGGATCGCGCACCTCGTCGGACCAGTGCAGCGTGTGCAGCACCAGCACCCCGCTCTCGGCGTGCACCGCGACCAGGTAGTCCTTCTGGTGCATGCTCATGGTCGCGATGCCCGCCTGCTCCGACTCCTCCAGGGTGTCCCGCAGCAGCGAGTACACCTTGCTGTCCGAGCCCTTGCGCGGCTGGAGGTAGTAGGTGGCGTCGAAGAAGACCGGGTCGATCGACTCCAGCTCCACGAAGCCGGTGATCTCGATCTCCTGCGAGCGCCCCGGAGCGATCTCGTCCAGCTCCTCGGGCTCGACCACGACGTACTCGCCGTCCCCCAGCGGATAGCCCTTCACGATCTTGTCGTACGGGACCTCCTTGCCGGTGCGCTCGTTGACCCTCTTGTTCCGCACCCGGTCCGAGGTGCCGCGCTGCAACTGGTGGAAGCGGACGGTGTGGGACGTGGTCGCCGCCATCATCGACACCGGCAACGAGACGAGCCCGAACGTGACGGAACCCGACCAGACGGGGCGTGCCATTCCGGTCACCTCCTTCGCGGCGTACGGGTTGCCGCGCGCCGTCACTCCCATGCCCGGGTTTACGCGGCGCCCCTCATGGCACTCCGGAGAGCAGCAGCCCCACCCCCGACCGGCCCCCCGAAAGGCGAAGACACCGTGACAACCGTGGACAGGATCGCGCCCGCACACGGGGCTCCCTGCTGGGTCAGCCTCGCGACGCACGGACTGGCGGGGGCGAGGGACTTCTACGGCGCCGTGCTGGGCTGGACCTTCCGCCGCGCGAGCCTCGGCGAGGAGTTCGCCGTCGCGCTCACCGACGGCGTGCCGGTGGCCGGGATCGGCGAGGTGGCCGGGCGGCTGCGGATGCCGGTCTCCTGGACCCCGTTCTTCTCCGTCGACGAGGCCGACGCCATCGCGGGGCGGGTCGCCGAGCGCTGCGGGACGGTCGCGGTGGGCCCGCTCAAGCTGGGCGAGGGCCGCACCGCGGTGGCCGCCGACCCGGACGGCGCGAGGTTCGGCTTCTGGGAGGGGCACGTCCTGGCGAACTGGCACGCGGAGGGCGGCAGCCCGCCCGCGCGGCTCGACCTGCGCACCCGGGACGCCTTCGCCGCCGCGATCTTCTACGGCCAGCTCTTCGACTGGGCCGCCGAGGACGGCCCGTGCGAGGTGGAGTACGCGGACGAGACCGTCCGCGTGCGAGTGGGCAAGCACACGGTGGCCACCCTCAACGGCGGCGCGGTCGAGAGCGCGCCCGACCCGCGCGTGCGGCCACGCTGGGAGGTGTCCTTCCCCGTCGCCGACGTCGCGGGAACGGTGGCCGCCGCCCTGGACCACGGCGGCAGCAGGGCGGAGGAGCGGCCGGACGGCGCGGCGGTGCTGTGCGACCCCGAGGGCGCCTTCTTCACGGTCCGGCCCTGGGAACAGCACGAACAGCACGCGACCGGGCACTGAGGCGTACGCGCGGGAGCTGGCCTTACGCGGCCGGGACTCTTGCGGCTAGGACCGCTGCGTGCCCCCGCGCCGCACCGGCTGCCAGCCCACGTACACGTACGCGGGCGGGAAGTTGCCCGGCACGAAGCGGCGGCCCGTGCCGGCGAAGTACTCGGGCAGCAGGCTGGGGAAGAGCCGCCCCGCCGCGGTGAGGCCCGCGGTCACGGTGCTGATGCTCACGAAGGTGCCGTCCGGCGCGAGCGCGTCGCGCGCCTGCTCCAGGATGACCCGCTGCTTGTCCGGCGGGAACAGCGACCACGGCAGCGCGCTCACCACCGCCTGCACCTGCTCGGCGCCCGCCTTCTCCAGGATTCCGGACAGGTCGGCGGCGTCCGCCTCCCACACCTCGGCCTGGGGGAAGTGCCCCGAGACATAGCGGGCCAGGTCGGGGTCGACCTCCAGGGACAGCAGCCGTCCCCCGGAGCCCGTGCGCTCCAGCAGGGAGCCGGTCAACGCCCCGGCGCCGGCGCCGAGTTCGACCACCGTGGGGTGCTCCCGCTCCGGCATGGACTCGACAATGGCCTTGGCCAGCCAGTGCGAACTGGGGGAGATCGCCCCGGTCTGTTTGGGTTTCCTCGCGATCGCCGCGATGAACCGCAGGCGCTCCTGCCAGCGCCGCGCAGCCGAAGACACCACGCTCTTTCCCTTTCCCGTCGGCCTCTGCAGCAGAGCGTGGCGGGCGCGGGGGCATCCGCAACTCCCGTGCGGCATGCGCAGGTCGGGCACCGGCACTGCTGTTGCACGAATCTCTCACGGAACTGCCGCATAGCAGTATGGACACGCCCCGTACGCCGCACTGTACGGCCCTACCGGCCACGCTATCGACACCGCATGGCAACAGGGCAGCTCAGGGGGCGTGAGACATCCCTCCCGGACGGCGGCAACCCGCCGGTGAGCACCCTCCGTTTATTGGGTGTCACGGTGCGCGAGGTGCGCTGCGGGGCCGGCGCGGCGCCCGCGGCCGACGGGACTCCCGCCGGCCGCGGACCGGTGACGGCGCCGGCCTCACCCCTCGCGGCGCGCGACCACGAAGATCCGGCGGAACGGGAAGACCGTGCCGTGCGGCCCCGGCGGATACGCCGTGCGCAGCAGCTCCCGGTATTCGGCGAGGAACGCGGCGCACGCCTCGGCGTCGTCCTCCAGCGCGGTCAGCACGGGACGCAGCGCAGAGCCCTTGACCCACTCCAGCACCGGATCACGCCCCGGCAGCAGCCGCACATAGGTGGTCTCCCACGCGTCCACCGAGCGCCCGGGCCCCGAGAGCCGCTCCAGATACTGCGACGGGTCGAGGAGGTGGGTGAAGCCGCGCCCGTGACCGCCCAGCCGGTCGCGCCAGCGCGGCGTGCCGCACAGCTTGCCCAGCAGCGCGTGGCTGGGCAGCACCGCGTTGCCCGGCACCTGGAAGGCGAGGGTGCCGCCCGGCGCGAGGGAGTCGAGCCAACGGGGCAGCTCCTCCGGGTGGTTGGGGACCCACTGGAGCGCGGCGTTCGAGACGATCAGGTCGTAGCGCTCCTCCGGCTCCCATCTCCCGGCGTCCGCGAACGCGAAGTCCAGAATCCCGCCCCCGGGTGTCGGTCCCGCCCGGCGCTGCGCCGCGTCGAGCATCTCGGCCGAGCTGTCCAGGCCCGTGATGTGCGCGTCGGGCCAGCGCACCGCCAGCAGCGCGGTGACGTTGCCGGGGCCGCAGCCCAGGTCGGCGATGCGAGCCGGGCGCCCCTGCGCCGGCAGCTCGGGTATCCGGGACAGCAGGTCGTGGAAGGGGCGCGTGCGGTGCTCCGCGTAGCGCAGGTACTGGCGTGGGTCCCAGACGGGCGCTGCGGTGTGGGTGGGCGGCATGGCCTGGCCTCCTGTGGGTCGCGGTCGGTCGGACCGCCCGGCGGTTGCGTGCGCAATCGCCGGGTGACGTCACAGGGATAGCCGCGTTCGGTACCCGCTTCGAGAGAAGGTCACGGGTTTTCGTCCGTACGGGGGAGAGCCGCGCACCTGACACTGACGTAACCTCAACTGTCCCGCTGCCAGGGGAAGTTGAGGAATCGTCACGCCTCTCCCGTGGGCTTCCCTCCCGCGACGGCGAGCCGCATCACCGCGTCCTGGCCCGCCTCCTCGGCGGAGAGCTCCCCGGCGATCCGGCCCTGCGCCATCACCAGCACCCGGTCGCTGATGCCCAGCACCTCCGGCAGGTCGCTGGAGATCATCAGCACTCCGCAGCCCGCCGCGGTCAGTTCGTTGATCAGCCGGTAGATCTCCACCTTGGCGCCCACGTCGACGCCCCGGGTCGGCTCGTCCAGGATCAGCAGCCGCGCGTCGGCCAGCAGCCAGCGGCCGATCACCACCTTCTGCTGGTTGCCGCCGGAGAGCGTGCGCACCGGCTGCCCCAGCCCGCTCATCCGCACCCGCAGCCGCTCGGCGACCCGCTCCGCCTTCTCGCGCTGCGCCGCGCGGTCCACGAGCCCCGCTCTGCGGTCCCTGCCCTGGCGGGCGAGCACGAGGTTCTCCCGCACGTCCGAGTCCAGCACCAGACCCTGCCCCTTGCGGTCCTCCGGTACGAGGCCGAGCCCTGCGCGCATCGCCGCCCGCACATCGCCAGCGGGCAGCGGCCGCCCCGCGACCTCGACCGTGCCCGCGGCGTACCGGTCCACCCCGAAGACCGCCCTGGCCACCTCCGTGCGGCCCGCGCCGACCAGCCCGGCCAGGCCGACCACCTCGCCGGCCCGCACCTCGAAGCCCACGTCGTGGAAGGAGGCGGCCGGCGCCCCGTCGTCGTGCCCGTCGGCGCCCGGCCCCGCGTGCCGGGTCAGGCCCCGTACGCGCAGCAGCGGCTCGCCCAATTCGCCGCACTCGCGCGGATACTGCTGCCCGATGTCGCGGCCGACCATCAGGCGCACCAGCTCGTCCCTGTCGGTGTCCGCCGGGACCTCGGCCACGCTGCGGCCGTCCCGCAGCACGGTCACCCTGTCGCCGAGCGCGGCGATCTCCTCCAGGTGGTGCGTGATGAACACGATGCCCACGCCCTCGTCGCGCAGTTGCCGCACCAGCCCGAAGAGCCGGTCCACCTCCTCCGAGGTGAGCGCAGCGGTGGGCTCGTCCATGATCAGTACGCGGGCCTCCAGGCTCAGCGCCTTGGCGATCTCCACCAAGTGGAGCTGCGCGATGCCCAGTTCGCGCACCGGGGTCGTGGGGGAGACCTCCAGGCCCACGCGCCGGAGCACCGCGCGCGCGTCCTCGGTCATCCGCGCCTTGTCGACCAGGCCGAAGCGGCGCGGCTGGCGCCCGAGGAAGACGTTCTCGGCGACCGTCATGCCCGGCACCAGGTGGAACTCCTGGTGGATGGTGGCGATCCCGAGCCGCTCGGCGTCCTGCGCGGAACGGATGCGCACCTCGGCGCCGTCCACCGTGATCCGCCCGCCGTCGGGACGGTGCGCGCCGGACAGCGCCTTGATGAGCGTGCTCTTGCCCGCGCCGTTCTCGCCGAGGAGCACATGGACCTCGCCCGCGCGCAGTTGGAAGTCCACGCCGTCCAGGGCCCGTACGCCGGGGAAGGACTTGTGCAGGCCCTGCACGCCGAGCAGCGCGGGGGCCGTGGTCGCTGTCATGCTCCTCCGCCGATTCCGACGGCTTGGCCGGCCGCCCGTGTGTCCCGTGTGTGTTCCCGTGTCCTGTGTCGCCTGTCGCGGACATGTAAGCCAGGGCGCCGTGAGCGCGTCAAGGTGCAGGGGCGGGGCGGCGTACGGCCCGGCGCCCGGCCGCGTACCCCCGCGGGCCGCTCAGCCAGGCTGCGGCACCGCGGCCTCCCGGAGCAGCGGCTCCCACCAGGAGCGGTGGGCGCGCTACCAGGCGACCGTCCGTGCACGTGGTCGTCCACGTGCAGCCAGTCCCGCACGTGCTGCCCGTCCTCCTACAAGGGCCGTACGAGGTGTGCGGCGCCGCGCCGGGGGTGCAGGGCGGCCGCAGAACCTGGACCTCCGGAACGCGCGGGCCCCTACGGAACGTGCCCCAGCCCGTCCCGCGTGCGCTCATGCGCCGGGCGCGCGGCCCTGGACAGGCGCGCCGCCAGTGTCCGCACGCGCTCCACCAGCTCGGGCGGCTCGTGCACGTCGAAGTCGAAGCCGAAGGCGGCCACCCACACCACGAGATGGTCGAGGCTGTCCGAACCGATGCGCACGAGGCAGTGGTTGCCGTCCACCGGCTCCACCGTGCCCAGCGTGGGCGGCACTTCCTCGGCCACCTCCTGCGCCGAGCCGTACAGCGTCAGCACAGCGCGGTAGCGGAAGCCCTCCGCGGCGCCGCCCGGGGCCAGGAGCTCCGCGAGATCGCCCTCCGGCAGCGGGCGCGGCGCGAAGCGCGGCCCGTTGGGCACGCGCAGCGTCATCCTGTCCGCCCGGAACCTGCGCCAGTCCGCCCTCCCCGTGTCCCACGCGAAGAGATACCAGCGCCGCCCGTTGTGCACGAGCTTGCAGGGCTCCACGTCCCGCACGCTCCCCTCGTCCTCGTACGACACGTAGTCGAAGCGCAGCCGCTCGCGGTCGCGCACGGCCGAGGCGATCGCGGTCAGCACGGACGGATCGACCGTCGGCCCCGCCGCGGGCAGCGTGACCAGCGCGGAGCCGATCGTGCCGACCCGGTGGCGCAGCCGCGGGGGCAGCACCTGGTCCAGCTTCGCCAGCGCCCGTACGGAGGTCTCCGCGATGCCCGTGACCCCGCCGCCCGCCGCCGTACGCAGGCCGAGCGCGACGGCCACGGCCTCCTCGTCGTCCAGCAGCAGGGGCGGGAGCGCGGCGCCGGCGCCCAGCCGGTAGCCGCCGCCCACGCCGCCGGTCGCCTCGACCGGGTAACCCAGCAGCCGCAGCTTGTCCACGTCGCGCCGCACGGTGCGCGCGCTCACCCCGAGGCGGCACGCCAACTCCTCGCCCGGCCAGTCGCGTCGGGCCTGCAGCAGGGCCAGCAGCCGCAGCAGCCGCGCCGATGTCTCCAGCATGGGGAAAGCCTCGCACCGACCGCGGACAGAAGGTGACCGCGATCGCTTCTAACGTCGGTCGCACAGTCGGTCACACACCGGACGGAGATCGCCATGACCATCCTTGTCGCCGGAGCCACGGGCACCGTAGGACGCCCCCTCGTCGAGCGGCTCGCCGCCGCCGGACACGCGGTGCGCGCCCTCACCCGCAACCCGGGGAAGGCGGACCTGCCCGCGGGCGTCGACGTGGTGGCGGGCGACCTGGCGGACACCGCGAGCCTGGAGAGAGCCTTCGACGGGGTCACCGCGGCCCACCTGATCAGCTTCGACGGCGCGGACTTCGCCCCGCTGGCCAACGGCGCGGAGATCGCCGCGCTGGCGGAGAAGTCCGGGGTGCGCAGGGTGACCGTCCTCAAGGGCGACGTGTCCAAGAGCCCCTTGGAGGAGGCGCTCGAAGCGGGCGGCATGGAGTGGACCCGCCTCTCCCCGGTGGAGTTCATGTCGAACGCCTGCGAGTGGGCGGATTCGGTACGCAGCGAGGGCGTGGTCCGCGAGGCGTTCCCCGAGGCCAGGAGCGCGATGATCCACGAGGCGGACATCGCGGCCGTCGCCGCGACGGCGCTGACCACGGAGGGCCACGCGGGCCAGGAGTACTGGCTCACGGGCCCCGAGGCGCTCACCGCCCCGGACAAGGTCCGCGTCATCGCCGAGGTGCTCGGCCGCGAGATCCGCTACGTGGAGCTGACCCGCGACGAGATCATTGCCCAGTGGCGCCGGGAGGGTTACTCCGAGGACGACATCGCATTCTTCGTGGCAATGCGCACGAATCCGCCCGAGGCGGGCCGCACGGTGCTCCCCACGGTCGAGAAGATCACGGGCAAGCCGCCGCGCACCTTCGCGCAGTGGGTGGAGGAGAACGCGGGGATGTTCGGGGGCTGACCGGCGACGTCCGCCCAACGGGGCGGGATGCGGTCCGAGTTGGGTGCGCTCGTACGCCCAGGGGCTGAGCCCGGCCCGCGTACACACGACCGAGGGCCGGTCTCCTTGATCAAGGAGACCGGCCCTCGGGTTCTTCGCTGTCGGGACGGCGGGATTTGAACCCACGACCCCCTGACCCCCAGTCAGGTGCGCTACCAAACTGCGCCACGTCCCGGTGCCCGTCCGGCTCGGGGCTGTCCCCTCGCCGCTCGCGCACAAAGAACAATACATGACGTGCGGGGGTGCTCGCTCCCACCCCCCACACGCCTCCCAGCCCCTCCCCACCGGCTTCCCACCTGGGGGTTTGCCGATCAGGGGCACGGGAACCACGGGAGACCTGTCCGTGCAGGCCCCCGAGCACTGGAGTCGGATGTGAACCGGTCCCGCATAGTGATCGTCGGCGCCGGGTTCGCCGGATACCAGGCGGCGCGCACCCTGTCCCGCCGTTACCGCGACGCCGCGGAGATCGTGCTGGTCAACCCCAACGACTACTTCCTGTACGTGCCCCTGCTGCCCGAAGTCGCTGCGGGCGCGCTGGAGCCGCGCCGCGTCTCGGTCTCGCTGGCCGGCACGCTGCGCGGTGTACGGCTGGTGCTCGGCGAGGTCGGTTCGGTGGACCTGGAGGGCCGCACCCTCACGTACACCGACCCCGAAGGACGCAGGGGAGAGCTCGGCTACGACCGGCTGATCCTGACCGTCGGCAGCGTGAACAAGCTCCTCCCGATCCCCGGCGTCGCCGAGCACGCGCACGGCTTCCGCGGCATGCCGGAGGCCCTCTACCTCCGCGACCACGTGAGCAGGCAGATCGCGCTCGCCTCGGCCACCGACGACCCCGCCGAGCGCGAGGCGCGCTGCACCTTCGTCGTAGTCGGAGCCGGCTACACCGGTACCGAGGTCGCCGCGCACGGCAAGCTGTTCACCGACGCGCTGGCCCGGCAGCACGGGAAGGCGCGCGGCGGCTGGCTGCGCGACGACGCCAGGCCCCGCTGGATGCTGCTCGACATCGCCCCGCGCGTCCTCCCCGAGATGGACCGGCGGCTGTCCGACACCGCGCACCGCGTGCTGCGCAAGCGCGGCGTTGAGGTCCGTACGGAGATGTCGGTGAAGGAGGCCACGAACGAGGGAGTGCTCCTGGACGACGGGGAGTTGGTGCGTACGCACTCGCTGATCTGGTGCGTGGGCGTGCGGCCCGACCCGCTGGTCGAGGACCTGGGGCTGCCCACCGAGAAGGGGCGGCTGTGCGTGGACGAGTACCTCCGGGTGCCGGGTCACCCCGAGGTGCTGGCCTGCGGTGACGCGGCGGCTGTACCCGATCTGACGAAGCCGGGGCAGTACACGCCGATGACCGCGCAACACGCGTGGCGACAGGGCAAGACCGTGGCGCGGAACGTCGCCGCCTCCCTCGGCCACGGCCAGAAGCAGCCCTACCGGCACCGTGACCTGGGGTTCACCGTGGATCTCGGCGGCATGCAGGCGGCGGCCAACCCCCTCCACGTGCCGCTCTCCGGGCCGCTGGCCAGCGCCGTCACCCGCGGCTACCACCTGGCGGCGATGCCGGGCAACCGCGTGCGGGTCGCCGCCGACTGGCTGCTGGACGCCGTACTGCCGCGCCAGGCCGTGCAGTTGGGGCTCGTCAGGTCGTGGTCGGTGCCGTTGGACACGGCTTCGCCCGAGGTGGCGCATCGGCCGGGGGAGCGGCAGAAGGCTTCTTCGGGTTAGGGGGGCGGCCGTCTCGGCTCCGTATGGCCGCGTGATGCCCCGTGGGGGTGAGCGAGTTGTCCACAGCTCGCTGGTCCTCCACAGGGAACGGCCATGATCATCGCGGTGTTCGGCGCCCTGCCTACCTTCGTTCCGTGACCTCCGGACCGCGGCGGTCACGGCCACGGCCACGGTCGTGGTCACGGGATGAGAGGGGAGGCGGGGCGCCGATGCTCGGAGGGATGCCCGTCGTCGGGTTCAGCATGCTGGTGTACGGGGCGGTGGGGGCGCTCGCGCTGCTGCACCGCGGGTGGGCGAGGGCGCGCAGAAGGCTCGTACGCGGCGGTGGTCCGGCCCTCGCGCAGCGGGGGAGGGCGGCCGCATGCGGCGCAGCGGCGTCACTGTGATCATCCCCGCGCACGAGGAGGAGCGCGGGCTGCCCGCAACCCTCGACTCGGTGCTGCGGCAGACCCTGCCGGCCGAGCGCGTGATCGTCGTCGACGACGCCTCGACGGACCGCACCGCCGAGGTGGCCCGCGCGTACGGGGCCGAAGTGCTGCGCCCGCCGGCCAACTTGGGCAGCAAGGCCAGGGCGCAGAACTCCGCGCTGCCGCACTGCACCACCGCCCTCGTCCTCGCCGTCGACGCGGACACGGTCCTCGCGCCCGACTACATCGAGCGCGTCGTCCCCGCCTTCGACGACCCTGAGGTGGCGGTCGCGGCGGGCACCGTGCAGACCCGCTTCACCAGGACGGTGTGGGAGCGCGGCCGCTCGGTGGAGTATCTCTTCGGCTTCCACTGGCACCGGCCCATCCAGGCCCTCACCGACAGCCCCATGGTGTGCAGCGGCTGCTGCTCGGTCTTCCGCCGCGAGGAGCTGAGCGCCGCGGGCGGCTTCCCCGTCGGCACGATCGTCGAGGACATGGACTACACCTGGAGCCGCCAGATCGCGGGGCGGCGGGCGAGATATGTGAGCGGGGCCGTGGCCTGGGCAGCCGACCCCGAGACCCTCACCTACCTCAGAAAACAGGTGTGGCGCTGGATGGCGGGCTTCTGCCAGAACGTGCGGCGGCACGCGGGCCGGCTGCTGCTGCGCAAACCCCTGCTCGCCCTGTGGGTGCTGCTCGCGCTCCTGGAGATCCTGACGGCCCCGCTGTGGTGGGCGGCCCCGTTCGTGCTGACCCTGGGCCTGGGCAGGCCCGTGGGCGACACCCTCGGCTGGTGGCTGGGAGCCGAAGTGCTCTGCACCCTCCCGCCGTTGGTGTACGCGGCCCGCAGACGCGGCCTCAGCCTGTGGCGCGTGCTGCTCAACGTCCCGTGCGTCTACCCGACCAAGCTGGTCAACCTCTGGTACGCGTGGAAGGCCCTGGTGGTCGAGCTGATCCTGGTGCCGCTGCGCCTGTCCCGGGGACTGACGGTGTACGAGAAGGGGCGCGGGCCGACGGCGATAGCGGGGGCGGGGGCGGGGACGGTGGTGCCGGCGCCGGTGGCTTAGGAGGCACACGGGGCGTGAGGGCGCGGCCCTCCCACCGGGGCTCTGCCTCCGCGCGAAGGGGCAGCCTCATTCCCGCGCGCCCCGGGGCCTCATTCCCGCTCGGCCCGCACCGGCGGCAGGAACTCCCTCACGTAGGTCCGGTGCCACCAGGCGCCCGTCTCGCGGTGTTCCTGCCGCGTGGTGAAGCGGTAGCGGTAGAGCAGCGCGCGGACGTGGGTGGGCGGAGCGTCGGGGAAGGGGTTGCCGCGCAGCAGCCGGAGGGTGTCACGGTCCCCGTCCAGCAGCCGCACGACGAGCGGCCTGAACCAGGAGCGCGCAAACGCGGGAGAGAGCGCCGCGAACCACATGAGCCAGTCCAGCCGCAGGTGGTAGGGCGCGAACTGCCGGGGGAGCCGCCGCACATCGCCCGGCTTGCCCTTGAACTCGTAGGCCCGCCACTCGGCGTCCTCGGTCAGCCGCTCCGCGCGGGTGCCCTCGAGGACGATCTCGTGCCTGACCCGGGTGACGTTGCCGAAGGCGCCGTAGGTGTTGACCAGATGGAGGGGGTTGAAGGAGCGGTTCATGCTCTGTTCGCGGCTGAGGAGGTTGCGGGTGGGCCAGTAGCTCAGCACGGCGACGAGGAGGGTGACGGCGCAGACCAGCACGGCGTACCAGAGCGGCGCTCCGGCGTGTGCCGCCTGCCCCTCGGGGGCCGCGGCGTCGGGGAGGCCCAGCACGGTGAAGTCCACGGCGGAGAAGGCGAGGACCATGGTGAGCCAGTTCAGCCAGGCGAAGTTTCCGGAGGTGACCAGCCAGA
This sequence comes from Streptomyces odontomachicola, assembly GCF_039605595.1. Lineage (NCBI taxonomy): Bacteria > Bacillati > Actinomycetota > Actinomycetes > Kitasatosporales > Streptomycetaceae > Streptomyces > Streptomyces odontomachicola. The sequence continues at coordinate 87,976 of NZ_JBCFOK010000006.1, forward strand.
GCTGGGTGACGAGCACGACGAGCGCGGCGACGGTGGCGACGGGCTGCGGGAGGAAGAGGCCGAAGGGGACCAGCAGTTGGGCCACGTGGTTGGCGGCGGTCTCGACCTTGTGCAGCGGCTTGGGGAGGTGGTGGAAGTGCCAGCTCAGCGGCCCCGGCATCGGCTGGGTCTCGTGGTGGTAGTAGAGGCAGGTGAGCTCGCGCCAGCAGCGGTCGCCGCGCCACTTGATGAGCCCGGCGCCGAACTCCACGCGGAACAGCAGCCAGCGCAGCAGGATCAGCATCGGCAGCGGCGGCGCGACCTCGGCGTTGCCGAGGAAGACCGCGAGGAATCCGGCCTCCAGCAGCAGGGACTCCCAGCCGAACGCGTACCAGCGGCCGCCGACGTTCACGACCGACAGATACAGCAGCCACAGGAGCGCCCACATGGCCATCGCGGCAGGCAGCGGTACGGCGTCCGCCGCGCCCGCCGCGACGGCCGCGGCCAGCGCGGCGCCGGCCCAGGCGCAGCCCGCGAAGAGCCGGTCCGAATAGCGCCAGTGGAAGAGGCTGGGCGCCGCGCGGAAGGGGATCCTGCGCACCAGGTCGGGCACGGGGGTCATGCCGTTCTCGCCGATCAGCGCCCGGAACTGGAGCGCCGTCGAGAGGAAGGCGACCAGATACACCCCGGCCAGGGCGCGCTGCAGCACGAGCCTGCCGAGCCAGTAGCCGTCCGCTGTGAACCACTCCATGGCGGCCATGGGTACCACCGTGAGCGGCACGGCATGACCTCGGCAGGCCCCCTGACGGAAACGTGACCCATGTGCCCCGTGTGACCATTGGTTCCATGGACGAGGACGCACCGGTGGACGGGCTGACGGAGGGCGTGGACGGGTTCGTGCGGGTGCGCGGCGCGCGCGAGCACAACCTGCGGAACGTGACGGCGGAGGTTCCGCGCGGGGCGCTGGTGGCGTTCACGGGGGTCTCGGGCTCGGGCAAGTCCTCGCTGGCCTTCGGCACGCTGTTCGCCGAGGCGCAGCGCCGCTACGTGGAGTCGGTCGCCCCGTACGCGCGGCGGCTGATCCAGCAGGCGGGCGCGCCGGACGTGGACGAGATCACCGGGCTGCCGCCGGCGGTGGCGCTGCAGCAGCGGCGTTCGGCGCCGGGCGGGCGGTCCTCGGTGGGCACGGTGACGCAGCTTTCCAACTCGCTGCGGATGCTGTTCTCGCGGGCCGGTGCCTATCCGGAGGGGGCGGAGCGGCTGGACTCGGACGCCTTCTCGCCGAACACGGCGGCCGGGGCCTGCCCGGAGTGCCACGGCCTGGGGACGGTGCACCGGGTGACGGAGGACTCGCTGGTTCCCGACCCCTCGCTGAGCATCAGGGAAGGAGCGATCGCGGCCTGGCCGGGGGCGTGGCTGGGGAAGAACCTGCGGGACATCCTGGACGCGATGGGCTACGACATCGACCGGCCCTGGGGCGAACTGCCGCGCGCCGACCGGGAGTGGATCCTCTTCACCGACGAGCAGCCGGTGGTCACGGTGCACCCGGTGCGGGAGGCGGGGCGCATCCACCGGCCGTACCAGGGCACGTACCAGAGCGCGAAGCGGTATGTGCTGCACACCTACGCGGGTACCAAGAGCGCCACGCTGCGCAGGCGGGTCGAGAACTTCCTGGTCAGCGCGGACTGCTCGGCGTGCGGCGGTCGGAGGCTTCGGCCCGAGGCGCTGGCGGTGACGTTCGCCGGGCGCACCATCGCGGAGATGGCGGCGCTCCCGGTGGGCACCCTCGCCGAGGTGCTGCGTCCCATCGCCGAGGGAGGTGCCGAGGGCGGGGCCGAGGTTGGCGACGGAGGTGAACGGCCGTCGGGCGGCGGGGAGTCGAGCGCCGCGCACGGGGTCGCGGTGACGCTCGCGCGTGACCTGGTCGCGCGCATCGGGGTGCTGACGGAACTGGGACTGGGCTATCTCAGCACCGGGCGTCCGACGCCGACGCTCTCGCCGGGGGAGTTGCAGCGGCTGCGGCTGGCGACGCAGTTGCGGTCGGGTCTGTTCGGGGTGGTGTACGTGCTGGACGAGCCGTCTGCCGGGCTGCATCCGGCCGACACCGAGGCGCTGTTCACCGTGCTGCGGAGGCTCAAGGCCGCGGGCAACTCGCTGTTCGTGGTGGAGCACGACATGGCGCTGGTCCGCCGCGCCGACTGGCTGGTGGACGTCGGCCCCGGCGCGGGCGAGCACGGCGGCGAGGTCCTGCACAGCGGCCCGGTGGAGGAGCTCGCGCACAACGAGCGCTCGGCGACCCGGCGGTACCTCTTCCCCGAGGGGCGGCCCACCGGGGCGCGGCGTGTCCCGCGCAGCCCGGCGCCCGGGCGGTGGCTGGAGCTGTCCGGGGTCACCTGTCACAACCTGGAGGGGCTGGACGCGGCGTTCCCGCTGGGGCTGTTCACCGCGGTCACCGGAGTGTCGGGTTCCGGGAAGTCCACGCTGGTCAGCCAGGTGCTGGCGGATCTCGTGGGGGAGCACACCGGGTCGCGTGCCGGCGGGGCGCCCGAGGACGAGGGCGAAGAGGAGGAGGACGCGGTCGCAGCCGGTTCCCCGGGTGCGACGGTCGCCTCGGTGAAGGGGCTGGACGCCGTGGACCGGCTGGTGCGGGTGGACCAGCGGCCGATCGGGAGGACGCCGCGGTCCAACCTGGCCACGTACACGGGGCTGTTCGACGCGGTGCGGAAGGTGTTCGCGGGGACGGAGGAGGCGCGGGCGCGGGGGTACAAGGCGGGGAGGTTCTCGTTCAACAACGCGCCGGGGCGCTGTCCCACCTGCCAGGGTGAGGGCTTCGTCGCCGTGGAACTCCTCTTCCTGCCCGGCACCTATGCGCCCTGCGACGACTGCCGCGGCGCGCGCTACAACGCCGAGACGCTGGAGGTCACCTACCGCGGCGCGACCATCGCCGACGTGCTCGGGATGACGGTGGACCACGCGGCGGAGTTCCTCGCCGACGTACCGGCGGCGGCGCGCGGACTGCGCACCCTCCAGCAGGTCGGCCTCGGCTACCTGCGGCTGGGCCAGCCCGCGACCGAGCTGTCCGGCGGCGAGGCGCAGCGGATCAAGCTGGCGGGCGAGCTCCAGCGGGTACGCCGCGGCCACACGCTCTACCTGCTGGACGAGCCCACCACGGGCCTGCACCCCGCCGACACCGAACTCCTCATGGAGCGGCTCCACGGGCTGGTCGAGGCGAGCGACACGGTGGTGGTAGTCGAGCACGACATGAGCGTGGCCGCGGGCGCCGACTGGGTCATCGACCTGGGCCCCGGCGGCGGTGACCAGGGCGGAAAGGTCGTCGCGGCCGGTACGCCCGAGGAGGTCGCGCGCGGCGGAGAGGGCGCGACGGCGCGGTACTTGAGGGCAACCATGGAGTGACGCCCGTCGTCCTCCGTTGCGGCGGCGGCGGCGGCGGCGGCGGCAGCAGCAGCAGCGGCGACGATCCTGGAGGGCCCATGACCCATGTGCTGATCATCGGCGGCGGGATCGCCGGTCCCGTGACCGCGATGGCGCTGCGCAAGGCGGGCATCGGGGCCACGGTGTACGAGGCGTACCCGGTCGGCGCCGATGACGTCGGCGCCTTCCTCGTGCTGTTCAACAACGGGCTCGAGGCGCTGCGGACCATCGGCGCGCACCAGCCGGTGCTGGACGCCGCGTTCCCGGCGGGGAGCGTCGAACTGTTCTCCGCCGAGGGCGAGTTGATCGCCGAGCGACCGGCCTCCGGAACCCGCGACGAGGACGGCGCGGGCGTCCTCGGCCCGCACACCCTCAAGCGGGCCGCGCTCTACCGGGTGCTGCACGACGAGGCGGCCCGCCGCGGCGTGGACGTACAGCACGGCAAGCGGCTCACCGGCGCCGAGACCCTGCCGGACGGCCGGGTGACCGCCCGCTTCGCCGACGGCACCTCGGCCACGGGCGACCTGCTCCTCGGCGCCGACGGCCTGCACTCCACCGTGCGCGGACTGCTCGACCCGCACGCGCCGCGCCCCCGCCACACCGGCCAGATCACGGTGTGCGGTTACGCGCGGGGCCTGAGCCCCGAGCTGTCGCCGGCGGTCGGCACGTACCGGATGCTCCACGGCAAGCGCGCCTTCCTCGGCTGCACGCGGGCGCCGGACGGCGAGGTGTGGTGGTTCGCCAACACCCCGGGCGAGGAGATGAGCAGGGAGGAGCTCGCCGCCGTCACGGCGGGGGAGTGGCGGGAGCGGCTGCGCGCCCTCTTCGCGGAGGACGGGACCCCGGCCGCCGCGGTCGTCGGAGCGAGCGGGGAGGGCATCGTCGGGAGCAACGCGTACGACATCGCCCGCACCCCCGTGTGGCACAGCGGTCCCCTCGCCGTGCTCGGCGACGCCGCGCACGCCGCGGCTCCCAACGCGGGTCAGGGCGCCTCCATGGCCATCGAGGACGGCGTCGTCCTCGCCAAGTGCCTGCGCGATCTGCCGCATCCGGAGGGGGCGTTCGCCGCGTACGAGCACCTGCGCAGGGAGCGGGTGGAGCGCCTGGTACGGCAGAGCGCGCAGTTGAACGCGCACGCCGTGCACGGTCCGGAGAGGGCCGCGCCGGAGAAGGCCGGTCCGGGGAAGTCCGTGCCGGAGGAGGGCGTCCCGGAGGAGCGCGCCGCAGGGGAGCGCGCCGCGGGGGACAGGCCGCCGGGTGGCACCAGCACCTGGCTCACCCACTACCGCATCGCCTGGGACGAGCCCGTCGCGCCGGCACCCCTCAACCGCCCATGACCCAGCCGTCGCCGGCTCAGCCGTCCCCGGTTCAACCGTCCTCGACCTTGTCCGAGGCCGCGCCCACCGCCACCCCCAGCACGAGCAGCACGATCCCCGCGTACACCTCGTACCCCGACAGGAAGCCGACGCGGTGCACCAGGGTCCACAGCGAGAACCAGCCCACGAAGTGGTGCACGAGCGCGCCCGCGCCCTGCGCGATCAGCACGAACGAGACGAACCCCAGCAGTGACTTCATGCCGGGGACGCTACGGAGGCCCCGCCGGCGCGCGGGTCGGCCGAAGGTATGCGGGGCGGCGACTTCGGTATCCGCGACCGTGCCGGTACGGCCGCCGCACCCCCTCCGAGCAGTACATTCGGGCCCATGAAGCACCCTCACGACACGGGCTCCGCGGTCCGGCGCGGCCGTCGCGACTGGGCCGTGGACCTGGCGGCGTTCGTGTTGGCGGCCGCGTTCAGCGTGCTGACCTCCGAGGCGGTCGTCGACGACCCCCGGATTCCCGAGGGTGCGCTGATCGCCGACCAGATCGCGGGCGCCCTCGCCTGCTGCGCGCTGTGGCTGCGCCGCAGGTGGCCCGTGACGCTCGCCGCCGTACTGGTGGTGGCCGGGGTCTTCTCGCACTTCGTGGCGGGCCCGCAGCTCGCGGCGCTGTTCACGGTCGCGGTGCACAGGCCGTTCCGCACCACCGCCGTGCTGGGCGCGGCGAGCCTGGCCACGCTGCCGCTCCAGTGGCTGGTGCGGCCCGTGCCCGACACGGGCAGGGCGAGCGACCTGTTCATCGGGTGCGTGCTGGTGGGCGGCGCGATCGGCTGGGGCCTCTTCGTACGGTCCAGGCGTCAGCTCGTGGCGTCCCTCCAGGAACGCGCCGAACGCGCCGAGGCGGAGGCCGAGTTGCGCGCCGAGCGGGCCCAGCGGGCCGAGCGCGAGGCCATCGCGCGGGAGATGCACGATGTGCTCGCGCACCGGTTGTCGCTGCTCAGCGTGCATGCGGGGGCGCTGGAGTTCCGCCCGGACGCGCCGACGCGCGATGTGGCGCGGGCCGCTGGCGTCATCCGGGACAGCGCGCACCGTGCGCTGGAGGAGCTGCGCGAGGTGATCGGAGTGCTGCGCGCCGGGCCCCCGGACGCCGCGGACGAGTCGTCCGAGGAGGCGGGCCGCCCGCAGCCCACCCTCGCCGACCTGCCCCGCCTCGCGGGCGAATCCGGCGGCGCGGGAGCGCCCGTGACCCTCGACCAGCAGGTCGGCGAGCCGGAACGGGTGCCGCAGACCGTGGGCCGCGCCGCGTACCGGATCGTCCAGGAGGGGCTGACCAACGCCCGCAAGCACGCGCCCGGTTCGGCGGTGCGGGTCACGGTGGAGGGCGCGCCGGGGGAGGGGCTGACGGTACGGGTGCGCAACCGGCTCCCGCACGGTGGCGAGAACGGCGGCGGGCACGGCGGCGAGTACGGGGGCGGGCGCGGGCGCGAGGGGGCCGCCGCGCTCCCCGGCGGGATCCCGGGCGCCGGCCAGGGGCTCACGGGGCTCGCCGAGCGCGTGGCCCTCGCCGGGGGTGACCTGCGGTACGGCCCCACCGGCGACGCCTTCGAACTGACCGCCTGGCTACCGTGGTCGCCATGACGACCCCCGCTCCGCGCGCCGTGCGCCTCCTCCTCGTCGACGATGACCCGCTGGTACTCGCCGGGCTCCGGCTGATGCTCGGCGGCCGGGAGGACGTGGAGATCGTCGGCGAGGCGTCGGACGGTTCCGAGGTGCCGCCGCTCGTCGCCGAGCACGCGCCCGACGTCGTGCTCATGGACATCCGCATGCCCACCGTCGACGGCCTCGCCGCGACCGAGCTGCTGCGTGCCCGCCGCGAGCCGCCCGAGGTCGTCGTGCTCACCACCTTCGACACCGACGAGCACGTGCTGCGGGCGCTGCGCGCCGGGGCGGCGGGCTTCCTGCTCAAGGACACGCCGCCCGCGCAGATCCTGGACGCGGTACGGAAGGTCGCGGCGGGCGATCCCGTACTCTCCCCTGCCGTCACCCAGCGGCTGATCCGGCACGTCGCCGAGTCCGGCCGGGACACCCGGCGGGCCCGCGCCCGCGCGGCACTCGACGGCCTCGCCGAGCGCGAGCGGGAGGTGGCCGTCGCCGTGGGCCAGGGCAAGTCCAACGCGGAGATCGCCGCTGACCTCTTCATGGGCGTGCCCACCGTGAAGACCCACGTCTCCCGCATCCTCACCAAGCTGGACCTGAACAACCGGGTGCAGATCGCGCTGCTCGCGCACGACGCGGGGCTGCTGGAGGACGGGGAATCCTGAGCCCGCGGATGCGTTGTACGGAGGGTGAGTACGCAGACCTCCGCCGCCCCGCGGCCCGCAGCAGCACCCCTGGGCACCGCGCGCCTCTCCGTACTGGACCGGGCGCTGACCCGCGAGGGCGAGCATCCGGCGACGGCGCTGCGCGAGACGGTCGACTTCGCGCGGCAGGCCGAGGAGCTGGGTTTTCACCGCTTCTGGGTGGCCGAGCACCACGGTGTGCCGGGGGTGGCGGGCTCGGCGCCGACCGTGCTCGCCGCGGCCGTGGCCGCCGCGACCTCTCGCATACGCGTGGGGACGGGCGGCGTGATGCTGCCGAATCACCGGCCGCTGGTGGTGGCCGAGCAGTTCGGGGTGCTGGAGTCCCTCCATCCGGGGCGTATCGACATGGGGCTCGGGCGCTCGGTGGGCTTCACCGACGGCGTACGCAGGGCGCTGGGCGTCGGCAAGGAGGCGGCCGAGGGCTTCGAGGAGCAGGTCGCCGAGGTGCTGCGCTTCTTCGAGGGTGGGGGCACGGTGCGGGCGCTGCCCGCTGAGGGGCTGCGGGTGCCGGCGTTCGTGCTGGCCGTCGGGTCCGGGGCCTCGGTCGCCGGCCGTCTGGGGCTGCCGTTGGTGATCGCGGGGCATCGCGACGAGTCCCGTACTCTGCGCGCGATCGAGTCGTACCGCGCGTCTTTTGTCGCCTCCGCGCAGTGCGCCGTCCCGTACGTGGTCGTCGCCGTCAACGCGGCGGTGGCCGCCACGGCGGAGGAGGCCGAGCGCCTCCAGACCTCCGAGGCGTGGGCGACGGTGGAGTCGCGTACGCGGGGGGTGTTCGCGCCTCTGCTGCCGCCGGAGGAGGTGGCGGGGCGTCCGATGACCCCGCGTGAGGCTTCGTTGTACGAGGAGGCGCGCGGCTCTCAACTTCGTGGGACCGCGGCCGAGATGAGGGCGACGTTGTCCGCCCTCGTGGCCCGCACGGGGGCCGACGAGCTGCTGCTCACGCTGAACACGTATGAGCCGGCGGCGCGGTGGGACTCCTACGCGAGGTTGGCGAGGCTCGCGGGGCTGTAGCCCCGTCGGGAGCGGGGTCGCTGCCGCGGCTGTCCGCAGCGAGTCGTGGGGTGGGCGACCAGCAGCGTGGCGCGACGGCTCGTTCGTACGTAATCCGCGGACGCCGCAGACCGGGCGGAGGCCCGTCCGGTGGCGCGGAGCGTTGCCGGGCGGGCCGCAACGCACAAAGTCGGGCGCAACCACCCACCCAAAACCCGCCGCAGCGGGAAGCGACAAGAAGCGGTCCTGACCGGCGGTCAAGGCGCGAAGCGACCCGCCCAAGCCGGGCGCGGCCACCCACCCCACTCGGCGGGCCTACGAATACGGGACCACTCCGCACGCGGCGCCCAGCGCGACCACATCCTGCGGACGCAACCGCAACTGATCAGCGGTCCACCGCACGGAGCCCGCATCCCGCTTGAGGATCGAAGCCGCCGCCTCGGGTCCGATCACCGAGAAGTAGCTGTCGGGCGTGACCCACGTGCGCCCGGGCGCGGCCAGCGCCAACGCGCCGCCGGACCCGCCCTCGCCGACGACCAGCGTGGTGACCGGCACCCCCACCGAGGCCACCGCCTCGAAGCACCCGGCGATCGCGGCCCCGGCCCCCGCGCGTTCCGCCTCGGGCCCGTTGTCCGCACCCGGCGTGTCCACCAGCGTCAGCACGGGAACCCCGAGCCGCCCGGCGAGCCGGACCAGCCGCTCGGCGGTCCGGAACCCGGCGGGCCGCGTAGCGGTCCCGCACTGCGCGGCGAAGGCGAAGGTCGCGTCCCCCACACGCCCGAACCCGCACCGCATGCCCGCGTCCACACCCCCGCACCGGTCCCCGGACAGCTCCTCGTACCAGTCGAAGTACGCGTCCAAGTACGCCCCGGCCCGCGGCCGTTCGGCGGCACGCGCACGCCGCACGGCCTCCCAGCCACTCTCGGGAAGCTCCCCGTCAGAGCCGCCGGAGGCAATCGCGCGCGGCGGCGCAGCGGCCTCGCCGCCCCCGCCCGCCGTCAGCAGGGAGAGCCACCGCCCCAGCACACCCCGCAGCTCGCCCTCCCCGACGACCGCGTCGATCTGGCCCGCCGCGTACTGCCCCTCGGCGGCGTACGCCTCGGCCGGCGCGCCCGGCGGACGTACCCGGGAGCCCGCGAACCCCGCCTGCGCGCCGGGCAGCGCGAGCGTCACGTCGGCCCCGGCGGCCAGCGTCGCCCACCCGCCACCCGTGGCCGGGTCCCGTACGACGGCGATCTGCGGCAACCCCGCGGCCCGCGTCAGCGCAGACTCCCGCGCCACACGCTGGAGTTGGGACAGCGCGCGCATGCCCTCCTGCATGCGGCTGCCCCCGGTCGCGACGAGCGTGACCAGCGGCAGCCGCCGCGCACGGGCGTGGACGAACGCGGACTCCAGCAGGTCACCCGTACGTTCGCCGAGTGACCCGCCCAGGAAGCCGAACTCGAAGGAGACCAGCACCGCTTCGACGCCGTCGACCACCCCGGTGCCGCACACCACCGACTCCTGCTCCCCGGTGCGCTCCCGGGCGCGGGCCCGCGCGGCGTCGTACCCGTCCCAGCCGATGGGCCCGTCCGGCGCGCCGGAGGATTCAGAGGCGGGCGGCGGAGGCAGCTCAGCGAAGCCGTCCGCGACCGAAGCCAGCGCGGCCCGCGCACCGCCGCGTTCCCGCCCCTGCGAGGACTCCGCCCCGTCGCGTTCCCGCCCCTGCGAGGACACTCAGCCCTCCCTGCCGGGCAGCTCCCGCTTCAGGATCTTGCCCATGTCGTTGCGCGGCAGCGCCTCGACGAAGTGGACGGCGCGGGGGCGCTTGTGCGGCGCGAGCTCGGTGGCGACGCGCTCGGACAGCTCCGACTCGGCGGGCGGGTTCGCGGCGTCGACGGGGACGATCCACGCGGCGACCCGTTCGCCCAGGTCGGGGTCGGGCACCCCGGCGACGGCCGCCTCGGCCACCCCGGCGTGCGCCAGCAGCACGTTCTCGATCTCGCCGGCGCCGATCTTGTAGCCGCCGCTCTTGATCAGGTCGGTGGCCTTCCTGCCGACCAGCCGCACATAGCCGTCCGCGTCGACGGTCGCCATGTCCCCTGTGCGGAACCAGCCGCCGTCGAAGGCCTCGGCGGTCGCGTCGGGGCGGTTGAGGTACTCGGTGAAGAGGTTCGGCCCCCGCACCTCCACCTCGCCCACGGTCTCACCGTCCCAGACCTCGATCCGCGCACCGGAGTCGTCCACCAGACGCAGGTCCACGTCCTTGAGCGGCACGCCCACGGTGCCGGGCTTCGGGGCGCCGTCCGCGCGCACGCTGGTGTTCATGAGCGTCTCGGTCATCCCGTACCGCTCGATCACATGCCGCCCGGTGGCCTCCGTGATCCGCTCGTGGTCGGGCAGCGGCAGCGGGGCCGAGCCCGAGACCAGCAGCCGCGCGCGGGAGAGCGCCTGCGCCAACTCCGGCTCGGCGTCGAGCGATTCGGCGATCCGGTGGTACATCGTCGGCACCCCGAACAGCATGGTGCCGCCCGACGCCAGCTCGCGCGTCACGCCCTCGGTGGAGAACCTGCCCAGGTGACGCAGCGTGCCCCCGCGCCGCAGCGGGCCGAGCACGCCCAGGATCAGCCCGTGCACGTGGAACAGCGGCAGCCCGTGCACCAGCACGTCGTCCTCGCTCCACTGCCAGGCGTCCTCCAGCGCGTCCAGGGTGCTGGTCACGCTGCGCCGGGAGAGCACCGCGCCCTTCGGCGGCCCGGTGGTGCCGGAGGTGTAGACGATCAGCGCGGGGGAGTTCGGGTCGGGCTCGGCCAGCGGCTGCCAGGTCGCGCCGTGCTCGGGCGCCTCGGGGTCGAGCACGACCTCCGTACGGTGCAATCCCGCGAGCTCCTTGGGCAGTTCGGCGCCCGGCGCGGTGAGCACCGTCGCCGGCTGGCTGTCGCCGACGAGGTGGGCCAGCTCCCGTTCGCCGCTCTTCGGATTGACCGGCACGGCGGGGACCCCCGCCAGCAGCGCGCCGACCACGGCGACCGCCGTCTCCAGCTCGGCCGTGGCCCACACCGCGACCCGTCCTGTCTGGTCGATGCGGGAGGCCACCTCGCTCGCCGCCGCGGCGAGCTGCCGGTAGCTGAGGGCGCGGTCGCCGAAGTGCAGCGCGGTCTTCGAGGACTGCGCGTGCAGCGCGGGGAAGAGCAAGGACACCCGGGACTCCTTATGTGATCTCGGCTCTCGGGCCGTCAGCATCTCATCAGGCCCGGTCCCCGCGCGGCAGCAGGGCCCGGGAGCACGGGGCATCCCCATGAGTTGTACTATGCAACCATGCATCGGGACGAATCCGCCTCCGACCCCGCTGACGCGTCCGTCGACGACTCCATCGCCGTGATCCAGCGCGAGCTGACCGCCTTCGCGCGCCGCGCCCGCGCGACCGCGGCGCATCTGCACCCGGAGCTGTCGCTGGTCTCCTTCACGCTGCTCGCCCACCTGGAGGAGCGGCGGGGCTGCCGGGCGACGGACCTGGCGGCGCACTACATGCTCGACAAGTCCACGGTCAGCAGGCAGGTCGCGGCGCTGAAGCAGCTCGGCTACGTCGAGCACCGGCCCGACCCCGACGACCAGCGCGTGCACGTGCTGGACCTGACGGCGGAGGGGCGCGCCGTGCTGGCCCAGGCGCACGCCTCGCGCGCCACGGTCTTCCGCACCAGGCTCGCCGACTGGCAGGCCGACGACCTGGAGCGCTTCGCCGCGTATCTGCGCCGCTTCAACGAGATCTCGGAGCAGTAGCGGGACTCACCGGTCCGGCGGCCGCCGCTCACGCCTTGGCGGCCGGTCCGCCGCTCACGCCTCCGCGACCAGCCGCATGTACAGGTCCCAGTTCCAGTGCTTGCCGGGGTCGGTGTGGGTCGCGCCCGGCACCTCGTGGTGGCCGATGATGCGGCTGCGCTCGCGGGGGATCGCGTATTTGTCGCAGATGGCGGCGGTGAGCTTCGCCGAGGATCTGTACATCGCCTCGGTGAACCACTTCGGGTCGTCGATGAAGCCCTCGTGCTCGATGCCGATGCTGCGCGTGTTGTAGTCCCAGTTCCCCGCGTGCCAGGCGATGTCCTTCTCGCGGACCATCTGCGCGAGGTGCCCGTCCCGCGAGCGGAGCACATAGTGCGCCGAGGAGTTCGCGCCCGCGTTCTGGAAGTGGCTGATCGTTCCCGCATAGCCGCCCTGGGTCACGTGGATGACCACGAACGCGATCGGGTTGTCCGAAGGGCGTCCGGCGGACGAGTAGTTGGAGGAGTGCGCCGGGATGAACTCGATCGGCGGATAGTCCGCGGGTCCCGGCAGCGCGCCGGGCGCTCCCACGGCGGTGTGCGCGGTGGCCGCCGCGGTGGTGACCGCGGCGCCGAGCGCCAGCCCGCCGCGCAGCAGCGCGCGGCGCGAGGTGGCGGCGGTGGTGGGGGAGTCGGTGACATGGTGCCGTGCTGAGGTCATGGTGTCTCCCGGTGTGGGGGGAGGAGCGGGGGCCAAGGGGGGCACGTGCATGACAAGTTGACGCGCGTCGATAGTCGCACTCCGACCGGATGCTGCCAAGAGTGACTGGCTTGGCCGTTTCGTGGACCGACTGTGAACGACTGTGGTCATCGGGGCCAGGAGGAGGCGACCGCGGAGCCTCCGTACGGCGGAGGAAGCGCTCAACTTCCGCCCTGCGTACGGAGGTTGCGGTCCTGGCGCGGAAGCGGCGGGCGTGTCTCCGCTACGGGCGGCCGCGCTCCGGGACGCGCGAGTGCCGGTCCCCCGAGTGGGCGAGCGGGTCGTCCAGGACCTCGCGTACGACCGAGTGAGCGGCCCCGAGCACCGGCCCGTCGGCGCCCAGCGCGGAGAAGGCGACCCGCGGCGCGGCGTCCTGCATCGCGGTACGCCGCGTCAGCTCCCGCTCCAGGGGCGGCAGCAGCCAGGTGCGCAGCGCGGGCAGCGTGCCGCCGAGCACCACGGCGTGCGGGTCGAGCAGGTTGACGGCTCCGGACAGCGCGATCCCGAGGGCGCGCCCAGCGGTGCGCAGGGCGCGGCGCGCCGCGGCGTCGCCCTCTCTCGCGCGGGCTGTGAGCTCGCGCAGCGCGGCGTCGCGGGTTGCCGCACGGCTGCCGACGGCCGCGCCGCCGGATGCCGCCTGGCCTGACGTGGCCTCACCGGGCGCCACCGGGCCGGACGCCGTCCCGCCCGGCCCCGCCTCGTACCCCCCGTCGAGCCCCGCCGCGCTCAGCACGGCCGACTCGCCGGCGTACTGCTCCAGGCAGCCGCGTCCCCCGCACGCGCACGGCGGTCCCTCCGGCCACACCGGTACGTGGCCGAGCTCGCCGGCGAAGCCGCGGGTGCCGCGCAGGAGTTCCCCGTTCAGCACCAGCGCGGCGCCGATGCCGATCTGCGCCGATACGTGGATGAAGTCCCGGCTGTGCGGTGCGGCGGGGCCGTCGCCGAGCCACAGTTCGGCCAGCGCTCCGTAGTTGGCCTCGTTGTCGACCCGGAGGGGGAGCGGGGTCGGCAGCAGCGCGGCGATGTCGGTGCCGTGCCAGCCGAGGTTGGGGGCGCGCACCACGCCCGCCGCACCGCGCGCCACCAGGCCGGGAACGGCCACCGCGAGCCCCGCGGGCCGCAGCCGCTGCGCCGCGGCCTCCCCGGCGACCCGGTCCGCCAGGGCGCCGAGCCGTTCCAGTGCCGCCGCGGGATCGCTGCCCCGCAACGCCGCCTCCTCGCGGCCGCGCGCCCGTACCTCGCCGCGCAGATCCACGGCGCACACCGTCAGATGGTCCACGCCGATCTCCGCGCCGAGCCCGCAGGGCCCCTCGTCGGCCAGTGCCAGCGCGCTGCCCGGGCGGCCCACCCCGCTGGACGGCCCGGGGCCGAGCTCCACCAGGAGCCCGGCGCGCAGCAGTTCGTCGACGAGGGTGGACACGGCGGCCCTGGTCAGCCCGATGCGCGCGGCCACACCCGCGCGGGACGAGGGGCCCTCGCCCGCCACCGCGTACAGCACACGGGAGAGGTTGCGCCGCCGCATCTCCCGCTGGGACGTGGGCGTCGGGGCTGCCATGACGGCTCCTGTGCGGTCTTCTGCGGGGGCGGGCGGGTGTACGGGGGTGTGCGCGCTCGTACGGGGCTTGCGGGAGCCCGCGCGTGGCGGGACGCGTCCGCTCAGCGCTGCCGCAGCAGCGTATCCGCCCCCGACAGGGTCGCGGCGAGCCGGTCGCGTGCCTGCTCATCGCGCTGTACCGCCTCGTACGAGGGTCCGTCGGCGGTGCCCCAGCGCCGGGCCACCGCCGCGGGGTCCTCGCCCAGCAGCAGCCCGGCCGCCTGTGCCGCGGCGCCGAGTGCGACCAGCTCCTCCGCGCGCGGCACCTGAACGGGCCGCCCGGACAGCCGCCGCACCGTCTCCCGCCACGCCGTGCCCTTGGCGCCGCCGCCGATCAGCAGGAGAGGGGTGTCCCGCGCCGCGTCCTCGTCCAGTACCTCGTCCAGGGCGCGGAGCAGCGCGTACACCGCTCCGTCGTAGGCGGCCTGGAGCACCTGGCCCGGCGTGGTGTCGTGCCGCAGCCCGGTCAACAGGCCCGAGGAGTAGGGGAGGTCGGGGGTGCGCTCGCCGTCGAGGAAGGGGAGCAGGGCGAGGTCGCCGCCCGGCTCCACGGCCTCGCGGTCCAGGCCGAGCAGCGCGGCCACCTTGTCCACGGCGAGGGTGCAGTTGAGGGTGCAGGCCAGCGGGAGCCAGTCGCCGCGCGCGTCGGCGAAGCCCGCGACGGTGCCGCTCGGGTCCGTGGACCGGTGCGGGGAGACCGCGTACACCGTGCCCGAGGTGCCCAGGCTGAGCACCGGCCGGCCCGGCAGCAGGCCGAGTCCGAGCGCGGCCGCCATGTTGTCGCCGGTGCCGGGGGCCACCAACGCGCCCTCGGGAAGCGGCAGTCCGGGGCGCACCGTGCCCGCCGCCTCGCCGGGGGCGAGCACGCGCGGCAGCAGCGCGGGGTCCAGGCCGACGTGCCGCAGGATCTCCTCGTCGTACGACCCCGTCGCGCTCGACCACCAGCCGGTGCCCGACGCGTCGCCGCGGTCCGTGGTGCCCTGGCCGGTCAGCCGCTCGGTCAGATAGTCGTGCGGGAGCCGTACGGCCGCCGTGGAGGCCGCCGCCTCCGGCTCGTTCTCCCGCAGCCAGGCCCACTTGGTGACCGTGAACGAGGCCGCCGGGACGCTCCCTGTGCGCTCGGCCCAAGCCTTCGTGCCGCCCAACTCCTCGACGAGGCGGTCGCGTTGGGGCGCCGAGCGCACGTCGTTCCAGAGCAGCGCGGGCCGTACGGGTTCGCCGCGCGCGTCCAGGGTGACCAGGCCGTGCTGCTGGCCTCCCACCGAGACGGCCGCCGCCTCGCGGGCCGCGACGCCGCACTGGTCGAGCGCCGACTCCAGGGCCCGCCACCACTCGCGCGGATCGGTCTCGCGCTCGGGTCCGGGGAAGGCGGGGTGCGCGGACTGGCCCTGGGCGACCACCGTGCCGGTGGCGGCGTCCACCACCAGCGCCTTGGTGGACTGCGTGGAGCTGTCCACGCCGATGACGAGCGGTCCTTCTGGTGCCGACATGGGAACCCGACTCCCTCTTCCCTCGGTGCGTACGGTGCGCGCATACTAATTTGTCAACGGACATGACGAATAGGTGCGCGGCGCCGTGCGCGAGTCCGCACGCGGCCGCGGCGCGCGGGACGACCCGGAAGTGAGGGCCACGGATGAGCTATCAGCCGCTACCCGAGGACAAGTTCAGCTTCGGACTGTGGACGGTGGGCTGGCAGGGGAGGGACCCCTTCGGCGACGCCTCGCGCGCGCCGCTCGACCCGGTCGAGGCGGTGCGGCGGCTCTCCGAACTCGGCGCCTACGGCATCACCTTCCACGACGACGACCTCATACCTGCGGGCAGCACGGAGGCCGAGCGCGAGGGGCACGTCAAGCGCTTCCGGCAGGCGCTGGACGCCACCGGGATGACCGTGCCGATGGCCACCACCAACCTCTTCACCCACCCCGTCTTCAAGGACGGCGCCTTCACCGCCAACGACCGCGACGTACGCCGCTACGCCCTGCGCAAGACGCTGCGCAACATCGACCTCGCTGCCGAACTCGGCGCGCACACCTATGTCGCCTGGGGCGGCAGGGAGGGCGCCGAGTCCGGCGCGGCCAAGGACGTGCGCGCCGCGCTGGACCGCATGAAGGAGGCCTTCGACCTGCTCGCCGATTACGTGCACGAGCAGGGCTACGGGCTGCGCTTCGCCATCGAGCCCAAGCCCAACGAGCCGCGCGGCGACATCCTGCTGCCCACCGTCGGCCACGCGCTCGCCTTCGTCGAACGGCTGGAGCGCCCCGAACTCTTCGGCGTCAACCCGGAGGTGGGCCACGAGCAGATGGCCGGGCTCAACTTCCCGCACGGCATCGCGCAGGCCCTGTGGGCGGGCAAGCTCTTCCACCTCGACCTGAACGGGCAGTCCGGCATCAAGTACGACCAGGACCTCCGCTTCGGCGCGGGCGATCTGCGGCAGGCCTTCTGGACCGTGGACCTCCTGGAGAGCGCGGGCTACGACGGGCCGCGGCACTTCGACTTCAAGCCGCCGCGCACCGAGGACTACGAGGGCGTGTGGGCCTCGGCCGCCGGGTGCATGCGCAACTACCTGATCCTGCGCGAGCGCGCGGCCGCCTTCCGCGCCGACCCCGAGGTGCAGGAGGCGCTGCACGCCTCACGGGTGCACGAACTGGCCACGCCCACCCTGGGCGCGGGCGAGACGCCGGGTCAACTGCTCGCCGACCGCGCCGCGTTCGAGGACTTCGACGTGGAGGCCGCTGCCCGGCGCGGGATGGCCTTCGAACGGCTCGACCAGCTCGCGATGGATCACCTCACGGGCGTACGGGGCTGAGCGCGGCCGATCGGTGCGCGGGGGAGGGCCGGGCGGCCGGGTCTCGGTGGCTCAGCCCTCCCCTCGTACCCAGGCGCCGCCGGCGTCGCGCTGCATCACCGGTATCTCCTTCGGCGCGTCGGCGGGAATCGCCTCAGGGAGCCCCGCCTGACGGAAGAGGTGCGGGCCGAAGAAGGCGGACACCTGGCGCACCCGGCCCTCCGCGTCCAGGGTCAGCACCTGGAGGTGGAAGGGGAGATAGTCGCCGCCCTCGTGCTTGCTGTAGAGCGCGAAGGCGGGCTGGCCGTTGGCCGAGGTGGGCAGCATCAGGCCGTCGCCGGGGCCGATCGGGCACTGCGTCGAGATGAGCGTGGCGATGTCGGAGCGCCCGGTGAACCACTCCGGGAACGGAGGCATCTCCCACACCGCGTCCTCGCGGAACAGCTCCACGATCGCGGCGGTGTCGGCGCTCTCGAAGGCCGCCGCATAGCGGTCCAGCAGCTTGCGCTGCTCGGGGTCCGTCGGCTCGGCCATCTCCTCCTCGACCGGGGCCGCCTTCTCCAGTTGGGCGTGTGCGCGCTGCAATGCGCTGTTGACGCTCGCCGTGGTGGTGTCCAGCAGCTCGGCGACCTCCGCCGCGCGCCACTTGAGCACGTCGCGCAGCAGCAGCACGGCGCGCTGCCGCGCCGGCAGGTGCTGCAACGCGGCGACCAGGGCGAGCCGCGTGCTGGAGCGGGACACCGCGACGGCCGCGGGGTCGGTGGCCGCGCCGCCGCCCCCGCTCAGCATCGCGTCCGGCATCGGCTCCAGCCACGGGACCTCGGGGGACTCCACGACCGGGCGCTCGGGATCGCCGGGCGCGCCGAGGCCCGAGGGGAGCGGGCGGCGGCCGCGGCTCTCCAGCGCGGTGAGGCAGGCGTTGGTCGCGATGCGATAGAGCCAGGTGCGCAGGGAGGAGCGGCCCTCGAAGCGGTCGGCGGCGCGCCAGGCGCGCAGATAGGTGTCCTGCACCAGGTCCTCGGCCTCGTGGACCGAGCCGAGCATGCGGTAACAGTGCGCGAGGAGTTCGCGACGGTACGGATGCGCGAGGCCCAGGAGCTCGTCGCCGTCCGTGACGCCGGAGGCGCCGGGTGTGCTGGGGGTGCCGGGCGTGCTGGGCTCGCCTGGTCCGTCGGACGTGCCGGGTGACTCCGCCGTGGTGCCCTCGGTGCTGTCAGCCATCACTTGCCCGCCCTTCGCCGGTCCGGCCGCAATAGGGAAGTTCTAACAGCCGCCACTGACAACGCCCCGCCGCGCGACGGGATATCGGCACCTCGGCGGCCCGCCGGGCACGTCAGCCGCCGTAGGAATCCCACTCGCCCCGACCGGCCTCACTCGCCCCCGCGCTTGCGCCTCCGGCGGGACCTGCGGCGGGCCTTGCTGAAGAACCAGCCGGCCGGCGGCTCGTCCGCGCGCCAGGGCTGGGGCTCGGGCGGGCTGTCCCGCCACCTGTTCCGCAGCATGCGGGTGCGGGCCGCCGGCTCGGAGACCTCGGCGCTGCGTATGAAGTCCTCGTCGAGCACCAGCTCCTCGTCCCAGCCGCCCTCGCGGTCCTCTCCGCCGTCCCCGTGAGGGCCGGCGCGGTCCGGGGGTCCGTGTGCCATGAGCTGCCTCCGTGGTGCCTCGTAGCGATGCGTCCGGGCGATCGCGGTCAACGGGCCGAGTCCGGTAAACGGAGAACGTCACAGAAGGAACGGGTGTTCCACGCCCGGATTCCGGTTCGTGGCGTGGATCACATTGACGGGTGCGTCGAGGCGGGGTGTCATGGCCCACCGATGTGACGAAACCCATGGTCGATGCCTCACAAGGGTGTAGAGGCTACGGGTCGGTACGGGGTTTCCACCCCGTAAATCAAAGGAAAGTTCCATGGTTCAGCAGGCGCCGAACCCGGCGGGCGCGACGGAATCCGCAGACTCCGAAGCGGCCCACGGGGATTCGCTGAAAGCAGGGCTGAAGAACCGGCATCTGTCGATGATCGCCATCGGCGGTGTGATCGGCGCGGGCCTCTTCGTCGGCTCCGGTGCGGGCATCGCCAAGGCGGGCCCCGGCATCCTCCTCTCGTACGCGCTGGCCGGGACGCTCGTCGTGCTGGTCATGCGGATGCTGGGCGAGATGGCGGCCGCCGACCCGGTGTCCGGGTCCTTCTCCACGTACGCCGACCGCGCGCTGGGCCGCTGGGCTGGCTTCACCATCGGCTGGCTGTACTGGTTCTTCTGGGCCGTGGTGCTGGCCGTCGAAGCGACGGCCGCCGCCGCGATCCTCACCTCGTGGCTCCCCGCCGTGCCCCAGTGGGCCTGGGCGCTGCTGGTCATGGTGGTGCTGACGGCGACCAACCTCGCCTCGGTGGGCTCCTACGGCGAGTTCGAGTTCTGGTTCGCGGGGATCAAGGTCGTCTCCATCGTGGTGTTCATCGTGATCGCCGGGCTCGCGGTCTTCGGGCTGCTGCCCGGCACCGAGTCGCCCGGCGCCGCGAATCTGACCGGTCACGGAGGGTTCCTGCCGCACGGGCCCGGCGCGATCCTCTCCGGCATGCTGCTCGTGGTCTTCTCCTTCATGGGCAGCGAGATCGTGACGCTGGCCGCCGGCGAGTCGGCCGAGCCCTCGAAGATGGTGCGGCGCGCCACCAACAGCGTCATCTGGCGCATCGGCACCTTCTACCTGGGCTCGATCCTGGTCGTGGTCACGCTGCTGCCGTGGAACGACCCGGCGGTGGTGAAGGACGGCCCGTACGTGGCCGCGCTGAACCAGATCGGCATCCCGCACGCCGGCACGATCATGGACGTGATCGTGGTGACCGCGGTGCTGTCCTGTCTCAACTCCGGCCTCTACACGGCCTCCCGGATGGCGTTCTCGCTGGGCCAGCGCGGGGACGCGCCCGCCGCCTTCGGGCGGGTCAACCGGCGCGGTGTGCCCGCGGCCGCGATCTGGTCCTCGGTCGCCGTCGGCTTCATCGCGGTGATCTTCAACTACACCGCGAAGGACACCGTCTTCGAGTTCCTGCTCAACTCCTCGGGAGCGGTCGCCCTCTTCGTGTGGCTGGTCATCTGCCTCTCGCAGCTGCGGATGCGCCCGGTGATCGAGCGGGACATGCCGGAGCGGCACACCGTGCGGATGTGGCTGCACCCGTACCTCACGTACGTGACGATCGGGCTCATCGTCTTCGTCATCGGCTACATGTTCTACGACCCCGAGGGCCGCAAGATGATGGTGATGTCGGTGGTCGTGGGCGCGCTCGTGCTGGCCGGCGGCTTCGTGCGGCAGCACTTCGCCCAGCGGCACGCCGGGGTGAGCGGTCACGCGCCTGTGAGCGGTCACTCCGCGACGGGTGCCGAGAGCGACCAGGGCTGAGTCCTTTCGCCTGTCGTCTGTCGCGCCTGTCGGCGGTCTCAGTGCGGTTTGCGCTGAGACCGCCGACCGCTTTCGCTGGACTGCTTTCCGCTGCGGCGGAGTTGAGTGGTCGTGCGGCGTCCAGGGCGTCGAGGGCTGCTGCGTACGGTCAGGATCAGCAGCCCCGCCAACACCAGCGCGATGCCCACCCACGCCCAGGCGCCCAGGCGTTCGCCGACCACCACGACGCCCAGCGCCGCGGCGACCACCGGCTCGAAGAGGGAGAGCGTGGTGGCCGCGCTCGGCGTGACCCGGGCCAGGCCCGCGCCGAAGGCCACATAGGCGAGGAACATCGGCACCACCGCCAGGTACCCGGCGACCGCGAGCCCGCGCGGCTCGCCCACCAGCGCCCCGCCGGTCAGCGCGAACACCGGGAGCAGCACCGCGGCGCCCAGCCCGAACATGGCGCCCATCGCGGCGCGCGAGGAGTGCCCCGCGCGGATCAGCAGCGAGCCGTAGCAGGTGTAGACGGCGTACGCGGCGCCCGCGAGCAGGCCCAGCGCGACCCCGGCGGCGGGACGGTCACCCGCGGCGTCGCCGGATCCCGCATGGCCGGTCAGCACGAGGGCCGTGCAGCCCACGCCGGCCGAGGCAGTCGCGGCCAGCCAGCGCGCGGTGAGCCGGGTGCCGTCCAGTGCGCGTTCCAGCAGCGCGGCGAACACCGGCGAGGAACCGATGGTGACCACGGTGCCGGTGGCGACGCCCGCCCAGGCCATCGAGGTGTAGAAGGCCAGCGGGTAGACGGCGACGGCGAGGCCGCCCAGCAGGGCGCGGGCCGGTGCCGCGCGTCCGCCGCCGCGCAGCACGGCGAGCGCGGAGCGCCCCGCGAGCAGCAGCGTGAGGAGTCCGCCGAGGCCCATGGTGGCGGCGCCTATGGACAGCGAGGAGGCGCCGGACGGCGCGAAGCTCGCGGCCGTTCCCGTGGTGCCCCACAGGGTGGCGGCGAGCAGGACGAGCAGCGGTCCGGCGGCCGAGCGCGGCGCGGAGAGCGGCCCCGCGGGCGCGGGAGCCGTGGTGGGGAGAGTCATGCGGGATGCGTCCTGATCCGTTGAGGTCCGGTGAGGGAGAAGACGGATGGGCGCACAGGAAACGGAGAAATCCGTACGGAGTTGAACAGCACCGACTGCGGCGCGGCCCTGCGGGGCCGCCGCGGTGGCCGTCGTGTGTGCGCCCTCAGCGGGACGCGGGAGGCGGCGTGACCGTGTGCCAGTACGTGGTGTCCATGACGAGAACCCTAAACGAGGCGCGGGACGCGGGGCATGGGGGTGCGCTCAGGTCTCAGACCAGCGTGCGCGTGCAGGGCAGCTCCGCCCACACCGCGTGGCCCTTGTCGCCCTCGCCCTCCTCGCCCTCCGGGCGGATCCCCCATTCGTCGGCGAGCACGCTGACCAGCAGCAGCCCGCGTCCGCCCTCCCCGTCGGTGTCCTCCTCCGCGCCCTCCGGCGCGTCGGGCTCCCCGCCTCCGCCCTGGTCGGTGACCTCCAGGCGCAGGCGCACGCCTATGACCCAGAGTTCGCAGCTCACCCGCTCGCTGTCGGTGTGCCGCACCGCGTTGGTGAAGAGCTCGGACACCAGCAACTGGGCGTCCTCGCGAGAGGGTTGGTCCACATGCCACTCGCGCAGCCGGTCGGTCACGAGTCTGCGGGCCGCCGGAACGGAGGCCTCCGCCGCGGGGAGGTGGAAGGCGTCCCTGAGGGGGCGGGCGAGCGGGGCGCCACCGGGGCGTTCGAGAGCGAGCGCGTCGGTGAGCGAGTCACGGAGGGCGTCATGGGGGGAAGCCACCGGACCACTATGCGGCTGCTCACAGGTGGATGGCAAGGATCATTCTGTAAATTACAGAATCACGGTTCTCAGGCTGTCGCTGTACGGAGCGGCATGCCAAACTGCCTGTCCATGAGGTCAGTTGGAGGCGAGCGGTAGTGGCGGACTCACGCGCGGGAGGCGGCGCTCCGACCGTTCTGCGGGTGGTGCTCGGCAAGCGGCTGCAGCACCTGCGGGAGAAGGCCGGACTGTCGTACGAGCAGGCCGCACGGGCACTGGACGTCACGCACGCCACGGTCCGCCGGATGGAGAAGGCGGAAGTCGGCCTCAAGGTCCCCTACGTCGAGAAGCTCCTTGGCACCTACGGCGTGACCGCCGAGGACGACATCGAGGAGTTCGTCGGGCTCGCCCGGCAGGCCAACAGGCCCGGCTGGTGGCACCGTTACCGGGACGTACTGCCCGAATGGTTCAGTGCCTTCGTCAGCCTGGAGAGCGAGTCCGAGGTCATCCGCGCGTACGAGCCGCACTACGTGCCGGGGCTGCTCCAGACCGAGTCGTATGCGCGGGCCGTCCTGCGCGCCGGGATGCCGCAGGCGCCCGAGGAGGAGATCCAGCGTCAGGTCGCGCTCCGGATGGAGCGCCAGACGGTGCTGCGCAGGGAGCGTCCGCCCATGCTGTGGGTGGTGATGGACGAGACCGTGCTGCGCCGCCCCATCGGGGGTGCGGGGGTGATGCGGGAGCAGATCGACTTCCTGCTGGAGTCCACGGCGCAGCCCCATGTGCGGCTGCAGATCCTGCCGTTCAGCGTCGGGCCGCACCCGGCGATGTACGGACCCTTCCATCTGTTCAGGTTCCCCATCGAGGAACTGCCGGACGTCGCCTGCGCGGAGAGCCTGGTGGGCGCCGTCTACTTCGATGAACGCCCCGAGGTCGCCTCCTTCCTGGAGGCGCTGGACCGCATGTGCGCCCAGGCCGCGCCGGTGTCCCGCACCGGGGCGATTCTCAGCGCGATGCGCAAGGAGCTGTGAGCCATGACCACGACACAGATCTACAACGGCATGCCGGCCGCGCGGCTCGGCAAGGAGGGCTGGCGCAAGCCCTGGAGCGGGGGCAACGGGGGAAGCTGCGTCGAGGCGCTGAAGCTCGCCGACGGGCGGGTGGCGCTGCGCCAGTCCACCGACCCCGAGGGGCCCGCGCTGATCTACACGCCGCACGAGATGGAGAGCTTCATCAGGGGAGCGAAGGCCGGCGAGGCCGACTTCCTGATCGCTTAGACCTCGCCCGGGCGGGCGCTCCCTGCCCGCCCGGGGACCACAGCAAGCATGGAGGGACGACGTCGTGCCGGAAGAGGGCTTCACCCCCGAGCGGATCGACACCAGCAAGCCGCATCCCGCCCGGATGTACGACTACTACCTCGGCGGTTTCGACAACTACGAGGTCGACAGGGACGCCGCAGACAAGGTGCTCACCCTCGCCCCGTCCTACCGGGACACGGCGCACAGCAACCGCGGGTTCCTGCACCGCGCGGTGCGCACCGCCGTCGGCATGGGCGTCCGGCAGATCATCGACATCGGCACCGGCATCCCGACCTCGCCGAACACCCATGAGGTGGCCCGCGAGCACGACCCCGGGGTGCGGGTGGCGTACGTCGACAACGACCCGATCGTCGCCACGTACGCGGGGGCGAAGCTGACCAACTCGGGGAACGCCGGATTCGTGCTCGGCGACCTCCGGGATCCCCAGGCGATCCTCGAACACCCCGAGCTGAAGGAGCTCATCGACTTCGACCGGCCCGTCGCGCTGCTGATGGTGGCGGTGCTGCACTTCATCAGGGACGAGGAGGACCCGCAGGGGCTGGTGGCCGCGCTCACCGAGCGGCTCCCCGAGGGCAGTTGCCTGGCCATGACGCACATCACCGCCGACTTCGACGGCGGCGCCGCGGTGGAGCAGGCCGCCTCGGTCTACAAGAACGCGACAGCCGATCTCGCGATCCGCACCAAGGACGAGGTGCTGCCGCTGTTCAAGGGCTTCGACCTGGTCGATCCCGGACTGGTGCAGATTCCGCTGTGGCGCCCCGACGGCCCCGTGCCGGACGCGGCCGAGCTGCCCCGGCACATCGGCTACGCGGGCTTCGGCGTCAAGGGCGGCGTGCCGCAGCGCGGTTGAGGACGCCGCAGGGCGACGGGGCCGTACGCCCCCGCCGACGCGGGAGGCGGGGGAATCGGGGGTGGGCGGCCGGTCCGCCGGCGCCTGCGCGCACCGGTGGACCGTCCGCCCGTCACACCTGACGGCGACTCAGGACTGGCGACTCAGGACTGAGGGCTCAGGACCTCGTGCCCGTACTCAGACGTCCCCGTCGTCGCCGGCCCGGAACACCAGCGAGAACTCCGCCGGTGCCACCTCCAGCCTGTCCTTGGGCAGCACCGGCGGGCCGCAGGACTGCGAGCCCATGCCGTGCTGGCCGTGGTCCAGGTTGACCCACACCGTGCCGCCCGGCACCAGGTCCGTGGTGTGCCGCGCCGCGTCCAGCTCCTCGCTGGTCCAGCGCCTGGCGGTGAACCAGAACCGCGCGGAGTCCGCCTCCACCCGCAGCACCCGCGGGCTCCCCGACCCTGCGGCAGCATCGCGGAGTTCGGCCCAGCGCACGTCCGCGCGCGCCCCGTTCTCCTGCGGGAACACGTACGGCGTCTGGAGCGCGTCCACCGTGCTGTGCCACAGGCCCGTCATGGACGCGCTGCGGGTGTCCGGGTACGCCTCGCCGGGGCCGCCGCCGTACCAGCGCGCGTCGCCGAAGGAAGCGGGCAGGCCCATCCGTACGCCCAGTCGCGGCAGCGGGAAGGTCCACTCGCCCTCGGGCTCCACCGCGACGGCGAGGCGCAGCAGTTCGCCGTCGCTGGTCCAGCGGTAGACGGTGGTCAGGCCGAGGCCCTTGGCGGCCGGGGCCACCCGTGTACGCACCTCCAGCGCGCCGTCGGCGGTGTCCACGGCGACCGTGCGGTGCCGCATCCGGTGCAGCCCGTTCCTGCGCCAGAGCGCGCCGAAGCGGGGGTCGGGCTGCCACGTGGCGCCCATGTCGTTGTCGGTGGGCGCCCGCCACACGTCCAGCCGCGGCCCCGTGAGCGGGATGCCGCCGAGCCGCAGCAGCACGCCGTTCGCCGGGTCGAACTCGCCGGGCCCGAGGCGGAGTACGTCCACGCCCGTGCTGTCCGTCGTACGGGACACGGGCACCGGAACCGCGAAGGGCCCGGGACGCCGGCCGCCCCCGGGAACCGGCACCCCGGCGTGCTGGCCCCAGGCCACGGTGTGACCCTGCGCGGCCCACACCGTGTCGTGGGCGAGCACGGCGCGTACGGTCCACACCGCCTCGCCGGCGGCGG
The DNA here is from genome assembly GCF_039605595.1 of Streptomyces odontomachicola. NCBI lineage: Bacteria > Bacillati > Actinomycetota > Actinomycetes > Kitasatosporales > Streptomycetaceae > Streptomyces > Streptomyces odontomachicola. Next base: position 113,494 of record NZ_JBCFOK010000006.1, read on the forward strand.
TCGTGTCCGGCGGCGCGGGGAGCTTCACCGCGGCCGACTCGCCGGGGGAGAGCGGCGGCACGCTGAGCGAGCCCTCGCCCTGCGCCACGCCGCCGACCGCGTACGACCAGCAGAAGGAGAGGTGCGAAAGGTCGGCGAAGTCGTGGCCGTTGGTGATGCGGACGGCGTCGCCGCCGGGCTCGCCCGCGATCCGTACGGGCTCGATCACCTTCTTGTACTCGGTCAGCCCCGGCGAGGGCGTGCGGTCGGGGAAGACCAGGCCGTCGCAGACGAAGTTGCCGTCGTGCAGCTCCTCGCCGAAGTCGCCGCCGTACGCGAAGAACTCCCGGCCGTCCGCTGTGCGCTGCCGCAGCCCGTGGTCGATCCACTCCCAGACGAAGCCGCCCTGGCAGCGCGCGTACGTCTCGAAGAGCCGCTGGTAGTCGGCCAGTCCGCCCGGGCCGTTGCCCATCGCGTGCGCGTACTCGCACAGCAGGAAGGGCAGCGAGCGGCGGCGGGCGTCGAGCTCCGGGTCCTCCAGCGGCTCCTCCTCGTACCGCCCGATCCGCTCGACCTCCTCGTGCCGCGCGTACATGCGGGAGTAGAAGTCGCTGTCCGGGTAGTCGTAGTCGTTCTCGTAGTGCAGCGGGCGTGAGGGGTCGCGTTCGCGGATCCAGGCGGCCATGGCGGACATGCCCGCGCCCTTGCCGCATTCGTTGCCCAGCGACCAGACGACGACGGAGGGGTGGTTCTTGTCCCGCTCGACCATGCGCGCGGCGCGGTCCAGCAGGGCCGGGGTCCAGCGCTCGTCGTCGACCGGGTTGCCCTCCCAGCCCGTCTGGTTGAAGCCGTGGGTCTCCAGGTCGCATTCGTCGATCACCCACAGCCCGTACTCGTCGCACAGGTCGAGGAAGGCCGGGTGCGGCGGATAGTGGCTGGTGCGGACCGCGTTGATGTTGTGCTGCTTCATCAGCTCCAGGTCGCGGCGCATGGTGGCCTCGTCCACGGTGCGGCCGGTGTCCGGGTGGAACTCGTGCCGGTTCACGCCGCGGAAGAGCACCCGCCTCCCGTTCGCCTTGAACAGGCCGTCCTCGATCCCCACCCGCCGGAAGCCGATCCGGAAGGGGACCGTCTCGCCCTCGGTGGCCAGCGTCGCCTCGTACAGCCGCGGCACCTCCGCAGACCAGGGCTCCACCGGCAGCCGTACGGTCTCGCCGGTGGCGGCTTCAATTCCCAGTTCCGGAACGCTGATCCTGCCGCCCGGCTTGCTCTCCACCCGCAGCGCGCCCTCACCCGTCACATGGTCGTAGTCGGCGTGCACCGTGAAGTCGGCGACCGAGCCCGCCGGGCGGTGCAGCAGCGTGACCTCGCGGAAGATGCCGGGCAGCCACCACATGTCCTGGTCCTCCAGGTAGCTGCCGGCCGACCACTGGTGCACGCGGACCGCGAGCACGTTGCCGTGCCGCCGCAGCACCCCGCCCACGGCGAACTCGTGCGGCAGCCGCGACCCCTGGAAGCGGCCCAGCTCCCGCCCGTTGAGCCAGACCCGCGCGCAGGACTCCACGCCCTCGAAGCGCAGCACGCTCTCGCCGCCCGCGCCGGGCTCCTCGGGCCAGCCCTCGGGGAGATCGAAGAACCGCAGGTGATCGCCGGTCGGATTCTCGTCGGGTACGTACGGAGGGTCCACAGGGAAGGGGTAGTTGACGTTCGTGTACGCGGGGGAGCCGTGCCCCTGGAGGGGCCAGTGCCCCGGCACGGTGACCTCGCTCCAGTCACCGCCCGTCGCGCTCTCGCCGGTGGCGAACTCCGTGCCCCGCGCCCCGGCCGTGGGGGAGAGGCGGAAGCGCCAGCGGCCGTCGAGGCTCAGGCGCGCGGTGTCGGAGGCGGCGTACCAGGCGCGCGGCGGCAGGACACCGCTGCCGGGCGAGACGTCCTCGCAGTACTCCTCGTGGGGCCTCGAACTCATCGCTCTCCTTGGTGTGTCAGGGCGTACGGGGTGTGGCGTGCAGGGTGCGCGGTGAGGCGAGGTGCCCCTCCAGGGCCAGCGCGGCGGCGCCGAGCGCGACCGGCGAGGCGCTGAGCCCGCACAGCGCGAACTCCGTCCCGCTCAGCGGATGGCGCAGCGCGTGCTCCTCCACCACCGCGCGCACGGAGTCGAGCAGCGGACGGCCCAGCTCCGCCGCGACCCAGCTACCGAGCACCACCACCTCGGGGTTGAGGAGGTTGACCAGGCCGGACAGTGCGGTGCCGAGGGCGTGCGCGGTGCGCCGCAGCACCTCGGCCGCCTCGGGAACGGGGGTCTCCGCCGCGAGCGCGGAGCCCAGCGCGGCGATCGTGGCGGACTGGTCGCCGGGGTGCGCGAGCGGGCTGTCCGGGGCCACTTCGCGGAGGGTGCGCAGGATGCCGGGGGCGCCCGCGTACGCCTCCAGGCAGCCGTGGTTGCCGCAGGAGCAGGGGCGGCCGCCCGGCACCAGCGGGGTGTGGCCCCACTCGCCCGCCGAGCCGTCCCTGCCGCGGTGCACCTCGCCCCCGACGACCAGCCCCGCGCCGACCCCCGTGCCGAGGTTGACCACGACCGCGTGCTCCCGGTCGCGCGCCGCGCCGAACCACAGCTCGGCCAGCGCTGCCGCGCCCAACGGGCCGTCCAGCCACAGCGGGTGGGACAGCCTGCGGGAGAGGAGGTCGAGCAGGGGTACGTCGTGCCAGCCCCAGTTGGCCGCGTGCAGGGACACGCCCCGCGCGCGGTCCAGGACGCCGGGCATGCTGACGCCGGTGCCGAGCACGCGGTCCTGGGGTGCGCCCGCCTTGTCGACCGCCGCGTGCACCGTGGCGGCCAGCAGCTCGGTCACCGCCTCCGGGTCGCGGCTGCCGGGCTCGCCGGGGTGCAGGGTCTCCGCTGCCTCGGCCAGCACCGCGAAGGTCAGGTCGTACACCTGGGCGTGCACGTAGGTCTCGGCCACGTCCACGCCCACCAGCACGCCGCCGCGCCGGTCGGGGGAGAGGAGGGCGCGCGGCCGGCCGCCCGCCGACTCCTCGCTGCCCGACTCGGTGAGCAGTCCGAGCGCGCACAGCTCGGAGGCCAGCGTGGCGACGGTGGCCTGGCTCAGCCCGGTGGCGGCCGCCAATCGCGGCCGCGCGACGGGGGCTTCGGCTATCACCTGGCGGAGCAGCCGATAGCGGTTGGCGGTCCTTATGTCCCGGGAGGTACGCCTCACCCGCGTCACGCTAGGCGCGCCTCACGGGCCGGACAAGCCTCTGCGCCACCCCTTTGAACAACCCCTGGAAAAAGGGGACTTCGGGCGCGCCGCGGGGGTGTAGCGATCTCACGGCTGCGGAACGAACAGTTCAGCGTCTCTCGCCTCTTCCGCTCACGGCGTCCCTTTCGCTCACGACTCTCCCTCTCCCCTCAATCCCTTCTTTCTGTCCCCTTCACCCCGCGGGACAGATATGCCTCATGTCCCCCATGAGAGGTCTCGAGGTCCTATGAAGCTGCACAGATGGGCGTCCGCGGCCACCGCCGCGGCCGCGATCGCAGGTCTTTCCGCGTTCTCCGCGCCGGCTGCCGCCGGTCAGATGCATGCGTCGGGCGCCGCCGTCGATTACGTGGCGCTCGGCGACTCCTACTCCTCCGGCGTCGGCGCCGGTGCGTACGATCCCGGCAGCGGCAACTGCAAGCGCAGCACGAAGGCGTACCCGGAGCTGTGGCGCGCCGCCAACTCCCCCTCCTCCTTCGCCTTCACGGCGTGCTCCGGCGCGCGGACGACGGATGTGACGGCCGGTCAGCTCGGTCCCCTCAACACCGCGACGGATCTCGTCACGATCAGCATCGGCGGCAACGACGCGGGGTTCGGGGACACCATGACCACCTGCGTCACCCAGGGCGAGAGCCGCTGCCTGGAGCGGGTCGCGCAGGCACGCGCGTACATCTCCGGCACGCTGCCGGGACGGCTCGACGCGGTGTACGGCGCGATCCGCGCGAAGGCGCCGTCGGCGCGGGTCCTGGTGCTCGGGTATCCGCGCATGTACCAGCTCAAGGGCGAGTGCAAGGCGGGCATCAGCGAGAAGTCGCGGGCCGCGATCAATGCGGCGTCGGACGACCTGAGCGGGGTCACCGCGAAGCGGGCGGCGGACCACGGCTACGGCTACGGCGACGTGCGTCCGGATTTCACGGGCCACGAGATCTGCTCCGCGGCGCCGTGGCTGCACAGCGTGAGCTATCCCGTTGACGAGTCGTACCACCCGACTGCCTCCGGGCAGTCGGGTGGATATCTGCCGGTCATGAGCGATTCGCTGTGACCGCCGACGGCTTCTTCGTGTGGCAGCTTTCCGCTGCGGCGGGATGTGGGTGGGTGGTTCCGACTGCCTTGTGAGTGACGGCTCGCCCGGCGACGCTCCGCGCCACCGGACGAGCCTTGCTCAGCTTCGGCAGTGGTCGCTACCGAAGTGACAGGCGGTCCCGCACCGGCAAGGGCGGGTCCAACGACAGGAGGGACGCCGCGTCCTCGTCCACGCTCAGTGCGGGCGAGGGCGCGCTCTCGCCGTGGCCCGGCCCCAGCGCCTCGAGCAGCATGCGCCGCGCCCTCACCGCCGCGGCCCCCGCGAGGAACTCCAGCGCCGCGACGTCGAGCCCGGCCGCCGGAGGGGAGCCGCCGGAGAGGAGGGGCGCGCGCCCCGGCTCCGCCGGAGGGGCCGGCGGAGCCGGGAGCGGCGGCAACACGGCCCCGAGCGCGTACGCCTCATCCGCCGGCACCCCCTCAGGGGCCGCGGGGGAAGTCCCCGTACCCCGCCCCTGCACCTCGTCCACCAGCCACTCCACCCCACGCCCCCGCAGCAGCAGGAGCAGCAGCGGATCCCGGTCCAGCAGCCGCGCGAGCTGATAGCTGAGGGCCGCGGTGTGCACGCAGTGGTCCCACGCCTCGCACGTGCACCGGGGCTCCAACTCGCCGATTCCCGGCAGGAGTTCGACGCCCACCCCCGCCGCGTCCTCCGCCAGGTGCGGCGGCAGTTCGCGGTCCAGGAGCGCCGCGAGGTGCCCCGCCTCCGCGACGACCGCCTCCACCAGCCGGTCCCACGCGCCCGTCTCCAGCTCCCGCAGCAGGACGTCCGCGCGGTACCCGGTGCCGTCCCTCCCGCGTACCACCGCCGTCGCCCCGCCGGGCCGCACCGACACCGCGCCGACCCCGCCCTGACGGGCCAGCGCCCGCCCCTTGCGGAGCTGTTGGCCGTCCAGCGCGGTGTCCTCCAGCGCCTGGATCCAGGCGCGGCCCCACCACGTCTCAGCGAACCCGCGCCCGCGCGCGGGCGGCGGCGCCTCGACGACGCGCTCCGCGTTCGCCGCCCGTGCCTCGTACGACCCGTTCATCGTCCGTTCCTCCGCAGCTCGATGAGGCCCGCCAGCTCGGCGTCCGACAGTTCGGTGAACGCCGCCTCGGCGGAGTCGCCGCCCAGCACCGAGTCGGCCAGCGCGCGCTTGCGCTCCAGCAGCGCGGCGATGCGGTCCTCGACGGTGCCCTCGGCGACCAGCCGGTGCACCTGTACGGAGCGGTGCTGGCCGATGCGGTACGCGCGGTCGGTGGCCTGCGCCTCGACGGCCGGGTTCCACCAGCGGTCGAAGTGCACGACATGGCTCGCCGCCGTGAGGTTGAGCCCCGTGCCCGCCGCCTTCAGCGAGAGGAGGAAGACCGGGACTTCGCCGTCCTGGAAGCGCCGCACCATCCGTTCGCGCTCGGGAACGGAGGTGCCGCCGTGCAGGAATTGGGAGGGCACCCCGCGGTCCGCCAGGTGCCGCTCCAGGAGCCTGCCCATCGCCACGTACTGCGTGAAGACCAGCACCCCGGCGTCCTCCGCGAGCAGCGTGTCCAGCAGCTCGTCGAGGAGCTCCAGCTTTCCCGAACGGCCGGTCAGCGCGGTGCCCTCGTCCGGCGCCTCGCCGAGGTACTGGGCCGGGTGGTTGCAGATCTGCTTGAGCGAGGTGAGCAGCTTGACCACCAGCCCGCGTCGCGCGAACCCGTCGGCCCCCGACAGCTCCGCCAGCCCCTCCCGCACGACCGCCTCGTACAGCCCGGTCTGCTCGGGCGTGAGCGCCACGGCCCTGTCGGTCTCCGTCTTGGGCGGCAGTTCGGGCGCGATGCCCGGGTCCGTCTTGTGGCGGCGCAGCAGGAAGGGCCGTACCAGGCGGGCCAGTTGCCCCGCGGCCTCGGGGCCGGCGCCGCCCTCCACGGCGTCCGCGTACCGGCGGCGGAAGGAGGAGAGCGAGCCGAGCAGCCCCGGCGTCGCCCAGTCCAGGACCGACCACAGCTCGGAGAGGTTGTTCTCCACGGGGGTGCCGGTGAGTGCGACGCGGGCGCGCGCGGGGAGGGTGCGGAGCTGCTTGGCGGTCGCGGAGAACGGGTTCTTCGCGTGCTGCGCCTCGTCCGCGACCACAAGACCCCACGGCGCGCCGAGCCCGGCCAGCCGCTCCGCGTCCAGCCGCATCGTGCCGTACGTGGTCAGCACGAACTCCCCGTCGGCCAGGCCCTCCAGATCGCGCCCCGGGCCGTGGAAGCGGCGTACCGGGGTGCCGGGCGCGAACCGTTCGATCTCCCGCTGCCAGTTGCTCATCAGCGAGGTCGGGCACACCACCAGCGTCGGACCCGCGCCGCCCGGCTGCCCCTGCCGGTGCAGGTGGAGGGCGATCAGCGTGATCGTCTTGCCCAGCCCCATGTCGTCGGCCAGACAGGCGCCGAGCCCGATCCCGGTCATGCGGTGCAGCCAGTCGAGCCCGCGCAGTTGGTAGTCGCGCAGGGTGGCGGCGAGTGCGGCGGGCTGCGGTACGGGGGCGCGGCTCTGCTGCTCGGGGTCGGCGAGCCTCTGCCGCAGCTCCTCCAGCGCGCCCGCCGCCCGCGCCTCGAAGCGTTCGGCGGGGGAGTCGGCGGACTTCCCGGCGGTGCTCTCGAACGTGCCGGTCAGCGCCGTGCGCAGCGCGTCCAGCGGCGTGAGCTTGGCGTCGCTGCGATCCCGCGCCCTGCGGATCTCCTCGGGGTCGACCAGCACCCACTGATCGCGCAGCCGCACCAGGGGGCGGCCGTGCTCGGCGAGCCGGTCCAGCTCGGCGCGGCTCAGCTCCTTGCCGCCGAGGCTGTGCCGCCAGTCCACGCTGAGCAGCGCGTCGGCGGAGAGCAGGGAGGGCAGGGCCGACTCCATGCCGTCCTCGCCCCGTGCTTCCTCCTCCTCGCCGACCACGACGCGCGCCGTCAGGCTCCGCACCAGCTCCTTCGGCCAGTGCACGCGTACGCCGGCGGCCTCCAGCGCGCGGGAGGCGGGCGCGCCCAGCAGCTCGCCCACCTCCTCGTCCGCGAGCTCCACCGCCTCGGGCGCGGCCGCCGACAGCAGCGGCGCGAGGGGCTCCCACGCGGCGGCCGCGCGGCGCAGGGACACCAGGGCCTCGGTGCGGGCGCGCGGGCCGAAGGCGGCGGCGCGCCCGCCGCCCGACCACACCTCGGCGGCGTCCGCGAGGAGCGTGGGGTCGGTGCGGCTGTGCAGCTGCGGTACGGCGCGGAAGCGGGGCGCCGCGGGGCCGCCGTCCCCGTCGTCGTTCCCGGCACCGGTCAGCCCCGACACCTCGATGCGCAGGGAGAGCCGCACGCCCGCGTCGTGCCCAGCGGCCACGTCGGCGGCCCAGTCGCGCTGCTCCGGGATGCGGCGCGGCTCGGGCGCGGCGAACGCGGGACCGCCCGCTGCCGGCGCGGCGGCGGGGGAGCGCGGCAGCCCGTCGGCCACGGCGTCCAGGAACGCGCGGAGCTGCCGGTCCGGCGCTGGCAGCAGCGGCATCCCGTCGTCCCCGGCGCCCGGCAGCGGGGCCGCGTGCGCGTACGGGGGCATCGCGGCGGCCAGCTCCTGCAGCCGCCCGATGTCCTCCTCGTCGAGCGGGCCGAGGCGCCAGGCGTCGTACTCGGCGTGGCTGAGCCCCGGCAACAGGCGCCCGCGCGCGGCGAGTTGGAGCGCCAGCACCGCGGCGGCGCCCCAGAAGGCCGCGGCGCTGCCCGACCCCTTGGCGCGCGCACGGGTGAGCACGGGCAGCGCGTCCCGTACGGGCAGGGTCAGCGCGGGAACGGTGTGCAAGGCGATGCCCCCGGCCCCGTCGGGGAGCGCCACCTCCAGGTCCTCGGTCTCGCCCTCGGCCGGTTCCGACACCGGGGTGCCGCCGTCGGGCCCGAGCTCCGGGTCCCAGAAGGCGATGACGGAGGAGCGCGGCGGGTCGGCGGGCAGGAGGACGGCGGCGCACTGTGCGAGTTCGGCGATGCGGGCGGGCGAAACGGCGGTCTGTGCCACGGGTCCGACACGTTCCTCAAATTTGACTAGTGTGGAAGGCGGCCGAGGGTACAGCACGCGCGGAGCGAATCGGAAGCGCGTACGGGGGGGCGCGGGGCGGCGCTCGTGCCCCGCTGTGCCCGGGTGTGTGCGGGGTGGAGCGTGGGCCGTTCCGTGGTGAGGCGTTCCGGAAGGAACCCTTCGCCCGGATCGGGCGTTCAATGGAGACAGCGGCAGTGAGCCGCCGCTGCTCCGGAGGAGGGCCGTGACATGACCAACCGAGGAAAGATCGTCGTCGGCGGTGTGGGCGTCGGCCTGCTGCTGTGGTGGCTGACGACGTTCTGGATCGCCGTGCTGGTGGTGGTCGGGGTGCCGGCCGTCGCCTATCTCACCCTCGACCCCTCGCAGCGCCGCAGGCTGCGCCGGGTGGGCCGCAAGGAGCTCGGCCGCTGACGCCGGGGCCGGCGCCGGCCCGGTGCCGCACGGCCGCCGACGGCGGGCGGCCGACCCCTGCCGCCCGCACCGCGGCAGGGCGGTGCGGGCCGACCCCGGGAGGTCGGGCGGCGGTGATCCAGGCCGGATTCAGGCCGCGGGCCGTACGGCGATGCCGTCCAGCTCGCTGAGCAGCCGCGGCAGTTCGCGCCCGCGGCCGACCGGCAGCACCTCGCCGGGCTCCTCGTCCAGGAGCAGGAAGGCGATGTCGTCGGTGCGGGCCACCAGGCTCCAGCCGGGGCCGTCGGCGCGCAGGGTGCGGGCCTCGCCGGAGGCGAAGGAGGAGCGCACCCGGCCCGGGGGCGGCGGCGCGGTCAGATAGCCGCGCACCTCCTCCAGCACGCGGAGCACGGAGGGGCTGAGCTTGGCGTCCTCGTCGGGCTGCGCGCCCGCGTCCTGCGCGGCCGGCTGCGTCTCCCCGTCCGGCTGCGCGTCCCCGGCCGCCCGGCCGTCCTCGTCCCGCTGCGTCTCCGCGTCACGCTCCGCGTCCTGGCCGACGAACTCCACGTCCTCGTCCACCTGTTGCCGCCACGCCGCCCACTGGAGCGCTATCTCGTCCGCGCCCATGCGGCGTTGCGCCGGACCCCAGTTCTCGGTGTCCGGAGGCGTCAACGGGGCCCGGCCGCCGTCCATTTCGGGGTCCGGGTCGGGGTCGTGCGGCTCGGGCACGCCGGGCGCGCACACCGCGAGCGGCAGCGGCCAGCCCGGCATGGCGGCGGCGATGCTCCGGTCGTCGGGCGAGAGGTCGTATTCCATCCCGCAGTCCCAGGCGGCGATCGCGCAGGCCACCAGCGTCACGTCGTCGGTGGCCACGGTCCAGCGGGCGCCGGAGCCGTCCTGCCCGAGCACCAGCCCGTAGCCCTCCTCGTACGGGGCGAGCCCCAGGGCCGCGCAGGCCTCCGGGTAGTCGTCGCCGAGCACGCTCGGGAACTGAGCCGGCGTCAGCAGGACTGCCGTGAGCACATACAGTGCGTCGTCTTCTTCCTCGGCCGCCACCTGCTGCCCCTTTCCGATCAGTTTCGGGGAACGATAGCCCTAGAGACGGCCCGCCTCCAGAGGCAGGTCGCGCAACCGACGGGACAGAAGGGGCGAAGCGCGTGCAGCGTTACGACCGGCTCAAGACCATCCTCCGGCTCGACCCCGAGCGGGACTTCCTGGAGATCTACCGGCTGATCGCCGCGTACGAGTTCCCCTGGGACATGACCAGGGCGCTGGAGCTGGCGCTCTACCGCACGTACGCCGTGCCCAGCATCGGGCGGCTGCTCGCCGAGACCGCCGAGCTCACCGACCGCACGCAGAAGCGCTACGACGACACCTCGCTGCTGCTCGACGCCGTGGTGGAGCACGGCTTCGACTCCGACGAGGGCCGTACGGCGGTGCGCCGCATCAACGCCATGCACCGCAGCTACGACATCTCCAACGACGACATGCGCTATGTGCTGTGCACCTTCGTGGTGGTGCCCAAGCGCTGGCTGGACGACTTCGGCTGGAGGGCCCTCACCGCGCACGAGCTGCGCGCGGTGGCCGCGTACTACCGGGAGCTGGGCCGCCGCATGGGCATCAGGGGACTCCCGCAGAGCTACGAGGACTTCGAGCGCTGCCTCGACGACTACGAGGACGCGCACTTCGGCTGGGACGAGGGAGCGCGCAGGGTGTCCGACGCGACCCTCGACCTGATGGCCTCCTGGTACCCGGCGCCGCTGGCCCCCGCGGTGCGCGCCGCCAGCAAGGCGCTGCTGGACGACTCCCTGGTGCGCGCCTTCCGCTACGCGCCGCCCTCCCCGGCGCTGAGGTCGGCCGCGCGCGGGGCGCTGCGCGCGCGGGCGAAGTGCGTGCGGCTCCTCCCGCCGCGCCGGAAGCCGCACTTCGCGCGGCAGAACCCGGAGATCAAGGGCTACCCCGGCTACCCGGTGGGCTACCGGATCGGCGACCTCGGGACGTTCCCCTCGGGCGACAAGGCGCGCACCCCCGCGTGCCCCGTCACGCGGAAGTGAGCACCGGACCGGTGGAGCCTCAGGCCCGCTCCGCCAGCGCCAGATAGCGCTCCGGCTCGTCCTCGTACGACGTCAGCCGCCAGCCCGCCGCCGCCAGGAGCGGGCGGAGGTTGGGCTCGGCACGGGCGTCGTCGGGGCCGAGGGTGTGGCCCTTGCGGGCCGCGAGGGCCGCGCGGCCGATGGGGTGGAAGAGGGCGAGGGTGCCGCGCGGGCGCACCACGCGGGCGAGTTCGCGCAGGCCCTCCTCCTGGCCCCGCATGTGGGAGACGAGGCCCGCGGCGAACACCGCGTCCAGGCCGCCGTCCCGCAGCGGCAGCCGCGCCGCGTCGGCCAGGAGCAGGGTCCCGTACGCGTCCCGGCCCTCGTGCGCGGCGACCTCCAGCATCTCGGGGGTGAGGTCGGCGCCCAGCACCAGCCCTCCGGGGCCGACCGCCTCGCGCAGCGCGGGAAGCGCGCGCCCCGTGCCGCAGCCCGCGTCGAGCACGGCGGCGCCCTCCGGCAGCCTCATCGCGGCCACGGCCGCCGCGTACCGGGGGCCGTCGCCCGCGAACTTGGCGTCCCAGCCCGCCGCCCGCGCGGCGAAGAACGCGCGCACCCCCGCGGGGCCCTCCGTCGTCTCGTGTCCCATCGGCCCATCATCGCGCAGCCGTGACGGGGCGCGGCCGGGGGCTGCGGCAGGGGTGTCCGGAGCGTGCGAACGCCGTTACCGTCGGCTGTGCGGCGGTCCCCCCTTTTGTCACGCCTTTTCATCGTTCCCGATCCGGCCCGAGGAGGCCCCCGTTGACCGACGCGGCCCATGGATTCCAGGAGCTCGGCTGGCTGCTCGACGATCTCGTGGCGCGGGTGTCCGCGGTGCGGCACGCCGTGGCGCTGACCGACGAGGGGCTGGTGGCCGGCGCCTCCGGAGGTCTCGTGCGCGAGGAGGCCGAACACCTAGCCGCCATCGCCTACGGCATGCACATCCTCGCCGAGGGAGCGGGGCGCCGCTTCCGCACGGGAGGGGTGCACTACACGGTGACCGAGATGGAGGAGGGCTGTCTGTACGTGGCCTCCGGCGCGGCTACGGTGCTGGCGGTGCTCACCGATACGCAGACCGAACGGGAGCTCATCGCCTACGAGTTGAGCAGGCTCGCGCGGCGCGCGTCCGGTCGGCTGCACACCTCGGCGGCCCAGGGCGGCTGACCGGCATCCGGGCCGAACCCGGGTCGGCCCCGGGCCGGCTACGGGCTGACCCCGGTCCACGCGGTGTGCGGTGCCGCGGGCTCAGCCCGTCATGTCGGCGAGCGCGACGACCTTCTTCACGCGCATGCGGACGAGGAGTTCACCGGCGACGGCGTTCCGCCGGCCGAACTCCTCGGCCCGCGCCTCGCCCACGTACCGCGCGGCGATGCGGGTCGCCCAGGGGAGCATCTCCGCCAGGTCGTCGTGGAGGCTCACCTCGCCCTGGAGCGTGGCGAAGGCGTACGGCGGATCGTCGTCGTCCACGCACAGCACGGCCCTGCCGTCCCGGGCGAGATTGCGCCCCTTCACCGTGTCGGCGCCCGTGTTGAAGACGATCTCGTCGTTGTCCAGCAGGAACCAGACCGGCGCGACATGCGGGCTGCCGTCGGCGCGTGTGGTCGCGAGCTTGCCCGTGCGGGTGCCGGCGGAGACGAACGCCCGCCACTCCTCGTCACTCATCGTGTGTGCCATGCGCCCCATGGTGCGTCAGGAGCTGCCGCACCGGCCGGTAATGGCGTGCGGAATCCGGGTGATGGTTGCTCAGCGCACTGTCGTGGGTAAGGCTGGCACGGCAGTTGCCGAGGAGAAGGGGGACGAGGGGGATGGCACTCAACACGGGACTCGACTGGTTGCTGGACGACCTGACGCAGCGGGTCTCCACCGTGCGGCACGCGCTGGTGCTCTCCAACGACGGGCTGGTGACGGGCAGCAGCCAGGATCTGGAGCGCCAGGACGCGGAGCACCTCGCCGCGGTCTCCTCCGGGCTGCACAGCCTGGCCAGAGGCTCGGGGCTGCACTTCGGCGCGGGCCGGGTGCGCCAGACGATGATCGAGTTCGAGGAGGGCGTGCTCTTCGTGACGGCGGCGGGGGACGGTAGCTGCCTGTGCGTGTTCGCGGGCGCCGAGGCCGACGTCGGGCAGGTCGCGTACGAGATGACGCTGCTGGTCAACAGAGTCGGGGAGCACCTGGGGCTGCCGGTGCGGAACGGCTGAGCCCCGGGGCGGCCGCCGCGCCGTTCCGCGGCGGGGTCCTCCACCGTGCTCAGCCCTCCCTCAGCCGTCCACCTTCCTGAACAGCCCTTCCTGCATCACGGACACCAACAGCCGGCCCTCGCGGTCGTAGATCTGACCCCGCGCCAGGCCGCGGGCACCCGTCGCGACCGGCGACTCCTGCTGGTACAGGAACCACTCGTCGGCGCGGAACGGCCGGTGGAACCACATCGCGTGGTCCAGCGAGGCCATGTCGAAGCCCCGCGGGCCCCACAACGGCTCCAGGGGGATCCGCACCGCGTCGAGCAGCGTCATGTCGCTGGCGTAGGTCAGCGCGCAGGTGTGCACCAGCGGATCGTCGCCGAGCGAACCGATGGCGCGCATCCACACACCGCTGCGCGGCTCGGCGCCCTCCAGCTCGGCCGGCGTCCAGCGCAGCCGCTCCACATAGCGGATGTCGAAGGCCATCCGCCGCTCCATGCGCTCGAGCTGATCGGGGAACTCGCCCATGTGCGCGCGGAGTTCGTCGGGCAGCCGGGGCAGGTCCTCCGGCGCGGGCACCTCCGGCACCGGCATCTGGTGCTCGAAGCCGGGCTCGGGGCGGTGGAAGGAGGCGGTCAGATTGAAGATCGTGCGGCCCTGCTGCACCGCCACCACCCGGCGCGTGGTGAAGGACCGTCCGTCCCTGACCCGTTCGACCTGGTAGACGATCGGCACCCCTGGCCGCCCCGGGCGCAGGAAGTAGGAGTGCAGCGAGTGCACCGGCCTGTCGCTCTCGACGGTGCGGCCCGCCGCGACCAGTGCCTGGCCCGCGACCTGGCCGCCGAAGACCCGCTGGAGGGATTCCTGCGGGCTGCGGCCCCGGTAGATGTTCAGGTCGATCTGCTCCAGGTCCAGCAGGTCGACCAGCCGCTCGGCCGGGGTGGGCTCAGGGGTGGGCTCGGGGCTCGTCATCCGGGGCGCTCCTCTGGTGGGTTGCGGGCCTCAGGCGGGTGCGGGTCGCGGCAGGTTACATGGGTCCCACGCCGGTGACCTTGAGCACCGCGCGGCCCTCCTCGTCCGAGGCGGTCAGGTCCACCTCGGCCGAGATGCCCCAGTCGTGGTCGCCCTCCGGGTCGGCGAAGGTCTGCCGGACGCGCCACAGCCCGTCCTCCGGGACCTCCTCGATGGACAGCAGCTTCGGGCCGCGCGCGTCCGGGCCCGTGCCCAGCTCCTCGTACTCCTCCCAGTACGCGTCCATGGCCTGCCGCCAGGCGTCCGCGTCCCAGCCGTCCTCGCCGTCGAGCTCGCCCAGCTCCGTGAACTTGTCCAGGGCCGCCAGCTCCACCCGCCGGAACATCGCGTTGCGCACCAGCACGCGGAAGGCGCGCGCGTTGGCGGTGACCGGCTTGACCTGGTCGGCGCGGTCCTGGGCCTCCTCGGCGCTCTCGTCCTCGGGGTTGGCGAGCTGCTCCCACTCGTCCAGCAGGCTGGAGTCGACCTGGCGCACCATCTCGCCGAGCCACTCGACGATGTCCTCGAAGTCCTCGGACTTCCGCTCGTCGGGGACGGTGTGCTCCAGCGCCTTGTACGCGCTCGCCAGATAGCGCAGCACGATGCCCTCGGTGCGCGCCAGCTCGTAGAAGGCGACGAACTCCGTGAAGGTCATGGCCCGTTCGTACATGTCGCGGATCACGGACTTCGGCGAGAGCGGGTGGTCGCCGACCCACGGATGGGACTTGCGGTAGAGCCCGTACGCGTGGAAGAGCAGCTCCTCCAGCGGCTGCGGATACGTGATGTCCATCAGCCGTTCCATGCGGTCCTCGTACTCGACGCCCTCGGCCTTCATCTCGGCGACCGCCTCGCCCTTGGCCTTGTTCGTCTGCGCCGCGAGGATCTGCCGCGGGTCGTCCAGCGTGGACTCCACGACGGAGACCATGTCCAGCGCGTACGAGGGCGATTCGGGGTCCAGCAGCTCGAAGGCGGCCAGCGCGAAGGTGGACAGCGGCTGGTTGAGCGCGAAGTTCTGCTGGAGGTCCACGGTGAGCCGGATCGAGCGGCCCTGCTCGTCGGGCTCGTCGAGCTGCTCGACCACGCCGCCGTCCAGGAGGGACCGGTAGATGGCGATGGCGCGGCGGATGTGGCGGAGCTGCGAGCGGCGGTCCTCGTGGTTGTCCTCCAGCAGCTTGCGCATCTGCTGGAAGGCGTCGCCCGGACGCGCGATGACGGACAGCAGCATCGCGTGGGTGACACGGAAGCGGGAGCTGAGCGGCTCGGGGTCGGAGGCGATGAGCTTCTCGAAGGTCTGCTGGGTCCAGTTGACGAAGCCCTCGGGCGCCTTCTTGCGCACCACCTTGCGGCGCTTCTTCGGGTCGTCGCCGGCCTTCGCGAGCGCCTTCTCGTTCTCGATGACGTGCTCGGGGGCCTGCGCCACCACGTACCCCGAGGTGTCGAAGCCGGCGCGCCCCGCACGGCCCGCGATCTGGTGGAACTCGCGCGCCCGCAGCGTCCGCACGCGGTTGCCGTCGTACTTGGACAGCGCGGTGAACAGCACCGTGCGGATGGGCACGTTGACGCCCACGCCGAGGGTGTCGGTGCCGCAGATGACCTTCAGCAGCCCGGCCTGGGCCAGCCGCTCCACCAGCCGCCGGTACTTGGGCAGCATGCCCGCGTGGTGCACCCCGATGCCGTGCCGCACGAAGCGCGAGAGGTTGCGGCCGAACTTGGTGGTGAAGCGGAAGTTGCCGATGATCCGCGCGATCTCGTCCTTCTCGGCGCGCGAGCACATGTTGATGCTCATCAGCGCCTGAGCGCGCTCCGCGGCCTGCGCCTGGGTGAAGTGGACGATGTAGACCGGCGCCTGACGGGTCTCCAGCAGCTCGGTCAGGGTCTCGGTGATCGGGGTGGTGCGGTAGTCGTAGTGCAGCGGCACGGGGCGCGTCGCCGAGCGCACCACCGCGGTGTCCCGCCCCGTGCGCCGCTTCAGGTCTTCCTCGAAGCGGGACACGTCGCCGAGCGTCGCCGACATGAGGACGAACTGCGCCTGCGGCAGCTCCAGCAGCGGGATCTGCCAGGCCCAGCCGCGGTCCGGCTCGGCGTAGAAGTGGAACTCGTCCATCACGACCTGACCGATGTCCGCGTTCGCGCCGTCCCGCAGCGCGATGGACGCCAGCACCTCGGCGGTGCAGCAGATGACCGGCGCGTCCGCGTTCACCGAGGCGTCGCCGGTCAGCATGCCGACGTTCTCGGTGCCGAACAGCTTGCACAGGTCGAAGAACTTCTCGGAGACCAGCGCCTTGATCGGCGCGGTGTAGAAGGTGACCTCGTCGCGGGCCAGCGCGGCGAAGTGCGCGCCCGCGGCGACCAGGCTCTTCCCCGATCCCGTCGGGGTGGAGAGGATGACGTTGGCCCCCGACACCACCTCGATCAGCGCCTCCTCCTGGGCCGGATAGAGGGAGATGCCGCGCTCCTCGGACCACGCGGAGAAGGTCTCGAAGAGGGCATCCGGGTCGGCGTCGGCGGGGATCTGATCGATCAGGGTGGCTGTCACGCCCTCCATACTGCCTTCCCTGCCTCCCGATCAGGGAACCGGTTCGGATGCCGTGATCACCGACCGCTACGCTGTGTCGCCGACCGGGCGTCAGATCGGGAAACGAGGACCGCCCGGCTCCTGGAACGCACGACAGCGCAGCTCGTAAGGGTGGGGAACACACATGATGGGACCGGCGCACTCGCTCTCGGGTGCAGCGGCGTGGCTCGGAGCGGGAGCGTTGGCGGCCGGGCTGGACCACCCCATGCCCTGGCCCGTCCTGGTCGCCGGGGCGCTGATCTGCTCGGGCGCCGCGCTCGCACCGGACCTGGACCAGAAGTCGGCCACCATCTCGCGGGCCTTCGGGCCGTTCTCCCGGGGGCTGTGCGGGATCATCGACAAGCTCTCCGAGGGCGTCTACAACGCCACCAGGGGCACCGGCGAGCGGCACCGCTCGGGAGGCCACCGCACCCTGACCCACACCTGGCTGTGGGCCGTGCTGATCGGCGCGGGCTTCTCGGCCGCCGCGGTGTTCGGCGGCCGCTGGTCGGTGCTGGTGATCCTCTTCATCCACATGGTGCTGGCCGTGGAGGGCCTGCTGTGGCGGCAGGCCAGGGTCTCCAGCGACGTGCTGGTGTGGCTGCTGGGCGCGGCCGGCGCGTGGATACTCGCCGAGCTGCTGGACCAGCCGGGCATGGGCTCGGAGTGGCTGTTCGCCGGGCAGGACATGCCGTACCTGTGGCTCGGGCTGCCGATCATGCTGGGCGCGCTGGTGCACAACATCGGGGACGCGCTGACCATTTCGGGGTGCCCGATCCTGTGGCCGCTGCCGATAGCGGGCAAGCGCTGGTACGCGCTGGGCACGCCGCGCTTCATGCGCTTCCGCGCCGGCGCCTGGGTGGAGAACAAGGTGCTGATGCCGCTCTTCATGGTGCTGGGCGGCGCGGGGGCGCTGGTGGCGCTGGGGCTCCTGCCCTCCTGGACCTGAGCCTCTGGCCGGGTCCGGCCGAGCTTGAGCCCGAGCCCCTTGTGAGAAGGCCCGCCGCACACCGTGTGCGGCGGGCCCTTTCCGTTCGAGCTTCCGTTTGCGATCTTCCGTTCACCCGTGCCAGGAGCGCCACAGCGCCGCGTACGGTCCGTCGGCCGCCACCAGCGCGTCGTGGCTGCCCAGTTCGCTGATGCGGCCGTCCTCGACCACCGCGATCACGTCCGCGTCGTGCGCCGTGTGCAGCCGGTGCGCGATCGCCACCACCGTCCGGCCCTCCAGTACGCGGCCGAGCGAGCGCTCCAGGTGCCGCGCGGCGCGCGGGTCCAGCAGCGACGTCGCCTCGTCGAGCACCAACGTGTGCGGGTCGGCCAGCACCAGGCGGGCCAGCGCGATCTGCTGGGCCTGCGCCGGGGTGACCGGCACGCCGCCCGAGCCCACCTCGGTGTCGAGCCCGTCGCTCAGCGAGCATGCCCAGTCGTCCGCGTCCACCGCGCCCAGCGCCGCCCACAGTTCGGCGTCCTCGGCCTCCGTACGGGCCAGGCGCAGGTTGTCGCGGAGCGAGCCGACGAACACGTGGTGCTCCTGATTGACCAGCGCGACGTGCCGCCGCACCCGCTCGGCGGGCATCCGGGCCAACTCGGCGCCGCCCAGGGTGAGTTCGCCGGTGCGCGGGCCGTAGATGCCGGCCAGCAGCCTGCCCAGGGTGGACTTGCCCGCGCCCGAGGGGCCGACCAGCGCGACCCGTGACCCGGAGGGCACGCGCAGGGTCACGCCGTGCAGCACGTCGGCGTCCGCGTGGTAGCCGAAGCGGACCGCGTCGGCGTGCACCTCGCGCCCCTCCGGGGCCAGGGCGCCGTCGCCCGAGTCCGGCTCGATCTCCCGCACCCCCACCAGACGGGCCACCGACACCGTGGCCACCTGGAGTTCGTCGTACCAGCGCAGGATGATCCCGACCGGGTCGCTCAGCATCTGCGCGAGCAGCGCGCCGGTGGTCAGCTGCCCCACGCCGATCCAGCCGTGCAGGACGAAGACGCCGCCCAGCAGCAGCACGCCGGACAGGATCAGCACGTTGGTGAGGTTGAAGGCGGGGAAGAGGATGGTGCGCAGCCACAGCGTGTACCGCTCCCATGAGGTCCACTCCTTGATGCGCCGCTCCGACAGCCGCACCCGCCGGTCGCCCAGGCGGTGCGCCTCCACGGTGCGGCCCGCGTCCACGGTCTCGGCGAGGGCGGCGGCCACGGCGGCGTACCCGGCGGCCTCCGAACGGTAGGCGGCGGGCGCCCTGCGGTAGTACCAGCGGCAGCCGAGCACCAGCACCGGCGCGGCGATCAGCGTCGCGAGCGCCAGCGGCGGGGCCAGCACGGCGAGCGCGCCCAGCAGCAGCGCGACCCAGACGAAGCCGACGGCCAGCTCGGGCACCGCCTTGCGCATGGCCTCGGCCAGCCGGTCGATGTCCGTGGTGATGCGGGACAGCAGGTCGCCGGTCCCCGCGCGCTCCAGCACGCCGGGCGGCAGCGCGACCGAGCGCACCAGGAAGTCCTCGCGCAGGTCGGCCAGCATGCGCTCGCCCAGCACCGCGCCGCGCATGCGCACCCGCTGGGTGAAGTACGTCTGGATCACGAGTGCCACCGCGAACAGGGCGATGGTGCGGCCCAGATGGAGCTCGGGGCCCGACGCTCCGTGCGAGAGCTTCTCCACCAGGTCGCCCAGCAGATACGGGCCGGCCATGGAGGCGAGCACGGCCGCCGAGTTCACCGTGACCAGGGTCAGCAGCGCGCGGCGGTGGCGGCGCAGCATCTCGCCGAGGTAGGCGCGGAGGGTCCGCGCCGAGGCCACCGGCAGGGTCGTCACGTCCTCCGGCGCCGCCGGGTCGTACGCGGGCGGTGCCACTCCCACCCGTCTCATGCGCTCTCAGCTCCTCTGCCGTCCGCGCCGCGCGCAGCGAAGGGGTGCTGTGCGCGGGGATCGTCTTCTTGGAGGTCCGGCTGCACGCGGCGCTCCCGCGCGTCCGGCTCCCATGCGTCCGCTTCCCTCGGCTCGGGCTCGCGGGTGACCACCGCGCGGTAGCCCGGGTCGTCGTGCAGCAGCTCGCGGTGCCGCCCCTCGCCGCGCACCCGCCCGTCCCGTACGAACAGCACCCGGTCGGCGCGGTCCAGCAGCAGCGGGCTGGAGGTGAGCACGACCGTGGTGCGGTCGGTGCGGAGTCCGCGCAGCGCGTGGGCGATGCGGGCCTCGGTGTGCGTGTCCACGGCGGCGGTCGGCTCGTCCAGCACCAGCACCTCGGGGTCGGCGGCCAGCGACCGCGCCAGCGCCAGGCGTTGCCGCTGGCCGCCGGAGAGCGACCGGCCGCGCTCGGTGATGCGGGCGGCCATCGGGTCGCCATCGGCGCCGGGATCGCCGCGGGTCAGCGCCTCCAGGACGTCGGCGCACTGCGCGGCCTCCAGGGCCCGCACGGCGCCGACCGTGCCGCCCGACGGTACGTCGAGGAGCTCGCGCAGCGTGCCGGACAGCAGCACCGGGTCCTTGTCGTGGACCAGCACGGCGGTGCGCGCGGCCTCCAACGGGACGCCGTCCAGGGGCACTCCGCCCAGCCGGACGGATGTCTCCGCGCCCTCGGGGTGGCCGTCCTCCGAGTGGCTGCCCTCCGGATGTCCGCCGGGCGGATGTCCGCCGAGCCGGTCGGCGAGCAGGCCCGCCGCGTCCGGGTCGCCGCACACCACGGCGGTCAGCTGCCCCGTGTGTGCGCGCACTCCGGTCACCGGGTCGTACAGCTCGCCGGAGAGCGCGGGCACGGCCTCGTACGACAGAGGCACGCGCGGAGACCCGCTCGCAGAGTGCCCGCCGCGGCTCAGCGAGAGCACGCGCGCCGCCCTCCGCGCCGAGGGGCGGGAGAAGGAGTACGCCATGGCGAACTCCGAGAACAGCTTGAGCGGGAGCAGCAGGAAGGTCACCGCGCCGTACACCGTGACGAGTTCGCCGACGCCGGTGCGGCCGTCCAGCGTGAGCCGCGCGCCGTACCAGACGACGCCCAGCAACAGCAGTCCGGGCAGGGCCACTTGGACCGCCGCGATCAGGGCCCACATGCGGGCCGTGCGCACCGCGGCGCGGCGCACCTCCTGGGAGGCCCGGCGGTACCTGCCGAGGAACAGCTCCTCGCCGCCGATGCCGCGCAGCACCCGCAGCCCGGCCACCGTGTCGGCGGCCAGCTCCGTGGCGCGGCCCGCCTTGTCCCGCTGGTCGTCGGCGCGCCGGGTGGCGCGCGGCAGGAGCGGCAGGACCACGGCGGCGAGCAGCAGCACGCCGGCGCTGACCAGGAGGCCCAACCGCGGCTCGTACACCACCAGTCCGGCGCAGACGCCGAACACGGTCAGCAGCGCCGAGCCGAACCGCGAGGTCGCCTCCACGCACCAGCCGATCTTCTCGATGTCGCCGGTGGAGACGGCCACCACCTCGCCGGCCGCGACCTGCCGGGTGAGCGTGGAGCCCAGTTCCGCGGTCTTGCGGGAGAGGAGCTGCTGCACGCGGGCCGCGGCGGTGATCCAGTTGGTGATGGCGGTGCGGTGCTCCATGGTGTCGCCGACGGAGACGGTCACGGCCAGCAGCGCGAGCAACACCCCCGCCACGGCGAGCCGTTGGCCGTCGCGCTCGACCACCGCCTGCACGGCGAAGCCGGTCAGCGCGGGCGTGGCGGCGATCGAACCGAGGTGCAGCAGCCCCCAGCACAGCGCCTTGGCCTGGCCGCCGAGCTGGGTGCGCCCCAGCCAGAGCAACAGGCGCTGTCCCGAGCGCACATCGGGCGTGCCGGGGTCGGCGAAGGGCAGGTCGCGGATCTGCATGACGGAGCCACCCCGGGTGCGGGTCGAGTGGGAAGGGATGGCTCAGGCTTGCCGGATTCCGGGGGAAACGCAAAGGGTTTTCCCGCGATGACTCCGCGTGACGAGTGCGGGGTGTTCGTCAAGTGCGACGATGGGAGGCATGCGTATATCCGGGACACGGCGGGCTCGGCGTACGGCGCCCGCCCGGTACGGCACAGCGGCGGCGGCATCGGCGACGGCACTCGCCCTGGGCCTCGGCCTCGCGGGCTGCGGGAGCGGCGGAGCGAAGGGCGGCGGCTCGGGGGAGCGGAGCGCGGAACCGGCGGCAAGAGCCGCCGACCCCACCCGCATCCCCGACGTCGGCGACCGCATGCAGTCCAAGATCCCCGACAGTGCGCGCCAGGTGGTCGCCGTCTACGGCAAGGGCGCGGACTCCCCGGACAACACCGTCCAGCTCTTCACGCGGCGGGAGAGCAAGGGCAAGTGGACCAGGGAGGCGTCCTGGTCCGGGCACAACGGCCGCAAGGGCTGGACCCCCGACCACCGGCAGGACGACAAGCGCAGCCCCGTGGGCGTCTTCACGCTCAGCGACGCGGGCGGGATGCTGCCCGAGCCGAAGGGCACGAAGCTCCCGTACGAGCACAGCACCGGCTTCACGCCGTCGCCGAACTGGCCCAAGGCGACCCGGCACGACTTCGACCACGTCGTCGCCGTGGACTACAACCGCGTCAAGGGCCGGAGCCCGCTGGACATGACGCGCCCGCAGGGCGACGACAAGGGCGGCAGCATCTGGCTGCACATGGACCACGGGAGCGGCACCTCGGGGTGCGTGAGCATCTCCAAGTCCGGCATGCGCAAGCTGCTCGGCACGCTCGACCCGAAGCAGCACCCCGTGGTGGTGATGGGCGACAAGGCGTCTCTGTCCAGGTAAGGGCACCGAGCGGCGATAAGTGAACAGCGTCCCGTCAGTCCCGTCCAGTGCGCGGGATTTTCCCCGGATGCACCGCAGGGGTCTTCCCCGGAGGCTGATCTTCCATAAAGGTGTGGCGGCGTGGAAGCCAACTTCCGCATGCCAGAAGCTTCCTGATGCCGGGAGCTTCCCGTCCCCGAGGCGCTACGGGAAGGACACCCCTGTGCCGAACGCCGCACCCGCACCGCCCCCCGCACCATCCTCCGCGCCGCCGTCCGCGGTGCGCCGCGCGGCCCGCGTGCTGCGCACCTCGCTGTTCCTCCAGGTACTCGGAGCACTGCTGCTGGGTCTCGTCGCCGGGACCCTGTGGCCGGAGTTCGGCAGCGCCGTGCAGATACTCGGCGACGGCTTCATCCGGCTCATCAAGACGCTGATCGCCCCGCTCGTGTTCTGCGTCGTGGTCACCGGCATCACCAAGGCCGGCGACCTCAGGTCCTTCGGGCGGATCGGCCTGAAGGCGCTGGTCTGGTTCGAGGTGGCCACCACCGTCGCGCTGCTCCTCGGCCTGCTCGCCGGCAACCTCGCGGGTCCCGGGCACGGCATGAACGTCGATCCGTCCAAGCTCGACGCCTCGGCCGTGGACGCCGAGACCGGCGGCGAGAAGCTGCCCTCCACCGCGCAGTTCATCCTGCACTCGCTCCCGGAGAGCGCGGTCGGCGCCTTCGCCGAGAACGAGCTGCTCCAAGTCCTCGTCCTCGCCTGCCTCGTGGGCGCCGCGCTGCTGCACCTCGGGCACACCAGGGTCCCGGCCGTCCTCCCGGCGATCCAGCAGGTCCAGGACGTCGTCTTCACCGTCGTCGGCTACATCATGAAGCTCGCCCCGCTCGCGGTCTTCGGTGCGACGGCCCACCTCGTCGGCGAGTACGGGGTCGGCGTGATGGCGACGTACGGCAAGCTCATCGGGCTCTGCTACGGGGTCGCGCTGCTGTTTCTGGTGCTGCTGGCGCTCGCGCTCAAGGCGTTCACCGGGGTCAGCCTGTGGCGCTTCGTGCGCTACACCCGCGAGGAGCTGCTGCTCGCGCTCGGTACGGCCTCCAGCGAGGCGGTCATGCCGCGGATGATGGAGAAGCTGCGCAGGTCCGGGTGCCGCGAGGACTCGGTGGGGCTCGTGCTGCCCACCGGCTACTCCTTCAACCTGGACGGCGCGTCCATCTACCTGTCCATCGGCACGCTGTTCATCGCCCAGGCGGTGGGCGTGGACCTCTCGCTGAGCCAGCAGTTCACGGTGGTCGTGGTGCTGATGCTCACGAGCAAGGGGATGGCGGGGGTGCCGGGCTCCGCCTTCCTCGCCCTCTCTGCGACGGCCGCGGCGGTGGGGGTGATTCCCGCCGGGGCTGTGGCCCTGCTGCTGGGGGTGGACCGCATCATGGACTCGATGAGGGTCGTCACCAACCTGCTGGGCAATTGCGTGGCGGTGTTCGCGGTGTCGCGGTGGGAGGGAGCGCTGGACCGCGAGGCGGCACGGCGCGTGTTGGAGGGCACGCCGGACAAGTCCAGCCCCGAGGAGGGGGCTTCGCCCCTTGACCCCGATCCCGCGTCCGAGCCGGAGCCGGTGTCGGAGCGCTAGCTCCTTCGCCTTCCCCCCCCACCCCTGTGGGGCGGCTGGTCCGCCCAGGGGGCGGAACGGGCGGGCCACAGGACCGCACCCGCCAGCTCCCCGGCACCCGGCACCTGCTGGCGCGCATCACCCCGCGTGGGGGTGCGCCGCAGGTGGGTGCGGGGTGCGGGGCGCTCGCGTGTGCGGTTCCGCAGTGTGCCCACCCGTTCCGCCCCTAGCGGAACGACTGCCCACACTGCTGGTGGGGGTTAGTGGAACGACTGCCCGCGCCGCTAAGCGGTGGGTTTGGCGGAATCCACACCGGCGCGCTCCTTGCGCCACAAGCCCCGGGTGAAGTCGGGGATCTCCTGGGGGAGGCCGTTCGCCCTGATCGACGCGTGGCTCAGCGGCACGGGCGACGTCCACGTAGCCGCGTCGTACACATCGAAATCCGGCACAAGACCGAGCCGCATGCACTGCATCAAGCGGAACAGCATGATGTAGTCCATCCCCCCATGCCCACCGGGCGGATTCGCGTGCTCCTTCCAGAGCCAGTGGTCCCACTGCTTGTAGTCGTCGAAATCGCCCCACTCGTCCCCGCGCATATCGGGTTCGAGGTAGATCCGCGGCGGATAGTCCTCGAAGACGCCGCGCGTCCCGCCGAGGATGTTCAGGCGGCTGTACGGATGCGGGTTGGACACATCGTGCTCAAGCCGGATCACCCGCCCCTTCGCCGTCTGCACCAGGCTGATCGCCATGTCGCTCTTGACGTAGCTCTCCTTCCAGCTCGGGTGCCCCTTGGGCATGTGCTGGGCGCGGTAGTCCGCGAGCCCGAGCGAGGGCGAGCCGAAGGTGGTGATGCGCACGGCGCGGTCGCCCCGGTTCACGTCCAGGTAGTTGGCCGCGGGCCCGAACCCGTGGTTCGGGTACAGATCCCCGCGCATCCTGGTGTGCCACAAGCGGCGCCACGGACCCTCGTAGTAGTCCGGGTCGAACATCATCTCCCGCAGGTCGTGCAGATACGCCCCCGCCGCATGCAGCAGATCGCCGAACAGCCCCTCGTGGGCCATGCGCAGCACACGCATCTCGTTCTGCCCGTACGCGCAGTTCTCCAACTGCATGCAGTGCCGGCGCGTACGCTCCGACAGATCGACCAGCTCCCACAACTGCCGGAGCTCCATCGCGATCGGGCACTCGACCCCGACGTGCTTGCCGCCCTTCATGGCGGCCTTGGCCATCTCGAAGTGCCAGTCCCAGGGCGTCGCCACGTACACGAAGTCGACGTCGCCGCGCTCGCAGAGCTTCTCGAAGTCGTGCTCGTTCCTGGTGTAGAGCGCGGGCGCGGGCTGCCCGGCGGCCGTCACCTTCTTCGCCGCCTTCTCGGCCTTGTCCCGCACCGTGTCGCAGAGCGCGGTGACCCGTACGCCCTTCAGCGCGAGGAACAGGTCGATCATGCTGCCGCCGCGCTGCCCGAGCCCGACGATGCCGACCCGCACGGTGCTCCGCTCGGCGAACGGCACGCCGATCATGGTCTTCCCGCGGCGCGGCGGGGTGGCGGCCTCCGCCGTGCCCGCTGCCTCCGGCGCCCCGGACGCCGGTGCCGCCGAAGCCTGCCCCGCCGCGAGCGGCCCCAGCCCCAGCCCGGCCCCGGCGGCGCCCGCCGCCCACAGCGCGGAACGGCGGCTGACACCCTGCTCGTTGAGCGGCTCTCTGTCGTGCGGCTCTCTGTCGTGCATCGACCCTCCAGCAGGAACACACGTGCGCGGATGCGTGAACTCCGTTGAGCACGCTCGCCGTTGGGGCTGAGGGTGTGCAAGAGCGCCGCTTGGACTCTCCGCCGGGTGTTCTTGGACTTCCGTCACCCGCAAGCTTTCTGCAAGCGCCTGGAAATCCTTGCGGACTCCCTTGACGTGTGCACGGCCTCCGGGCAGGCTCGCGCCCCGAACTCCCCACGGCGGCCCGGCGCGTGGCTGCCTTCGGGGGCACCCCTGTGCCCGTACGACGAAGGAGCCGCAACATGCAGCGCACAAGAGACCGGCGGAACCAGCGCAGGAGAAGCCCGGCCCGCCGGAGGCTGGCCGTCGGGTCACTGGCCGGAGTGCTGGCCGCCGGCGGCCTGTACGCCGTCGGCCCCTGGGAGTCCCAGGCGCAGCCGCCCGGCCAGAAGACCGTCACCGCGACCCTCTTCGAGCGGCCGTACGCGGACGTCGCCGAGCAGTGCAAGAGCGCGCTCGGGCCGGCCGGTTACGGCTATGTCGAGGTCTCACCGGCCACCGAGCACATCGCGGGGAACCAGTGGTGGACCTCGTACCAGCCGGTCAGCTACAAGATCGCCGGGCGTCTCGGCGGCGAGGACGACTTCCGCAAGATGGTGAGCGCCTGCCACGGCGCGGGCGTGAAGGTCATCGCGGACGCCGTCATCAACCACATGTCCTCGGGCTCGGGGACGGGCACCGGCGGCACGAAGTACAGCAAGTACGCGTACCCCGGCACGTACAAGGACGGGGACTTCCACGGCTGCCGCAAGGACATCTCGAACTACAACGACCGCCAGAACGTGCAGACCTGCGAGCTGGTCGGCCTCTCGGATCTGGACACCGGCAGCGACCACGTGCAGTCCACGGTCGCCAAGTACCTCGACAGCCTGCGCGGGATGGGTGTCGACGGCTTCCGCGTGGACGCCGCCAAGCACATCGCGGCCGACGACATGAAGGGCATCCAGAGCAAGATGTCCGACCCGGGCTTCTGGGTCTCCGAGGTGATCTACGGCGGGGGAGAGGCGGTGAAGCCGGAGGAGTACACGGGCCTCGGCGACGTCGACGAGTTCCGCTTCGGCACCCACGTCAAGAGCGCCTTCCAGGACCGTGACCTGGGCAAGCTCGGCACCATCGGCGACGACAAGGTGGAGAGCGGCAAGGCCCGTTCGTTCGTGGACAACTGGGACACCGAGCGGAACGGCACGACCCTCACGTACAAGGACGGCGCCTCGTACAAGCTCGCCAACGCGTTCATGCTGGCGCACCCGTACGGCTCGCCCAACGTCTTCTCCGGCTACGAGTGGTCTGACAAGGACGCGGGCCCGCCCAAGGGCGACAGCGGCTGGACCAACATGCACAAGGACCCGCTGATCACCGGCATGGTCGGCTTCCGCAACGCGGTCGGCGGCGCGAAGCTGACCGGCTGGCAGGCCGAGGGCGGGACCCTCTCCTTCGCGCGCGAGGGCAAGGGCTTCCTGGCCCTCAACGCCGGCGACGGCGAGATGAAGCGGACCTTCGCCACCACGCTGCCGGGCGGCACCTACTGCAACGTCGCCAAGGCGTCCCCCGGCAAGTGCGAGGGCAACACCGTGAAGGTCGGCGAGGACGGCAAGGCGCAGGCCACCGTCCCGGCGGGCGGCGCGCTGGCCCTGCACGTGAAGGCGAAGGGCTGAGCCCAACGCCTGTGTGAGAGCGCCCCGTTCGGCACCGGATTTCTCCGGATTCACGGCCGCCGGACGGGGCGCGTCGCGCGTTCCAGCTCCAGCAGTACGGAGCGGTAGCCCGGGTTGCCCGTCGCGTGGTCCATGCCGACCTCGCACATGCGGTTCGCCGAGAGGTACGCGTCGAAGCGGCGGCCCGTCGCCCCGCCGCGGCCCGTCACCTCGGCCGCCTCCGGCGCGGTGGCCGCTTCGGCCAGTTCCGGGTGCAGCATGCCCCGGTCGCCCGCGAAGCCGCAGCAGCCGGCGTCCAGCGGCACCACCACCTCCTCGGCGCACGCCTCGGCGACCCGGCGCAGCTCCTCCGTGTCACCCAAGTGCCGCATGGAGCAGGTCGGATGGACGACGGCCGAACCCGCGCGCCGCTCCACCGTGAGCCGCGGCAGCAGCTCGTCCGCCGCCCACACCAGCGAGTCCAGGACGGTCAGCCGCTCGTGCCGCTCGTGGTTCTCCGGCGTCAGATAGGGCACCACCTCGTGCGCGATGCCGAGGGTGCAGGAGGAGGCGTCCACGACCAGGGGCAGCTTGCCGCCGTCGGTCCAGTACCAGGCCGCCGCGACCATCCTGTTGGCCATGAGCCGGTTGCCCGCCTCGTACCCCTTGGAATGCCAGATCGTCGCGCAGCAGGTGCCGGTGACCCGCTCGGGAATCCACACCGGACGCCCGGCCCGCGCGGACACGATCACCATGGCCTCCGGCAGCGAGGGCCCCTCCTGGCCCCCGACCCGGCCTTCCGGCCCGCCGAAGATGCGGTTGATGCACGCCGGGTAGTAGACGGCGGCCGCGCCCCTCCGGTCGGTCGCCGGGAGCCGCTTGGGCGCGGCGCCGGGGATCTCCGGCAGCCACTCCGGTACGAGGTCGGGCCGGACCGCCCGGCGCACGAGGCCCGTCGCGCGCTCCAGCACCCGGTCGCCCGCCGTGGAGGCGCCCACCCTCGACGCCGCACTCACGGCGAGCCGGGCAGCGCGCTCCAGCGCGCCGAAGTGCCGCGCCGTGCGCTC
Organism: Streptomyces odontomachicola; assembly: GCF_039605595.1. NCBI lineage: Bacteria > Bacillati > Actinomycetota > Actinomycetes > Kitasatosporales > Streptomycetaceae > Streptomyces > Streptomyces odontomachicola. The sequence continues at coordinate 141,752 of NZ_JBCFOK010000006.1, forward strand.
CGCGATCCGCTCCTCGCGGCGCGAGTGCCGCCGGTGCCGGAACTCCTTCATCATCGCCCCGGTGTCGATCCCGACGGGGCACTCCAGCTTGCAGGTCGAGTCGCCCGCGCAGGTGTCCACCGCGTCATATCCGTACGAGGCCAGCAGCTCGCCGGTCACCGCCGACTCCGGGTCCTGCCGGTTCATCTCCCGGCGCAGCACGATGCGTTGCCGGGGCGTGGTGGTCAGGTCGCGGCTGGGGCAGGTCGGTTCGCAGAAGCCGCACTCGATGCAGGGGTCGGCGACCGCCTCGACCGACGGGATCGACTTGAGTCCGCGCAGGTGGGCGCGCGGATCGCGGTCCAGCAGGACACGCGGAGCCAGGACGCCGTGCGGGTCGGTCAACTCCTTGATCCGCCACATCAGTTGCGTTGCCTTCTCGCCCCACTCCATTTCCAGGAACGGCGCGATGTTGCGGCCCGTCGCGTGCTCCGCCTTCAGCGAGCCGTCGAAGCGCTCCACCGTCATCCGGCAGAACGCGTCCATGAACGCCGCATACCGGTCCACGTCCTCCGGCTTCCCCGCGTCGAAGGCGAGCAGGAAGTGCAGGTTGCCGTGCGCCGCGTGCCCCGCGACCGCCGCGTCGAAGCCGTGCTCCTCCTGGAGCCGCAGCAGCTCCTCGCACGCCTCGGCCAGCCGCGCCGGAGGTACGGCGAAGTCCTCGGTGATCAGCGTGGTGCCCGAGGGCCGCGAGCCGCCCACCGCCGTGACGAACGCCTTGCGCGCCTTCCAGTAGCCGCCGATGGTCTTCGCGTCACGGGTGAACGCATTGGTCACCGACGGCACGGGCGCGACCAGCGCCAGGTTCTCCAACACGCCCTGTGCGGCTGCCTCGTACGCCTCCTGCGCCTCCTCGTCCGGCGCCCGGAACTCCACCAGCAGCGCCGTCGTACCGGGCGGCAACTGGGCCCAGTCGGCCGGCACGCCCTGCACGCTGACCGAGGCGCGCAGCGTGTTGCGGTCCATCAGTTCCACGGCCCGCGCGCCCGCCTCGTTGAAGCGCGGCACGGCGGAGGCGGCGGCCGACAGGCTCGGGAAGAACAGCAGGCCCGTGGAGGTGCGGCGGTCCAGCGGCAGCGTGTCGAAGACCAGCTCGGAGAGGAAGCCGAGGGTGCCTTCGGAGCCGACCATGAGCCCGCGCAGGATCTGCACGGGCGTCTCCCCGTCCAGGAAGGCGTCGAGCCGGTAGCCGTTGGTGTTCTTCAGCTCGTACTTGGCACGGATGCGCGCACTCAGTCCCTCATCCGCCTCGATCTCCCGCTTGAGCGCCAACAGGCCCTCGCACAGCGCCGGTTCGGCGTGTTCCAGCAGCTCGTCCGCGTTCTCCTCGGCCGTGTCCACGACCGTGCCCGACGGCAGGACGAAGGTGAGCGAGGAGAGGGTGCGGTACGAGTTGCGGGTGGTGCCCGCCGTCATGCCCGAGGCGTTGTTGGCCACCACGCCGCCGAGCGTGCACGCGACGGCGCTCGCCGGATCGGGCCCGAGCAGCCGCCCGTACGGGGCGAGTGCCGCGTTGCTCCGGGCCACCGTGGTGCCGGGGCCGATGCGGGCGCGCGTGCCCTCGCGGTCCAGCACCTCGACACCGGCCCAGTGGCGGCGCACGTCCACGAGGATGTCCTCGCCCTGCGCCTGCCCGTTCAGCGAGGTGCCCGCGGCGCGGAAGACGACCTGGCGGCCCTTGCCCCGCGCGTACGAGAGGACGGCCGACACGTCGTCGATGTCCTCGGCGAGCACCACCACCTGCGGCAGGAACCGGTACGGGCTCGCGTCCGAGGCGTATTTGACCAGGTCGGAGACCTTCGAGAGGACCTTCTCCGCGCCGAGCAGCCGCTCCAGGTCCCCGCGCAGCGGCTGCGGGGTGCCGTGCGCGCGGTCCTGCGGCACCGCGTCGGCCGCCGGTGCGCTCCCGCCTCCCGCGCCGGGGTGCGGACGCAGTGCGCCGGGAGGGGGATCGAGCAGCGGCATGGGGGCCTCCGGGGCGGGGCGGCGTACGGGGCGGTATGCGGGGCCGGGCGCGGAACGGCGTACGGGACGGCCATGCTAAATCGCCGTCAACTTCGCATCATGGACCACGCGGTGTGGGGTGGCGCCCCGTGTGCGCGCTGCTTCGGGAATCCGTGTGCTCCGGGTCAGGGCTCCGTGCGTGGGTCGCTCAGGACTCCGTGCGGCCCGCGTCCAGCAGTCCCAGCAGCTCGCTCAGCTCCCCGCGCTGGCGCTCCGACAGCGGCGCCAGGATCTCCTCGGCCGCCGAACGCCGCGCCCTGCGCAGCCTCTTGAGCGCCGCGCCGCCGTCCTCGGTGAGCTCGATGCGGGTGACCCGCCGGTTGTCCGCGTCCGGCACCCGGCGTACGAGCTCCCGCTCCTCCAGCGCGTCCACCAGCGAGGTCACCTGGCGCGGCACCACGCCGAGGCGCTCGGCGAGGTCGGCCATCCGGGGCGCGGCCGCGCTGTGCGACACCATGCGCAGCAGCCTGCCCTGGGCGGGGGTGACCCCCACCGGCGCGAAGTTCTCCCGGTGCGCGTGGTTGAGCCGCCGGGTGAGCCGCAGGAGCTGGTCGGCGAGGTCGCCGGCGCTCTCGTCGGAGGAGTGCGGGTGCTGCGCGGGCTGCGGATGCATGGCCACAGGTTATCAGGACCATGTTCATTGTGAGTATAGGTAACAATGAACTATGCTCCGGCGCGGAGCGTCGTCCGCCCCGCGATATCCACCACGCGATGTCCGCCCCGCGAAGCCCCGACGCCCCGTTGCCCGTACGCCGTCGTACCGAGGAGCGCATTGCACCACCACGACACCCCCGCAGCGGCCCCGTCCACGGACTCCCTGCGGGACGAGCCCGTCCAAGTGCGCCGCATCCTGCGCCTGTTCCGCCCGTACCGAGCCCGCCTCGCGCTGGTCGGCCTGCTGGTCGGCGCCTCCTCGCTGGTCTCGGTCGCGTCCCCGTTCCTGCTCCGCGAGGTGCTGGACGTCGCGATCCCGCGGCAGCGCACCGGGCTGCTCGCGCTGCTGACCCTCGGGATGATCGGCGCGACGGTGCTCACCAGCGTCTTCGGCGTGCTCCAGACGCTGATCTCGACGACCGTCGGGCAGCGCGTGATGCACGACCTGCGCACCGCGGTGTACGCGCAGCTCCAGCGCATGCCCCTCGCCTTCTTCACGCGTACGCGGACCGGCGAGGTGCAGTCCCGCATCGCCAACGACATCGGCGGCATGCAGGCCACCGTCACCTCGACGGCCACCTCGCTGGTCTCCAACCTCACCGGAGTGGTGGCCACCGTCGTCGCCATGCTGGCCCTCGACTGGCGGCTGACGCTCGCCTCGCTCCTGCTGCTGCCGTGCTTCGTGTGGGTGAGCCGCCGGGTCGGGCGGGAGCGGCAGAAGATCGCCACCAGGCGGCAGAAGCAGATGGCGGCCATGTCCGCGATCGTCACCGAGTCGCTGTCGGTCAGCGGCATACTGCTCGGCCGCACCATGGGCCGCTCGGCCTCCCTGACCCGCGAGTTCGCCGGGGAGTCCGAGCGCCTCGCCGGGCTGGAGATCCGCACCAGCATGGCGGGCCGCTGGCGGCTGGCCACCTTCGGCATAGTGATGGGCGCGATCCCCGCGCTGCTGTATCTGACCGCGGGGCTCCTGGTGCACTTCGGCGGCCCCGGCTTCTCGATCGGCACCCTGGTGGCCTTCGTCGGGCTCCAGCAGGGCCTGCTCAGGCCCACCGTCTCGCTGCTGACGACCGGCGTGGAGATGCAGACCTCGGTAGCGCTCTTCCAGCGCATCTTCGAGTACCTGGACCTGCGGCCCGGCATCACCGAGCCGGAGAATCCCGTACGCCTGGAGCGGGTGCGCGGCGAAGTCCGCTTCGAGAAGGCCGACTTCAGCTACGCGCAGGGGAACGGGAACGCGTACGGGGAGCAGCCGGACGGCGAGGCGCCCCGGGGCCAGGGACTCCGGGACCAGGCGCCCGGGAGCCAGGACGGCGAGGGCGGCGGGCTCCACGCGATCGACCTGGACGTGCCCGCCGGGAGCAGCGTCGCGGTCGTCGGCGCGACGGGCTCGGGCAAGACGACGCTCAGCTATCTGGTGCCGCGGCTGTACGACGTGACCGGCGGGCGGGTCACGCTGGACGGCACCGACGTACGCGATCTCGACTTCGACACCCTCGCGCGCGCCGTCGGCGTGGTCTCCCAGGAGACGTACCTCTTCCACGCCTCCGTCGCCGAGAACCTGCGCTTCGCCAAGCCGGACGCCACCGACGAGGAGATCCGCGAGGCCGCGCGCACCGCGCAGATCCACGAGCACATCGCCTCGCTGCCCGACGGCTACGACACGCTCGTCGGCGAGCGCGGCTACCGCTTCTCCGGCGGCGAGAAGCAGCGCCTCGCGCTCGCCCGCACCATCCTGCGCGACCCTCCGGTGCTCGTGCTCGACGAGGCGACCAGCGCGCTGGACACCCGCACCGAACGCCAGGTGCAGCGCGCCATCGACGCGCTGTCCCAGGGGCGCACCACGTTCACCATCGCGCACCGCCTCTCCACCATCCGCGAGGCCGACCAGATCGTGGTCCTGGACAAGGGCCGCATCGTCGAACGCGGCACGCACGCCGAGCTGTTGGCGCTGGGCGGCCGCTACGCGGGCCTCGCCGGCGCGCAGACCTCGGCTCCCCGGCCGGCGGCCGAGCGCGAGCCCCTGCTCCACGGCGAATGAGCGGCGAATGAGCGCCGCCGGGTGCCGTCGCGGAGGAACACGTGCGGAGGAACGGGTGTTCATGATCCGGTAGCACGCGCAGCATGCACAGCACACGCAGCATGCACCGCACACCCATCGTGTGCATCGCGCGCATCCGGAATCCCACCCGTGGACAGGGGCTCACCCATGACACAGCTCTCCGGCACCGACGGCACCGACGGCGCTGACGACACCGGCGGCAGCGGCAGCACGGCCGGGGCCGCTGCGCCCCCTTCGGCGCACCCCGTGCGGCAGTTGCTGGCAGCCTCGGTCGGCAACGCCGTCGAGTGGTTCGACTGGTACACGTACACGTTCCTGGCCACGTACATCGCCGCGCAGGTCTTCCCCAAGAGCGCCGAGCACTCGCTGGTGCCGCTGCTCTCGACGTTCGCGGTCTTCGCCGTGGGCTTCTTCATGCGGCCCATCGGCGGTCTGGTGATGGGCGCGGTCGCCGACCGGCGCGGGCGGCGTACGGCGCTGACGGTGACCATCCTCCTGATGGGCGGCAGCAGCCTGCTGGTGGGACTGACGCCGACGTACGCGAGCGCCGGGCTCCTGGCACCGGTCATCCTCGTACTGGCGCGCCTGCTGCAAGGGCTGTCCGTGGGAGGCGAGTTCGCCGCCTCGACCACCTTCCTCGTGGAGTCGGCGGGGCCCGGGCGGCGGGGGCTCTTCTCCAGCTTCCAGTACGTGTCCACCACCATCGGGCAGCTCGTCGCCTCCGGCGTCGCCGCTGTGCTCGTCGCGAACCTCGCCTCCGGCACCATGGACAGCTGGGGCTGGCGCGTCCCGTTCGTGCTGGGCGCGCTGCTGAGCCTCGTGGGCTTCTGGGTACGCCGCGGCGCGAGCGAGACGCGCAGCGAGGAGCAGGCGAAGGCGCCCCGCCCCGGGCTGTTCGAGGCGCTGCGCCGCCACCCGCGCGAGTCGCTGCTGATCGGCGGGATCACCGCGGGCGGCACGCTCGCCTACTACACGTGGACCTCGTACCTGCCGACGTACGCCGAGCTCAACGCCGGTGTGGAGAAGGCGGACGCGCTGCTGGCCGGCACGATCTCGCTGGCGTTCTTCGCCGTGCTGCAGCCCGTCGCCGGCCTCGCCTCCGACCGCTTCGGGCGCAAGCCGCTGCTGCTGATGTTCGGGATCGGGTTCGCCGCGCTGAGCGTGCCGCTGCTGCGCTCGCTCAACGACGGGTTCGTCACGCTGCTCCTCGTACAGTGCGCCGGCATGATCCTGCTGAGCGGCTTCACGGCCATCTCGGCGGCCGTCAACGCGGAGATCTTCCCCGCGCGGGTGCGCGCCGCGGGCATCGGATTCCCCTACTCCCTCACCGTCGCGCTCTTCGGCGGCACGGCCCCCTACCTCGGCACACTCTTCAAGGAGATCGGCCACCCCGGCCTCTTCCCCGTGTACGTGGCCGTGCTGTGCCTGGTCTCCTCCGCGGTCTTCCTGCGGCTGCCGGAGACGGCGCACCGTCCGCTGGACCGGTGACGGGGGAGGGCGCGGGGCGGCTGCCCCTGGTACGAGGCGGTCCCGTGCCTCCCCTGCTCCCTCCCGGGGCTGGTCTTCCTACGGCTCCCGGAGGGTGCGCACCGGCCGCTGGAGCGGTGATGGCCCCGCGACCCCTGCTCCCGCACCCGGCCCCGGTGGTGTGATGGTGCGGGAGGTGGGGAGCCGTGGAGAAGCACGAGGGAGGGCCCGGCCGGTACGGGGAGCGCTGGCCCGACGGAGGCCGGGGCGGGGAGGGTCCGTACGAGGAAGGCGCGTACGGGGAAGGCGCGTACGGGGTGGAGGCGTACGAGGTTGCGTACGGCGTCTCCTACGGTGCCCCGTACGGGGAGAGCGGGCCGCTCTTCCTGCACCCCGACGACGACCTCGCACCGAACCGTCCCGGCGAGGAACTGCACGCGATGCTGGCCGCGTTCGGGCCGGTCGGCGGCCCGCGCACCCGGCTGGCCTCCGCCGCGCGCAGGGCGGGACGGCTCGCCGGGCGCCCCGACCCGGTCGCCGAGTGCCGTGAGGAACTGGCCGCGCGGCAGGCCGTGGGGGAGGAGCTGGAGTCCCTCACCGGCTTCGGCTGGCGCGTCCTGCACTCCCTGCCGCTGCCGGGCGTCGCCGTGCTGCACCACCTGCTGCTCGGCCCCGGCGGGGTGTTCGCCGTGCACACGGTGACGCGGGGGTGGATGCGGCGGCACACCACGGCGCAGTCCCCGGAGGGCGCGGACCGGGCGCGCCTCGGCCGCATCCGCCTGGAGATCCCCCTGCGCCACGCCCGCCGCGCGGCCACCACGGCCGAACTCGCCCTCACCCGCGCCACGGGCCACACCACCCCGGTCGCCCCCGTACTGGCGGTGGTCGGCCCCGACCCCCTGACAGTGCGCGAGCCCCCGGACGACGTCCAGATCATCACCCCGCGCGAGGCCCCCGACCTGGGCGCCCACCGGGCAGTCCTGAAGCCCGACACGATAGCCCGCCTCTACGCGGAGGCCCGCGACCGGCGGAGGTGGGCGGGGCTGTGAGGGCGGCCGGTGCCTCAAGTCACCGGTACAGCAGGTACTTCCTGCGCCTGTTCTCGAAGTCGCGTACCTCCTCGCGCCATGCCGCCGTGACCGTGCGGACGTCGTCGCCCGCGGTGATCATTTCGCGGAGGCGGGAGGAGCCCGAGAGCTTGTCGATCCAGTACGGGACCGGGGTGTTGGCGTCCTTGCGCCACTCGAAGCCCTTGTAGCGGCCGGCCACGCACAGCATGGCGACCGCGGTGGTCACCGGCTCGTAGGCGTCCGGGTCCGTGATGTGGATCTGCACCCCGGCGCAGGTCTTGCCCGTGTGCTTGCTGAAGGTGGGCACGAAGTAGCCCTCGCGGAAGCGCACTCCGGGGAGCCGCAGCGCGTTGAGCCGGTCGCTGTAGCGGTAGTCCAGGTACGGGGCGCCGATGAACTCGAAGGGGCGGGTGGTGCCGCGCCCCTCGGAGAGGTTGGTGCCCTCGAAGTAGCCGGTGCCCGCGTAGGCCAGGGCCGAGTCGGCGGTCGGCATGTTCGGCGAGGGCGGCACCCACGGCAGACCCTCGGGCGCGCCCACCTCCTCCGGCTCCCGCCCGGCGAACGGCACGACCCGCAGCTCCACCGCGCCGCCGTCGTCCGGCAGCAGCTCGCCGTTGAAGTACCGCGCCAGCTCGCCGACGCTCATCCCGTGCTGCTGCACTATCGGCTTGAGCCCCACGCCCGAGGCGAACTCCGGCTTCAGGAGCGGCCCGTCGGCTCTGCGGCCGAGCGGATTGGGCCGGTCCAGCACGAGGAAGCGCGCGCCGACCTCCTTCGCGGCGGCCATCGCGTAGTACATGGTCCAGATGTACGTGTAGTAGCGGACGCCCACGTCCTGGACGTCGAACACGATCGTGTCGGCCCCGGCCTTGCGGAACAGCCCCGCCATCTTCTTCGCGTCGGCCCCGTACGCGTCGTACACCGTCAGCCCGGTGCGCGGGTCGCGGGACACCGGCTCGGACTCGCCCGCCTGCGCGCTGCCCCGGAAGCCGTGCTCCGGACCGAACACGCCGACGATCTCCAACTCGGGCCGCCGCGCGAGGTCGTCGACCACGTGCCGGGCGTCGGGCAGCACGCCCGTGGGGTTGCTGACCACGCCCACCTTGCGGCCGCGCAGCATCCGCCAGCCGCGGGCGGCGGCGGACTCGGCGCCGGTCACGACGCGGTCGGGGCGGCGGGAGGCGCCGGGGGAGGGGCCGCGCCCGGCGGCTGCCGCGCCGCCGGTGCTGTCGCCGCTCTCGGCGGCCACGCTGTCGGCGGCGACGAGCGGCTGCGCGGCGAGCGCGGCCGCGGCACCGCCCAGGAGCGAACGGCGGGACGGCGTACGGGACATGGGGCGCCCTTCCTGTACGGGAACGGAAAGCCGATCATGCGGTGCGTCGCAAGGTAGCCGAGCTCCACACCGGTGGCCAGGGTGCGTACTGCGTACCCTCGCTGCGCGCCGTGACGGCACCCGGCTGCGAGGATGACCCGTATGCCCCGAGAGAACGCACACGCGCGGAACATCACGATCGTGCAGGGAGACATCACCGAGCAGGAGGTCGACGCGGTGGTCAACGCCGCCAACTCCTCGCTGCTGGGCGGCGGCGGAGTGGACGGCGCGATCCACCGCAAGGGCGGCCCCGAGATCCTCGCGGAATGCCGCGAGCTGCGGGCGTCCCGGTACGCCGGCGGCCTCCCGACCGGCGAGGCGGTGGCCACGACGGCCGGCAGGCTGCCGGCGCGCTGGGTGATCCACACGGTGGGCCCGCGGTACTCCCGCCAGGAGGACCGCTCGGACCTGCTGGCCTCCTGCTACCGGGAGTCCCTGCGCGTCGCCGGCGAACTGGGCGCGGGAACGGTCGCGTTCCCCGCCGTGTCCGCCGGCGTCTACGGCTGGCCGATGGACGACGCGGCCCGCATCGCGGTGGAGACGGTACGCACCACACGGTCCTCGGCCGAGGAGGTCCGCTTCGTGCTCTTCGACGCGGAGGCGTACGAGGCTTTCGCCCGGGAGGTTGGGTGAGGGGCACTCACATCCGCGGGTGAGAGGGCCTCACGCTCGCAAGAAGGCGAGGACCGCCAGCACCCGCCGGTGGCCCTCGGTGTCCGCCGGCAGGTCCAGCTTGGTGAAGATGTTGCCGATGTGCTTGTTCACGGCCGCCTCGCTGAGGAACAGGTGCGCCGCCAGCCCCGCGTTGGACCGGCCCTCCGCGATGAGCGCCAGCACCTCGCGCTCCCGGGGGCTCAGCCGCTCCAGCGGGTCCTGGCGCAGCCGTACCAACTGGTGGATCACCTCGGGGTCCACCACCGTGCCCCCGGCGGCGACGCGTTCGATCGCGGCGGTGAAGTCGGCCACCGCGCTCACCCGCTCCTTGAGCAGGTAGCCCACACCGGCGCCGCCGCCGGAGTCCAACAGGCGGAGCGCGTAGGAGCGTTCCACGTACTGGCTGAGGACGAGCACCGGCAGCCCGGGGAACTCCTCGCGCAGCCGCACGGCGGCCCGCAGCCCGTCGTCGCTGTCCGAGGGCGGCATCCGCACATCGGTGACGAGCAGGTCGGGGCGGTCGGCCCGGGCCGCCTCGACCAGCGCTCCGGCGTCGCCGACCGCCGCGGTCACCTCGTGGCCGACCCGTTCGAGCAGGCCGACCAGGCCCTCGCGCAGCAGCACGGCGTCCTCGGCCACGATCAGACGGAGCGGCACGGCACCTCCACGTGCAGCAGGGTCGGACCGCCGGCGGGACTCGACACCCGCATCCGGCCGTCGAGCGCCGTGACCCGGTCCGCGAGCCCGGTGACGCCGGTGCCCGCCCCGGGGTCGACCCCGCCGCGGCCGTCGTCCGTGATGTCGAGGGTCAGCAGGTCGGCGTGGCAGCGGCCGTGTATGCGCGCGGTGGCGGCGCCGCTGTGCTTGGCGATGTTCGTCATCGCCTCGGTGATCAGGTAGTACATCGTGGTCTCGAGCTTCCGCGGCAGCCGCTCGGGCAGCTTCAGGTCCACCGCGAGGGGGAGGGGGAAGCGGCCCGCGTAGTCCTCGATCGCCGCGACCAGCCCGTGGTCGGCGAGCACCGGCGGATTGAGCCCGCGGATGAGCGCACGTAACTCCTGGTTGGCGGTGGCGAGTTGGCTCTCCGCCTGCGTCAGCAGCTCGGCCTGCGGTGAACCCTCCCGTACGTCGAGCCGCATCAGCCCCAGCGTCATCCCCAGCGAGACGAGCCGCTGCTGGGCACCGTCGTGGAGATCGCGTTCGATGCGTACCCGCTCGGCGTCGAAGGAGTCCAGCAGCCGGGACTGGGAGGCGCGCACCTCGCGCAGTTCCTCGCCCAGCTCACGGTCGCGCGGGGCGAGGAAGGTGCGCGCCATGGCGGCCCGCGCGCCTGCCCACGAGGTGACCGTGTACGGGGAGGCCAGCAGGACGATCGCTCCGAACACGGTCCAGGGCCAGGTCTGTCCGTCGGTCGCGACGAAGGTCGCCGCGGGGAACCCGAAAGCGAAGCCGAGCACCAGCAGGTCAAGCCACCACAGCGCCGCGGCCGACAGCAGCGTGAACGCCAACTCACGCCACGTGGTGCGCTCCTTGAGCCGGGTGGCCGCCCACGTACGCAGGCCCGGGCCGTCCGGAGCCCGGTGCGGGTCGGGCAGGCGGTCGAGGTCCACCAGGCGCAGCCGGCGGCGCTCCACCGCGGCCACGGCGGTGGAGGCCAGCACGATGCCGACCAGGGGCGCGATGCCGATCAGCACGACCAGCAGCGCGAGCCCGGCGGCCAGGCCGAGGGCGAGGACGGTCACGGCCGCGGCGCCGACCGCGACGCCTCCGGCCAGGTAGGCCAGCGCACGCCAGGGCCAGCCGGAGGTCAGGAAGCTCAGCGGTCGCTGAGCCATGGCCTGCCAGGCCGTGGTGGCCCGCCAGGCGGGTGTGGGAGGCATGGGGCAACGGTAGCCGCGCCGTCCGCGTACGGGAGTAGAGCTGCCTCTACCTCGGAAGTAGAGGGGAGATCAGTGCCGGGCCCCTGTCCGGGGCAGTGGGATCGGGGCATGACGAGAACCCGCAAGACGAAGACGGCGACAAGCCGGAGCGTGGCGGCCGACCGGAGCGTGGCGGCGGCTCCGAGCGTGGAGACGACGAGCCCGATCTCCCCGCACGACGCCGTCGAACTGCACGGCGTACGCAAGGTCCACGGCACCGGCGGGCGGCGGGTGACCGCGCTGGACGGCGTCACCCTCGGCTTTCCGCGCGGCACCTTCACCGCGATCATGGGCCCCTCCGGTTCGGGGAAGTCGACACTGCTGCAGTGCGCGGCGGGCCTGGAGCAGCCGACCGAGGGGCGGATCGTCCTCGCCGGGGTGGACATCGGCCGGCAGAGCGAGAAGGAGCGCACCGCGCTGCGCCGCGACCGCGCCGGCTTCGTCTTCCAGGCGTTCAATCTGGTCGAGTCCCTGACGGCGGCGCAGAACGTGGAGCTCCCCGGCCGGTTCGCCGGTCGCAGGGCCGGCCGTGAGCGGGTCGCGTACGCGCTCGACGCCGTCGGGCTCGCGGAGCGCGCCGGCCACCGGCCCAGCGAGCTGTCCGGCGGCCAGCAGCAGCGCGTCGCGCTGGCCCGCGCCCTGGTCACCCGCCCCGACGTGCTCTTCGCCGACGAGCCGACCGGCGCACTGGACACGGTCACCTCGCGTGAAGTGCTGCGCATGATGCGGAGGCTGGTGGACGAGGAGGGCCAGACCACCCTGATGGTCACCCACGATCCGGTGGCGGCTGCCGTGGCCGACGTCGTGGTCTTCCTCAAGGACGGCCGGATCGCCGACCGCTTCCTGCTCGGCGGCGAACAGGGCGGCAGCGGAGACGGCGAGCGCGGCGGGGACCACGCGGCCGTGATCGCGGGCCGCATGGCCCGGCTGGAGGCGTGATGCTGATCCTCGCGAACGTACGCGAACGCTGGTCGGCGCTGCTCGGCGCCTTCGTCGCCGTCCTGGCCGGCGTGTCACTGATCACCGCCACGCTGGTCGTGCACGACTCCGTACGCCCCGGAGTCCAGCCGCGGTACGCAGGGGCAGCCGCCCTGGTAGTGCCCCCGCGCGTGCTCGACGTGGACGACAGCCCGGAGGACCGCATGCCGTGGAGCGGGGCCGAGGCCCGGCCCCTGCTGGCCGGTCTGGGCAAGGTGGAGGGCGTGTCCGAGGTGGTCGTCGACCGGTCCTTCTACGCGCAGGCCATCCGCGGCGGCGAACCCGTCGCCGACGAGGGCGCTTCGGAGGCCGGCCATGGTTGGGCGAGTACCCGGATGGCGCCGTACCGGCTGGTCTCCGGACGGGCACCGAAGGGGGACCACGAGGTCGTGGTGGACCGGGCGCTGGGCGCGGCCGTGGGCCGCGGGCTGACCGTCAACATCGCCGCGGGGCGCGCGCATTTCACCGTCGTCGGCACCGTGGACGGGCCCGGCTACTACTTCAGCGAGGCGTTCGCCGCGCGGCAGCAGCCGGGAGTCCGCACGATCGGGTTGATCGCGGATGAGGGGGCTTCGAGTGGTTCGGTCGTGTCCGGCGCCAGGAAGGTGCTCGACGCCGGGGGCAGCGCGCTCGCCCGCGACGCGGCCTCAGGCGAAGTGGCTTCGGACGACGCGGCCCCGGGCGACGTGGCCTCAGGCAAGGCCGCCTCCGGCGACGTCCTCTCCGGTGCCGGGCGCGCCGAACTCCAGCCCCGGTACGCCGAGCACCAGCGCTTCCTGGGCGTGCAGCTCATCGGCGCCATGGCCCTACTCACCCTGTTCACCACGGTGTTCGTGGTGGCTTCCATGCTGGTGCTCGCGACCGGGATGCGCCGCCGCGAGATCGGCCTGCTGCGTACCCTCGGCGCCGCGCCCGCGCAGATCCGCCGCATGATCCTGGGCGAGGCGGCCGTGGTCGGACTGCTCGGCGCGATCGCAGGGTGCGCGGCCGGCGCGGCCGCGGCCCCGCTGCTGTGCGGCGCCCTCGACGGTCTGGGCGTGGTCCCGCCGGACGTGCGGGTGACCGTCAACGCGTGGCCGCTGCTCACGGCAGCCGCGATCGGCGTCGGCGTCAGCGTGACCGGTGCCTGGAGCGCCGGCCGCAAGGCCGCCAGGGTCGCCCCGATCGAGGCCCTGCTGGACAGCCGGTCCGCCAACGCGGGCATGGCGCGCGGGCGTTGGATCGCCGCCCTGGCCGCACTGGCCGCCGGCGCGCTGCTCGCGCTCGGCACCGCCACCACCGGCGCGGACGACCGCGTCACCATGGCGCTCTGCGCCACGATGGCGCTGATCGTCGCCGCGGCGCTGCTGGCACCCGTGCTCGTCGGCCCGGCCGGGCGCTTCCTCACGGCCCCGTTCGTACGCGGCGTACGCGGCGGTTCGGCGGGCCCGGTCCTGGTCCGGGCCGAACTCGTCGCCAACCCCCGCCGCGCGGCCTCGCTGGCGGCCCCGGTGATCGCCGCCGTCGGCTTCGCGGTGCTGATCAGCGGCGCGGTCGAGACGATGCGGGTGGCCTACCCGGCGGGCGAGGCGCTCGAGGTCTCGGGCCAGACGATCGTCACGCCGGACGGCACACCCGGCAACACCGACGAGACGGTCGCGGCCAACCCGGTCGGCAAGGCCGCCCTCCCGACCCGCGCCTTCGTACTGGGGGCCGGGGGTACGGGGAAGGACGCCGGGGAACGCGCCAGGGAGCACCCGGGTTCCGAGGCCGGCGCCACCGTCCTCGACGTCCTGGGCAGCAGGGACCCGCGCTGGAACAAGCCGGGCGAGGCCGTGCTCGGCGCGCGCACCGCGCGGGAACTGGGGCTGCGCGAGGGGCGGATCGCCTCCGTACGGTTCGCCGACGGGCAGCGCGTGGCCCTGCGCGTCGCAGCGGTGCTGCCCGACGACCCGGCACGCGGCGACTTCGTGGTCGCGCGCGATCTGGTCCGCGCCCACGACCCGGCCGCGCTCACCGACGACATCTTCGTCCCCGGCGACGCGAAGGCGAGCGCCGCGGTCCCCGGCACGGCTCTGCACGACGCCGCCGCGTACGCCGTGGCCGACTACGAGACCGACGCCAGGCTCACGGACAGCCTCGCGGCCATGCTGACCGTGATCGCCGTGGGCTACAGCGTCATCGCGGTCGTGAACAGCATGGCCATGGCCGCGCACGGCAGGCGCCGGGACTTCGGGGTGCTGAGGTCGGCCGGCGGCACCGTACGCCAGTTGCTGCTGGTCTCGGCGGGCGAGATCGGCCTGGTCATCGCGATCGGCGCTGCCCTCGGCGTACTGGTCCCCCTGCTCCCGCTGGCCGCCATGGCCTCCGGACTCTCCGAGGCCACCTCGTCCGAGGTCCCTTTGCGCCTGGACATGGGCGCCATCGCGCCGGCCGTCGCCTGCACGCTGCTGGCGGCGGTGACGGCCGGGGTCGCGGTGACGGGGAGGACGCTGCGGAGGCAGGGGGCGTAGCGGGGGCCGAACGCCCTTGCCGCGAACGGGGGTCACGCCGCACGACCGACGTGGCCCCCGGCCTACGTTTCGGCGCCCGGTCCGGTCCCCGCGCCGGCCTCATCCCCGGTCAGCGCCGCCTCCACGGGGCACGCGCAGTCGGTGCCGGTGCCGGTGCCGGTGCCGGATTCGGTGCCGGTGGCCGTCGTGGTGTCGGCCAGCGTGGCCAGTGCCGTACGCATGCGCGTCAGGTCGGCGATGCGCTCGTCGAGGTCCGCCAGCTTGGCGTCGACGACGCTGCGCAACTGTGCGGACGCGACCGTGCCCCCTTGCGAGAGCGCCAGGAACGCCGCGACGTCGCCCATGCCGAACCCCAACTGCTGCGCCCGCTGCACGAAGCGGACGCGGCGTACGTCCTCGCGCGAGTAGCGGCGGTAGCCGGAGTGCGGGTCGCGTTCGGGGGAGAGGAACCCGCGGCGTTCGTAATAGCGCAGCGTGCTCGGCGGCACTCCGGCGGCGCGTGCGGCCTCGGTCGGTGTCATGGGGCAAGGATCTCCCGCGTGCGGAGGGCGGCGCCCGCTCGCTGCCGGAACAGGTGCCGCCCCTGCGCGAGCAGGAAGCCGGCCTCGAGCACGAGGAAGACCCCGAGCACGGGGGTCGCGCCGCAGGCCAGGGCGTACGTCATCAGCGAGGCGAAGGCCGCCCGGCCGGCGGTGTCGGCGACGGCGGTCACGACGTCGCCGCGTACCAGCCGCACCACCGCCCACATCGTCACCAGCACGCCGAAGAAGGTGACGAACAGCAGGTGCTCCGGCGCGAACTGCCCCGGGGCGCGCCCCGGCAGACCGAAAGCCGCGTGCACGGCACGTACCCCGTCGATGACGAGCCGGGCGGTCCAGGGCGTCGCGAACAGGGGCGCGACGGCGAGGTCGTACCAGGCGCCCGCACGGACGGGATCGGTACGGAGGCGGGAGCCGGTGTGTGTCGGGTGCGTTGTCATGGCCGGAACGGTGCACCCTGCACCGCGGTGCGGGGTCAAGTGGACCTTCCCCGGGGCGCGTGGTGACCGCCGGCCGAGCTCGGGCGCGAGCGCCGTCCGCCGCGGTGGGCCCGGCTACCGCTCGATGAGCTGCGTGGCCCGGTGAATCGCCGCGTGGGCGATGACCGGATCGGCGATGTCCAGTGCCGTGTCGGCGAGTTTGACGACGTGTTCGTCGCCGTGCGCCGCGGCGCGCTCGAACATCTCCTCCGGCGCCGGGTCCTCGGCCTCCGGCAGCGGTCGCGCCTCGCGGGGCGCGTACGCGGCCGTGATCGCCGCGCTCGCCGACCAGGCGGCGGCGAAGCCGGGCAGCCACAACTCCCGCGGCAGCGCGGGGAGTACGCGCAGCACCGCGTTCGGCCCGGTGGCCGCGTGCACCAGCATGACGGGGCTGCCGTGCCCGTGCGTGGCGTACCGCAGGGTCGCCGCCCGCACCAGCGCTTCCAGCCCGGCCCGCGCCTCCTCGGGGCCGAGGCCGTCGCCGCCCGGCCTGGGCGGCAGCGCGGTGATGAGCGGGAGCCGCTGCCTGATGCCCAGGTCACTCCCGTACGGGGCCACCAGCGGCACCGCGTCCAGCGCCTCTCCTGCGGTGCGCGGCGCGCCCTCGTACGGCAGCTTCCCGATCCCGGTGAGGAACTGGTGCCGGGCCGCCCAGTAGCCGAGCGCGTGCGCCAGTTCGGCGATCCGCGGCCCGGTGACCTCGCCCTCCAGCAGGCCCCGTACGCAGTGGCCGACGCGGATCACCGGGTGGGTGGCGGCGGCGACGATGCCGGGCAGCAGGCGCGGCCACCACTGGACCAGCACGTCCTGCCAGGGGCGCGCGCCGAGTTGGCGGCCGAAGTACACGATCCAGTCGGCGAGGCGGCGGTGATCGCCCAGCGCCTCCTGCCAGTTGTCGTCGTGCACGGGGGCGACGGGGGAGGGCATGTCCTCCAGCTTGTCGCGGTAACCGTCGATCCACCGGTGCACGGTGTGCGCCTGTCCGTGCCGGGCCAGGGCTTCCACCGCCATGGGGGCGTGGTTGCTGAGCCAGCCCTCGCGTTCGGGCCCTGTGAAGTGGAGGCGGTCCAGGGCTTCGTCGAGCGTGCCGTTGTCGAGCGTGCCGTCGGAGGTCATGCGGGGACGGTAGGGACGCGGGGCGGTGCGGCGGAACGGACGCGGGACCGAGCCCCGCGTCCGCAATCAGCCGTAGGACCGCGGGGCTCGGGTCGCAAGCGAGTCGTGACGGCTCGTTCGTACGTCACCCGGGGACGCCGCAGACCGGGCGGAGGCCCGGCCGGAGGCGCGGAGCGTCGTAGGGCGGGCCGTAACTCACAAGTCGGGCGCAACCACTCACCCGAATCCCGCCGCAGCGGGAGGCGACCACAAGCAGGCCCGACCGGCGGTCACAGCGCCAAGCCCCGAACGCGCGCTCAGTGCCCCGAACGCGCGCTCAGTGCCCCCGTGCCACCCACTCCTCCAGCTTCGGCGACTCGTCCCCGATGCGGGTCGACGGGCCGTGGCCCGTGCGTACCTCCGTCGTCCCCGGCAGCGTGAAGAGGCGCGTGCGGATCGACTCGATGATGGTCGGGAAGTGCGAGAAGGACCGTCCCGTCGCCCCGGGACCGCCCTGGAACAGGGTGTCCCCGCTGAACACGACGCCCAGGTCGGCGGCGTACAGGCACACCGCACCCGGCGCGTGCCCTGGCGTGTGCAGCACGTTCAGCACCGTACCGGCGACCGCGATGGCCTGGCCGTCCGTCAGTTCGCCGTCGGGATCGCGGTCCGGGTGGGTCTGCCGCCACAGCGGCAGGTCGTCCGGGTGCAGGAGGATCGGCGCCCCGGTACGCGCGGACAGCGCGGGCGCCGCGTCGACGTGGTCGTTGTGCCCGTGCGTGCACACGATCGCCCGCAGCGTACGGCCGCCGAGCGCGTCGGCGATCGCGTCCGCGTCGTGCGCGGCGTCGATGACCACGGCCTCGTGGTCGTCGCCCACGATCCAGACGTTGTTGTCCACGTCCCACTCGCCGCCGTCGAGGCGGAACGTGCCCGAGGTGACCAGGTGGTCGATGCGCGCGGCCGTCATCAGAGCGTCACCACCGAACGCAGCACGTCGCCCTGGTGCATCCGCGCGAACGCGTCCTCGACCTGGTCGAGCCGGATCGTCTCGGTGACGAACGCGTCCAGGTCCAGCCGCCCCTGGAGGTAGAGGTCGATGAGCATCGGGAAGTCGCGTGACGGCAGGCAGTCCCCGTACCAGGAGGACTTCAGCGCGCCTCCGCGCCCGAAGACGTCCAGCAGCGGCAGCTCCAGGCGCATGTCCGGGGTGGGAACGCCGACGAGAACGACCGTTCCCGCCAAGTCCCGCGCGTAGAAGGCCTGCTCATAGGTCTCGGGGCGGCCGACGGCCTCGATCACGACATCGGCGCCGTTGCCGTCGGTCAGCGCCCGTACGCCCTCGACGGGATCCGTCGTGCGGGAGTTGAGGGTGTGGGTGGCGCCCATGCCCTTCGCCGTCTCCAGCTTCCGGTCCTCGACGTCGATCGCGATGATCTTCGCGGCGCCCGCGAGGCGCGCGCCCGCGACCGCCGCGTCGCCGACGCCGCCGCAGCCGATGACCGCGACGCTGTCGCCCCGGCCGACGTTGCCGGTGTTGATGGCCGCGCCGATGCCCGCCATCACGCCGCAGCCCAGCAGCCCCGCGACGGTGGCCGGTGCCTCCGCGTCCACCTTCGTGCACTGGCCCGCGGCGACGAGGGTCTTCTCGGCGAACGCGCCGATGCCCAGCGCGGGCGAGAGCTCCGTGCCGTCGGTCAGCGTCATCTTCTGCCCGGCGTTGTGCGTGTCGAAGCAGTACCAGGGGCGCCCGCGCAGACAGGCGCGGCACTGGCCGCACACCGCGCGCCAGTTGAGGACCACGAAGTCGCCCGGTACGACCTCGGTGACGCCGTCGCCGACGGACTCCACCACGCCGGCGGCCTCGTGGCCGAGGAGGAAGGGGAACTCGTCGTTGATACCGCCCTGCTTGTAGTGCAGGTCGGTGTGGCAGACGCCGCACGCCTGCACCTGCACCACGGCCTCGCCGGGACCCGGGTCCGGGATCACGATCGTCTCGACCCGTACGGGTTCGTCCTTGCCCGGAGCGATGACCCCGCGTACTTCCTGCGCCATCCTCGCGCCCTCCTCTGGAACGGGGGAGGCCGCCGGGGCCGCCCCTCGCCGACGTGCTGGTCCATGAGATCACGGCCGGGGGCGCCGCGTCCCGGTGCCGGGGCCGTCGGGCCGGATGACGACAATGGCTCCGAGCGAATAGATGTACGGGGAAGCCAGAGGGAGCCGTAGACGCCGTGGACCATACGGAAACAGCCGCAGACGAACGCGGAGGAACAGCGGAACGCGGGGGAGACGCACAGGCCGTTCCGCAGGAGAAGCAGCGCGGCTGGCGCCGCTGGGCCATGGACACCCGGCCGCTGCGGCATCCGCCGTTCCGCCGCCTGTGGACCTCCACCACCGTGACCGCGATCGGCAGCCAGCTCACCGCCGTCGCCGTGCCCAAGCAGATATACGACATCACCGGGTCATCGGCCTGGGTGGGCTACGCCAGCTTCGCCGGGCTGCTGCCGCTGGTGGTGTTCGCTCTGTGGGGCGGCGCCGTCGCCGATTCCGTCGACCGGCGCAAGCTGCTGCTGGTCACCAACGCGGGGATCGCCGTCACCTCGCTGCTGTTCTGGATACAGGCGCTGGCCGGAATGCGCTCGGTGTGGCTGCTCATGGTGCTGCTCGCCTGCCAACAGGCGTTCTTCGGCATGAATTCGCCCGCCCGCCAGGCGTCCATCCCGCGCCTGGTCAGCGCGGCCGAACTGCCCGCCGCCAACGCGCTCGGCTCCACCGTCGCGCAGACCGGCATGGTGGTCGGGCCGCTGCTCGCGGGCGCCCTGATCCCGGTACTGGGACTGCCCGAGCTGTACCTGATCGACAGCCTCGCGCTCTGCGCCGCCGTCTGGGCGGTATGGCGCCTGCCCGCGCTGCCACCGCTCGGCGACGGGGACGACGCGCCGGGCAGCGGTACGGGGAGCAGGCGGCGTACCGCCGGCTGGCGCGAAGTGGCCGCCGGCTTCCGCTACATGGCGACCAGCCGCGTCCTTCTGCTCTCTTTCGTCGCCGATGTGATCGCCATGGTCTTCGGCATGCCGCGCGCCCTCTTCCCGCAGCTCGCCGCGACGACCTACGCGCCCTGGGGCGAGGGCTTCGCGCTGGGCCTGCTGTTCGCCGCGATCCCCATCGGGGCGGTCAGCGGCGGCCTGTTGTCCGGAACCTTCTCGCGGGCACGTGCGCACGGATGGATGGTGATCGGCGCCGTGGTGGTCTGGGGCCTCGCCGTCGCGGGGGCCGGGCTGAGCGGCAGCCTGTGGGTGGCCGCCGCCTTCCTCGCCGCGGGCGGCGTGGCCGACATGGTCTCCATGGTGTTCCGCGGGGCGATCCTGCAGTCCGCCGCGACCGACGAGATGCGCGGGCGCATGCAGGGGATGTTCACCGTGGTCGTCGCGGGCGGCCCGCGCCTCGCCGACCTGCTGCACGGCACGGCGGGTTCGGCCCTCGGCCCCGGCACGGCCACCGCCGTGGGCGGCCTGCTCGTGGTCGTCGCGATGCTCGCCCTGGCCGCCGCGGTACCGGCCCTGCGCCGCTACCGCATCTGAGGGGCCGCGCCGGCCGTGCAGGGGAGCGCCGCGTGCGGACGCCATGTGCGGCCGGCGCGCGGTGTACGGAGCTCCGTGTGCGGCGGGGGTACCGCGTACGCCTGGTTCCCGTACGCGTCCTACGTACGGGAGCGGGCCGCGCGGCGTGCCTCCGAGCGAGAACGGGCGTTCTCTGTGCGGGAGTTGCCCATCACCGGCGCCCTCGTGCCCGGGGCCGTGAGCGCCGCGTCGAGCAGGGTCCCGGCGGCGGCGCGCGCGTCCCGTGCCGCCGCCGGACCGCCGCCCGACGCGGCGGTCGCGGTCGCGCCGTCCATCAGGAGCAGGAGCTGCTCGGCGAGGGTGTTCGCCGCCGCGGGGTGGACCGGCAATTCCCGGGTGAGGCCGCGCAGATAGCGGCGCAGCTCCCGCTTGTGGTCGCGCACGGCCTCGGCGACCGGGGCCGAGGAAGGCCCCAGCTCTCCCAGCGAGTTGAGGAACGCGCAGCCGCGGAAGCCCGGTTCGGAGAACCAGTCGTGCAGCCAGTCGAAGACGGCGAGCGGCGCCTTGGCGGGAGAACGGGCGTTCTCGCTCACATAGGACCGCAGTTCACCGCGCCAGCGCTCGTCGCGGCGCCGCAGGCAGGCTTCCACGAGCGCCTCCTTGGAGGCGAAGCACTGGTAGGCGCGCTTGAGCGACACCCCGGAAACCGACCGGAGTTCGTCCATGCCGACGGCCTGGACGCCCCGTGCGTAGAACAGCTCCTCCGCGGCGTCGAGCAGCCGCGCGTAGGCCTCGTCAAGGTCCATGGACCCTCCCCCTCCCGTGGAGAACGTGCGTTCTCTAGGCTAGGCCATGGTCGGGGAGAACGGTCGTTCTCCCTGCAATCTCCGCACCTCACAGGAGCCGATCGCGATGACCGCACGTCCGCCCTTCCCGCCGTTCGACGAGGACTCAGCCCGCCAGAAGGTGCAGGCCGCCGAGGACGCCTGGAACACCCGCGACCCCGAACGCGTCGCGCTCGCCTACACCGAGGACTCGGTGTGGCGTAACCGGGACAGGTTCCTCACGGGGCGCGCGGAGATCACGGAGTTCCTGCGCGAGAAGTGGGAGCGGGAGCTGGACTACGCGCTGCGCAAGGAGTTGTGGAGCTTCGGCGGCGACCGGATCGCGGTGCGCTTCCAGTACGAGTGCCGGGACGCGGCGGGCCAGTGGTGGCGCAGCTACGGGAACGAGCTGTGGGAGTTCACCGCCGAGGGACTCATGGCGCGCAGGGAGGCCAGCATCGACGACGTACGGATCGAGGAGTCGGAGCGCCGCATCACGGGCCCGCGCCCCGAGTCGGAACGGGGCGCGGGACTGCCGCTGCGATGACGGGAGTTGCCGGAAGGGGGCGGGTCAGGCGGGGCCGACGACCTTGCCGGGGTTGAGGATCCCGTACGGGTCGAGCGCCTGCTTGACCGCCTGTTGCAGGGCCAGCGCCTGCGGGCCCAGCTCGGCGTCCATGCCGCGCCGCTTGAGCATGCCGACGCCGTGCTCGCCGGTCACGGTGCCGCCCAGCGCGATCGCGGCGTCCAGGATCTCCTCGAAGGCGAGCTGGGCCCTGGCGCGCGCCGCCTCGTCGCCGGGCGGGGTGATCAGCAGCGGGTGCAGGTTGCCGTCCGCCGCGTGCGCGATGTTGGCGATCAGCACGTCGTGCGCCGCCGCGATCTCCTCGACGCGGGCCAGCATGCGCGGGATCAGCGCCCGCGGTACGCACACGTCCTCGGTGAGTACGGGGCCGAGCCGCTCCAGCGCGGGGTAGGCCAGGCGGCGCGCCTCGAACAGGGCGTCGGCCTCGTGCTGGTCCGTGGAGCGCGCGGCCCAGCTCGCCCCCGCGCCCTCGAAGCACGCGAGCATCCGGTCCGCCTCGGCGTCGCCGGCCGGGCCCAGGGTGTCGCTGCGGCCCAGGAGCACGACCTCGGCCTCGGCGGAGAGGCCCATGTTCTTCCACTCGTCGACGGCGGCCAGGCAGTGCCGGTCGACGAGTTCCAGCGCCGAGGGGATCACGCCCTCGGCGACGACCGCGCTGACCGCCTCGCCGGCCGCGACCACGGAGTCGAAGTAGCCCACGACGGTGCGCTCTGGCGGCCGTTGGGGCAGGAGCCGCACGGTGATCTCGGTGATCACGCCGAGGGTGCCCTCCGAGCCCACGAGCAGCCCGCACAGGTCGTACCCGGCGACGCCCTTCGCGGTGCGCCGCCCCAGCGCGACCGGCTCGCCCGTGCCGCCGACCATGCGCAGGCCCAGGACGTAGTCGCGGGTCACGCCGTACTTGGCGCAGCACATGCCGCCCGCGTTGGTCGCGGTGTTGCCGCCGATCGTGGACCACGGCGAACTGGCCGGGTCCGGCGGATACCAGAGCCCCTGCTCGGCGCAGGCGGCGCGCAGGTCGTCGTTGACCACCCCTGGCTGGACCACGGCGAGGCGCTCCGCCGGGTTGATCTCCAGGATGCGGTTCATGTCCTCGAAGGAGACGATCACCGCGCCGTCGACCGCGTTCGCGCCGCCGGACAGGCCCGTGCCTGCGCCGCGCGGCACCAGCGGAATCCGGTGCGCCACGCAGTGCCGCACCAGGTCACGCACCTCGGCCTCGCTCTGCGGCCGCACCACGGCGAGCGGCCGCCCGTGCGGGGCCCACTCGGCCTCGTCGTGCCGGTAGCGGTCCATCGCGTCGGGATCCGTGGTCACCCGCCCTGCGGGCAGCACCTCCGTCAGCGCCTCGCCCGCGGCTCCGTGCTCCATTGCTTCGTGTGCCACGCCTGTACGCCTCCGCCTCTCTCGTACCGGGCGCCATCACATCATCGGCACACCGGCGGTGGGCGGGAGGGGTGCTGGAGGCGGGCCGTGCGGGCGAGAACGAGCGTTCTCGGGCGCGGGGTCCGGGCGCCCGAGGCCCGAGGAGGCCGCCGGGCGGGGGCTCGCACAACCCCGCCCGGCGACTGACCGCCCCGCCCCCGCGGGGCACGGCAGCCGGATGCAGTCGGCCGCCGGTCTCTCCTCACGGGCCGCGGCCGCGGCGACGGCCCGATTCCCGGACGGAGGCCGCCGCTCTCCGCTCCGGGCTGCCCAAGATCTCAGACGTTGACGCCGAAGTCCTGGGCGATTCCGGCCAGTCCCGAGGCGTACCCCTGGCCCACGGCGCGGAACTTCCACTCGTCGCCACGCCGGTAGAGCTCGCCGAAGACCATCGCGGTCTCCGACGCGGCGTCCTCCGAGAGGTCGTAGCGGGCGAGCTCGGCGCCGCCCTCCTGGTTGACGACGCGGATGAAGGCGTTCCGCACCTGGCCGAAGCTCTGCCCCCGGGCCTCCGCCTCGTGGATGGAGACCGGGAAGACGATCCGGTCGACCTCGGCCGGCACCGCCGAGAGGTCCACCTTGATCGCCTCGTCGTCGCCCTCGCCCTCGCCGGTGAGGTTGTCACCGGTGTGCTGGACCGAACCGTCCGGGCTGGTCAGGTTGTTGTAGAAGACGAAGTGGGCATCCGAGAGCACCTTGCCGGAGTCGCCGCACAGCAGGGCGCTGGCGTCCAGGTCGTGGTCGGCTCCTGTGGTGGTGCGCACGTCCCAGCCCAGGCCGACCAGGACCGCGCGCAGGCCCGGTGCTTCCTTGCTCAGCGAGACGTTGCCGCCCTTGGCGAGTGTGACTCCCACGATTCCTCCTGTCCGGCCGCCCGTTCACCGGGCGGTCCGGCGCGCACGCGATCCGTCGGTTTTCCGCGCTCAAATCTACAGCAATGTAGAAGTTCAACGGCGGCCCCGACCCTGTGCGGTCCCATCCCGCGACGGGGCGCACCTTGGGTGCCCCCGCTTCCGGGGCTTCGCCCCGGGCCCGGCCGGGAGAGCGGGACGGGGCCGCGCGGGCGCAGCCGGCAGGGAGGCGAGTGCGGAACCGGCGGACCGGAACCCCGCAGCGAATCGCGACGGCTTGTTCGTACGTCACCCGGGAACGCCGCAGGCCGGAGCGAGGCCCGGCCGGAGGCGCGGAGCGTCGTAGGGCGGGCCGTCACTCACAAGCCGGGCGCAACCACGAACCCGAATCCCGCCGCGGCGGGAAGTGCCCCGCAGTGATTCCGACCGGCGGTCACATCCGGACGTAGACCGACGACAGCACGTAGTCCTTCGCTGGGCCCCGTACCTCCCAGCGCAGGTGCCACTCGTCGGGCGAGACGACCGTGAACTCGCCCTCGTACCGGTCGGCCGCGCACGGATGCGTCGCCGACCACCGGCCTTGCCGCAGGTCCAGCTCGTGGAAGGGGCGGCCGTCCTCGAAGGACACCGACGCCGTGCCGTCCCCCAGCGGTGCCAGCCGCAGCACCCGCCGCGCCTCACGCGCCGCGCCCGCCCACTCCATGACGCCCTCCTCGGAGTGCAGCCACTCCCCGGTGCCGTCGTCGGCCGCGCGGAACTCCGCGTACCCGGTGAAGCGCCCCGCGTGCCCCGACCCGGCGTCGCGCATCTCGCGCGCCACCCGCCAGCGGCCCGCCAGGTACGCGACCGCGTCGGGCACGGGGAGCGGCTCGGGAAGCGGCTGCGGGCGCGGGCCCGCGAACGCGGCGGAGAACGGCCGTTCTCCGCCCGTCGGCGGCCCGGGAACGCTGTCGGAGGTCATGCCGCCAGTCTCCCAGGGTGCTCAGCCCCACCACGGGCGCGGGACAATGGACGACAACGGTCCACAAAAGCTGCCCACTCGGCATCACGGAGGAGAACACCCCCGATGTCCAGCCCCCACACCACCGACCCGCGCCCGGAGTTGAGCGGCGACTGCTCCGCCTGCTTCGGGCTGTGCTGTGTCGCGCTGCCGTTCTCCGCCTCGGCGGACTTCGCCGCCGACAAGGAGGCGGGCAGGCCGTGCGGGAATCTCCTCGCGGACTTCCGCTGCGGCATCCACGACAGGCTGCGCGAGAGCGGGTACGCGGGGTGCACCGTGTACGACTGCTTCGGCGCGGGTCAGCAGGTGTCCCAGGTCACCTTCGGCGGCGTCGACTGGCGCAGCGCGCCGGACACCGCGCGCCGGATGTTCGAGGTGTTCCCGGTGATGCGGCAGATCCACGAACTGCTGCGGTACGTGACCGAGGCGCTGCACCTCCCCGCGGCCCGCCCCGTACACGGCGAACTCGACGCCGCGCGGCAGGAGTTGGAGGACCTGACCAGGGACAACGCCGATGCGGTGGCCGGCGCCGACGTGCCCGGGCTGCGCGCGCGGTTCAACCCCCTGCTCCTGCGCGCGAGCGAACTCGCGCGCGCCGAGGTCCCCGGCCGCACGAAGGACCGCCGCGGCGCCGACCTCTTCGGCGCGAAGCTGACCGGCGCCAGGCTGCGCGGCGCCTGCCTGCGCGGCGCGGTGCTGGTCGCCGCCCGGCTCGACGGGGCCGATCTGCGCCGGGCCGACCTGACCGGCGCAGACCTGCGGGACGCGGATGTGCGCGGCGCCGATCTGACCGGGGCGCTGTTCGTGACCCAGCCCCAACTGGAGGCCGCGCGCGGCGACTCCGCGACGCGGATCCCCGAAGGGCTCACCCGGCCCCGGCACTGGTGACCTGGCCGTTTCCGTTTCCGTCCTCGCCCCTGGCGCCCCGGTGGGCGGCCGCCGCGAGGACCACGTCCTGCCAGGCCATCCCGACGGATTTGAACAGCCGCGGACGGTCCCCTGCCACCTGCCCCGGATCCCGTACGAGGTCCTGGAGTGTGATCAGCCGGTCCTCCGCGAGCGCGCCCTCGGCGAGCGGGACGACCACGTCGCCGGCCTCGCGGCGCGCGGTGTCCACGTCCTCGACGACGACCGTGCTGCGGCGCACGGTGGCCGTGTCCACCTCGCGGTCATGGGGCGAGTGCGACCCCATCGCGACGACCGTGGCGTGCGGTTGCAGCGCCGAGCCGTCGAAGAGCGGGCTGCTCGCCGAGGTGCAGCAGGCCACGATGTCGGCCTCGGCCAGCGCCGTTCCGGCGTCGGCCACCGCGGCGGGAATGCCCGTCTCTCTGCACCGTTCGGCCAGAGAACGGGCGTTCTCCGGGGTGCGGCCCACGATGTGTACGGAGGTCAGGGGCCGCACCTGGTGTACGGCCACCGCGTGGGCCAGTGCCTGCGGCCCCGTACCGAAGACGGCCAGGCGCGCGGAGTCCGGTGTGGCCAGGCAGTCGACGGCCAGCGCCGAGACGGCCGAGGTGCGCAGGAGCGTCAGCGTCTCGCCGTCCAGGAGCGCGAGCGGTCGCAGCGTCGCGCCCTCCAGGAGCAGATAGCTGCCGGTGATGCGGGGCAGGCCGCGCGCGGGGTTGTCCGGCGCCACCCCCGTGATCTTCACCCCCGCGTACCCGCCGTGCTCGGCCGGCATCAGCAGCAACTCGCCCGCGTCGAGCGGGACTTTGGAGCGCGGCGGCGTGGCGGACACGTCCAGTCCCGAGGCGAGCGCGTGGCGCAGCGCCTCGACCGCGTCGCCTGGCGGGAGGGCCCGGGTGAGGGCGGGGCCGTCGATCGTTCTCGGGGTGCGGGTCGTCGCGGTCATCCGGCCCAGTAGAACGGAAGGCCCGCGACCTCCACAATCGGGCGCCGCAACGCGTCCGGCACCGCACGCTCGGTGCGGTGCCGGAGGTGTCCCGCGAGGGGACCGGCGCGGCGTGGCGACGGGCGCCGGACCTCACAATCCCCGCGGGACGGGCCTCAGTTGCACGAGCCCTGAGGCTGCTTCTGCGGCTACTGCGGTTACTGCTTGTGCTGCGGCTGGTTGTGCTGCTTGTGGTTCTGGGGCTTCTGGTGCTGCGCGTGCCCCTGCGAGTGCTC
Source organism: Streptomyces odontomachicola (assembly GCF_039605595.1). Lineage (NCBI taxonomy): Bacteria > Bacillati > Actinomycetota > Actinomycetes > Kitasatosporales > Streptomycetaceae > Streptomyces > Streptomyces odontomachicola. The sequence continues at coordinate 168,949 of NZ_JBCFOK010000006.1, forward strand.
CTGCTTCTGGGGCTTCTGCGCCTGGTGCTGTTGACCCTGCTGCTTGGCCGGCTTCTGCGCCTGCGGCTTCTGCGCCTGCGGCTTCTGCGCCTGGGGCTTGTGCGCCTGGGGCTTCTGGGCCTCCTGCTTCTGCGGCTGCTGCTGGCCGACCGCCGCCTGCTTGGAGTTGCAGCGCGGTACGGCGCCGGTGTTCTTCACGAAGCGGGCGGACACCCAGCGTTCGCTGCCGCGCAGCTTGTACCAGACGGGGTTCCCGGCGACCCGCTGGCCGCTGATCTTGCACTCGAGCCCGACCTTCTGGCCGTGCCGCAGCACGCCGCGCGCGGCGGACTCGGTGCTGCGCTGCTGGCGGGTGTTGACGCCGCGCTCGACGGACACCGTGCCGTACGGCTCGGCCGGCTTCGCGCTCTCCTGCTTGCCCTGCTGGTCCTGCTGTCCGGCCTGCTGCTGCCCCTGACCCTGCTGCCCCTGCCCCTGGCCCTGCTGCGAGGAGTGGCCGGGGCGCGGGGGCTGCGGTGCGCCGACGGGCCCCGGCGCCTGCGCTGCCTGGGCGACTCCGGAGCCGGCCAGCAGCAGCGCGGCGGCCGAGGCGCCGAAGAGGGCGGAAAGTCGGGACGGACGGGAAGATCGCACAAGTTCCTCCAGGAATGCGCTCGTTCGGAAACGAGCCCTAGCTTCTTTCCGGAGGCGTGCTCACTGGGGTGATTAACCCTTTGGTGGGCGGGTGCGGCGGCGGGGGAGAGGGGCAGGAAAGGAGGCGGAGGGGCCGGATTCGGCATACCCCTCCCCCGTAGGTACGCTCGGGGCGAAGGAGGTTCCGGCATGAACGGCATCGGCGGCAGGACGCGCGCGGCAGGCGTCGCGGCGCGCCTCGTGCTGATCGCCGCCGTGGTGTTCGGGATCTTCGTCATGCACACCCTCGGGCACCCCGGGGGCTCCTCGGGCGGACACGGCGGCCATGGCGGTGGCCACGACACGGGCAGCCACGCCTCCGCCCCGTACGAGGCAGCGGGCACGACATCGGGCGAGCACCACGCGATGCCGGAGCACGCCGCCTCCGTACCGAGCCACCCCGCCTCCGTACCGGAGCGCGCCGCCTCCGTCGTGACCGGTCCGTACGGGCTGACCGCGCCGGACAATCCCGGCGACGGCATGGATATGACCGGCCTCTGCCTGGCGGTGCTGAGCGTGTGGGCGCTGGCCGGGCTGCTCTGCGGCGTGCTGCGGCGGCTGCGCGGACGGCCGCTCAACCTCCTCTCGTACGCGGTCCTCACCCACCGCCCCAACCCGCCGCCGAGGCCGCCGGCCCTCGCCGAGCTGTCGATCCTGCGGATATAGGCCGTCCGGCCCCGGCCGCAGGGCCGGATCACGCATCCGTCAATCGACAGCCACAGAACGAGGGTTGAGACACATGAACGCCATCACCTTCCGCAAGCCTGCCCGCACGGCCCGTCGCCGGATCGCCGTCGCCGGTGCCGTCGCGGCCGGATCCCTGCTGCTCGCCGCGTGCGGCGGCGGGGACGGTACGGAGAAGGACGGCGGCCACGAGGGGCACGGCTCGGGCAGCGCGCAGGAGCAGTCGGCGAAGCCGTCGCAGGGCGGGGAGTCGCCCGCGCCGGGGCCGTTCAACGACGCGGACGTGATGTTCGCGCAGATGATGATCCCGCACCACGAGCAGGCGCTGGAGATGTCGCAGGCGGCGCCCGGCAAGTCCTCCGACAAGGAGGTCCAGAAGCTCGCCGCGCAGATCGAGAAGGCCCAGGGGCCGGAGATCAGGACCATGAAGTCCTGGCTCCGTTCCTGGGGCAAGCCGGAGTCGGCGGGGCACGGCATGGATCACGGGATGTCCGGGATGATGTCGGACTCCGACATGAAGGAGCTCAAGGCCGCGAAGGGCGAGGACTTCGACAAGAAGTACACGAGCATGATGATCGACCACCACAAGGGCGCGGTCGAGATGGCCGAGGAGGAGCGCGCCAAGGGGCGCAACGCCACGGCCAAGAAGCTCGCGAAGGACGTGATCGACTCGCAGTCCGCCGAGATCGAGCACCTCCAGAAGATCCACGACAGGCTGTAACCCGGCCGGCTCCGCCCGGCGGCACACACCGCGAACGGCGGGCCCGGCCTCTCGAGGCCGGGCCCGCCCGCGTGCGCGGCGATCAGCTCCGCGGCGACGTCAGCAGCGCGGCGATCAGTCCCGCGCCGACGTCAGCCGCCCGGCGGCGTCAGCCCGTGAGCCCCGCGGCGCGCAGCATCTCCCACACCCGCGGCGGCGTGAGCGGCGTCGCCGTGAGGTGTCCGGCGATCTCCGGGACGGCCGCCGCCACGGCGTTCACGATCGTCGCCGAGGGCGGCAGGGTGCCGCCCTCGCCGAGCCCCTTGAAGCCGCCTGGCGTGAACCCGCTGGGCGTCTCGGAGTGTTCGACGTGCACGTCCGGTACGTCGGAGGGCCCCGGCAGCGCGTAGTCGGCCAGCGAACCGGCGAGCGGACGCGCCGTGTGCGGGTCGTAGGCGGACTCCTCCATGAGCGCGAGGCCGATGCCCTGCGCGACGGCGCCGCGCACCTGGCCGGACGCGATCATGGGGTTGACCAGCACGCCGCTGTCGTTGACCGTCCAGTAGCCCTCGACCGTGACCTCACCGGTGTCCAGGTCCACCGCGACGGCCGCCGCGTGCGCCGCGTAGGAGAAGGTGAAGTCCGGCGGGTCGTAGTCGACGGTCTCCTCCAACTGGATGCGGTCCGGCTCGGCGCGGCCCCAGCCCATCCAGCCGCGCCACGCGACCTCCTCCCAGGTCGCCTTCGCGCCGGTCTTGCCCGCCGTGAACACGCCCTCGGCCAGCCGTACGTCCTCCGTCGCCGTGCCCAGGTGCCGGGCCGCAAGGCCGAGCATCCGCTCCCGCATCCGCGCTCCCGCCTGGAGCAGCGCGCCGCCGGAGAGCACCACCGAGCGGCTGGCCTGCGAGGAAACGTCCGAGTGCGGGCTGGTGTCGGTGTCGCCCAACTGCACGGAGACGGCGTCGAGTTCCACGCCGAGCTGCTCGGCGACGATCTGCGCGAGGGTCGTCTCGATGCCCTGGCCCATGGAGACGGCACCGGCGAACACCGTGACCGTGCCGTCCTCGTTCACCCGGATCCGGCCGCCCTCCCAGCCGCTCAGCCCGGTCCCGACGCTCTCCAGCAGCGCGGACGGCGCGAACCCGGTCATCTCCACGCTGGGCGTCACCGCCGTGCCGCGGCGGATGCGGCGGCCGGGCGGATCGCTGGGCTCGGGGACCTCCGCCGCCAGTTCCGTCGCGCGGTCCAGCGTCGCCGGATAGTCGCCGGTGTCGTACGTGAGGAAGGTGCGGGTCGTGTACGGCATGTCGCCGGCGCGCACGAGGTTGGCGCGGCGCAACTCACCGGCGTCCAGGCCCAGTTCGCGCGCCGCCTCGGCGATCAGGCGCTCCCTGATCCAGGTGGCCTCCTGCATGCCGTAGCCGCGGAAGGCGCCGGTGGGCGCGGCGTTGGTGTAGACGGCGCGCACCGTGGCGCCCGCGGCGCCGAACCGGTAGGGCCCCTCGATCATCTGCCCCGTCACCTGGAAGGGTCCAGGACCTCCCTGCGAGGCGAAGGCGCCCAGGTCGCCGGTGACCCGCGCGTCCAGGGCGAGGAACCGGCCCTCGCCGTCCAACGCCAGCCGCGCCAGCGCGCTCTGACCCCTCCCGTGGTAGCCGCAGGTCAGCGCCTCCGCCCTGTCCTCGGTCCACTTCACCTTGCGGCCCAGCAGCTTGGCGGCCAGGCACACCAGCAGCTCGTCCACGTACAGCACGGTCTTGCCGCCGAAGGCGCCGCCGATGTCCGGCACGCGCACCCTGATGCGGTCGATGCGCATGCGCAGCGCCGCGGCCAGTCCCTGGCGGGTGCCGTGCGGGACCTGCGTGCTGCTCCACACCGCCAGTTCGCCGAGCTGCGGCACCCACTCGGCGAGCAGTCCGCGCGGTTCGAGGGAGGCGTACGCGACGCGCTGCACGGAGAGTTCGCGCTCCACGACGTGGGCCGCGGCGTCCATGGCGGCGGCCACCTCGTCCTCCGGGTCGCCGAAGCGGATCTCCCCTGCGAGGTTGCTGCCGTACTCCGGATACAGCAGCGGGGCGCCCTCGGCGAGCGCGGCGCGGGTCGAGGAGACGGCGGGCAGCGGGTCGACGGCGAGCTCCACGCGCTCGGCCGCGTCCTCGGCCGCCGCCCTGCTCCCGGCCACCACCAGGCCGATCGGCTCGCCCGCGTACCGCACGGTGCGGGTGGCCGGGGAGATGCCCACCTGCCGCTGACCCGGGATGTTCCACAGCGTCGGCATCGGGGCGAGGTGCCGCTCCAGTTCCTCGGGCCCCAGCACCAGGGCCACGCCGGGGGAGTCCAGCGCGGCCGCCGCGTCGAAGCGGGTGAGGCGGCCGTGCGCCACCGGGCTGCGCAGCACGGCGGCGTGCAGCACGGAGGAGTCCTCGATGTCGTCGGCGAACCGGCCCTCGCCGCGCAGCAGCCGCGCGTCCTGGGTGCGCGGCAGCGCCCGCCCGATCAGCTTCCGCTCCGGCTCGTACGGTGTCTGCTGCGCGTTCATGCGGAACCCTCCCCGGCGTCCGCGCGCCCGGGCCTCCGCCCGGTCTCCTTCCAGTGCCGCTCCACGGCGGCGCGGATGCCCGCGTATCCGGTGCACCGGCAGCGGTGTCCGGGCAGCACCTCGGCGCACACCTCGTCGGCTGCCAGGCCCTCGCGCTCGGCTGCGGTCAGGCTCATCAGGATGCCCGGGGTGCAGAAGCCGCACTGCAGCCCGTGCTCGTCGCGGAACGCGCACTGGAGCGCGCTCAGTTGGCCTTCGCCGCCATGGGCCAGGCCCTCGACCGTCTCCAGCCGCCGCCCCTCGGCCTGGACGGCGAACAGGAGGCAGGAGCGCACCGGTTCGCCGTCGAGCAGCACCGTGCACGCGCCGCACACGCCCTCCTCGCAGCCCACGTGCGTGCCCGTGAGCCCGAGCCCGTGCCGCAGGAAGTCGCTGAGCAGCGTGCGCGCCTCGGCCCGCGCCGCGCGCTCGGCGCCGTTGACGGTCAGCTTCACCTCGTACGCCTGCGCCTCGCTCATTCCGCCTCGCCCCCTCGTACGGAGTGTCCCGCGGTCTCGGCGAGGTGGGCCGCCGCGCGGCGGACGACCGTGCGCAGCAGCGCCCTGCGGTAGTCGGCGCTGCCGTGGTGGTCCGAGCGCGGCGCCGATCCGTCGGCCGCCGCCTCCAGCACGGCGGGCAGCTCTCCCGCGGCGAGCGCGGCCAGGCGCTGCCCCCTCAACTCCCGCTCGGCGTCCGCCAGTCGGAGGGGCCTGTCGGCGACTCCGGCGGCGGCGAGGCGTGCCGCCGTCACCGTGCCGTCCTCGGCGCAGCGGACGCCCAGGCACACGCCGACCAGCGGAAAGCCGTCCTGGCCCGCCCTGGTGACCTCCTCGAAACGGAATCGGAAGCCCGGGTCGAGGGGCAGGTCGACGGCGGTGAGCAGTTCGTCGGGGCGCCGCGAGGTGGCGCCGCCGGGGCGGTAGAAGTCCGCCGCCTCCTCGACGCGTTCGCCGCCCAGCGAACTCAGCCGCAGCCGGGCGCCCAACGCGAGGGCCAGCGCGGGCAGTTCGGCTGCCGGGTCGGCGTGGCAGAGCGAGCCGCCGAGGGTGCTGCGGCTGCGGATCTGCGGATGCGCCACCAGCCGCACCGTCTCCCGCAGCACCGGGAGCGCCGCCGCGAGCCGCGCGTCACGCTCCAGGGTCCGCAGCCGGGCCAGCGCGCCGATGCGTACGAGGTCACGGCCGGTCTCCCCGTTCCCCGTGGCCCCGTTGCGCGTAGCCCCGTTCCGTACGGGCGGCGGCTCCTCTGTCTCGTACGTGACCGTGTCCAGGCCCCGCAGGCGGTTGAGGTCGAGTACGGCGGCGGGGCGTAAGCGGCGGTGGTTGAGCAGCGGCACCAGGCTCTGGCCGCCGGCCAGCGGCGCCGTGCGGTCGCCGCCGCGTGCGGCCAGCTCCAGGGCCTCGTCGAGGTGCTGGGGCGCCAGGTACGCGAACACAGGAGGTTTCATGGGCCTCTTCCGGTCGTCCGGCCAGGGAAGCGCAGCGCCCCGCCCAGACTGGGCGCTGCCGCGCACGGCGGCAAGGGTGCGGAGGCCCCGCCTTCGCGGCCCGGCGTGCGGAAACACCGCAGGGGTGCGGGAACCTGTCCCGCACCCCTGCTCTCCGGCGTGCTCCGTGCTCCGGCACGCCGGACTGGCCGAACGCCCCGTACGCGCTCCGTCGTCAGCCGACCGTCGTCCGGTCGCCCGTCGTCCGGTGGCCCGTCGTCGTCAGTCGGCGTGCTCCAGCGAGAGGTTGAAGTCCTCCACGCCCTGGTCGCCGACCCGCAGCGGGGTGGCGGCCGGCGGGTAGCCGCTGGCGACCACGGTGTACTGCGCCTCCGCGAGGTCGGTGAACGCGTACACCCCGTCGGCGCCCGTGGTGCGGACCGCGAGCACGTTGCCCGCCGCGTCCAGCAGGGACACCCGCGCGTCCTCCAGCGGCGCGCCGCCCGAGCCGCGCACCGTGCCGCGGATCATGGCCGCGGCCTTGAGCTGCGCGTCCTGCTGGGTGGGCCCGCCGCCCGCGACCTCGACGGAGCACGTGAAGGGCTGGAAGCCCGTGGCGCTCGCGGTCAACGTGTAGGCGCCCGGCACCAGTTCGGCGAGCCGGTAGCCGCCGTCCTCGCCCGAGGTGACGGCCTGCGCGACCTCGCCGCGCACGTCGGTGGCCACGACCAGCGCGCCGGACACCGGCTCGGCGCCGGCCCACACGGTGCCGGTCAGACCCGCCGTGCCGGCCAGCACCACATCGTGGTCCAGCGGGCCCGCGTCCACGCTCAGCGTGGCGACCTTGGGCTGACGGCCGTTCGCCGAGCCCACCAGGATGTAGCTGCCCTCGCCCGGCGCCTGCACCGAGAACGAGCCGTCGTGCGCGGTCGCGGCGCGCCCGAGCTGGCGGCCCGAGGGGTCGATGAGGGTGACGGCGGCCTCGGGGACCGGCGCGCCGGACTCGTCCAGCACCCGGCCGCGTACGCCGGGACCCACGAGACCCGCGGGGGTGTCCGGCACGGGCGACTCGGTGATCGGGGCGCGCGGCTGCGGGGCCGTACCGGCCTCCGCCGCCTGCTCCGCGGCCTCCTCGGCGGCCTGCTCCTTCTGCGCGGCGGCGTGCTGCGCGAGCGGACGGCCCGCGCGGTACAGCAGCAGCGTGACCACGAGGCCCACGACGAAGAAGCCGGCTGCCCACGCGTACGCGGTGGAGTAGCTGTGCAGGCTCGCCTCGACCGCGTTCGCCTTGGAGGGGCCGTGGTCCTTGATGTAGTTGGTCGCGGCGTGCGAGGCCATGGTGCTGAACAGCGCCGTGCCGATCGAACCGCCCACCTGCTGCATCGTGTTGATCGAGGCGGAGGCCACGCCCTGGTCCCGCGGCGCGACGCCGAGGGTGGCCAGGCTCATCGCGACCGGCATGATCATGCCGAGGCCCAGGCCGAGCGCCAGCAGCGAAGGCAGCACGTGCGCCGCGTAGTTGCTGCCCGCGTCGAGCTGGGTCAGCCAGATGAGACCCGCGGCCGCCAGGCCCATGCCGAGCGGCACGACCGGCTTCGGGCCGATCTTCGGGATCAGCAGGTTGGTGGACACCTGGGCCATCAGCATCAGGCAGCCGACCATCGGCAGGAAGGCCACACCGGTGCGCACCGGCGTGTAGTCCTGCACCTGCTGGAGGTAGTAGGTCAGGAAGAGGAAGACGCCGAACATCCCCGCGCCGGAGATGAACACCGACAGGATCGAGGCGGCGCGGTTGCGGTCGCCGAGGATCCGCAGCGGCAGCAGCGGGTTCTTCGCCTTCATCTGCCAGAGCGCGAAGAGCACCACCAGCACCCCGCCGGCGGCCAGGAACGCCCAGCACATCCAGTTGCCCCAGCTATGCGTCTCCGCGTTGGAGAAGCCGAACACGATGGAGAACACGCCGGCCGAGATCAGCACCGTGCCCAGCAGGTCGAGCCGGGGGCGGTGGGTGGCGGCGGGGCGGCGGATGAACACCAGCGCGCCGACGACCGCGACCGCCGCGATCACGAGGTTGACGTAGAGGGTCCAGCGCCAGTTCAGGTGCTCGGTGAGGAAGCCGCCGAGCAGCAGCCCGATGGCGCCGCCGCTGCCCGCGATCGCACCGAACACGCCGAACGCCTTGGAGCGCTCCTTGGGGTCGGTGAACGTCGTGGTCAGCAGGGACAGCGCGGAGGGCGCGAGCACGGCGCCGAACACACCCTGCAGGGCGCGCCCGGTGACCAGCAGCGAGAAGTCGTTCGCCGCCCCGGCGAGAGCCGAGGAACCGGCGAAGCCTATGAGGCCGATCAGCAGCGTGGTCTTGCGCCCGAGCAGGTCGGCGAGGCGCCCGCCGAGCAGCAGGAGGCTGCCGAAGGCGAGCGAGTAGGCCGTCACGACCCACTGCCTGCCGTCGTTGTCGAAGCCCAGGTCGGACTGGGCCGAGGGCAGCGCGATGTTCATGATCGTCGCGTCCAGCACCACCATGAGCTGGGCGAGGCCGATCACGACCAGCGCCCACCAGCGGTGCGGCGCGGGAGCGGGCTCTGCGGTGCCCGCGTGCCGCGGTGCGGTCGTCGGCGTGGACGGTGGAGCGCCGTCGACGCGCGTGTCGGGAGAAGTCGTCGGCATACGGGGTCCTTCGAGGGTCTGTGGTGCGGTGCCCGGCCGGGCTGCCGCGAGGGTGCGGACTTGTGCCGTTCCGGGTGGTCGGTGGGTGCGCCGGCCGCGCCGGGGTCTCACTCCGGCATGGACGGCCGCGGCATCACTCGGGCATGCCGCGTCATTCCGGGGTGCCGCGTCACTCCGGCATGCCGCGTTGCTCCGGCATGAAGAGCGGGAGGACCACGGTGTCCACGTAGCGCTTGAGGTACTCGGTGTCCGCCTCGCGCTGCTCCAGCATCGGGCGGGAGAAGCAGGCACCGTTGATCATGTGCGGGAAGAACGGGATGGAGGGGTGGTCGTCGGCCACCTCACCGCGCTCCACGGCGCGCTCCACCATGCCCCGCATCGCCTCGGTCTCCGGCTGGATGATCGCCTCGTGCATCGCGGCCGCGAGATCCGCGTCCTTGCGGATGGCCAGCACGACGCCGCGCATCAGGTCGATGTCCTTCTTCGCGCCGCCGATGCGGCGCGCCAGCTCGTACAGGTCGCCGCGCAGCGACCCGGTGTCGAGGCCGTCCAGCGAGAACGGCTTGCAGTGCCGCATCGCCGCCGACACCAGCCGGGGCTTGCCCTGCCACTGGCGGTACAGGGTGGCCTTGCTGCACTTGGAGCGGGAGGCCACGGCGTCCATCGTCATGGCCTCGTAGCCGACCTCGCGTACGAGGTCCAGCACCGCGCCGTACAGCTCGCGCTCCCGCTCGGGGGTCAGCCTCGTTCTGCGCGCGCCCTCGCGCGCCGAGGCAGGGGCGGGCACCGGTGCGGACGTGGAGGTCATGGCTTCCTTGCGGACGTCCCCCGCGCCGAGGCGACCGGAGCGGCCGGCGAGGGCCCGGCGGTCGGGGCGAGGGAACCGAAACGGTTTCGTACTCCATCGAGAGTAGGGCACCCCGCCAGCGAAACGCAAAAGTTTCGCTGGGCTTCCCGGTGTGAGCTGCGTCGCCCGGCTAGGGTCGGCCGGGCCGCAGAACCGAGGGGGCCGGCGCCGGGGCGGCCGGCGGGTCCGATGGGGAGGAACGATGGGCGAGCCGAGCCTGATGTGCGTGCACGCGCACCCCGACGACGAGGCGCTGTGGACCGGCGGCACCCTGGCGCGCTGGGCGGACGCCGGCGCCCGCACCGCCGTCGTCACCTGTACGTGGACCGAAGGGACCGTACGCGCGGGGGAGTTGGCGCGCTCGCTGGACATCCTCGGCGCGGGTCCGCCCCGGATGCTGGGGTGCGCCGACGCGCGGGTGCCCGCCTCGGCGCCCGGCGCGCCCCGCTTCGTGGACGCCCCGCTGGACGAGACGGTGGGGCAACTGGTCGCGCACATCAGGGAGTTCAGGCCCGACGTGCTCGTCACCTATGACGCCTACGGCGGTTACGGGCACGAGGACCATGTGCACGCGCACCGGGCCACCCTCATGGCCGCCGAGGCCGCGGGCTGCGCGCAGTTCCGCCCGGAGGCGGGCGAGCCCTGGCAGCCGCGCTCCCTCGCCCTGGTCACGCTGCCGCGCTCGGTCGTACTCCCCCTGTGGAGCGCCGTGTTCGGGCCCGTCGAGGAGGGCACGGTGCCCGGCACCCCCGACGAGCTGATCGGCGCCGCGCTGGACGTGACCGCCTGGGCGGGGCGCAAGCGGGACGCCGCGCTGGCGCACGCATCGGAGGTCGAGCGCGGCGCGGGCTTCGCGCAGCTCGCCGGGCTGCCCGAGGCGGACCAGGCCCGGCTGCTGAACACCGAGTGGTACCTGCGCAGGGAGCTGGCCCCGGCCTTCGCCGCCGACGGCCTGTGAAACGTGTGAGGCGGTCTCAGGGGCCTGCGGCTAGCTGCTGGTCTCCAGCCTGAGGCGCAGCTCCTGTTCCTGGTCGCCCGCCGTCAGGCCCTCGACCCGCACCGCGAACGCCTCGCCCAGGGTGTCCTTGACCCTGCTCACCGCGCGCGGCGCGCCCTGCACGTCGGCGGTCACCGTGCCCTGGAGCACGGTCGGTTCGGGGTGCCGCTTCGGCTCGCCGACCTCGTAGGCCGAGGACCAGACCGTGTGGTGCGGCCCCGGCGTCTCCTCGGGCTCCCTGCCCTGCTCGCGGTCGCAGGCGTACGCGCCGCCGAGCACCGCGAAGAGGGTCTGCGCGTCCTCCTTGTGGCAGCCGCTGACCTGCACCGACACCTCTTCGGTCGGCTCGTGTCCGAGTGCCATGCCGCTCACCTTCCCGGGTCCTTCGGGTACGGGGCTGCTCCTGTCTCCAACGTAGTCGCCGCCCCCGCGCACCCGCGAACGGTGCGGGGCCGCGCCCCGCGCCCGACCATGATCCATGTGACAGGTAGGGAATCTCCTACCTATATTCGCCTCCATGAACAGTGCGCCGGACCAGGTCTTCACGGCCCTCGCCAGCCCCGTACGCCGCGAGGTGCTGCGGCGGCTGCGCGAGGAGGGCCCGCAGCCGGTGGCCGAGCTGGCGAGCCGCTTCGACATGGCGCGGCCCAGCCTCTCGGAGCACCTGCGGGTGCTTCGGGATGCGGGACTCGTCAGCGAGCGCAGGTCGGGGCGGATGCGGCTGTACCGCCTTGAGGCGGAGCCGCTGGCCGGGGTGCGCGACTGGCTCGGCCCGTTCGAGCGCTACTGGCGCGAGAACCTGACCGCGCTGCGGGACGTGCTGGACGAGATGGACGAGGGCGAGAGCGCCGGCAGTGGGAGCGCCGAGGGTGGGCGCGGAGGAAAGGCGGAACGTGATGGGTGAAGAGCACGCGGGCGAGGACCCGACGGCCGTGCGGGTCGATCAGTTCCTGGCGCATCCGCCGGAGAAGGTGTGGCGCGCGCTGACCGAACCCGAGCTGATCGCGCGGTGGTTCATGCCGGGCGACTTCCGCCTGGAGCGCGGGCACGTCTACACCATGGAGGCCGGGGCGGTCCCCGCGACCGGCTTCTCCGGGTCCGTACGGGCCGAGGTGCTGGACTTCGCGCCGGGGTCGATGCTGCGGATCGGCTGGCGGGACGCCGACCCGGCCAACGGCGTCGAGGTGGACTGGACGATCACCTGGACCCTGGAGCCGGAGGGGGCCGGCACCCGGCTCTTCCTCGCGCACGAGGGCTTCGACCCCGGCGACCCGCTCCAGCAGCGCGCCCGCGGGATCATGGGCGGCGGCTGGCGTACGGGGGTCATGCGCGGACTGGAGAAGGCGCTCGCGGAGATGTGAGCGGGCGGGGACGTGAGCGAGGGGCGCCGCCCGGCTGGACGGCGCCCCTCGTGCTGCCCGGGCCCGGTGTCACCGGCGGTGTGTCACTCGCTCACGGCCGCCGGGGCCGAGTGGGGCGCGGGCTTCGGGTCGTGTGCGGGCCGGGTGAGGGTCAGGTCGCCGTTGCAGGAGTGGAGGACCAGGTAGGTCACGAGGCAGCCGAGGAAGAACATGACCTTGTGGCGGTTGGCACGCCACCAGCTCGGCCTGTCCGGCTCGACGATCTCGTAGACCCTGCGCCGCTGTCCGGGCATGTGCGTCTCCTCCCTGTGGTGGGCGGGTCACGCCGTGGCGGGCGCACACACCGGTGCCCGGTCGGGGCGTACGGGTGTGAAGGCGCCTGCCGGGTGCGGCGGTTGACGGACGGTGGTGTCACCGTAGCCGAGAGTGAGAAACCGTGGCATCCGGTTTCTGACCGGGGGAGACGCCTCCGTCCGCCTCTCGCCTTGGGCCGGGAGGACGCTGATTCCGCCTGGGAGAACGGTCGTTCTCAGCCCTCCAGCGCGGGTGCGGCGAGCTCGGCCAGGCTCACCTGCGGGCGCGCGCCCACGTGCGAGATGACCTCGGCCGCCGCGATCGAGCCGAGCCGGGCGCACACCGGGGGCTCCAGGCCGCGGGCCAGCCCGTGCAGGAAGCCCGCCGCGTACGCGTCGCCCGCGCCCGTGGTGTCCACGACCTCGGCCACCGGCTCGGCCGGCACCTCGTGGAAGCCGTCGCCGTAGGAGACCACCGAACCCTTGGGGCCGCGGGTCACGGCGGTGGAGGGGCAGTGCGCCGCGGCGCGTTCGAGCGCTTCCTCGGCGTTCTCGGTGCCGAACAGGGCGCACAGCTCGCCCTCGTTGGCGAGCAGCACGTCGGCGCCGCCCTCGACCAGGGCGAGGAACTCCTCCCTGTGCCGCTCGACGCAGAAGGTGTCGGAGAGCGTCAGCGCCACGCGCCGCCCGTTCGCGCGCGCCGCCTCGATGGCCGCGTTGCACGCCTCTGCCGAGCGCGGCTGGTCCCAGAGGTAGCCCTCCAGGCAGGTCACCCGGGCGCTGCCGACGAGTTCGGGGTCGATGTCGGAGGGGCCGAGCTCGGCGCAGGCGCCCAGGTAGGTGCTCATGGTGCGCTGCCCGTCGGGCGACACCATGATGACGCTGCGCGCGGTGGCGGGCCGGCCGTCCAGCGGCGCCGTGCCGAAGCGCACCCCGGCAGCGCGGATGTCCCGGGTGAACGACTCGCCCAGCGGGTCGGCGCACACCTTGCCGATGTACGCGACCTCGGACCCGAACGACGCCGCGGCCGCGACGGTGTTGGCGCAGGAGCCTCCCGGTGAGGTGGTCGGGCTCCTGAGCGCCGCGTCCAGCGCGTCGGCGCGCTCCGCGTCGATCAGCGTCATCGACCCCTTGGGCAGCCCGTGCCCCTGGATGACCTCGTCCTCGGCGTGTGCGAGCACGTCCACGATGGCGTTGCCGATGCCCAGGATGTCCAACTCGCCTGCCGCTGCGCGCACGGTGCTCCCTCCCGGCCCCGGGACCCTCCCGCGACCTCGTGACCAGCGCACCGACCCTAGGTGCGGGGAACGGCCCTGACAGTGAGGGATCGCACAGCGTACGGAGGCATGAAGGGCGGCGTGATGGTGCAGGAACTGCGGGGTGTGCGGGGTGTTTTGCGCCGGACACCCCGCAGGCGCCCAGGTGGTGACGGCGTTCGGCGCATCGGGGTCAGTGCGCCGGGTTCGGCGCACCGAGTTCGGCGCACCGAGTTCGGCGCACCGGATTCAGCGCACCGACCGGATCGGCACCACCGCCAACGCCCCCGCCACGCACACCAGCGCCGCCACGGTCAGCATCAGGCCGTAGTGCTGGCCGCCTCCCACGCCGACCAGCAGTCCTGCCACCGCCGGGGCGAGGGCCTGGGGACCCGCGTTGGCGATGTTGAAGACGCCGAGGTCCTTGGCCGCGTTGTCGGGGTCGGGCAGCAGGTCGACCACGAGGGCCAGGTCCACGCCGATGTAGACCCCGTACCCGAGACCGAGGACCGCCTCGGCCACGTAGAAGCCGGACACCGAATCGACGTGCACCAGCAGTGCGGTGCCGATGCCGAAGACCAGCGTCGCCGTGCCCACGAAGATCTTGCGGCGTCCGCCCAGCCGGTCCGAGGCCCAGCCCGCCGCCTGCGAACCGGCCATGAGGACGAGGGTGTAGATCAGCACGCCGGTGGCCATCACCCCGGTGGCCTCGGCGGCCGGGAGGCGCAACTCCTGCTGGAGATAGAGCAGCCGGTACGTGGTGAACATGTACGAGGCCAGGATGATCAGGAACCGCGACGCGAACGCCCACGCGAAGTCCGGGTGTTGCCTGGGGCTCACCCAGAACGTCCGCAGCACGGTGCGCACCCCGCCCTCCCGCGCGGGCCGCCGGCTCAGCGGCTTGTCCGGGAGCACCACCGCGTACACGCACACGGCCGCCAGTCCGATCACTCCCGGCACCAGGAACAGCAGCAGCATGCTGCCGCCCAGCCAGTGGCCCGCGTAGGCGGCGGCCAGCATGCCCGCGTTCTGCATCAGGCCGATCAGCCCGGACACCTTGCCGCGCCGCGCGGGCGGCACCTGGTCCGCCATCGAGGAGAGGTACGCGGCGAGCGCGGCGTTGGCACACGCCTGCGCGCAGAACCAACCCACCGTCATGACCAGCACGTTCGGCGCCAGCGCGATCACCGCCAGGCAGGCGAAGAGGCCCAGCACGCCGCCCGCCATCCAGGGGCGGCGGCGCCCCAGACGTCCTGTCGTGCGGTCGCTGAGCCGCCCGAAGACGGGGTTGGCGAGGAAGGCGGCCACCGCGCCCGCGCTGCTGACCGTGGCCAGCGCGGCGACCTGCTCCTGCGGCGGGACGATCGTCTGGATCTTCAGCGCGAGTGCGGAGAACACCGGGGTGAGCAGGGCGATGTAGAGCCCGGCCTGGGCCGCGGCCATCGCGGTGATCAGACCTCTGCGGGGCGCGGCGGACGTCTCGGCCCTGCCGGACCGCGGCCCGGCAGGGGGTGTGCTGACGGCCATGGAACGCCTCCTTGCGTACCTGGAACCTGAAAGCCTGCGTACGTACGGGGAAGGGCTGGGGAGTGCTGGACTGGGCTCGTGGAGGCTCAGGCCGTGGTGCGGCCCTGGGCCAGGAGCGCGGCGCGGTTGCGTTCCAGCAGCGTGAAGACGTCCTCGTCGGTAGTGTCGATCTCCGCGATGTGCCAGGTCAGTTGGGGCGCGGCCGCCAGGGCAGCGGGCACGTCCACATCGCCTGTGCCGAGCGGTGTCTGCGGCGCTCCGCGGCGGGCCGGGCCGTCCTTGACGTGGACGGCGACCGCTCGTGCGCCCAGCCCCCGGAGGAGAGCTGCGGGGTCCTGGCCCGCCACGGTGGCCCAGTACACGTCGAGTTCGGCCAGCAGCAGGTCGTCGGCGTGCTCCCAGAAGGCCTCGTATCCGGTGCGGCCGCCGGGCAGTGTGACCCACTCGAATTCGTGGTTGTGGTAGCCGAGGCGTACGCCGTGGTCAGCGAGCCCGCGGGCCGCCGCGTTCAGCCGCCCGGCGAAGGCCGCCAGGCGCGCGGGGTCCTCGAAGACCTCGCGCTCGAAGCCCTGGACCAGTTCGGGTACCGGTACGAACACGGTGTCCGCGCCCAGGATGCGGCACTCCTCGGCGAGCGGCGCCGGGTCCCCCTCGGCGAGCGCGGCGTGCAGCGAGGACACCCCGAGCCCGGCGGCGTCCAGCGCGTCCCGCAGGGCGCGGGCCTGCGCGGCCCGTTCGGCGGGCGGCGTACGCCAGTCGCCCAGGCCGAAGGGCTCGACGTAGCGGTAACCGAGCGCGGCGAGCCGTTTGAGCGTGCCGTCCCGGTCGGCGGCGAGCGCGTCGCGGACGCTGTAGAGCTGGACGGAGAGGGCGGCGGACGGGGCAGTCTGCGGCATGGCGAACTCCTTTGCAGGCAGGCGGGGTCGGAGCCCCGGCGCATGTGCCGGGGCCCGTACGTACGCGAGGTGGGCGGTGATCAGTCCACGAGGAGCGGGCTCAGTGTCCGGTGGGCGATCTCCAGGCCCTTGGTGACCTTCTCGGGGGTGCCGCTCCAGACCGGGTCCTCGTGCTCGACGGAGACGGTGCCGGTGTAGCCGTGCTCGTAGAGCCGGTCGATCACGGAGGGCCAGTCGACCTGCCCGAGCCCCGGCACCCGGTAGCGCCACCAGCCCATGTCGAAGGGGTTGCCGCTCCGGTCCAGCGCGGGTCCGAAGTGGCCGTAGCGCTGGCGGTCGCCGGGCCGCAGCTCGACGTCCTTGGCCTGGGTGTGCACGATGCGGTCGATGTACGGCGCGATGGTCTCCACCGGGTCGACGCCGATCCATGTCAGGTGCGAGGGATCCCAGTTGAGGTAGAGGCCCAGGAAGAACATCCACTCCCACAGCTCCGGCGAATAGGCGAGGTTGCCGGGGTAGCCGTCCGGGTGCCAGCCCTCCATGACGCAGTTCTCGATCAGCAGCTTCACGCCGCGCTCGCCCGCGTACTCCACCAGCCCGGGGAAGATCCGCTCGGCCTCGCGGAGGTTGTCGGCGACCGGGCGGTTCCAGTCGCGGCCCACGAAGGTGCCGACGTAGGGGACGCCGAGCGACTGGGCGGCGTCGATCGCGTACTTGAGGTGGGTGCGGATCTCCTCGCGGCGTGCCGGGTCGGGGTGCAGGTTGTTCTCGTAGTACGCGAGGGCCGACAGCTCCAGGCCGTGCTTGTCGAACAGGGCGCGCGCCGCCTCCGCCTCGCGCCCGGTGAAGGAGGCCACCGGCAGGTGCGCGGCCTCGAAGTCGCGGCCCCCGGTGCCGGGCCAGACGGCCACCTCCAGGGCGCGGTAGTCGTGGGCCGCGGCCCACTCGGCGATCTGCGGGAGCTCCCACTGCGGGAGGCAGGCGGTGAGGAATCCGAGCTTCATCAGGCGGTCACCTTCGTCCAGTTGCCGGTACGGGATGAGGAGAGGAACGCGTCGGCCAGCCGCGCGGCGCGCAGCCCGTCCGCGAAGGTCGGCAGCCCCTCGGGCAGTTCACCTGCGAGGCCGGTGGCGCCAGGGGTGCCCGCGGCGCCTGCGACGCCCGCGATCGCCGCGTACGTGTCCGCCACGAAGGCCGCGAAGCAGTCCGCGTACCCCTGCGGATGTCCGGGAGGCAGGGCTGAGAGGCGGGCGTGCTCGGTGCCCGGCGCGGCCTCGCCGCGGTGCAGCACCCGGTCGCCGTCCGCCGCCGTGCCGCCGCCGAGCCAGACGGTCTCGGGGCGCTCCTGGTCGAAGACGGCGCTGCCCGCCGCGCCGTCCAGCTCGAACCACAGCCGGTTCTTGCGGCCCGCCGAGACCTGGGAGACGGTCAGCGAGCCGAGGACGCCGCGGGCCGTGCGGAGCAGGAGCGCGGCGCAGTCCTCGGTCCGCACGGGGGTCTTCGGGCCGTCGCCGGCGGGGCGTTCGGGCGTCACCACCGAGGAGGCGGCCGTCAGTTCGGTGAAACGCTCGCCGGAGACCCATTCCACCAGGTCGCACCAGTGCGAGCCGATGTCGGCGAACGCCCGCGAGGGACCGCCGCGTTGAGGGTCCACGCGCCAGCCCGACGCCTCGGGGGAGAGCATCCAGTCCTGGAGGTAGCTGCCGTGCAGCAGGTTCCAGTCGCCGAACTCGCCCGCCTGGCGCCTGCGCCGGAGCTCCCGTACGAGCGGGTGGTAGCGGTACACGAACGGAACCGTCGCCACCAGCCCGCTGTCCCGTGCGGCCCTGGTGAGCGCCTCCGCCTCGGCGCCGGACACGCCGAGCGGCTTCTCGCACACGACGTGCCTGCCCGCCGCGAGGGCGCGGCCCGCGAAGCCGGCGTGCGTGTGGTTGGGCGTGCACAGATGGACCACGTCCACCGCGCCGTCGGCGAGCAGTTCGTCCAGGTCGGCGTACGCGTGCGTGCCCCATGCCCGGCCAACGGCGCGCGACCGCGCGGGAGTTGATCCGAGCACTCCGGCGAGCTCGCCGCCCGCGGCGCGCACGGCCCTGCGGTGCACCTCGCCGATCATGCCCGTGCCGACGATCGCGGCGCGGGGCCGTGCTTCCTGCTGTGGTGCGGTGGGCGGAGCCATGCAGGCCGCCCTCCCTTCGACTCGTGCGGTGGGGGTGCGCACTTCGCCGAACGGTGTCCCTCGTCCCGGTCATGGACGGTAGAGCGACGGAATATGGCTGGCAAGAGAAAGAAAACTGCATCTTGAGAGGCGAATTGGGGTACTCAACCGACCGGTACGGGGCGTACGTTGCCCGGCATGGACAGACCGGCCCCCACCGCAGACACCGGCCCCGCGCCCCGGCTCACCGTCCCCGAACTGCGCTTCCGCGACGGCGGCGGACTGCTCTACTCCACCCTGGCCCGGCTCATCGCCTCGGGCGGCGCCGTGCACCGCGCCCAGCTCGTGTCCGCCTCGGGCCTCGCCCGCTCCACCGTCACCCGGCACCTGGACGCGCTGATCGCGTCCGGCGTGGTCACCGAGGGCGGGGCCGTGCTGCGCGCGGGGCGCGGCCGCCCGCCGCTGCGCCTGTCCCTCAACCCGCGCGCCGGGCTCGTCGCAGTCGCCGACATCGGCGCGCACAGCGCCCGGGTGCGGCTGGCCGACCTGTCCCAACGGCCGCTGGCGCGCACCGAGTTCGCCATGGACATCGCCGAGGGGCCTTCGCCCGTGCTGGAGCGGGTCGCCGAGGAGGTGCGGGGGCTGCTCGCGCGCGCCGGGAGCGGGCCTGGCGCGCTGTGTGCCGCGACCGTGGGCCTGCCGGGGCCCGTGGACCACGCGGCCGGCGCCCCCGTACGCCCGCCGATCATGCCCGGCTGGGACGGCCACCCGGTCGGGGCCGAGCTGGAGGAGCGGCTGGGCTGCCCCGTACTGGTCGACAACGACGTGAACCTGATGGCGCTCGGCGAGGCCAGGACCCTGCCGGCCGACCAGCTTCCGCTGCTGTACGTGAAGGTGGGCACCGGCATAGGCGGCGGCCTGGTCTCCGCCGACGGCGCGCTGCACCGCGGCGCCGACGGCGCGGCCGGCGACATCGGCCACCTCCCGGCGCCCGGCACCGAGGGCGCCGTGTGCCACTGCGGCAACACCGGCTGCGTGGAGGCCGCGGCCTCGGGCGCCGCGATGCGGGCGCGGCTGGCGGCGGTACGCGGGGGCGCGGGTTCCGGCGGCGGCGCTCCGGACCTCGCGGCGCTGGCCCGGCAGGGCGATCCGGCGGCGCTCCGGGTGCTGCGGGACGCGGCCGCGCCGATCGGCGAGGTGGTGGCGCTGCTCGTGCACGTCTACAACCCGGCGCGCATCGTGATCGGCGGCGCCCTCGCGAGCGCGGGCGACGAACTCGTCGCGGGCATACGGTCGGTGGTCTACCGCCGCGCCCTCCCGCTGGCCACCCGCCATCTGACGCTGGGCCCCGGCAGGCTGGCGGCCGACGCCGGCTGCCTGGGCGGCGGCGTCCTCGCGGTGGAGCACGCGCTGTCCCCCGACGGCATCACGGCGCTGATGCGGAGGGCGGGGGACCGGGGCGCGGCGGACCGCGTCGCGGCCGGCGCCGGCGACGGGCCCCCACCATCCGCCCCATGACGACCTCTTGACTCCCGCGCTCCGGCGGTGGTTCCTTCTTACGCAGCTTCGCGGCGGTGCTCTCGTCCCGGGACACAACCGTCGCCACGGCCCTCCGCGCACCGATGCGTGCCCCGCACACGATTGCGTGCGTGCCCCGCACACCGTTCGCGCCGGGAGGCCGTGGCCCCTAGTGGCCAGGAGTCACCTCATGGGCGAGAGCAGGAAGTTCACCGTCGGCATCCTCGGCACCGGCACCATCTTCACGGCGTACGCGAGAGGGCTCTCCGGCATTCCCGAGCTGCCCGTCGTACGGGTCGCCGACCTCGACCAGGACCGGGCGCGCGCCGCCGCCGAGCAGTGGTCCATCCCCGCGTGGGGCACCACCGAGGAACTGCTCGCCGACGACTCGCTCGACATCGTCGTCAACATCACCCCGCCCGGCGCCCACGCCCCGCTCACCGACGCGGCGCTGCGCGCGGGCAAGCACGTCTACACCGAGAAGCCGCTGGCCGCCACGGTCGAACTGGCCCGCCGCAACATCGCGACGGCCGCCGAGACGGGCCGGGTGCTGGGCGGTGCCCCCGACACCTTCCTCGGCGCCGCGGGGCAGACCGCGCGTGCCGCCGTCGACGAGGGCCTGATCGGGCGGCCGTTCGCCGCGACCAGCTTCGTGCGCTCCTCCAAGGCGCAGAGCTGGCACCCCGAGCCCTCCTTCCTCTTCCAGCCGGGCGGCGGTCCGGTGCTGGACTGGGGCCCGTACCACCTCGCCGCGCTGGTCAACCTGCTCGGCCCGGTCACCGAGGTCATGGGCGCCGGCACCCGCGCCGAGGACCGGATCGCGGTGACCGCCCCTGACCGCCGCGTCGAGCACGTGGACGTGGAGGTGCCCACGCATGTCACCTCCGTGCTGCGCTTCGCCTCGGGTGCGCTGGCCACGACCATGTACAGCTTCGACGTGTGGGACACCGGCGTCCCGCACATCGAGGTGTACGGCACCGAGGGCACGCTCCAGCTCCCCGACCCCAACCAGTTCGACCTCCCGGTACGGATCCGCCGACGGGGCGAGGACGCCTGGCGCGACCTCGACCCGGTGATCCCGCCGACCGCGCCGCCGCCCGGCACCCCGTTCCGCGCGCTGGGCGTCGCCGACCTCGCCCGGCACCTCGACGGCGGCCCGCACCGCGCCTCGGCGGACTTCGCCTTCCACGTCCTGGAGGTGCTGGAGCGCATCGAGGCGGCCACCCCGGAGTCCGGCACCGCGGCCGTGACCAGCACGACGGAGCGGCCGGCGCCGGTACGGGGCGGCGTATCCGCTTCCGTACGAGCCGATGTACCGGATCCCGTACGGGGCGAGGCTCCGGCTCCCGTACGGGAATGAGCGCGGCGTGCGTCCGGCGTGCGTGTCCGCGGCGTGCGCGTATCCGGCGTCAGGGCTGCCCGCGGGCCACTCGGCCGGACACGGGACGGGGCCGTTGTCAGTGCCTCGTGCCATGGTTCCCTCATGACCGGAAGCGGTGAGCGGGGCGAGGGACCGAGCCAGGGCGCGGGTGGCCGCGCGGGTTCGGTGCGGCTGGCCTCGGCGCCCGGGCGGTGGGCGCTGAGCGCGTCGGTGCTGGCCTCCGGAATGGCCCTGCTGGACGGCACGATCGTCAACGTCGCGCTGCCCACCATCGGCCGCGACCTGGACGCCTCGCTCGCCGTCCTCCAGTGGACCGTCAGCGCGTACATGCTCACCCTCGCCGGGCTGATCCTGCTCGGCGGCGGGCTCGGCGACCGGTTCGGGCGGCGGCGGGTCTTCCTGACCGGGGTCGTCTGGTTCGCGGCCGCCTCCGCGCTGTGCGGGGCGGCGCCGGACAGCGGCGTGCTGATCGCGGCGCGGGCGCTGCAAGGCGTGGGCGGCGCGCTGCTCACGCCCGGTTCGCTGGCGCTCGTGCAGTCCACGTTCCGCGCGGAGGACCGGGCGAAGGCGGTGGGCGCGTGGTCGGGGCTCGGCGGCGTCGCCGGTGCGGTCGGCCCGTTCCTGGGCGGCTGGCTGGTGGACGGCCCGGGATGGCGCTGGATCTTCCTGATCAACCTGCCGTTGGCGGCCGTGGTCGTCCTGATCGCCCTGCGCCATGTGCCGGAGAGCCGGGACACCGGGGCCACGGGCCGCTTCGACACGCTGGGCGCCGGGCTCGCCGCGCTCTCCCTCGCGGGCGTCACCTATGCGCTGATCCAGGCGGCCGGAGGGTTCACGCCCGCGACGGTGCTGGTCCCGGCCGTGCTCGGGGTGCTGGCCGGCTTCGCCTTCGTACGGGTGGAGCTGCGCCGGCCGAACGCGATGGTGCAGCCGGAGCTGTTCTCCTCCCGGCTCTTCACGTCGGTGAACGTGGTGACGCTGTGCCTGTACGCGGCCATCGGCGGCGTGTTCTTCATCCTCCCCGTGCAGCTCCAGATCGCCGCGGGATACAGCGCGCTGGAGGCGGGGCTGGCCACGCTGCCGGTCACCCTGCTGATGCTGCTGCTCTCCGCGCGCTCGGGAGCGCTGGCCCAGCGCATCGGGCCCCGGCTGCCGCTCACGCTGGGCCCGCTCATCACCGCCACCGGACTGCTGCTGATGCGCCGCATCGGTCCGGGCTCCTCCTCCTACGCGGTCGACGTGCTGCCCGCCGTGGTGGTGCAGGGCCTCGGCATGAGCCTGTTCGTGGCGCCGCTCACGGCGACCGTGCTGGCCTCGGTCGAGGTGTCGCGCTCCGGCATCGCCAGCGGCGTCAACAACGCGGCGGCGCGTACGGCGCAGTTGCTGATCGTGGCGCTGCTGCCGCTCGCCGTCGGCCTCTCGGGGCGCGCGTACACCTCGCCCTCCGCCGTGGACCGCGGCTTCGGCACGGCGATGCTGATCTGCGCGGGGCTGTGCGTGGCGGGTGCGGCGCTGGCGTTCTCGCTGGTGGGCTCCCGCTGCCTGGAGCCCACACCCGAACACGAGGTGGCACACCCCGAGTGCACCAGGCAACTCGGCTTCTCCTCACCGGCGTTGGAGCCCGGCGGCTCCGAGGAGGAGTGAGCACTTGTTGTGATGCTGTGACCGTAATTTGTGCTGTATTTCCGGCATGGCTGCTTACGCTCATCTCCGGGTCACGGACGTACGGTTGACGCCCCGTCCGGTGGTACGGAGCAGGGGGTGGCCGTGCGGTCGGTACTGGTGTGGACGGTGCGCGCATCCGCCGTCGCGGGATGGGTGTCGGCGCTGGTGGCCTGCGTATGGCTGTTCGGCACGACGGCGATGCCCGCGCCGAACGTGGGCCCGCTGGTGTGGGGTTCCCTCGCGGCGGGCTGCGCGGTGGTGCGGGCGGGGGCGCTGTGGGCGCTGCGCGGGCGGTCCCGGGCTGCTCGCGGTCGTCGGCGTACGTCGCTGCGCAAGAGGGCTCCGTATGCGGACACGGAGTTCGCGGCGGCGGGTGACGCTGCTCTCGGCGTCTCCTTCGGCTCCCCGTTATGGATCAAGAGCCGCGCCGCACTGGTGTGGGCGCTGGCCGCCTTCTCCGCGGGGGCCATGATGTCGGCGCTCATGTCGGGTTCCGGGTACCCGGAGAAGGTCCGGGAGCTGCGCGCGAGCGGTGCCGTGGTGCGCGAGGGCACCGTCGTGGAGCGGCCCCGTCCCGTGGGGGAGGAGACCAGCGAGGGCGAAGTGATCGGCCACTACTCGGACTTGGTGGTCTCCGTGCCGGACGGCGGGCTCCGGCGGCTCCCGGTGCGGAAGGCGTACACCGGAGACCTGCCGCGGCGCGGCGACCGGGTCGAGGTGATGTGGTCGCCCTCCGCGCCGTCGGCGGGCGGCTTCGTACACGAGGCCAGAGACCTGCGCCTGTACGCGGAGGGCCGCTGGGACCCGGTGCCGGACGGCGAACAAGGGCGCAACGCGCTGCTGGTCGTCATCCTGGTCGGCGTCGTTCTGAGCAGCGTGGGGGTGCCCACCGCCCTGGCCGCCGAGGAGGACGGCCTTCAGGCGGCGGCTTGGTCTCCGGTGGCGCAGACCGTGCGCGCGGTACTGATGACGGCGGTGGTCGTGGGCTGGCGCCCGGTTCTGCTGGGTGCATCGGCGAGCGATACCGAGACGGTATTGGCCCTGGGCGGCTTCCTGGCGCTGGTCGGCGTGTATTTCGCCTCCGCGCTGCGTGCGGGCTGACCGGTCGCCGCGTCTGCGGACCGGCCGCTCAGCGCTCCGGCACGGGCCACTTCTGCCGGGCCGCCCACGCGGCGAAGCCGGTCCACGGGATGTCGGGGAAGTCGGTGCGCAGGGCCGGGATGTCGGCCTGGTAGCCGGTCTCGGCGAGGTAGGCGAACATCGCGCCGATGTCAGGGTTCGCCTCCCGCGCCCGGTGCAGCGGCACGCTCTCGAAGGTCACGGGCGTGCCCGTCGCCCGCCCGATCGCGTCGGCCATCTCCTGCGGCGTCGGGTCGTCGCCCGCCACCTCGATCCGCTGCCCGCGCCACCGGCCCGGATCGGCGAGCACGGCCGCCACGACCCGGCCCAGGTCCTGCCGGGCGACCTGCTGGAGCGGCACGTCGGAGGGCAGGGGGAGGGACAGTACGCCGGTGCCGATCTCGTCGCGTTGGCCGAGGACGTTGTCGTAGAAGTACGTGGGGGCCACCACCGCCGAGGGCAGTCCCGAGGCGGCGAGGATCCGCTCGGTGTGCGCCTTGGTCTCGAAGTGCGGGATGCCGGTCTCACGGTCCGCGCTCGCGACCGACGCCATCACGAGGTAGGGCAGGGCCGCCTCGGCCGCCGCGTCGACGATCGCCATGCCCTGTCGGCGCTCCGCCTCCAGGCCGTCGCCGAACGGCGTGGTCACGGCGAACGCCGCCTCGGCCCGGGTGAAGGCCGCGGCCAGCGAGGCGCGGTCGGTCAGCTCGGCGGCGACCACCTCGAAGCCGGCGTCGGACAGCGCCCTCGCCCGCTCCTGCTTGGGGTCCCGCACCACGGCGCGCACCTTGCGCCCCGCCTCAGCGAGGGCGGCGAGAACGGCTCCGCCCTGGCCGCCGGTGGCGCCCAGTACCGCGATCGTCATCTGCGCCCTCCTCGTCCGGTCCGGTCCGGGACGGCCGCGCGGGCCGCCCCTGCCATGGTGCGCCTCCTCCCGCGTGCGCGCGCGCCGCGTACCCGTGCGGAAACGCGCCGAAAACAGCGGGCTGCGAGAGTGGCCGCGTCCGGCGCGCAGCCGGTACGGACCGGTACGAGGGAAGGGCAGGGAGCAGCAGTGACCCCTGGAAGAGCGGTGACCCACGGAGAGGTGGCCGTCCGCTTTGCCACCGAGGACGACATGGCGGCGGTATGCCGCATCGTGAACCACTACATCGAGACCACCAGCATCAACTTCCGCACCGCACCCCAGAGTCCGCGGGAGTGGCGCGAGGACCTGCTGCGGCACCGCGAGCGCTACCCGTGGCTGGTCGCCGAGCTGGACGGCGAGGTCGCAGGGCTCGCCTACGCCGGGCCGTGGAAGGAGCGCGCCGCGTACGCCTGGTGCGCCGAGACCACGGTGTACGTCTCCCACCTGCACCGCGGCCACAGCCTGGGCACGGCCCTGTACGAGAGGCTGCTCAAGCTCCTGGAGGCACAGGGCTTCCGCAGCGCCCTCGCCGTGATCGCCCTGCCCAACCCCGCGAGCGTCGGCCTCCACGAGGCCTTCGGCTTCGTCCCCTCTGGAACCCTCCGCGCGGCGGGCCACAAACGCGGCGCCTGGCACGACGTGGGCTTCTGGCAACGGGAGTTCGCGTTCCCGGCCGATGACGAGGCGCCTCCTCCGAACGCGCCGTACGCGGTGTGGATTTCACCGGAGGTGTAAGGACGGGCCCGTCGTGGGCCCCTGTGGGGCCCCGCCGTCGGAGAGGTGGTCGCGGCGTCCGGCACCGGCCTCGCCCCGGCGACCTGGTCATGACGCACACGGGGTGGAGCGAGTACGGCGTGGCCGACGCCGCCACGGTGTCCCGCCTCGACCCCGGCGCGCTGCCCGACCCCGCGGCGCACCTGTCCCAGGGGGCGGCGGCCTACGCGAGAGTGGTGCACGGCAGCGAAGTGCGCGAAGGGGCCACCGTGTTCGTCACCGGCGCCGCCCGCGATGCGCGAACGCGTGGAGGGACGCCACGTGGGCACGGTGCAGGTAGACCTCTAGGACGCCGCTCCGGCGTTACGGCACGGCAGCACCGCAGCACCGCAGCACCGCAGTCCCACTGCCCCACGGCGCTCGGCGGCTTCGGTCCCCGGTCACCCCTCCGGGGCCCGCGGCGCCCGTGCCACCAGCGCCTCGATCAGCAGGTCCAGCGCGGGTTCGAAGGCGGAGCCCGCCATGACCGGCAAGTGGGCGCGTGCCGCGTGCAGATGGGGATACGTGTCGGCGGGCAGCCGCGTGTAGGCGTCCTCCCAGGCGCGCTCGTCGCCGGCCCGCTGCTCGGCGGGGAGCCGCAGCACGGCCGCGTCGAGCGCCGCGTGGCCGAGCACGGTGTCGATGAACGCGTGGTAGTGCCGCACCGCCTCCTCGGGTCCGAACCCGGCGCGCAGCAGCAGGCCGACGCCGGTGTCCACCGCGCGGTACTCGTGCGGACGGCGCGTGACCCGGGTGGTGGTGAGCGCCGCGACCCGTGGGTGGCGCTGGGCGCACCCGTACGCGCGCAGCCCGAACTCCCGCAGGTCAGCGGCCCATCCGCCCTCCAGCGCACCCGGCTCGAAGCCGTCGAGCGACTCGGCGATCAGCCGGTCGGCGACCGCCAGGAGCAGGTCGTCGGTGTTGCGGAAGTAGCGGTAGACCGCGCTGGGGTCGGCGCCGAGCGCGGCCCCGAGTCTGCGCACCGTCAGCGCCTCATCGCCCTGCGCGTCGATGAGTTCCAGCGCCTTCCCGACGATCGTCTCGGCCGAGAGGACGACGCCGGAACGGGTCGGGCGGCGGCGCTTGCGTTCCTCGGGCACGCGGCTCTGCGGCGTCGGCGTCACAACTCCTCCTGCTCTGCGGCCTGTTCCGGGGGCGGCCCGGAGATCCGGTCCGTCATCGGCCGTCCCGCCGCCCTCCGACAGCACCTTACGACGCCTCGCGGATCCTTACGACAACGGCATTGACGTAGTGGCGGGCCGGGGGTTTCATCGACCCACCCGTCACCGGCCCCCGGCCGTCAGGCCCCGGCAGAGGAGCGTGCGCCGTGCCCCCTCCCGTACACGGACAGCGGCAACCCGAGCCAGCGAAGCAGCAGCCCGACCGGGCGGAACCCGTACCCGTGCAACCGGGAGCCGCGCGCCCTGGAACCGCGCCCCGGACCGCGCTGCGCCGCTCGCTGGGCGTGCGGGACGGGGTGGCCATCGCCGCCTCCAGCACCGCGGCCACCACGAGCATCGGCATCGGGATGGGCTCGCTCGCCGTGTACGCGGGGCGGCGCACACCGGGGCTGCTGATTCTGGCGTTCCTGCCGATCGCCGGGATCGCGCTCGCCTACGCGCGGCTCAACCGCACCGAGCCGAACTGCGGCAACGGCTATGCGTGGGTGGGCCGTTCGCTCGGGCCCTGGCCCGGCTTCCTCACCGGCTGGGTGGTGCTCGCGGGGAACGTGGTGTTCATGGCCTACACCGGCGCGGTGACCGGCTCCGTGGTCCTGGAGTTCGCGAACAAGCTGGGCCTGCACGCCCTGTTCGGCATCGCCCTCGACCCCGGCTCGACGGGGGTGAGCACGGTCGTCGGGCTGGTCGCGCTGGTGGTGGTCACGCTCACCGCCGTGACCGGGGTGCGGTCGGCCACCCGGCTCCAACTCTGGCTGCTGGTCTTCGAGTACGCGGTGCTGCTGGGCTTCTGCGGATGGGCGCTGGCCACCGGAGAACGACCGTTCTCCTGGGACTGGCTGAACCCCTTCGCCATCGGCTCGGTCCAGTCCCTCGCGCAGGGCATGGTGCTGGCGGTCTTCGTCTACTGGGGCTGGGACGCGGCGTTCACCGTCACCGAGGAGACCCGCGAGCCGGGGGACGCGGCGCGCGGCGGGGGCATCGCGCTGCTCGCCATGCTCGGCCTCTTCGTCTGCGGCGCGCTCGCCTTCCAGCGGGTGATGAGCAACGGCGAACTCGTCGCCAACGGCCCGCGAGCCCTCACCTTCCTCGGCGCGCACCTGGCCCCCGAACCCTGGGCCTCGCTCCCGCTGGCGGCCCTGATGTGCTCGGCCTTCGCCTCCCTCCAGTCCGCCGTGATCCCCTCGGCCCGTGGCGCGCTCGCCATGGGCCGCGACCGCACCCTGGGCGCCACGTGGACGCGCATCCACCCCCGTTGGGGCACCCCCGCGACCGGCACGCTGCTCATCATGGCGCTGGTGGCGGCCCTCGCCGTGCTGGCCGTCGGCATCCCGCAGCTCAGCCGCATGATCCTCGCCGCGGTCGACTCCATCGGCCTGCTGGTCGCCCTCTACTACGGGCTCACCGGGCTGGCCTGCGCGGTCCGCTTCCGCGGCGCGCTGCGCGCGGGCCCCGTGGAGGCCCTGCGCTCGGTCGTGATCCCCGGGCTGAGCGCCCTCGCGCTCTTCGGGCTCGGCGGCTTCCTCGCGTACCGGTACGCCACGATGAGCGACCACTTCGCCCCGCGCCCCGACAACGGCTGGTTCCTGCTGCTGGTCCCCGCGGTGCTGCTGGCCACGGGCCTGGCGGCCGCCGCGCTCGCCAAGCGGCGGGGGAGCCCGTACTTCACGCGGACACGCAGGACACGCAGGGCTCGTGAACGCGGACCCGAACACGGAGCAGCGTGAGCCGGCGCGACACCCCGCAGCACCGCCCGCCACCAGGGAGAACGACCGTTCTCCGCCCCGCCGCACAAGGCGGACGCCACCCCGTACCGAAGGAGGCCCCTTGACCCACAGCCGCGCCGACCTCGTCTTCACGGGCGGCCCCGTGTTCACCGGCGACGCCGTCCGCCCGGGGACGCTCGCCGTGCGCGACGGCCGCATCCTCGCGCTCGGCGGCCCCGGCGAGGCCGCCGAGCACATCGGCCCCCGTACCGAAGTCGTGGACCTGAAGGGCACATTGCTCGTCCCCGGATTCCAGGACGCGCACATCCACCCCGTGAGCGGCGGCGTGGAGCTCGGGCAGTGTGATCTCACCGGTGCGGTCACCCCCGACGCGTACCGGTGCCGCATCCGTACGTACGCCGAAGCCCACCCGGAGCTGCCGTGGATCACCGGGGGCGGCTGGTCGCTGGAGGCGTTCCCCGGGGGCACGCCGACCCGCCAGTTCCTGGACGCGCTCGTGCCTGACCGGCCCGTCTACCTGGTCAACCGCGACCACCACGGCGGCTGGGCCAACACCCGCGCCCTCGAACGGGTCGGCCTCACCGCCGCGTCGGCCGACCCCGCCGACGGCCGCATCGAGCGCGAGGACGACGGCACGCCCTCCGGAACGCTTCAGGAGGGCGCGATGTCCCTGGTGGCGGCCCACGTCCCGGCGCCCACACAGGACGAGCTCACCGAGGGACTGCTGCGCGCCCAGCGGCTGCTGCACTCGTACGGGGTGACCGCCTGGCAGGACGCGTTGCTCGGCACACACGGCGGGATGGCCGACCCCGCGCCCGCCTACCGTGAGGCGGCCCGCCGCGGCCTGCTCACCGCGCGGGTCAGCGGCGCGCTGTGGTGGGAACGCGGCCGCGGGACAGGGCAACTGCCCGAACTCCTCGCGCGCAGCGCGGAGTTGAACGGCCTCGCCGGCGGCAGGCTCCGCGCCCGCACCGTGAAGATCATGCTGGACGGCATCGCGGAGAACCACACCGCGGCCCTGCTCGCGCCGTACCGGACAGGATGCGGCTGCACCCCGCACCGCGGCCTGTCCTTCTTCACCCCGGAGGAGCTGGCCGAGGCCGTCGTGCTGCTGGACGCCGAGGGCCTCCAGGCGCACTTCCACGCGCTCGGGGACCGCGCCGTACGCGAGGCGCTGGACGCGGTCGGGGCGGCGCGCACGGCGAACGGCCCGACCGGGACCCGCCCCCACCTCGCGCACCTCCAGGTCGTGCACCCCGATGACGTGCCCCGTTTCCGCGAACTCGGCGCGACGGCCAACATCCAGGCGCTGTGGGCGGCGCACGAGCCTCAGATGGACGAGCTGACCATTCCGTTCCTGGGGCCGGAACGCGCCGCGCGGCAGTACCCGTTCGGCGATCTGCTGCGCAGCGGGGCCACCCTCGCCGCGGGCAGTGACTGGCCCGTCTCCAGCCCCGATCCGCTGGCCGCGCTGCACGTCGCGGTGAACCGGCGCCTGCCGGGGGCGAGTTCGCCGGTGTTCCTGCCGGAGCAGCGGATCGGTCTCGGCGCGGCCCTCGCCGCGTACACGGCGGGCAGCGCCCATGTGAACCACCTGGACGACACCGGTACCCTGCGCCCCGGCAACCTCGCCGACCTCGCCGTACTGGACCGCGACCCCTTCGCCGGGCCGCCCGAGGAGATCGCTTCGGCGCGCGTGCTCCAGACCTTCGTCGGCGGCGAGCGCGTCCACGCGGCAGAGGACGCGTGAACGGCGCCGAAATCGGTTTCTGCCGACTCCGCGCAAGACGTCGTGCAAACCGCCATGTAAGACGGCATGCGGGGCATCGGAATCATGACGTCACGCACGGCGTCGGGCCCGGCCCCACGAGGAGGCCGGGCCCGACGGGGGAGCGCTCCCGCTCCCGTGCGCGGCGCCCCTCAGAGGTCGAACTCCGCGGGGGACAGGCCCAGTGCGTGGCAGGCCTCGCGGACCACGCCCTGCTCGGTCTTGTCGAAGTCGCCGTCGGCGCCGCCGATCACGATGCCGATCTGCACCACGGCGCGCGCCTCGGTCTCCTTCTTCTTCACCTTGGCGACCTCCTGCAGCACGCTGACCTTGCCGAAGTCGTAGTCGGCGATCAGCTTGCCCAGGTACTCCTCGAAGCGCTGGCGCAGGTCGTCGGCGGGGAAGTTCTGCAGCACCTCGTTACTGGTGATGAGCTGCGCGACCCGCTGCCGCTCCGTCGGGTCGATGGTGCCGTCGGCGGCGGCGACCAGCGCGCACATCGCCATGCTGGAGTCGCGGAACGCCCCGCTCTTCAAGTCGTTCTTCTTCGCCTCCAGTTGGCTCTGCATCGACTGGGCGGACTCCTTGATGCGGTCCCACAGGGCCATGCGAACTCCGTTCACGCGCAAGAATTTCTACAGTCATGTAGAAGATAACAGGCCGGAGAAGTGTCCGTGCGCGAGTAGTTCGCCGGGGTTCCTCCGCGTGCCCGGCGAAGTCCCCGCGCGGCCCGGTGAAACCGGTGTGGAGGCCGTGCGACATCCCTGGGAAATCGCTGACGGGTCTGCGTCAAAATTGCCAGCGTGGGCGCGAAATCGATTTCCACCAACGGGGTTCGAGTTATGCGCACACATGACGACGGAAACAACGAGCGGGCGGACCGGTCCGTTCCCAGGGAACAGGAGGGCGGGCAGCGGCTGGTGCGCCGGTCGACGCTGCTGCGCGCCGCGGGCGCCGTCCTGGCCGGCGGCGCCCTCGCGGCCTGCGGCCCGGATGACAAGGGCAAGGCGTCCGGCGCGGCCAAGGACGCGGCGGGCAAGGGCGCCTCGGGCAAGGCCGGGGTGAAGTCGCAGGCCGAGGCCGCGGGCGGTCCGCCGCCTCCCGGCGGCATCCAGGTCAAGAAGATGGGCGACCTGACAGGGCCCGGGATCACCACCGACTTCGAGATGGAGGCCACCGACCTCGGCATCCCCGCCGTGACGCCGGACGGCCGCACCCTGTTCGTGTTCGGCGACACGTACAAGGAGGGCGGCGAGGGCAAGCCCAACGTCGATCCGCGGAACGACTGGCGGGCGCCGACCGGCCTCTACACCGACGCCAAGGACCTGCCCGCGCTCAACGCGGGCATCAAGTGGACCGACGCGGTGGGCCCGGGCCGCAGGGCCGAGCAGTTCCTGCCGTACGAGCACGTCGGCGGCAAGTACACGGTGCTGCCCTCGGACGTCCTGACCGTCGGCAAGACCATGTACCTCCAGGTCATGGTCAACGAGCCGCTGATGAACGTCATCCGCATGGAGATCTGGACCTCCGAGGACAGCGGCGGCACCTGGAAGAACACCGGGGTGAAGTTCGACCCGAATCTGCAGCGCGGGCTCTTCCAGCTCTGGACCTGGGGGCTGGGCAGCAACGGCTGGGTCTACATCTACTCGACCAAATTCGACCGCAAGAATCCGGTCATCCTCTCCCGGGTCCACTCCAGCAAGATTCTCGACCCGGGTTCGTACGAGGCGTGGGGCTTCCACGACAACCAGTGGAAGTGGGGGCGGCACGAGGCCTCGCCCATCCTGGACGGCCAGTTCGGCGAGATGTGCCTGCGGCCGATGGGCGGCAAGTGGCTGTTCACCTGCTTCAACGCGGGCGCCGGCGCGATCGAGGGCCGGCTCGTGGACACACCGGACTCCAACATCAAGGACGCGCCGGCCAAGACGCTGATCTCCGGCGGCGAGTGGGGCCACGAGGACGACGCGCACGTGGCGCAGCTCTACGGCGGCTATGTGATCCCCGGCTCCACCCTCCAGGAGCTGCACCTCTCGGTGAGCCAGTGGCGCAACCCGGGCGGCTGGCCGTACCACGTGATGCACCACAAGGTCACCGGCGCCTTCTAGGCGGAGGCGGCCGGCGAGGCGCGGGCGGCCCCCACCGCCGGGGCGCCCCGCCACGGGGGCAGGGCCCCGCATCCGTTCCACCCGGGTGCGGGGCCCTCGCACGTAAGCGCCCGGGCCCGAGCCTCAGGTGCGGAAGCGCACCGGCACCGCGTGCAGCCCGTTGATGAAGTTGGACACCAACCGCCGCTCCGGGCCCGCCTGTTCGTACGGCGGCAGGATCCGCAGCGCCTCCTCGTGCAGTACGCGCAGTTGCAGGCGCGCGAAGTGCGCGCCGAGGCACACGTGCGGGCCCTCGCCGAACGCGATGTGCGGGTTGGGGTCCCGCGCCAGGTCCAGGCGCTGCGGCGCGGCGAAGACCCGCTCGTCGAAGTTGGCCGAGGCGTGGAAGACGACCACCTTGTCGCCCTCCGCGATGCGCCGGCCGGCCACCTCGGTGTCCCGCGCCGCGGTGCGCCGGAAGCTCAGCACGGGCGGGTGCCAGCGCAGCAGCTCCTCCACGGCGCGCGCCAGGAACCGCGGCTCGCGCGGCGCGCGTTCGCGCAGCTCACGCTGTGCGTCCGGGTGTCCGGCCAGCGCCAGGAAGCCGCCCGGTGCCGCGCTGCGCACGGTGTCGTTGCCCGCCACGGTCAGCAGGAAGAAGAACATCTCCAGCTCGGGTTCGAGCCCGGGCCCCGCCAGCTCCCGTGCCAGCGCGGTCATCACGTCGTCCGCCGGATGCTCGCGCTTGTGCGCCGCCAACTCCCGCGCGTACGCGAACATCTCCTCCAGCATCGCCGGCGAGCGCGGGTCGGCGGGGCGGCCGTCCGGGCCGCGCACCACGACCGCCTGCTCGGGGTCCTGGTAGCCGATGATCCGCTCCGTCCACTCCAGCAGCAGCCCCCGATCACCCGGCGGAACGCCCAGCAGATCGGCCAGGTTGAGCAGCGCGTACTCGTCGGTCACCGCCCGTACGAGGTCCACCTCGGAGCCCTCGGCGCGGGCCGCGCCGAGTAGCTGCCTGGCACGCTCCCGTACCGCCGCCTCGAAGCGCTCCACCCTGCGCGGCGTGAAAGCGCGGCTGACCAGCGTGCGCAGCCTGCCGTGCCGCGGCGGGTCCTGGTTGAGCATCATGCGCCGGATGAACGGCAGGTCGGCGGGGTCGGGGTCGCGGATCTGGGTGGCGCCGAGGTACGAGGAGAAGTCGCCGGAGGAGCGGAGCACCCGCACCGCGTCCGCGTGCCGCGTCACCGCCCAGAAGCCCGGGCCCGCGGGCCAGTCCAGCACCGGGTGCTCGGGCTGCCAGGCGACCGGGTGCTCCTCGCGCAGCCGCGCGAAGGAGGCGTGCGGGATGCCGGAGGCGTAGATGCGCGGGTCGAAGACGTCGGGGACACCGGCCCCTGCGTCCCGCACCGGCGGCCCCACGGCGGTCACAGGGCACCCGCCTGTGCGGCCCCACCGCCCGCGGCGTCGCCGGAGCCCGTCGCGTCGTCCGCGCGCAGGAAGTCCTCGACGGCGCGGACGAGTTCGAGCGGGGTCTCATCGGCCGGATAGTGTCCGGCGCCGCCGAGTTCGACCAGCTCGGCATGCGGATACCAGCGCAGCCAGGTGGCGCGCAGCCGCTCGGCGGAGAGCGCCGGGTCGAGGGCGCCGGCCAGCACCCGCACCGGGAGCGCCGCGCCCTCCACCTCCCCGTGGAAGTCCTCCAGCGCCCAGGAGTCCAGCCACGCGCGGAACGCCTTCGGATCGCTGCGTTCGACCGAGGTGCGCACCATCAGGTCCAGCCACGCGTCCGGGCGGCGCCCTCCGGTGGTGAAGTCGATGATCGCGCGCCGGTTCCCGGGGTTGCCGGCCGCCCCTGCGAACAGCTCCCACTGCTCGCCCTCCAGCGGGACCCCGCTCGCTGGCACCGGCGCGATGCCGACCAGCCGCCGTACCCGGCCGGGCGCCGCCGCCAGGACGCGCTGGGCCACCGCGGCGCCCATCGAGTGCCCGACCAGCGAGAACCGTTCCCAGCCCAGGTGATCGGCGAGCGCCAGCACATCGCCTGCCGCCTCGGCCGTGGTGAACGCGCCGGGCAGCCCCTTGGCCTCCCCGTAGCCGCGCAGGTCGGGGAGCGCGTAGCGGAAGGAGGCGCGGTCCAGCGAGGGCAGCACCGCGTCGTACGCGGAGCGGTCGGCGAACCAGCCGTGCAGCGCGATCACCCGGTGCGGCCCGTCGCCTGCCAGCGTGTGCGGCAGCGCCACGGGGGCGGCCGGTGCGCGGTCCCCGGCTCCCGTACGGGTCCCGTCCCCGGTCCCTGCAGCAGATCCGTCCATGGCGTCCTCCACCTCGGGCCCGTGCGCGGGACCGCCCTGCCCCGCGGCTGACCACGGTGCCGCCGCGCCGGTACGCGCGCAAGAGCGCCCCGCGGATGGGCGGGAGCATCCTCGTACGTTCGCGAAAACAGCCCTCACCGCATCGGCCGCCTCCGCTCACCAGGCCCAGGACATGCGAGAACCCCCGTTCTCCGGAGGAGGAACCGACCGGAGAACGGGGGTCGTGCGGCGCGGCGCGCGGCCGCCGCGCGGGCCTGCGGGCCGCGGGGCCACGGGGCCCGCCGTGACCGCCGGGGCTCAGCGGTTGTTGACGCCGTTGCCCTTGAGCACCGGGACCTGGTCGATGACCTGGCCGACCGGGATCCCGGCGAGCTGCGTGCTGTTCTTGCCGGGGCTGCTGCCGCCGGGCCCCGCGGCGTTCGCCTGCGTCGCGGTCATCGCGCAGAAACCGACGAGCGAGGCGGCGATCCCCGCGGTCGACAGGATGCGCCGGGTCTTGAGATGCGTCACTGCTGATCCTCCAGCTACGGACCGGGTACGGGGCAACGCCCTGCCCAACTCGGCGGCGGGCGGCCGGTTTTCCGTTTTCACTCCGATGGCGCCGGTTCGAACGGCACGGGCGCCGCGCCGTCCGGCCACCCGGCCGCCCCGGTGAGCACCGCCTCGGCTGCGGCCCACGCGGCGCTCCGGCTGAACGTGCCCTCAGGACGCCACGACCCCGACCTGAGCACCCCGCGTCCGCGGTGACGGGCCGCGACCCTGCGGTGATCGGCCCGCGCGACGAAGGCCCGCAGCGCGCGCTCGTCCCGCCACACGGTGACCGAACCCGATCGCAGGCTGCGCGGATCGGTGTCGATCCACAGCCACATGCCGAGCGCGCCCGGCGTCCCCGGCCAGGTACGCCGGAGCCGCAGCCCGCCCACCAGCGCGCTGAGCGCGGCCGGCAGCCGGTGCGCGGCGAACTCGGTCACGCTCACCAGCGGCGGCCCCTCGCACGCGGAGACGGCGAGAGGGCCGGGCTGCCAGGGCGTACGGCGTATGGACGCGGGTTTCGCGGTGCGCGGGGCGTTCATGGGCTGCCTCCTGAGGCGTGGCGGGAACACGGGCCCGGCCAGCCTAAGAAAGCACGAACGGTCGTGCGGTTAGTTTCCGAAAACGGACTCGGGGAAATGTCCGCCGCCAGGGCCCGTTGTGATCAGTCGCCGGGCAACTCGGCGCCGGGCGCGGCCACTTGGGCGAGCCGGTTGCGGATGCCCGTCGCCGCCCTCCCGTAGCACCCGGTCGTCCCGTGCAGCACCGACTCGGCGTTGGCCGCCTCCAGCAGCGCGACGATCTCGAAGGCGAGCTGCCCGGTGTCGGTCTCCGCGCGCAGCGCGCCCGCGCCGGCCGCCTCCCCGAGGGTGTCCTCGACGAAGCCGACCCAGTCGCGCCGCGCCGCGGCGAGCGCGTCGTGCACCTCGCCCTCGCGGGCGTCGAACTCCGGCGTGACGGAACCGAAGAAGCAGCCGCCGGGGAACACCCGCCGCTCCGAATACTCCAGCCACCCCGCGCACAGCCGCCACACGCGGCCGAGCCCCGGCGGCTCCTCCAGCGCGGGGCGCACCACGTGCTCGCGGTAGACGGCCGCGGCCGCGCGCACGGTCGCGAGCTGCAGCTCCCGCTTCGACCCGAACAGGGTGAAGACCCCGCTCTTGCTCAGCTCCAGCTCCGTCGCCAGCCGCCCCAGCGACAGGCTCTCCAGCCCTTCGACGGAGGCGATCCGCGCGGCGCGCTCCAGTATCAGCCGCCGCGTCCTGTTGCCGCGCTCCACCCGCCCGTCGAGGCGCCCCTCCGCCACGGCACACCCCCTGTCTCCGGCCCGGTCCCCGGCCCGCTCTCCGGTCCGGTCTCCGGCGCGGACGCGGCCGGTCCGCGTCCCCGCGGGAAGCCTACGGTGCGCCCGCGCGCAGGCGTACGGGGACCGAACGGAGCGGTACGGAGGTCGTAGCGCGGGCCGCCCCCGCTCAGTAGCGGCGTTATGCGCGCACCCCGCTTCCGAGGCACGGTGGAAGGGGAACCTCCCGCCGGCGGAGGAACGGAGGACGGAGGAGCGGAGAGGAGCTGCACCATGCAATTCCGTGACCGCGAGCAGGCGGGGCGCGACCTCGCCGCGTGGTTCCTCGCCTGGGCCGACACCGCCGAGCTGGCGGAACCGCTGGTGCTGGCCCTGCCGCGCGGCGGCGTACCCGTCGGCGCCGCCGTGGCACGCGCGCTGCGGGCGCCGCTGGACGTGCAGGTGGCCCGCAAGATCGGCGCGCCGGGGCGCCCGGAGGCCGGGATCGGCGCCGTCGCGGGCGAGGACCCGCCGGTCTTCGACCGCGTCGCGCTCTCCTACCTGGACCTCTCGGAGGAGCAGCTCGCCGACGACGTGGCCCGCGAGCGCACCGAGCTGCACCGCCGCGAACGCCTCTACCGCGAGGGACGCCCGGCCCCCGAAGTGCGCGGCCGCGCCGTGCTGTTGACCGACGACGGGCTGGCCACCGGCATCACCGCGCTGGCCGCGCTGCGGCACCTGCGGGGCCAGGACCCGGGCCGGCTGATCCTCGCCGTGCCGGTCGGCAGCCCGGACACCGCGCGGGCGCTGCGCGGGGAGGCCGACGACGTGGTGTGCCTGCACAGCCCGGAGCGCTTCCACGCGGTGGGCCAGTGGTACGAGCACTTCGACCAGGTCTCCGACGAGGAGGTCATGGACACCCTGCGCTCCTTCCACGCCCACGCCTGAGCACGTACGGGCACGACCCGCGCGCCGGGACCGTCGGGCGGGCCGGGTGGGGACACGGCGCCGCCCGCCGCGTACCGTACGAGCACCGACGATCCGTACGAGACATCCGTACGAGAGGAGAGGCCGTGACCACGCTGCGCACCGCACTGTGCCAGTTCACCTCGGGCGCCGACCCGGAGGAGAACCTGCGTTCTCTCGACGCGCTGGCCAAGCAGGCGTCCGGAGAGGGCGCCAGGCTCGCGGTCTTCCCCGAGGCGGCGATGGCCCGCTTCGGCGTCCCGCTGGCGCCGCTGGCCCAGCCGCTGGACGGACCGTGGGCGGACGGCGTACGGGACATCGCGCGGCGGTACGGACTGACCGTGGTGGCGGGCATGTTCACGCCCGCCGACGACGGCCGGGTGGTCAACACCCTGCTGGCCACGGGCCCCGACGCCGAGGCGTCCTACGACAAGATCCACCTCTACGACGCCTTCGGCTTCCGCGAGTCGGACACCGTGGCGCCCGGTTCGCAGGTCGTCACCATCGACGTGGACGGCGTACGCGTCGGGCTCGCCACCTGCTACGACGTACGGTTCCCCGAGCTGTTCCGCGCCCACGCCGACGCGGGGGCCGTGCTGAGCGTGCTGCCGACGTCCTGGGGCGCGGGCCCCGGCAAGCTCTCCCAGTGGGAACTGCTCACCCGCGCCCGCGCGTTGGACGCCACGGTGTGGCTGGCCGCCGCGGACCAGGCACCTCCGGACCCGTCGGCCGACATCGAGGAGCGCACCAAGGCGCCGACCGGGATCGGGCACTCCCTGCTGATCGGCCCCGACGGCACGATCCGCGAACGCGCGGGCACCGCCCCCGAGGTGCTGATCGCCGACGTGGACACCGAGGAGACGGACCGCGTACGCAAGTCGGTCGCGGTGCTGGACAACCGGCGCCTGTGAACTGACCTCTGTGAAGCGCCGTTTGTAAAGCGAAAGGGGCGGGGGCTCGCGGCCCCCGCCCCTGATCAGCCTGCCGTGCCGGTCACTTCTTCTCCGGCGCCGCCTTCCAGGCCAGCGGCTGGGCGCCCGTGCCGGTGCCGGCGAAGGCCACGGCCAGCGGGCGGTCGCTCTTGGGCAGCAGGTACACCGAGCACTGCGTCACGGTGCCCTTCGGCGCCACCATCCCGTCGGGCTTGCTCTTCGGGCACTGCGGCAGGGCGCTGCCGCTGAAGTCGAGCAGGGTGAGCGGCCGCGTCTCCTGACCCGACACCGTCCGCAGGGTCACGCCGTCCTGCATGTCCGGGTAGAGCTTGTCCTTGCCGCCGTTGCGGTAGGCGAAGGTCACGTAGTACGGGACCTTCTTCTTGTCGTCCGCGTCCAGGTCGAACTTGCCGAGGTCGGACACCTCGCCCTCGCGCACGTTCTTCGGCGTGACCTTCACGGGCACCGACTTGCCGCTGCTGTTCTTCCACGCCGAGTCCGCCGGCTTCCCCGCGGGCAGCACACCGGCCGAACCCTTGCCGTCGCCGGCCTTCCACACGACCGGGTCGGCGTCACCGTCCGCGTACGCCACGCTGCCCGGCTCCTGGCCCTTGGGCAGCATGAAGATCTGGCACAGCTCGGCCTTCCCCTTCGCGGCCAGCTTGTCCGGCGCGCCCTTGCGGCAGCCGGCGGGCAGCGGCGACTCGGTGGAGAGCCCGCCGCCGGAGAACACCTGGACCGGCTTGCCCGCGGTGCCGTCGGCGGTGCTGAGCGAGAGGTTCCGCTCGGGCGAGGGGCTCTCGAGCGTGCTCGAGTCCTCGTTGGTGACGGAGACGGTGAGGTAGTACGGCACCATCCCCTTCAAGCCGTCGTCCAGCCGGACCTTCTCGAGGTCGGAGGCGGAGCCGCGAGCCAGGCTCTTGGGCGCGACGGTCAGCGGGTGCGCCTTGTCGTCGCTGTCCGTCCAGTACGCGCTCTGCTCGGTCGACTGCACCTTCACCGGCTGCGCCTTGCCGCCCTGGGCGCCGGACGTGTCCTTGTCCGCCGACTGCCCGCCGCCACCGCATCCCGCGGCGAGCAGCATGAGCGCCCCCGCGCTCGCCAGACCGGCCAATCCCCTGTATACGCGCACGTTGTCCCCGTTTTTTCAGATGTGTCGCTGGTTCCGGCCGTGCGGCCGGGCCGCGACAGATTACCGGCACATCCGGCCCTCATGTCACAG
Organism: Streptomyces odontomachicola; assembly: GCF_039605595.1. Taxonomy (NCBI): domain Bacteria; kingdom Bacillati; phylum Actinomycetota; class Actinomycetes; order Kitasatosporales; family Streptomycetaceae; genus Streptomyces; species Streptomyces odontomachicola. The sequence continues at coordinate 208,356 of NZ_JBCFOK010000006.1, forward strand.
GGGCCTCAGGCGTACCGGGCGGGGGAGAGGGACGGGGAGGGGAGGACGTGGAGGGGCCGGGCGGGGAGCGGCGAACAAGCGGTGGCCGGCGGCCTGGCGCGCTACAGGGGGAGGAGCCCCTGTCCGACTGGCGGCGCGAGGGCCCGGCTGCTGCGCTCCGCCGGGCCCGGCCCCTGTCCTGGGGGGGGAGGGCGCGTCAGTGCGAGACGCCGTTGCCCTTCAGCACCGGGACCTCCTTGAGGGTCTTGCCCAGCTCGGTGTCGTCGAGGCCCTTGGTCTTGCCGCCCTTGTCCTCGCCGTCGCCCTTCACGCTCTGCGAGTGGTTGGCGTCGTCCTGCGGCGCGGCCATGGCCTGCGGAGCGGTCATCGCGACAACACCGACGAGGGAGGCGGCTACTCCCGCGCCCGACAGAATCTTCTTGATCACTTGGTGTCCTTCGCTCATCTCTCGTGTGCGGAAAACCTGATGTGGGGGCACCGTGCCTAACTCGCCTGCCGCTGTGCGGTGTTGAACTTTCACCTGATTGGCGTGGCCCACCCCGGCCCTTGTTCCCGGCGCGATGACGAGCCGCGATGACGAGCCCTGCGGCGCGGCCCCTGGTCAGTCGTGCGGGGGCCGGTTGCTCAGGCGGTGGTCGGCGAGGTTCAGCGCCTCGTCGACGACGCGGCGCAGATGCCCGTCGCGCAGCGAGTAGATGACGCGGCGCCCGTCCTTGCGGGTGTCCACGAGCCCGGCCAGCCTGAGCCGCGCGAGGTGCTGGCTCACGGCCGTGCGGGCGGCGCCGCAGGAGTCGGTGAGGGTGCCGACGTCGGCCTCGCCGTCCGCGAGGCGGTGCAGCAGCGCGAGCCTCGTGCGGTCGCCGAGCAGCGCGAGGAGCTCGGCGGCGAGCGCGTACTGCTCCTCGCCCGGTGTGCGCGGGTGCGCGTCGGCGCCGGACGTCCGGTGCGTGCGTGCGTTCATGCGCACATGGTGTGCAGGTGCGGGGCTCCGCGTCCACGCGGGAGGGGCGGCCGGCCCAACGCGGGCCGCCCGCGCGGAGGTTGGTGCGGGTGCGGCGCGCCGTGGCCGGAACGTGGCGTGCGTACGGGCGTGTTCACCCCGTGGCCAACTGGCCGGGCTGTACTGCACGCGCCACAGGGGACCCACCGGGCCCACCCTCACCCCACAGGAGGCGCACACCATGGCCGGCATCACGAGCACTCCCGCACGTTCCGCACGTTCCGCACGGACCGCTCCCGGCCTCGCGCTGGCCGTCCTCACCTGCGCGGGCGTACTGGCCGCAGCGGGCACGGCGTACGCGCTGCCGAGCAAGGCGCAGTGGGAGGCCGACGTGAAGAAGGCGGTGGCTCCGGCGCAGCAGTACCTCAAGGAGCGGCTGCCCGCCGAAGGCGACAAGCCCGCGCTCGTGCTGGACATCGACAACACGTCGCTGGCCAGCGAGTACGACGAGGGCAAGCCGGTGAAGCCGACGCTGGAGCTCGCGCGGTACGCGAAGGAGCACGGCGCGAGCGTGCAGTTCGTGACCAACCGCAAGGAGCGGGGGCGCGAGGAGACGCGGCGGGACCTGCGCGCCGCGGGCTTCCCGGTGGACGGGCTGTGCATGCGGCAGAAGGGCGACGACTCGTCCAAGGAGAAGATGAAGACCGCCTGCCGCGAGGGCATCGAGGAGCGCGGCGCCACCATCGTGGCCAACGTCGGCAACCGCGACACCGACCTCGCGGGCGGCCACGCGGAGCGCACCTTCAAGCTGCCCGACTACGACGGCGAACTCTCCTAGCGGCCGGTCCCGGCTGCCGCCGGGCCACTCCTTCGGCGGCATGCGGTGCGGGCCGGTGCCGTGTGCCCGTGCGGCCCGGCAGCGCGCGGGAGGGGTCGCCCGCGGGGCGCCGGGAGGTCGCGCGGCCGGGGGAGCGGGGCGGGTGCGAGGTGGCCGGTGCGGGGTTAGAAAGTTGTCCGTCCGGATGCACGACCGTCAGACGGCCGATCCGTGGCCCGGTGCATTCGGTCTGGACAAGAAGAAGGAACATGACCAGCGATTCTGCTCACGTCAGACCCCAGTCCCCGACCGTGGCCAACTCCCTTCCCCCGCACCCCGTTCCGCGTACGACGGCCGAGCTCTCCGACGCGGCGACCTCGCTCCAGTGGGGCACGGCCGCCTTCGGCCCGCCGGTCCCGCCGCCCGCCACGGAGGCGGCCGGCGAAGAGGGGGAGGCGGCCCATGGCCGCTCCCCGTTCGCGGAGGGGTACGCGAACGGCCACGCCCCCACCGACCGGCCTCCCGATCACCCCGAACCCCTCGATCCCTTCGATCAGCCCGACGGGCCCGATCCGGTGCGCGGGCTCGTGCGTACCGCCGTCGTCGCGCAGCGGCTCGACGACGTGTCGCGGCTCATCGCGCTGCTGGAGGACTCCCCGGACGGTGCCCGCGCCTCGCGCGAGGCGCTGCGGGTGGCCGCGGTGGACCGTCCAGTGGACGAGTTCACCCAGCTCGTGGCGCTGCTCTCGGCACCGCCGCACACGCCGGGCCGCGCCGATGAGGCGATCCGCGCCGCGGCCGAGCACCGCCCCATCGCCGAGGTCGGCCACCTGATGGCGCTGCTGCACACCCCCGCGTACGACGAGTGGCGGGACAGCGCGGCGCACCCCGGCGAAGAGGCCGTCAAGGCCGCCGCCTCCACCCGGTCCGTCGAGGAGCTGGTGCAGCTCATCGGCCGGCTGGAGGACCGCAGCGCCGGAGCGGCCGGTGAACGCTCGCCGTTCGCCGCCGAATCGGGGAGCGGCATACTGGACGGCGGGCTGCCGGACCCCGAGGACAGCGCGCTGCTGGACGGCGCCGGGGCGTCGGCCGCGGCGGGACCGGCCACCAGGGCGACCGCCGCCGATGACTCCGACACGAAGCGCTCGCGCTTCTCCCGCATCGCGCCGGGTGACTGGTTCCAGTGGGCGGCGGGCGCCGCGCTGCTGGTGTGCGGAGCGGCGCACTTCCCGCTGGGCGGGGGCGGCGCCTCGCCGTACGCCTACGGCCTGTCGGCCGCGGCGTCCGTGCTGTGCCTGGTGCTGTCGGTGCTGGTATCCGTACGGAGCTGGCTGCCCGCGCTCGCGGCCGGTGTACTGGTTCCCGGGGTGCTGGCGGCGAGCCACGCGCTGGGCTGGCTGTTCGGCGGCCTCGCGCTGAGCCGCGTGTGGGCGGGCTCGCTCGCACCGCCGTCACTCGCGGCGCCGGCCGCCGGACTCGCGGCGCTGGTCTCCCTCGGGGCACTGGCGTGGTCCCTGCGGAGCAGGATGCGCGCGGCGCACTGACACGGCGCGCACACCACGTACGGCAGCACGTAGGCAGCCGTACGGCAGCGCGAAGGCGCCCGGGCCGTCACCGTCTCCTCCGGCGGCGGCCCGGGCGCTGCGCTGTCGTGAGAAGCGCCGGCCTGCGGGGGTTAACTCCCGCTCGTCAGCGGCCCGTTGCCGAGGCCAGTACGCGGCCCAGCGTTTCGAGTGCGGACTCCAGCTCCTCGCGGGTGATGGTCAGCGGCGGGGCGAGCCGGATCGTGGAGCCGTGGGTGTCCTTGACCAGGACGCCCTCCGCCATGAGGAGCTCGCTGATCGCCCGGCCCGTGCCCAGCGCGGGGTCGATGTCGACGCCGGCCCACAGCCCGCGCACCCGGTGTCCCGTGACGCCCTTGCCGATCAGCGCGTCGAGGCCGGAGCGCAGCACGCTCTCCAGCTCCGCTGCCCGGCGCTGGTACTCGCCGGTGCGCAGCAGCTCCACCACGGCCGAACCGACCGCCGCCGCGAGCGGGTTGCCGCCGAAGGTCGAGCCGTGCTCCCCGGGGTGCAGCACCTCCATGACCTCGCGGCGGGCGACCACTGCGGAGACCGGGACGATGCCGCCGCCCAGCGCCTTGCCGAGCAGCAGGACGTCGGGCAGCACCTGCTCGTGGTCCACGGCCAGGGTCGTACCGGTGCGGCCCAGGCCCGACTGGATCTCGTCGGCGATGAACAGGCAGCCCTGCCGGCGCGTCAGCTCGCGCACCCCGGCGAGGTAGCCCTCGTCCGGAATGATCACGCCCGCCTCGCCCTGGACGGGCTCGATCAGCACGGCGGCCGTGGTCGCGTCCACGGCCTCCTCCAGCGCGGCGAGGTCGTTGTACGGGACGACGCGGAAGCCGGGTGCGAAGGGCCCGAAGCCGGTACGCGCCTCCGGGTCGCTGGAGAAGCCGACCAGCGTGGTGGTGCGGCCGTGGAAGTTGTCGGCCGCGACCACGATCGTGGCCTGGTCCTCGGGCACGCCCTTCACGTCGTACGCCCACTTGCGCGCGACCTTGATGCCGCTCTCCACGGCCTCGGCGCCGGTGTTCATCGGCAGGACCATGTCCAGCCCTGTCAGCTCGGCCAAGCCGGCGGCGAAACCGGCCAGTTGGTCGTTGTGGAAGGCCCGCGAGGTGAGGGTGACCCGCTCCAGCTGGCGGCGGGCGGCCTCCAGCAGCGTGGGGTGCCTGTGCCCGAAGTTGAGCGCCGAGTACCCGGCGAGCATGTCCAGGTAGCGGCGCCCCTCCACGTCCTCGATCCACACGCCCTCGGCGCGCGAGACGACCACGGGCAGCGGGTGGTAGTTGTGCGCGAGCACCGGGGCCTCGGCGCCGATCAGCTCCTGGGAGGAGGGGCCTGCGGGTGTGGGGGTTCCGGCGCCGTCGGGGCGGACTGTCGCGGTCATGAGCGGATCTCCTGAGTGCAGCACTTGATGCCGCCGCCTGCCTTGCGCAGCTCGGACAGGTCGACGGGCACGGGGACATAGCCGAGGGCTTCGAGCCGCCGGATCAGGTCGCCGGCGGCGGGCGGGACGAAGACGTGCCGCCCGTCGGAGACGGAGTTGAGCCCGAAGGCCGCGGCGTCCTGGCCGGTGGCGGTCACCGCGTCGGGGAACAGCCGCTCCAGCACCTCGCGGCTGCCCGGGGAGAAGGCCTCCGGGTAGTAGGCGATGTTCTCCTCGTCGAGAGCGAACAGCGCCGTGTCCAGGTGGTAGAAGTACGGGTCCACCAGGCGCAGTCCGATCACCGGCACCCCGAAGAACTCCTGCGCCTCGCGGTGTGCCCGCGGACTCGTACGGAATCCCGAGCCCGCCAGCACGAAGCCGCCGGCCGGCACGAGATCGCCCTCGCCCTCGCACACCGACTCCGGCACGTGCACCTCGTACCCGGCCGACTTGAACCAGGTCTCGTACGCGGCCGACTCCGGGCGCCGTTCGGGGGCGTGGAAGCGGGAGCCGAAGACGCGGCCCTCCAGCGTCAGGGCCGCGTTCGCGGCGAAGACCATGTCCGGCAGGCCCGGCACCGGCTGCACGGTCTCCACCGTGTGCCCGTGCTCGCGGTAGGCGCTGACCAGCGCCTCCCACTGGCGCAGGGCCAGCGCGGCGTCGACCGGCTCCTCGGTGTTCATCCAGGGGTTGATGGCGTACTGCACGGCGAAGTGCCGCGGCTCGCAGACGAGAAAGCGTCTGGGGCGCTGCGCACGCGGGGTGGGCACGTCGGGGCACCTCCGGGTTCCTGCGGTGGCGGGGATGCCGTCAACGGTAGAAAGCGGCGGAAACGCGGCACAAGATCATAATGCTGCGTGTCCGCGCCGGGATGCTGCGCGCAATCCCCGGTCAGCGCAGTTCTGTTGCGTCCTCCGGCTCCGCTGCGCCGGATGTCCCCGCCGGGTACGTCGCCTCGCGTACGGCGGACGTGCCCGCGCCCGCCTCGGGGCTGTCGGGGAGGAGGTGGGAGAGCACCATGTAGCTGATCGTCTTGCGCACGAAGGGCTCGGCCCTGATGCGCTCCAGCACCTCCTCGAAGTGCTCCACGTCGGTGGTGCGCACGTGCAGCAGCGCGTCGGCGCCGCCGGACACGGTCATCGCCGCGGTGATCTCCGGGTAGTGCCGCACCACTTCGGCCAGCCGCCGGGGAGGCGCGGCGCTGTCGCAGTACACCTCGATGTACGCCTCGGTGCGCCAGCCGAGCGCCGCGGGCCGCACCGTGGCGGTGAACCCGGTGATCACGCCGGTCTCGCGCATCCTGTCCACCCGGCGCTTCACGGCCGTCGCCGAGAGCCCGATCTCGCCGCCGATGTCCGCGAAGCTCCGCCTGGCGTTCGCGGTGAGCGCCGCGACGATCTTGCGGTCCAGCGCGTCGAACGATCCGGGGTGGCTGGCCATGGTGACGGCTCCTGCTGCTGCTCGGCTGGGTGTGCGGTGTGCGGTGTGCGGTGTGCGGTTCCGGCGGTTCTGACGGAGGGTCGCTCCGCTGCTCCGGCCGGGGGTTCGCACTGTATCCAGCGCGTCGCGTGCCGTACGCCGCCGTGTCAGCCGCTCATCCCGGTCACCCGCAGCGTGATGTTGAGCCGTCCCGCGCCGAGCCCGGTCGCCGGGTCGCCGGTGCCGGGCAGGATCCGGGGAACCCCGTGGTACGCGTAGCGGGAGGGGCCGCCGAACACGAACAGGTCGCCCGAGGCGAGCTCCACGTCGGTGTAGGGGCGGCCCCTGTTCTCGGTGTTGCCGAAGCGGAAGACGCAGGAGTCGCCGACGGTGAGCGAGACGACGGGGGCGCTGGAGCGCTCGTCCTTGTCCTGGTGCATGCCCATCTTCGCGGCGGCGTCGTAGAAGTTCACGAGCGCGGTGTCGGGCGCGTACTCCGCCACCCGCACCCCGTCTCCGTACGCGCCCTCCTCCCCGTACGCCTCGGCCACCGCGGCGCGGCCCCACTCGGCGAGCCAGGGCGGCAGCTCGGCGACGCGGGCGCCGTTCACGTCCTCGGCGGTGCGGGTGTAGCGGTACGGGGCCCAATGCCAGCCGAGGCACACCGTCTGCACCGACATGACGCCGCCGCGCGGCAGGCGGGTGTGCCGGATCGGCACCGGACCCATGGCCCAGGCCCGGCAGGCGGTGACGAGCTCGCGCTGCTCCTCGGCGCCGAGCCAGCCGGGCACGTGCACGGCGCCGGGGGCGATCTCCCGCCGGGGGAGGGGCATCAGCGCGTTCACGCGTCACCTCCGGTGGGTCGGTCGTTCGCTGGTCCTGTCCGGTCCTGTCCTGCGCATTCCAGTGTGCGGGGCGTGGCCTCGTACGCGGCTCCCGGCCCCGGTGTCATGCGGGCGGCATCACCCCCTCGTGCGCGAGTAGCTGCTGCTTGCGGTCGAGGCCGCCCGCGTACCCGGTCAGCGAGCCGTCGGCGCCCAGCACGCGGTGGCAGGGCCGGATCACGGACAGCGGGTTGGAGCCGACGGCCGTGCCCACGGCTCGGGCCGCGCCGCGCGGGGCGCCGATTTTGGCGGCGATCTCGCCGTAGGTGACGGTGCCGCCGTACGGGACGGCGTCCAGCACCTCCCACACGCGCCGCTGGAACTCCGAGCCCGTGGCCACGAATTCGAGCGTGAAGCGGGTGAGGTCGCCGGCGAAGTACGCGCGGAGCTGGTCCGCGATCACGCGGAACGCCTCCTCGTCGGCCACCCACTCCGGCCGTACCACCGCCCCGCCCTTCTGCCCGGGCACGGACACCGAGGCGAGCGCGGTGCCGCCGGGTGCGGTCGCGGACTCCTCGCCGACCAGCAGCAGTTCGCCCAGCGGGCTGTCCATCCTCGTGTAGAGCGTCATGGCCTGGGCCTCCTTCGGGGAGGGCGCCGTGTCTGCGTACGGCGCCTTTCACCTCCCACTCTGCGGCCTGCGGAGGTCCGAGTCCGGCGGGAATCGGACATGGGCGTGGGGGAGGAGAACCAGCGTTCTCCTTCCCGTTCCCCGCCGCCGTCGCCGGGCTCCCCCGCCGATCGGCGGGGGCGGGTCGGGCTGCGGAGGGAGCCGTTCGGGCGGGAACCGGCCATATGGTGGGCCCGTTCGGACAGCGTTCGGAGAGATCGTCCACGGAGAGGAGCGGCGGTGCACCGAGTGGTCGTCGTCGACGATGAGCAGCTCGTGCGCTCCGGGCTGCGGCTGATCCTCGGCTCGGCGCCGGATGTCGAGGTGGTCGCGGAGAGCGGGGGAGCCGGCGCGGTGGAGACCGTGCTCGCGCACCGTCCCGACGTGGTGCTGCTGGACATCCGGATGCCGGACGTGGACGGCCTGACCGTGCTGCGCGGACTGCGCCGCGGACTGGGTGCCCGGCTGCCCGCCGTGGCCATGCTGACCACCTTCGACACCGACGAGTACGTGACCGAGGCGCTGCGCCTCGGCGCCGCGGGCTTCCTGCTCAAGGACGCCGACCCGGACCGGCTGGTGAGCGCGGTGCGGGTGCTGGCGGCCGGCGGCAGCACCCTCGACCCGGCGGTGGCGCCCTCGGTGTTCGACGGTTACGTCGCCTCCTCGGCGGGCTCCCAGGACGCGGTACGGGCCGTGCGCGCGCTCACCGTGCGCGAGCGCGAGGTGCTGGCCCTGCTCGGCGCCGGGCTCTCCAACTCGGGCATAGCGGAACGGCTCTGGCTCGCGCACGGAACGGTGAAGGACCACGTCAGCACGCTCCTCGCCAAGTTGGGCGGGCTGAACAGGGTGCAGGCGGCCGTGCTCGCCGAGCGCGCCGGGCTCCTCGCGCCGGGCGGCGGTGCCGGTGCCCCCGCGACCGCCGACGGCCACGACCAGTGCCCGCACGGCGCGGACGGCGGAGGCGCGGAGGGCCACGCGGCGAGGGAGCACGACGCGCACCCGCCGGAGGGGCCGAACGCGCAGGGCGGACCGAACGCGCCCGGCGGACCGAACGCGCCCGGCGGGCCACAGACACCAGGCGGGCCGCACACACCAGGCGGACCGCACCCGCCGAACGGGCCGCACCCGCAGAACGGACCGCACCCACCGGGCGAAACCCCGCGCGCAGCGCCCCGCCCCGCGAACTCCCGCCGGGGGCTGCGCTGATGGCGGGCGGGCTCACGCGGGAGCGCGCCCTCGCCGCGTACCCGGTGGAGGAGGACGACGAGGAGCATGAACCCGAAGCCGGGGGCGGACTGGCGGGCTCGGCGCGCGACCTGTCCGCGCGGCTGGCGCCGATCCTCGGCCCCGTGGCGCTCGCGGTCGCGGACGCGCTGCTGGTCAACGGCACGGTGCCGGGGCCCGAGCTGGCCGTCTCGCTGATCGCCGCCGGGGCGCTGTTCCTTCGCCGCCGCTACCCGCTCGGCGTGCTGCTGGTGACGCTGCCGGGGATGTACATCGGCTACATCTGGTTCGCGCCGATGATCGCCCTCTACACGGTGACCTGCCGCCGCCCCTCACGCCAAATCCTCGTCTGGTGCGCACTGCTGGTCGCCGCCATGCACTTCCTGCCGTATCCGATCGAGGACCTGTACGCGCAGTACGGCACCCAGCCCGCGCGCGACACCCTGCTGGACGCCGTCGACTCGGCGCTGACCACGGCGGCGCCGCTCGCCCTGGGCCTGCTGGTGCGGGCCAGGCGGGAGCTGACGGCCCGCCTGGAGGAGCTGACCCGCAGCCGCACGCGCGAGGACCGGCTGCTGGCGGGCCAGGTGCTGGCCACCGAACGCGCGCGGCTGGCGCGGGAGATGCACGACGTGGTCGCGCACCAGGTGAGCCTGATCAGCCTCCAGGCGGGGGCACTCCGGGTGAGCGGCGCCGACGAGAACGCGCGCGAGGCCGGCGGCACGATCCGCTCGCTCGCCGTGCGCACCCTGGACGAGCTGCGGCACATGGTCGGGGTGCTGCGCGCGGCAGGCGGCGACCTGGAGGAACTCACCCCGCAGCCGAGGCTCTCCGACCTGCCGCGACTGATCGAGGACAGCGCGCTGGACGCCGAACTCGACCTGCCGGACCCGCCGGAGGACCCCGGGGCGCGCAAGGACGGGCAGGAGGGGCGCGAGGACCCGGGCGGCCCGCCCTACCCCGAGGCCGTCGAGCGTGCCGCGTACCGGATCGTGCAGGAGGCGCTCACCAACGTGCGCAAGCACGCGCCGGGCGCCCGCGTACTGGTCAGGGTGCGGCCGCGGAGCACAGACAGCGCGCCGGCGCTGCGGGTGGAGGTCAGCAACTCGCGCGCGGACCGCACGGCCGTGCCGCTCGGGCTCCCCAGCGGCGGACACGGGCTCATCGGGCTGCGCGAGCGGGTCCAACTGCTGGGCGGCACCTTCGAGTCGGGGCCCACGGCCGACCACGGCTACCGGGTGAGCGCGTCGCTGCCGATCTGCCCGCGGGCGCTGTAGGCACCGCGGCCTGCGGTTTCCCGGAGCGGCCCTGCGGTTTCCCGGAGCGGCTGGGCCTGCGGTTTCCCGGGGCGGCTCGGGGCCGTTCGGCGGCTCAGCGCCGCTCGGTGTCCTTCCCCGTGAGCGTGACCGGGCGGTCCTGCTGCATCTCGGAGAAGAGCTGCCGCGCCTTGGCCTTGTCCCACACCGCGGCGCTGCCCTTGGGCGTGGGGATGCCGATGCCCGCGACCGGGACGTTGAGCTGCTTGCCGCGCCCCGAGGTGACGCTGCGCACCGCGCGGAACAGCGAAGTGAGGTCCCGCAGCCCGGTGTTCCGGTCCACGACCAGGGTGCCGAGGCCCGCGTCGAGCACCGGGTAGAGCTCCGAGGGGTTGAGCACGGTGCCGGGCGCGGCTGCCTGGTGTGCGAGCGCGGAGAGGAACTTCTGCTGGTTGCGCGAACGCCCCAGGTCGCCGTCCGACTCCTGGTGCCGCTGCCGCACGAAGGCCAGCGCCTGCTTGCCGTTCAGCGTCTGGCAGCCCTTGCGCAGGTCGGCCCCGGACTTCTCGTCCTTCACGGGGTGGTCCAGGCACATCCGTACGCCGCCGACCGCGTCCACGATGTTCACGAAGCCCGCGAAGCCGATCTCCGCGTAGTGGTCGATGTGCACGCCGGTGTTGAACTCCACGGTACGCACGAGCAGTTCGGGCCCGCCGTACGCGAACGCCGCGTTGAGCTTGTTCTTCGTGTTGCCCGTGCGCTTGCCGGTGCTGGGGCGCAGATAGCCGGGCACCGTCACCCACGAGTCGCGCGGCAGGCTGACCATGGTGGTGCCGTTGGCACCCGTGTGCAGCAGGATCATCGAGTCGGTGCGGCGCCCGCCGCCACCGCCCGCGTGCAGGTCCTTCTGGTCGCGCTCGGACAGGCCCTCACGGCTGTCCGAGCCCACGATCAGGTACGTGGTGCCCTGGCCCTCGGGCGGCCTGTGCCCGAACTTGTCCAGGTCAACGTTCCGGTCGAGCTGCGTGTCCGCCCACGCGTAGGTGCCGCCCGACACCGTCAGCGCCACGGCGAGCAGGGCCACCGCCCCGCGCCGCACCGGCCTCCGCTGCTTCTTGCGGCGCCGGTGGGGCGACTGGCGCGGTACGGAGGTGCCGTGACTGCCGTAGCCCCGGCCGCCGTACTGGGTGCGGACGGGGTACGCGTCGTCCTCGCCGGAGAAGAGGAGCTCCTGGCCGTAGACCGGAGAACGACCGTTCTCCGGCGGCTGCGCGGGCGGCTGCACAGGGGGCGGGCCGGGAGAACGGTCGTTCTCCGGTCGCCACAGAGGGCCCACCACCTGCACCGGGTCCCCGATCGCGTGGCCGGCGCGCGGGGCGCCGTTGCCGTTGCCGTTCGGGTAGTACCCGTGCCGTTGCTGCTGGTGGCTCGGATACGGGTGCTGCTGATACGGGTGCTGTGGGTACGGGTGCTGCTGCCGGTGGAACGCCTCGAACCCGTCCTCTCCCGCCCACCCGTCCTGCGGGTCCCTCATGGTCCAACTCCCCTCAGGTGCGGGGGCGCCCGCGTACGGGCGCCCGCTCATTTCGACGAAAGGCTCCGGCGCGGCCCGGTGAAGTGCTGCTGCTCCTGCTGCTGTTCGCCGAGCCGGTACTGCACGGCGCTGCCCGAGCGGCGGATGCGCTGCCACTTGAGGCGGGTGCCGAGCAGCGCGGTGACCACCGACTGGATCACCACGAGGTACAGGAGCTGCCGGTATACGAACACCTGGAGCGGCAGTGCCCACAGGGACCGCAGCCGCTCGTGGTCGAGCCGCAGCGCGTACCCCGCGGTCACCATCTGCACGGCGAGGAAGCCCAGCCACACGCCGACGGCCTGCGCCGGGTCGCGGAACAGCACCCCGTACAGCGCGAACACGTCCACGACCGGCGCGAACACCGGCAGCGCGATCTGGAACAGCGCGAGGTAGCTCAGCCCGCGGCGGCCGAAGCGGCCCGCGGGGCCCAGCTCCAGCACCGCGTGCCGGTGCTTCCACATGGACTGCAGGGTGCCGTAGCACCACCGGTAGCGCTGCTGCCACAACTCGCGCAGGCTGCCCGGCACTTCGGTCCAGGCGACGGCCGACTCCTCGTACACCACGCGCCAGCCGGCCCGCCACAGCGCCATGGTCAGGTCGGTGTCCTCGGCCAGCGTCTCGTCGCTCACGCCGCCGATGCCCATCAGCGCGTCGCGGCGGAACGCGCCGATCGCGCCCGGCACGGTCGGCATGCACTCCAGCACCTCGAACATCCGCCGGTCGAGGTTGAAGCCGAGCACGTACTCCAGGTGCTGCCACAGGCCCAGCAGCCGCCGCCGGTTGCCGACCTTGGTGTTGCCGCTGACCGCGCCGACCGCGGGGTGCGCGAGCGGCTGGATCAGCCGGTGCAGCGCGTCGGGTTCGAAGACGGTGTCCGCGTCGACCATGACGATGATGTCGTGACGGGCGTGCGCGAGACCGGTGTTGAGCGCACCCGGCTTCCCCGAGTTGGGCTGCCTGATCACCGTCACCCGCGGATCGTGGATCTGCTCGGCGAACTCGGCCGTGCGGTCGGAGGACCCGTCGTCGATCACGATGATCTGCAGGTGGGGATGGGTCGACGCGAGTAGCGAACAGACAGTGGCGGTGATCCCCGCCTCCTCGTTGTACGCGGGCACCAGCACCGTCACCGGCTGGTTGACCTCCCGCAGCCAGGGCGCGCCCGGACGGAATCTGTGCAGCCTCCGCACATGCGCCTTGGCCAGCAGCGTGATCAGCACCAGGCGCAGCACGCCGAGCGCTCCCGCGATGCCCAGCGCCCACGCCATGGCGCGCGCGAAGGCCCGGCCCACGGCCTGCGTCCAGATCAGCCCCTCGCCCTGCGCCTTCGCTGCGAGGGACACCTTGTCGGTGAGCGGCGGCCGGCGCAGCCCGCCGGTGACGGTGGTGAACCTGTCCACGTCCGGGTTGCGGAGCTGCGCCGCCGCCTCCCGGTAGCCCAGGTCGGTGTGGCTGTACTGGCGCACCACGCCGTCCCGCGACCTGGCGTACTTGTGGTTCGCCGCGACGATCAGATAGCCCTGCCCCGCGGTGCGCTGGGCCGCGTCCCATTCGGCTCCGCAGAGGGTGTCGGCCGCGGTGGTGTGCGGGAGGCGCAGCAGCCGGGTGTTGATCCCGGCGGACCCGGCGAACGCGGTCTGGGTGAGCGAGAGTTCGAGGCGCGAGCGGATCGGGGAGGCGGCGCCCAGATCGCCGCCGGTGTAGGTGTACGAGCCGATCTCATGGCCCTCGGCGCGTATCCGCTTCACCAGCCCCGGGTGGCGCGCGGCCTGCGACCCGTACAGGAAGAAGGTGGCGTGCGCCTTGTTCTTGCGCAGGAGTTGGAGGATCTTCGGGGTCCACTCGGGGTCGGGGCCCCCGTCGAAGGTCAGCGCGGCGGTGCGGGGAGGCATGCCCGCGGTCTCGATCCTGTCGCCCGCCAGACGCAGCACGGGATTGCCGTCGTCGGCCTCCTTCGGGATGGGGCTGGTGCACGCGGCCTTCCGCCGCGCCGAGTCGACCTCGTGCGTGGTCCACCCCTCGAAGAGCAGCACGGCGGTCACCACGGGGAGGACGAGGCAGAGCAGCAGCCAGTGCCCGCGCGGGGTGCGGCGCAGCGCGTGCCGGGGGCTCACCGGTCCGTGACCCCACCCGGCGCGTGGTGACCTGAGGGGGCGGGGGCGCCGGGTTCCCGGGTGACCGAATTGGCGGGGGAGCCGGTGCCGTTCTGCGTACCGGAACTGTTCTGTGTGCCCGAGCCGTTCTGTGTGCCCGAGCCGTTCTGCGTACCGGAGCCGGACTGCGTACCCGAGTCGTCGGAACCGCCGCGCCGTCCGGAACCGTCGTGCGTACCGGTGCCGGGTGAGGCGCCCGGGCCCTTCGAGGCGTCCGAGCCGGGGGAGGCGCTGCTCGTGGGGATGTGGTGGCCGGCGGGGACCTCGGAGCCGGGGTCGACGGTGCGGCCGGGCAGCGGCTCGTCGGTGCGCGGCGGATGGTTGCCGACCGGCTGCTGGAGCCCGCCCAGCACCACGGCGAACAGCATCAGATAGCCCAGGCAGGCACACCCGACCAGCACCGCCACATAGGACAGCCGACGTCTGCGCCGTCCTGAACTGTCGATGAAAACCGGGCGATTGTGCTGTTCCCGCCGCCGACCGCGTTGCCTCATGGAGTGACCTTCGCTCCTGGCCGCGATCCGGCGGATCCTTCCTGGGGCCGAGATCGCCCCCGCCGATCGGCGGGGGCGTCTCCCTCCGCGGGCTGAGCGCTTCGCTGCCTTCCCGGCCGCAAAGTGGCCACGTCAATTCCGAAACGAAGCGGCGGGAGCGTGCTGGGCGGTGCCCGCCATCTTACGGGGGATAAGCGCGAGTTCACCCTCCCTGCGGGTCTCCCTTTTTTCCTCACACCCGCTTCCCGCTCCGTTTCTTTTCCGTAACGCAGGTAACGGCGCGATGTCCCGCGCGTGTGCGTCGCCTCTTCAGGGGTGCCCCGTGACGCGGGGCATATCCGTGGCGGATGTTCTGCGGTAGGACGACAGGTGGAGACGGGGCGAGGGGAACGGCGGTTGACCACCGGCCGTCCCAGCCTCGCGACCACGGGGAACGGGGGTGTCGATGACCACGACGAAGCAGGCGAGGGGCCGGAATGATACGTGTGGCAGTGGTGGATGACGAGGAACTCGTGCGCACCAGCCTGCGGAGCGTCCTGGGCACGGCGCGGGACATGCAGCTGGTGGCGGACTGCGGAGGGGAAGCCGCCGTCCGCACCGTGCAGTCGGCCGCGCCCGACGTGGTGCTGCTGGACATCCGGATGCCCGACGTGGACGGCCTCACCGTGCTCCGCCAGCTACGGGCCAGGGACACGCCGCCGGTCGTCGCCATGCTCACCACCTTCGGCATCGACGAATATCTGGCGGGGGCGCTGCGCGCCGGCGCGGCAGGTTTCCTGCTGAAGGACACCGAGCCGGAACAGTTCCTCCAGGCCGTACGTTCTCTCGCCGCGGGCGGCAGCGTGCTGGACCCGCGCATGACGCGCACCGTCATCGGCGGCTATCTGGAGAAGGAGAGCGGCGGCAGCGAGGCGGCCGAGGTGGTGAGGGGGCTGACGCCGCGCGAGCGCGAGGTGCTGGGCCTCCTCGGACAGGGCCTGGCCAATCCGCAGATCGCGATGCGTCTCGGGGTGCGCGCGAGTACGGTCAAGGGCCATGTCGAGGCGCTGCTCGGCAAGCTGGGCGGGCTCAACCGCGTCCAGGCGGGCATCCTCGCCGACCGCGCGGGCCTGGTGCCGGACGTGACCGGGGGCCGCCGTGGCTGAACCGCGGCCCGATGCGCGGCGCCGCGGGGTCCGACGACCGGTTTCCCGCAGGGCATGGCCCAACTCCCGTACACGTGCCGTCTCTTGCGCCCCCGGGAGACAATCGCAGGCATGACCACCTCCACGGCAGTGACAAGCATTCCCGGGCCCCAGGGCCTGCCCGTAGTGGGCTCCATGCGCGAACTGCAACGCGACTCGCTCGGCGCGTTCGAGCGCGCACGCCGCGAGCACGGGGACGTGGTGCGCCTGTGGGGCGGCCCGCCGGGACTGCGGATCGTGCTGCACGGGGCGTTCTCGCCGCAGGGCGCGCAGCACGTGCTGGCCACCGAGTCCGCCAACTTCCGCAAGGACAACCCGTTCTACGGGGAGATCCGCGAATCCTTCGGCAACGGCCTGCTGACCGCGCAGGACGGCGACTACCTGCGCCAACGCCGCCTCGTACAGCCGCTGTTCACCAAGCGCAGGGTGGACGGCTACGCCGGGGCGATCGCCGCCGAGGCCGCGGCGACGGCGCGGGGCTGGCAGCGCGCGCCCGGAGGCGTCACCGACCTGGTGCCCGACATGAGCCGCCTCGCCCTGCGCACCGTCGCGCGCATCCTCTTCGGCACCGACGTGGAGGCGGCGGTCGAGGTGATCCAGCGCTGCTTCCCGGTGATCAACGACTATGTGCTGCGCCGCGGATACTCCCCGCTCAACGCGCCCCGCAGCCTGCCCCTGCCCTCCAACCTGCGCGCCGCCGCGGCGACCCGCGAGGTGTACGCGGTGTGCGACCGCATCATCGCGGAGCGCAGGGAACGCGGCGAAGAGGCCGGCGACCAGGGCGAGGACCTGCTCTCCCTCCTCGCGCGCGCCCGCGGGGAAGAGGGCGACCGCGCGCTGGACGACCGCGAGCTGCGCGACCAGGTCCTCATCTTCCTGCTCGCCGGGCACGAGACCACCGCCACCTCCATGGCCTTCACCCTCCACCTGCTCGCGCACAACCCGGAGCAGTTGCGCGCCGCCCAGGAGGAGATCGCCTCCGTACTCGGCGAACGCGCCCCGACCGCCGACGACATGGAACGCCTGCCCCACCTCACCCGTTGCCTCAAGGAAGCCATGCGGCTCTACCCGGCGGCGCCCGTCATCGGACGCCTCTCGGTCGCGGACAGCGAGATCGACGGGTTCTACATCCCCGCCGGCGCCAATGTCGTCGTGGCCCCCTGGGTCACCCACCGCCACCCCGACCTGTGGGAGAAACCGGAGGAGTTCGACCCCGACCGCTTCACGCCGGAGAAGGAGGAGGCGCGCCACCGGTACGCCTGGTTCCCCTTCGGCGGCGGCCCGCGCGCCTGCATCGGCCAGCACTTCTCCATGCTGGAGTCGGTGCTCGCGCTGGCCGTGCTGCTGCGCGAGTGGGACCTGGACCCCGTGGACCACGAGGTGCCCCTCGCCGCGGGCATCACCCTCCAGGCGACGGGACCGGCACGGGTGAAGCTGCGGCGCAGGGCTTGAGTCAGGGGCGGGCTTGAGCTGGGGCGTCTGAGGCGTACGGCTGCGCGGTCGTACGCCTGCGAAGGCCCGCGAAGGTTCGCTCGCGGTCGTACGTCTACGGCGCGAGCAACCCCTCCGCCACGGCCTCGTCGCGGATCTCGCGGTAGAGCGCGGTGAGGGTCTCGCTCACCTCGACGCGCGGGAGCTGGAGCCGGTCCAGCGCCTGCGCGTCGGCGCCGACGTCGTCCCAGCCCTGCCCGGTCAGCCGCCGCAGCAGCGCCGGATTGAGCCGGTCGACGCCGCGTACGAGGCACGCCTCCAGGGTCGAGCCCTCCTCGTACTCCCGCCACAGCGCCATGAGTTCGGGCCCGAGGCCGTTGGGGAGCGCGGCGAATCTGCTGCGCGCCGCCGCGTCCTCCACGTGCGCCTTGTCGGCTCCCGACTGCTCTCCCCAGGCCGAGGGATCGCCCGTGTCGATCTCCACCAGGTCGTGCATCAGGCACATCTTGAGCATCCGCGTGAGGTCCAGCGACCGCCCGGCCTCCCGCTCGAACTCGCCGTGCAGGATCCAGCTCACCATCGCCAGGTGCCAGGAGTGCTCGGCCACGCTCTCCCTGCGCCCCGGCACCGCGTCGTTGTGCCGCTCGACCTCGCGCAGCCGCGCCGTGAAGCGGACGAAGGCGAACAGATCCGACCGCAGCCCCTCGCCGCCCCCGCGCGCCTCCCGTGCGTCCCGCGGCTCCCGTTTCTCCTGTTCCTCCCGTTCCGGCATCCGGCCAGGCTAGCCGCGCCCGTACACCATCGTGCACACAAAGAACAGAAGTACACCGGATCGTTGCCAAGTACATCTTGTACCGGGCGAGGACGAACGGTGAAGGTGAACGACGTTCAAAAACCCCCAGCACGGCGAGGAGGCCGGCGTGGCAGACAGCCAGTCGACGGACGAGGTCGCGGAACGCGGCGACCCCGGCGGCGGAGCGCAGTGGCGGAAGATCTGGGTCGGCTCCGCGGGAAACATGGTCGAGTGGTTCGACTGGTTCGTCTACAGCAGCTTCTCCACGTACTTCGCCGCCTCCTTCTTCCCCGCCGGCGACGCCACGGCCCAGCTCATGAACACCGCGGGGATCTTCGCCGTCGGCTTCTTCATGCGCCCGGTCGGCGGCTGGCTCCTCGGCAGGGTCGGCGACCGGCGCGGCCGCAAGGCGGCGCTCACCCTGACCGTGACCCTGATGTCCGCCTCCGCGATCCTGATCGCCATCGCGCCCACCTACGGGGTGGCAGGGTACGGAGGCGCGGCCGTGCTGCTCCTCGCGCGGCTGCTCCAGGGCCTGTCCGTGGGCGGCGAGTACGCGGCCAGCGCCACCTATCTCACCGAGGCGTCGGCACCGGGCAGGCGCGGCTTCGCCTCCAGCTTCCAGTACGTGTCGATGACCGCGGGCCAGATCCTCGGCCTCGGCCTGCAGATCGTGCTCCAGCGCACGATGTCGGACGAGGCGCTGCACAGCTGGGGCTGGCGCCTCCCCTTCGTGATCGGCGCGCTCGGCGCGGCCGTCATCTTCTACCTGCGCCGCAACATGCTGGAGACCGAGGTGTACGCGGAGGACACCGACGACACCTCCGGGGACCCCGGCGACCGCGGCACCCTCGCCGCGCTGTGGCAGCACAAAAAGCAGGCCGGGCTCGTCATCGCCCTCACCATGGGCGGCACGATCGCGTACTACACCTACACGACGTACCTCACCAAGTACCTGTCCAACAGCGCCGGGCTGCCCAAGTCCACGGCCACGCTGGTCAGTTTCTGCGCCCTCATCGTCTTCGCGTGCCTCCAGCCGCTGGCCGGGGCGCTCTCCGACCGGATCGGCCGCCGCCCCCTGCTGATCACCTTCGCGATCGGCTCGACCTTCCTGACTGTGCCCATCCTGCTGCTGCTCCGCCATGTGCAGGGCTTCTGGGGCGCGTTCGGGCTGACCATGCTCGCGCTCGTCATCGTCACCGGCTACACCTCGGTCAACGCCTGTGTGAAGGCCGAGCTGTTCCCGACCGGCATCCGCGCGCTGGGTGTGGCCCTCCCGTACGCGATCGGCAACGCGGTCTTCGGCGGCTCGGCCGAGTGGGTCGCCCTCGGCTTCAAGCGGATCGGCGCGGAGACGGGCTTCGCCTGGTACGTCGCCGGATGCGCGGCGGTCTCGCTGCTCGTGTACGGGCTGATGCGGGAGACGCGCGACGCCGACCTGACGACCGTGGGGCGCGAGGAGGAGGCCCGGGAGGCGCGTGCCTCGGCCACGCCTGTCGGCCGGTAGCCCCGGGCTCTTCCGACGGTACGCAGCGCCCGTTCCCGCTCATGGCGGGGGCGGGCGCAGCGCTGTGTGTGGGGAGGTGCCTCAGGGTGTGTTCTCAGGGTGCGCTGAGGGGCGTGCTGTTCCGGCGCCCGGGTTGCCGAAAAAGCCTCTGTCGCGGCGGGGTTCGGGCGCGTAGCTTTGACCGCGTGACCAGATTTCACATCCGGTCACACAGTCAGAGAGCGCGGTCAGAGGGCGCGGTCGGAGAACGCGGCCGGCGCGATGCGCGCGATAGGGGCGCGGCACGGAGGGGGCGGGGACATGGCGGCAGTGACCACGGAGCGAGGGGAACGCATCCTGGACGCCGCGGGCGAGCTGCTGCTCGCCTGGGGACACCGGCGCGTCACCATCGACGAGATCGCGCGCCGCGCCAAGGTCGGCAAGGGCACGGTCTACCTCCACTGGAAGACCAAGGACACCCTGCTCCTCGCCGTCGTGCTGCGCGCCAAGGTGCGCAGCCAGCGCGCCCAGTTGGAGCGCATGCGCACGGGCCCCCGCGAGGTGCTGCTCAGCCGCATGCTGCGCGTCGCGTACCTCGACTTCAGCGCCGACCCGGTGCTCCGCGCCCTCTACCTGGACGACTCCGACATCCTCGGCCGGCTGAACGACCTCGCAGAGGCGGAGTTCGCCGAGCTCATGACGGAGGGCCACAGGATGCTCCGGAAACACCTGGAGCTGCTGCGCGCACACGGGGCCGTGCGCACGGACATCGACGTCGCCGACCAGCAGCACATATGCATGGCCACCCTCAGCGGCTTCCTGATGACCGAGGCACTGCGCCTCGACCGCGAGCCGGCGGGGGCCGAGCAGCGCGCCGCCGTCCTCGAGCACACGCTGCACGCCGCGCTCGAAACCCCGGACGCAGCACGGGTCATGGACGCGGCCCCGTCCGTGGCAGCCGAGATCATCGCCCTGTACGAGCACGTGACGGAGCTGTGCGTGGGCGAGATGCAACGGCAACTGCGGGACTGACGCCGACGGCCGCGGGGCTGACGGCTCGGGACCGGCGACTCCGGGCTGACGGCTCGGGACCAGCGGCTCCGGGCTGACGGCTCCGGGGACCGACGACCGCTGATGACCTCTGACCACCTCTGACGATCACCGCCGAACACCGACGACTGACCGCGCACACCGCGGAAGGAGGGACCGACCGTGTCCCAGCAACCCCCCACCGCCCTGAACCAGCACGTCGGCAAGCACCCCGGCGAGCCCAACGTCATGGAGCCCGAGCTGATCGCCGACCCCTTCGGCGGCTACGGAAGGCTGCGCGAGCAGGCGCCCCTGGTGCGCGGCCGCTTCATGGACGACACCCCGGTCTGGCTGGTGACCCGCCTGGACGAGGTCCGCGAGGTGCTGCGCGACCAGCGCTTCGTCAACACCCCGACCTCCGTCCCCGGTTACACGGGGGAGAACCCGCGCGCCCGCCTCATGGACGCCCTCGGCTTCCCTCCGGACCTGCGCCCCTACCTCCTGGGCTCCATCCTCGACATGGACCCGCCCGACCACACCCGGCTGCGGCGGCTCGTCTCCCGCGCCTTCACCGCGCGCCGCATCCGCGACCTGCGCCCGCGGGTCGAGGAGATAGCCGACGACATGCTCTCCCGGCTGCCCGCGGTCGCGGAGGCCTCGGACGACGGGTCCGTCGACCTGATCGAGCACTTCGCGTACCCGCTGCCGATCACGGTCATCTGCGAGCTCGTCGGCATCGCCGAGGCCGACCGCCCCCAGTGGCGCCGCTGGAGCAGCGACCTCATCTCGATGCAGCCCGACCGCACCAGCTCAGCGGCGACCGCGATGATCGAGCACATCCACGAGCTGATACGCGAGCGCCGCGCGTCCCTCACCGACGACCTCCTCAGCGACCTCATCCGCACACGCGACGAGGACGACGGACGGCTGAGCGACACCGAGATGGTCACCATGGTGCTCACCCTGATCCTCGCGGGGCACGAGACCACGGCCCACCTCATCGCCAACGGCACCGCCGCGCTGCTCACCCACCCCGACCAGCTCCGCCTGCTCCAGGAGGACCCGGCCGTGCTGCCGCGCGCCGTGCACGAGCTGCTGCGCTGGAGCGGCCCGGTGCACATGACGCAGCTGCGGTACGCGAAGGAGGACACCGAGATAGGAGGCACGCAGGTGCGGCGGGGCGATGTGCTCCAGGCGGTCCTGGTCTCCGCCAACTTCGACCCCCGGCACTACGACGACCCCGAGCGCCTGGACCTGACACGCCACCCGGACCACCGCGCGGAGAACCACGTGGGCTTCGGCCACGGAATGCACTACTGCCTGGGCGCGGCCCTGGCACGGCAGGAGGGCGAGGTGGCCTTCGGCAAGCTCTTCACCCACTACCCGGACCTGTCCCTGGCGGTCGCACCGCACCACCTGGACCGCGCCGAGATACCGGGAAGCTGGCGCCTCAACACCCTGCCGGTGAGGCTGAAATGAGCGACTGAGGCGGGAGCGGGGAGGGAGGGCGAGGGGGAGGGGGGAGGGCCCCCGGAAGCGGAACCCGGACCGGACCCCCCAACCCCGCCCCCCTCACCTCTCCTGGGCCGTCGGCCGGACGGTGATCTCGTTGACCGCCGCGTGGGCGGGCTGGGTGATCATGAAGGTGACGGCGCGGGCGATGTCCTCCGCGTGCAGCCAGGACTCCTGGGGCATGCCCTGGGCCACGCCGGTGCCGAAGCCGTTGTCGGCGGTCATCCCGGTGACGGTGATGCCGGGTTCGACCAGCCCGACGCGCACGTTGCGGCCGGTGACCTCCTGGCGGAGGGCCTCGCTGAAGGCGCCGACGGCGTGTTTGGTCGCCGAGTACACGCTGTTGTCCTTGCGGGCCACGCGCCCGGCGACGGAGCTGATGTTGACCAGGTCGGCGACGCCGCGGCCGCCGTGCTCGGCGGAGCGGAGCAGGTGGGGCAGCGCGGCGTGCGAAGTGTGCAGGACGGCCTTGAGGTTCAGGTCGACCATGCGGTCCCAGTCCGCCGGGTCGCTCTGCTCCACGGGGTTGCGGGCGCCGTAGCCGGCGTTGTTCACCAGCACGTCCAGGCGGCCGAAGTGGTCCACCGCCTCGGCGACCACCTGCCGCGCCCGTTCCGTGTCGCTCAGGTCGGCGGGGAGGGCGAGGGCTTCGCCGCCGGATGCGCGTACCCCGGCGGTGACTTCCTCCAGCTTCTCCGCGCTCCGCGCGACCAGCGCGAGGGAGGCGCCGCCGCGGGCGAGGTCGAGCGCGGTGGCGGCGCCGATTCCGCTGGAGGCGCCGGTCACCAGCACGGCGCAGCCCGCCAAGGGGCCCTCGCGGCCTGCCGTTCCGGGGGTGCGCGCGGGGTTCTGCTCCGTGTTCCGTTCCGCGTCCTGTGCCGTCACCTTCGGTCCTCCGTCCCTCGGTGATCGCGTGTGCTGCCGACGCCCAGTGTCGGCCGTACGTGATCTCCGCGCAGCCGTCCCGGCGTACGGATGTACGGCGCGTCGCACCGTACGGGCCGCGTCGCGGGTGAGACGGGCGCATTGCCTGGGTATGCCGGGGACGACCGAGGAGTTGGGGGCACGGGGGTGCGGGGGAACCGACGGAATGGAGGTCCATGGCGCATGCGTGTCGTCGTGATCGGATCGGGTGTCACAGGGGCAGCGGCCGCGTACGAACTGGCCCGCTCGGGGGCGCAGACCGTACTCGTGGACGCGGACTTCGCGGGGCGGGCGACGGCGGCGGGCGCGGGCATCATCTGTCCATGGAGCAGCAGGGAGACGGATCCCGACTGGCACAGGATCGCGACAGCGGGAGCCGAGTTCTATCCGGCGCTGCTCGCGGCGCTGGAGGAGGACGCCGAGGCCGCGGGTCCGGGGCCGGCTCCGGGGTCGGGGCCAGGAGGCTTCACCGTTCCCGGGCTCGCACATGGTCAGAGCGCCGGTCATGGGCCGGGGCACGGCCCGGGGATCGGGGCGGTGGCGGGGGTGGGACCGCGTTCCGCCGGGCCCGAGGGGGTGGCCGGCACCGGGTATCGCCGCGTCGGCGCGCTGCGGCTGCTGGAGGAGCACGAGGCGGACGCCGTGTTCGCGCAGACGGCGGAGCGCGCGGCGCGCTCGCCCCAGGCGGGTTCGGTCTCGCTGTGTGACGGCGCCCGCGCGCGTGCCCTGTTCCCGCCGCTCCGCCACGAGGGCCCGGTGCTGCATCTGACCGGCGCCGCGCGGGTGGACGGGCGGCTGCTCGACGCGGCGCTGCGCCGGGGCGCGGCCGGGCACGGCGCCCGTACGGTCACCGGCGACGCCACCATCGCGACCCGCGGCGACCGGGCGACGGGAGTGCGGGTCAACGGCGAACTCATCCCGGCCGACGCGGTGGTGGCCGCGGCGGGCGCCTGGTCGCCGCAGTTGCTGGGGCCGCTGGGCGTTCCGGTGCCGGTGGCGCCGCAGCGCGGCCAGATCGTGCATCTGCGGCTGCCGGGCACGGACACCTCGGACTGGCCGGTGGTCTTCCCCCGTTCCCGGCACTATCTCCTCACCTTCGACGACTCGCGGGTCGTGGTCGGCGCCACCCGCGAGGACGGCAGTGGGTTCGATCACCGGGTGACGGCGGCGGGAGTGGCCGAGGTCCTGCACGAGGCGCTCGCCGTGGCGCCGGGGCTGGCCGGGGCGACCCACGTCGAGACGCGCGTCGGCTTCCGGCCCGTGGGTCCCGACGCGCTGCCGCTGCTGGGGAGGGTGCCGCAGTACGAGGGCCTGATCGTGGCCAACGGCCTGGGTGCGTCGGGCCTGACCATCGGTCCGTACGCGGGCACCCTCGCGGCGCGGCTCGCGCTCGGCCGCGACCCGGGCATGGACCTCACCCCGTACGACCCGCTGCGCGCCTCCACGCCGGCGGCCCCCTCCCGCAGCAACGAACACCCGGCGGCACACGACATGTGAACCGGCCAGGGACGGACCAGGAACCGGCTGGGGACGGACCAGAAACGAGCCGGGGGCGACCACGAACGGGCCAGGGACGCTCACGAACGCCCCCGGCGAAGACCCGCGGACGCAAGACGCACCGCGGGCCCGAACCCCTCGGGGTCCGGGCCCGCGAACCGGCGCTCGCGCGTCGGGTGTCCGTCTCGCGGCGGCCGTCCGCAGGACGTCGGGCGGCCGCTCAGCTCAGGTGACGGCCGCTCACCTCACCTTGACGAAGAACGGCTTGGAGGGCACGCCGCCGACGACCGTGCGCAGCTCGTGCTTGCCCTTGGCGCCGAGCCGGACGCGTACGCCGTACTTGCCGCTGTGCGGCAGCCGGGCACTGATGGGCAGGGTCTCCCACTTCCCGTGGTGCTTGTGCTGCACGACCACGCGGCTGTCGGGCTTGACGTTGTGCGTCGCGCCGCTGATGCGGAAATCCTGCCAAGCCCTGACGTCGGTGCGGTGCACCCGCGCCGTGTTGGTCTTCTCGTGGGCGCCCTGCTGGCCGGCTGCCGACGGGCGCGGTCCTGGGCGGTGGTCGGCGGGGTGGTGGTCGTGGCCCGTGTTCTGGCGGGGCGGCCGGTCGTCGGCGAGGGCCGGGGCAGCGGCGGCGCCGACGAGGCTCAGCGAGAGCAGCCCGGCGGCGAGGGCGCGTGCGGTGGTGGACCTGTTCATGTGACCTTCCTGGCCTTCCTGCATGAGAGGAATGAACGGTGTGAAGCGGCAGCAGTATTGGGCCGCCCCCGTGCCCCTTCAAGGCGACACAAGTGCGGTGCGGCGCATGCACCCAACTGCCCCGCGACCACCGCCCCAACGGCAGCCCCGACCACCACCCGAGTGCCGCGCCCCGCCTGCTGAGGAGTCTGTGCTCCGCCCGCTGAGGGCCCTGCGCCCCACTTGCCGGGAGGCGCCCGCGCTCCACTCGCCGGGAGGCGCCCGCGCGCCGCGCGGAAAACCAGTGGACCCTGTGAAACCCGCCCCGGCAGGGTTGCGCGATGCCGCTTGCCTCCGCCTCCGTTCCCGTTCCCGCTGCCGTGCGCCGCGTACTGGCCCCGTACGGGCGGCTGTTCGCGCCCAAGGGGGCGGTCGCCTTCACGCTCGGCAATCTGCTGGCCCGGCTGCCGATGGGCATGTTCACCGTCTCGGCGGTGCTGATGATCTCGGCGGCCCGCGGCTCGTACGCGCTGGCCGGCGCCGTCACCGCGACGGGACTGGTGGCGACCGCGCTGGTCGCGCCGATGGTGGCGCGGCTCGTCGACCGGTACGGGCAGTCCAGGGTGGCGCTGCCCGCCGCGGCCGTGGCGGTGTGCGGCTCGCTGTCGCTGGTGGCGTGCGTGCGGTACGGCGCGCCCGACTGGACGCTCTTCGCGTCGTACGCGGCGACCGCCACCACCCCCAACACCGGCGGCATGTCCCGCGCGCGCTGGACCTACCTGCACCGCGGCGACCCCGCGGCCCGGCACACGGCGAACTCCTTCGAGCAGGCGGCCGACGAGCTGTGCTTCATGACCGGCCCGGTGCTCGCGGCGTACCTCAGCACCGCCGTTTTCCCCGAACTGGGCACCCTCACCGGCGCGTTGCTGCTGATCACCGGCATGCTGCTGTTCACGGCGCAGCGGCGTACCGAACCACCCGTGCAGCGCGCGGGCACGGGGGAGGCCGGCGCGCGCGGCACGCCCCTGCGGCTGCCCGGGATGCCTCCGCTGCTGCTGGTCTGCCTCGCCACCGGCGCCGTCTTCGGCTCGAACGAGGTGGTGACCCTCGCGTTCGCCGACGGGCAGGGCCACCGGGGCGCCTCGGGTGCGGTGCTCGCCTGCCAGGCGCTGGGCTCCGGGATCGCCGGGCTGTGCTTCGGCGCGCTGCGGCTGCGCGGGGCGCCGCACCGCAGATTCGTCCTGTGCACCGCGGCGATGACCGGGCTGTTCCTGCTCCCGCTGCTGGCCGCGGCGTCCGGCGGCGGGCTGCCGCTGCTCGCGTTCGCGCTGCTCGTCGCCGGGCTGGGTACGGCGCCGACCATGGTGACCGCGATGACCCTGGTGCAGGAGACCGTTCCGGCCGCGCGGCTCAACGAGGGCATGACCCTCGCCGTCACCGCGCTGCTCTGCGGGGTCGCGACGGGTTCCGCCGTGGGTGGCCGGGTCGCCGAGTGGGCGGACGCGGGGCCGGCCGTCTATCTGCTGCCGCCGTCGGCCGCGGCGCTGGCCGCCGTGGCGGCGCTCTCCGCCGCGGCACGGGCGGGGCGCAGGGACCTGACGGGCCGAACGGGCGCTGACGCGGCCGGAGTCGGCGCGCGGGACATGACACCGGGGTGAAGCGGTGCGCGGGGCCTCCCGTTCTGGACGGACTCGGTCCGCCTGTGCCCCCCCCCGGGGAACGGGAGGCCCCTTGGTTCCGGCCCCCCTCCCGGTGGTGCTCTCCGCCCTGTGCACCGCGGGATGGAGTGCGAACAGGGCCGGAGCACGAACACCGTCTCAAGCCGGAACCGGGGCAGTCTCTACCCGTGGTCCCGCCGTCTACACGGCACATTCACATTTCAAGCACTCCATGGTCCCGGACCGGTCACTTCCGGTCATCCTGATCACCCGACCCCGCTTGTCCGGGTTTAGGAGCGCCTCTCCCGTACCACCCCCGTC
The DNA here is from genome assembly GCF_039605595.1 of Streptomyces odontomachicola. Classification (NCBI taxonomy): domain Bacteria; kingdom Bacillati; phylum Actinomycetota; class Actinomycetes; order Kitasatosporales; family Streptomycetaceae; genus Streptomyces; species Streptomyces odontomachicola. The sequence goes on from NZ_JBCFOK010000006.1 coordinate 235,233, forward strand.
CCGGCAGGCACGCGCGCCGGTGCGGCCGGATCATTCAAGCCGGCGGCCGTGGCCGACTCCGCGCTGGTCGGGCGTGATCCGGCCGCATGGCGCGCAGCATGGCTCATTTGGTGGTGACGCGTACGTGGTCGACCACGAGCTGCGCGGGGAAACGGGTGTTGCCGTCGGGGTCGCCGGGCCAGTCGCCGCCGACCGCGAGGTTGAGGATCAGGTAGAAGGGCTTGTTGAACACCCACTGCTTGCCGTTGACGTCGGCCGGCGTGCGGCGCTGGTACTCCTTGTCGTCGACCGACCAACTCACCGCGTCGGGCGACCAGTCGACGGCGAAGGTGTGGAAGGCGTCGGCGTACTTCTCGCCGTTCGGCAGCTTGTGCTCGGCGCCGATGCCGCCCTCGCCGGAGTAGCCGGGGCCGTGCAGGGTGCCGTGCACGCTGGAGGGCTCCTTGCCGACGTTCTCCATGACGTCGATCTCCCCGGAGGCGGGCCATCCCACCTGCCCGAAGTCGTCGCCGAGCATCCAGAAGGCGGGCCACATGCCCTGCCCCTGCGGGATCTTCATGCGGGCCTCGACGTGCCCGTACTTCGCCGCGTACTTGCCCGAGGTGTTCAGCCGCGCCGAGGTGTACTCGCAACGGCCGTACCAGCAGTTCTTGTTGTCCGGATTCTCCTTGCGCGCCGTGATGACGAGGTGGCCCTTGCCGTCGAGCGCCGCGTTCTTGTTGCCGGGCGTGTAGTACTGCCGTTCATGGTTGTTGACGTTGTCGCCGGTCTCGTTCTGCCACTTCGCGCCGTCGGGCGCCGAGCCCTCGGGCCCGTCGAAGTTGTCGGTGAACGACTCGCCGGCCGCGGGCTTCTCCGCGCCGGCGCCCGCGTCGGTGCGAGGCGCGGGCGAGGGCGCGCCCTGCGCCGGTACGAGGGCGAGCGCGGGCGCCGCGACCAGCGCGGACAGGGCGCAGACGAGCGCGCGTTTGGCTGGGCGGTTCAAGCGTGGGGGGTTCATGACGCTCCCTTGAGTTCCTTGTGAGGCAGGGGAGTTCGCGTTCGCCGAGATTCAAGAACTGAAGCGAAACACTGTCAAGGGATTGGTCCGGACCAGATTTTCGGGGGCTTGTCGTTGAGCCTTGAAGGCGGGACGCCGGAATCAGATACGGCGACCCGAGTACGGACATTGAGCGCTCTCTCCTGGGAAATCCGCTCACGGTCGCGCCGTGATCTACGGTGTACATGGCTGTTGCCCTGCGGCAACGCGGCGGGGATGGGATGGCACATGTCGCAGGGCCGGACGCCGCGGACTCCGGCCCTCCGGCGGTGAACACACCCCCCTTTGAGAATCGGAGAACTGACATGGAGCTCGTCCACGGTCTTCTGGGCACGGTCGGCGACCTGCTGGGCACCGTCACCGGACTGCTCGGGCTGTGAGCCCGCCTCCGGCCTGACCCGCCGGAGCCCGCGTACGACGCCCCGTCCCGGGTGGTGGAGCACCGGGGGCGGGGCGCCGCTGTGCGTGGCTACGGGTGCGCGCCCGGCCGAGCGTCGAACTCGGCGCGCTCCCAGGCGCGTCGGAGCTGGGCGCGCAGCAGTGGCAGGGGGCTGTCGTCGCCGTGGTAGAGGCGGTCCGCGAGGCGTACGAGGGTGTCGGCGCGGCTCAGCGCGATGCCGCGGGCGCGGGTCCCGGGACCGTAACCGGTCGGCGCGGCCACCCGGCAGGCCGCCCGCGCGCCCACCGAGATCGCCAGTCCCGCGAGGTCCTCGGCGGGATCGCCGAGCGCGGCGTCGGTCCAGTCGAGTACGCCGGTGAGCTCGCCGTCCTCGTCGAGGAGCAGGTGCTCGCCCTTGAGGTCGTTGTGGAGGAGCACGCCGGGTGCGCGCTCCGTGGTGGCGTACACGGCCTCGTGCGGGAAAGGCCGCGCGGGCAGCGGGTGAGCGGACTCGGCCACGGGGCCCAACTCGCCATCTGCGCCCAGGCGTTGAGCCGCCTTCGCTGCCCTCTCCCACTCCGCCGCCGGATCGCGGGGCTCCGCGACGGGCACGCCCAGCGCCTCGGCCTCCCGTGCGGGGAAGGCGCGCAGCGCGAGGAGCAGCGAGGCCAGTTGGGCCTCGCCGGTGGGGGAGGTCGTGCGCCGCTCTGCGGACGCGCCGGTCAGCCGGGTGTCGAGGGTGTAGGCGAGGCCCGGGTGCCACTCACCCGCGGCGGCGCTCGAGGCCACCGAACTCACCCGTGGGGCGAGGGCGTTGCGCAGCCCCACCTCCGTCCGCTGCCGCCGCGAGGTGCCGGCGTCGAGCGCCAGCCGGGCCACATGCCGCGCACCGGCCAGCCACGTCGAGTGCTCGCCTCCCTCGGCGACGGGACGCACCTCCGCCTCCTGGAGACCGGGCAGTACGGGCAGCAGGAGGCGGTGAACGGTGCGGGACGTGGGCGGGGCGGGGTGCACGGAGGGTTCCTCTCGGAGGTCGGTGTTCGGGAGTTGGCGCGGCGGACGCGGGCGGATCCTCGCAAACGCCCCCTCCCCGCGCCTCCGGGTTTTCCCGCCGCACCACCGGCCAAAGGGCGCCGCACCACCGGCCACCCCCCCCGCACCATGGACGCGAGCGCACGCGCTTGCTGTGATCGGAGGATGAGCGATCGCCTGCTGGCCGGGTTCGACCGGCGCACCGTGGACGCCGACGGCGTACGGATCAACGTCCGCACGGCGGGGGAGGGGCCGCCCCTCCTGCTGCTGCACGGCTATCCGCAGACCCATCTGATCTGGCACCGCGTCGCGCCCGAGCTGACGGACTCCCACACCGTCGTCCTCGCCGACCTGCGCGGATACGGAGACAGCGACAAGCCGCCCTCCGACGACGAGCACACCCCGTACAGCAAGCGCGCCATGGCGCACGACCAGGTGCTGGTGATGCGGGAGCTGGGCTTCGAGCGCTTCGCCGTCGCCGGGCACGACCGGGGCGGCCGCGTCGCGCACCGGCTCGCACTCGACCACCCCGGGGCGGTGTCCGCGCTGGCCGTGCTGGACATCGTGCCCACCCTGCACACCTTCCAGAACGCGGACGCCGGCTTCGGCCTCGGCTACTACCACTGGTACTTCCTGGCCGCGGGCGACGGGATCCCCGAGCATCTGATCGGCAAGGACCCGGAGTTCTGGGTGCGCACCCGGATGAACGCGCGGCACCACGGCGGTTCGCCCTTCGACCCGGAGGCGATGGACGCCTACGTCCGCTGCTTCTCCGACCCGGCCGCGATCCACGCCTCGTGCGAGGACTACCGCGCCGCCGCCTCCGTCGACCTCGTGCACGACGAGGCCGACGCCGCGGCCGGCCGCCGGATCACCGCGCCGCTGCTCGCGCTCTGGGGCGAGCACGGCTTCGTCGGCCGCCACTACGACGTGCCGGGCGTCTGGAGCCGGTACGCGGAGGACGTACGGGGAGCGGCCGCGCTGCCCAGCGATCACTACGTACCGGAGGAGGCGCCCGAGGAGACGGTGCGCGAGCTGCGGAAGTTCCTCGGCGGGACGGAGGCGGCCGGCGCGGCGACGCCCTGAACGGGCCGTCACACGCGGCCCGTCGACCCCCGTTCCGCGGGTGTGCTTTCACCCCGCGTCCGCCCTGTCCGGGCGCGGCGAAGCGGCGTAGCGTGGGGGCGTACCCGCGGTGCCCTGCCCGCCTCTGCGCCCGGACCCCGCGCACCGCCGCGGTGAAGGGAGCCGTTCCGCCACGGCAGGACCCGGACGATGACATCCGAACGCGAACTGCGCGTCGCCGAAGCCGTCGTCGACCTCGGCCACCGGCCGCCCGGCTTCGACCCGCTGGAACTGCTGCACGACCTGACCGCGCACCTCTCGGCCCTGCTCCCGGTGCGCTCCGCCGGCGTCACGACCGCCGCAGGGAGCGGCGAGGTCGCCTATCTGACCGCGTCCGACGAGCCCTGCCGGCGGCTCGAACAGGACCAGATCGACCTCGACGAGGGCCCCTGTCTGGACAGCGCGCGCAACCGTGAACCGCTGCCGCTCACCGACCTGACGGACGGTTCGGGCGCGGCGGCGCGCTGGCCCCGCTTCGTGCCCCGCGCCCGCGCCGCCGGCATCACGGCCGTGGCCGCCGTGATGCTGGAGACCCCGCCCCTCAGCCTGGGCGCGGCCAACCTCCTGATGTCCGGGCCCCCTTACGTGGACGACCGTGATCTGCGTCTGGCGCGCACCCTGACCAGGGCCACGGCGCTGGCGTTCGCGCACCGGCAGGAGCGGAACGGGAGGGACGGCGTGGCCGGGCAGCTGCAGGCGGCGCTGGACGCGCGGCTCGTCGTCGAACAGGCCAAGGGCGTGCTCGCCGCGCTCCTCGGCGTCGGCATGGACGAGGCGTTCACGCTGCTGCGCGGCCACGCGCGCCTCCGCGGGCAGCGGCTGACCGACCTCGCCACCCGTATCGCGCGGGGCGACATCCCCGCCGCGCTCGGAGGAGAGCGCTGATGAACACGCCGCTGAACACGCAGAACCGGCCGCCGCCCGTCTGGCCGCCGCCGGCGAGGCCGCCCACGAGCCGGCCACCTCCGACCGGCCCGACCCCGACCGAGCCGCCCCCCGCGAGGCGACCGCCGCCCCGTCCGCCGCCCACCTGGCCGGCCGCCCGACCGCCGGCCGCCCGACCGCCGGCCGCCCGACCGCCGGCCGCCCGACCGCCGGCCGCCCGACCGCCGGCCGCCCGACCGCCGGCCGCCCGACCGCCGAGCGGGCCTCCGCCCCGCCAGGAAGGCGGTCTCCCATGCCCGGAGAGGAACTGACCACCGCGCTCATCCGCCTGCGCCGCGCGGCCCACCAGGGGCGGGACCTCACCGCCGCCTCGGCCGCCGCCCTCGCTCCGCTGCTGGGCCTGGACTCGCTCACCCTGAGCATGCTCACCGCGCGCGGCGAGCCCGAACTGGTGTGGACCGACCCGGAGGACGCCCTCGGGCCCGCGCTGGAGGACCTGCAGTACACCCTCGGCGAAGGGCCGACCGTCGAGGCGGCGCGCACCGGCCGCACCGTCACCGCACCCGACCTGACCTCGACGCCCGTGCGCTGGCCCGTACTCGGGCCCGCCGCGCAGGCCACCCCGGCGCGCGCCGCGGTGGCCGTGCCGCTGCGCCTGGGGGCGGTCACCGTGGGCGTGCTCACCGGATACCGCACCATCCCCGCGCCCTTCGCGCCCGACCACCTGTACGGGATGCACGCCCTCGCCCACATCGCGCTGGACCTGCTCCTGCACACCCCAGTCGCCACCCTCACCGCCGCCGGGCCCTCGCTGCCCGACTCGTCCCTGGACCTGCACCGCGCCGAGGTCCACCAGGCCACCGGCATGCTCACCGTGCAGCTCGGGCTCTCGCTCGACCGGGCGCTGCTGTATCTGCGGGTGTACGCCTTCACCCACGACCGGCCGCTGCGCGAGGTCGCGCACGAGATCGTCACCGGCCGCCTCCGCCTGGACCCGCCGTGAGAGGGGGAACGGGAAGCCCGCGGCAGCCAACCCGGATCATTGCGCGCGTACGGTATGAACCACCCGGTAACTCGCTAGCGTGACACCTCGGACACACGATGCCCGGGCAGAGCACGGCGCCCCGGGACACGACACCTCAGGCAGGGCACGACACCTCTGGCAGAGAAGGAGCACGCATCATGGCCGGTTTCGCCGCGGGCACGCCGTGTTGGATGGACGCCATGTTCACCGACCTGGAGGGCGCCAAGTCCTTCTACGGCGACGTACTGGGCTGGACCTTCGGGGAGAGCGCGAGCGAGTACGGGAACTACACCGAGGCGTACCGGGACGGCCAGGCCGTGGCCGCCGTGGTCCCGCCCATGCCGGGGCAGGAGAGCCAGTCCGCCTGGTGCCTCTACTTCGCCTCGCCGGACGCCGAGGCCACGGCGGCCGCGGTCACCGGGAACGGCGGCGAGATCGTGATGGGACCCATGCGGGTCGGCGACTTCGGCACCATGCTGCTGGCCCGCGACCCCGGCGGCGTCCTCTTCGGCGTGTGGCAGGCGGGCACCCACGAGGGCTTCTCGGCGAGTGGGGCCCCGGGCGCCTTCGCCTGGGCCGAGGTCTGCACCCGCGACCCCGAGGCCAGCGACCGCTTCTTCGGCTCCCTCTTCTCCTACCGCGTCCGGCGCATGGCGGGCGGCGAGATGGACTACGCGACCTTCGCCCTGGGCGAGGAACCCCTGCTCGGACGGATGGACATGCGCGGCCAAGTGCCGGACGAGGTCGCCCCGTTCATCAACGTCTACTTCGCCGTCGAGGACTGCGACGACGCCGTGGCCAGGGCCGTGAAGCACGGCGCGAAGATCACCATGCAGCCCGCCGACACGCCGTTCGGCCGCGTCGCCGCGCTCATCGACCCGCAGGGCGCCGCGTGCTCCCTGGTCAACCCGGCCGCGGCCAAGGGCGAGATGCCGGAGTGGTCGGATGCGTGAGGGGCGGCCGGTCGCGTGAGGGGCGGCCGGTCGCGTAAGGGGCGGTCGGTTGCGTGAGGCATGAGGAGTGAGCCGGGGTCCCGCGGTGCCGGTATCGGCGCTGGCCCCGGCTCACTCCCGCCGCCGCGCACGCCTCACGCGCGCAGCTCGTACCAGGGCCGGCCGGCGTGTTCCGCCGGGGTCCCGTCCAGTACGCGGGCCGTACGGGACGCCGGGTCGAGGAGCACGGTGGCGAGGCTCGCCCAGCGCTGTCCCAGCGGTCCGTCCATGTCGGGGAGGCAGGTCACGGGCGGTTCGCCGGGCCCGGTGACGAGCTGTCGGAGCAGTGCCTCGGCGTTCTCCGGGCTGCCGCGCTCCAGGCGGTCGCGGAGGAAGGCGTACCGCTCGCCCGAATCGGGCTGGTAGAGCCAGGACTTCTCGCGTGCGGCCGGGACCTGGGTGAGGAAGTGGTTGGTCCGCAGGTGCGTGCCCTCGGCCACGGCCGGCACCTCGAACACGCCCTCAGGGCTCAGATCGAGCAGCACCGCGCGCCGCGTGTCGAAGAGCAGGAACGAGCCCGAGGAGCTGATCGGCACGCCGCGCAGCAGCTCGCGCGCGTGCGCGGCGTCCTCGGCCTCCTCCAGCAGATACGCGGCGAGCACGTGCACCGGGACCCCGCCCACCTTGTCGTCCCGGTGCCCGAGGATGTTGAAGTGCAGCGCGAATCCCGCGCTGTTGACGCCGATCTTGGCGAGGATGCCGTGCTCGGTGAGGGACGCGTAGCCGTGGGTGCCGCCGCGCGATTCCAGGGTGTGCCAGTAGGGGCTGAGCTCCGCGTGCCAGTCCCAGGTCTGGACGCCGAGGTGGGTGCGCTCGCCGGTTCCCCCGGGCGAGGGCACCCGGCGCACGATGGTCGAGCACTCCCCGGGCGGCACCTCGCGGCTCCCGGCCAGGATCTCGGTGCGGGCGTTGAGCGCCGCGACCTGCCACGGCTCGGCGCCGGCGCCCTCGGCCACGCCCTCGATCTGCTCCAGCAGGGCCGGGCCGAAGTCGCCGAGGATGTCCAGCGTCCGGTGGCCGTCGTCGCGTACGGTGCCGGGCTCGATGCCCGCGTGCGCGAACAGCCGGTCGTACGCCGCGATGGCGCCGGCCAGTTCGTCCGCGAGCTGACGGCCGCGGTCCCTGCCGCGCTCGCGCGGGTCGGCGCCCGATGCGCGTACGTGCAGGCGCTGTTCGGGGCGGGGAAAGGGCGCGGAGGAAAGGGGTCCAGAGGTCACTTGGCGCGGGTCTCCCGGGTGGTGTGGTGCGGCTGGGCGGTGTGCTGCAGTACGCGGCCGCCGACGACCGTGGCGAGCACGGGGTTGGCGGCCTGATCTTCGGGGCTCAGCCCCAGGGGGTCGGCGGCGAACACGGCGAGGTCCGCCGCGTGACCGGGGGCGATCCTGCCCAGCCGGCCGGCGGCGCCCGCCGCCACCGCCGTGGCCCGGGTCATCCCCGCGTACGCCTCGCGCGCGGTGATCCGCTGGTCCGGCTGCACGGGTGCGGCGCCCGACTCCTCGACGGGGCGCCGCAGTTGGGCGTCGGCGAGCGCGGTGCGCGGGTCGCCGACCCCGATGGGCCAGTCCGAGCCGAGGGCGACCGTGGCTCCCGCGTCCAGGAGGTCGCGGGTGCGCCAGCCGTGCGCGGCTCGCTCGGGACCGATGCGGCGCGACCAGGCGTCGCTCTGGTCCGGGCAGGTCATGCGGGTGGCGTGGACGGGCTGGAGGCTGGCGACCACGCCGAGTCGGGCGAAGCGGCGTACCAGGTCGTCGGGTACGGATTCGACGTGCTCGATCCGGTGCGGCGCCGTGCCCGCGCTCCCGGCCTCCTCGATCACGTCGAGCGCGAAGCGCACCGCCTGGTCGCCGATGGCGTGGGTGGCGGTGGGGACGCCGCGCGCGGTGAAGAAGCGGACGGCCGCGCGGTACGCCTCCACGTCCCGCCACAGCGGGCTGCGGTTCTGCCCGAACACGTCCGGCCGCGCGAACCACGCCGAGCCGTTGTCCGCCGTCCCGTCGAGCATGAACTTGGCGCCCGCCACATGCCACCGCCGCCCGCCGAGCCCCTGCTGACCGGCGACGGCCTGCCACGCCTCGCGCCCCGAATCGGCCGGTACGAGGGGCGAGCAGCGCACCCGCAGCGGGAGGTCCCCGGCGCGCTCGATCTCCCGGAAGACCGCCTCGGAGGGGTCGGTGAAGTCCATGGCGTGCAGCCCCGTGAGCCCGGCGGAGGCGAGACGGCGCAGCGCGACGGCCACATATGCGGCAGCGTCCGGCACCGGGACCTCCGGGTAGTGCGCGAAGACCAGGTCCATGGCCTGGAGTTCCACGACGTACCCGGTGGGCGCGCCGTCCGGGCCCACCGCGATCCGCGAGGCGTCCTCGAACACCTCGCGCCCCGTCACCCCGGCGCGCTCCAGCGCGGCCGGGCTGACCACCAGGGCGTGCGCGTCGCGGCTCATCATCGACACCGGCACGCCGGGGAAGCGGCGCCCGAACTCGGCTCCGCACGGCTCGCCCTCGAAGACCGCGAGGTCGAGGTCGTAGCCGGTGACCCAGGAGCCGCGCGGGAGTTCGGCGATGCGCTGCCCGATGCGGTCACACACCGCGTCGAGGCTGGTCAGCCCGCCGAGGTCCAGCCCGGACCCGGTCTCGATCGACCCCCACACGGGGTGCGCGTGCGCGTCGGTCAGGCCCGGGGTCAGGGTCGCGCCGGGGAACTCGCGGACCTCGGTGGCGGGGCCCCGGTGCAGGGCCAGGAGCTCGTCGCCGCCGACGGCGGTGACCATCCCGTTCTCGACCGCGAGCACATGGGCGGGGGCCGACTCCGCTTCCGCGTCGAAGTTCTGGATGCGTCGGGCTCGGACGAGGAGGTCGGCGGGCATGGGGTTCTCGGGGTCCTTCCGTGGGGGTGGTGGTGCGGGGTGGTTGGGGGGCCGGGGCCAACGTACGGACGAGCCGGGTCAGTTCGCGGGCGGCGCCGTGAGGGTGCCGAAGGCGCGGGACAGCGCCCAGTGGAGGGCGGCGGCGCCGAGGACGCCGACGGGTATCGCGAGGTTGAGGCCGCCCATTGCGGCGGACACCGGTCCCGCCCAGAAGCTGGAGCTCGCGCACAGCGCGGAGGCCGCCGCGCCGAGCAGCGAGGCCAGCACGCCGGCCCAGTTGACGCCCCCGGTGAACCAGTTGGGGCCGCCCCGGCTCTGGTCGTGCAGGGCCTCGCCGTCGTACCGGTTCCCGCGCAGGACGATGTCGGTCGCGTACACCGCCATGCACGGGCCTGTGATCACCACGACCAGCTCCATCATGGTGTTGACCGCGGTCAGGAAGTCGAAGACCAGGATCGCGAAGAGCGTCATGGCGGTGCCGATGACGCCGACCACGAGGACGGCGGCGACCCGCGGCACGCGCACGCCGATCGACTGCAGGGAGAGGCCGGCGCTGTACGCGGTCATGCCGTTGTTCGCCATGGTGTTCACGACCACGCCCAGCACGAACAGCGGCGCGAACCAGCCCGGCATCACGCTCTCCAGCGCCCGCTGCGGATCGCTCATGTCCAGCGCCGTCGCCGCGACGGCACCGACCGAGGTGAACACGACGCTCGGCAGGAAGGCCCCGGCCGCTGTGGCCAGCGCGACGGCCGCGCCGCTGGAACGCCGCGGCAGGTACCGCGCGAGATCGGGGCTGTTGGCGTACGAGAACGGCGTGGACGCCACGATCGTGAAGCCGGACGCGAGCACCACCAGGTGCGGGAACCCGTTCAACGGCTTGGCGGGCGCGTACGACCAGTCGGCGTGGGCGAGCACGAGCGCGGCGACCACCACGAAGATCAGGGTGAGCAGGACCGTGAGCGCGGAGTAGAGGCGGACGATCGTCGCGTGCCCGTAGATCGCGATGAGCACGGTGGCCGCGGCGATCAGGCAGATCACCACGGCGTCCACCACCGCCGAGCCCGGCAGTCCGAGTCGGCGCGCCAGGCCGATCCCGGCGACCGAGGCGGCCGACCAGTTCAGCGCGAGGTAGAGCGCGGAGATCAGCCACCCCGTGATCGCGACGACCACCTTGTTGCCGACCACCCCGTACATCGCCCGGGAGACGACCGAGCCCGTGGTGCCCGAGGCCGGGCCGCTGACCGCGATGAAGCCGGTGAGCAGCCAGAACAGGTTGCCCGCGACGATCACCAGCAGCGCCTCGTACAGCGGGAGACCGGTGAGGACGAGGGTGGCGCCGACGACGAAGCTGAGGTAACTCACGTTCGGCGCGGCCCAGATGGCGAACAGCTCGCGCGGCCTCCCGTGCCGCTCGCTCTCGGGCACGCAGTCGATGCCGCGGGACTCCACCTGTCCAGGACGGTCGAGCCCGCCTGCCGCGCGGGCCGTGTCACCGGCCGCGTCCGCGGCTGCGTCCCCGGCCGATTCCCCGGCCGCGGGGGTCTGGGTCATGGGGGTCCCTTCCCTGAGACGAACTGCCCTGAGACGAAATGCCCGAGACGGTGCGGCAGCGCTATTGGTTGCGGCACCAATAGACTGTTGGTGCGGTATCCAATAACCTGGCTCCCATGACGTCAACCCCCCGGAACGCCCGCTCGCGGACCCGCAAGGACCCGGCGGAGCGCCGCGCCGAGATCCTGGAGACGGCCGCGCGGCTCGCGCTGGAGCGCGGTCTGGAGCGCGTGACGATGCAGCTCGTCGCGCAGGAGCTCGGCGTGCGGCCGGGGCTGATCAGCCATTACTTCGCCACCATCGACGCGCTGCTGTGCGAGGCGTTCACCCGCGCCGTGACCCGCGAACGCGAGGCGCTGCTGCCCGGCGCCGGCCAGGAGAGCCCGGAGGGTCAGGAGGGCCAGGAGGCGTCACCGGCGCGGCAGTTGAGCGCGTTCCTGCGGCGCATCGGGCGCAAGGACTTCGCCGACCTCGGCAGGCTGTGGCTGAACGCCCGCCACCTCTCGCGGTACCGCCCCACTCTGCGCGAGGTCCTCGCCGAACAGGAGGCGGTCATGCGGGGCGTGCTCACCCGCGTGATCGAGGAGGGCGTGCGCGCGGGCGAGTTCGACACGCCGGACCCCGAGGGAGCGTGCCTGGTCATCCTGGTGGTGATCGACGGCCTCGGCGCCTACGCCAACGACGATTCCGGCTACACCCACCCCGCCCTCGACGACCTCCTCTTCACGACGGCCGAGCGTGAACTGGGGGCGGGGCCGGGGGTGTTGGTGAGGGAGGGGTGACCCGGCTCATCGGGCTCCCGTCCCTGTCGTCACCCGCCCGGCGAGGGTGCTCGCGCCGCTCCCGGAAAGCTCGTCCAGCGTGGCGCTCCGGCCCGCCAGCGCCATGAGCAGCGCCTCGCCCGGTCCGCGGACCTCAGGGCCCGCGCCGCGCTGCCAGTCGACGTCCGTGGCCGTCAGCCGCAGCCCCTTCGCGTTGCGGCGGGCCGGGAGGACGGGGGCCCGCAGGGCGAGGGTGAGCACGCGCTGGAGCCGTGCGCCGGGTACGTCGCGGGGGCGCCCCAACGCGCGCCGGATGTCCTGGTGGTGGACGAACCCGTCCACCAGCGCGATCATCCCGCCGAACGCCGCGGGCAGCCCGCGCGGCTCGGGATGCGCGCGCAGCAGGGCGAGCAGCTCGTCGGGCTCGCGGCCGGCGTACGCGGCCACGCCCAGCGCGTTGCTCCGGTCCGTGCTGAAGCGGGCCTGCGCGAGACGTCGTACGAGGTCGCGCGCGCTCAGTTCGTCGTAGCTCACGACGTGCGCCACCACCTCCCGCACGGACCACTCCGCGCAGAGCGTCGGCGCCTCCCACTCCCCGGGCGCCAACTCCCCGAGGAACGCGGCCAGCTCCCGCCGCTCGTCCCCGGCCATCTCCCGGACAGTCCCCACGCCCGACCACCGCCCTCGCGTCCCTTGGGTGCTGCGACCAGTGTCGCGCAGGGCGGCAGCACGCGGGGTGCGGCCGTCACCGTGGCGCGTCGCCGCAGCCTGTGTCATCGGCGTGCGTGCGGTCGTGGCAGTCGCATGCGCAGTCTTCTTCCGTGCGTTCGCCGTGGTCGACGCTCCACAGGGGGCCGCTCGCGTGGACGGGCGGTGGGGCGCAGCAGGTGCAGGCTTCGTTCTCGGACGTCGGGCCGGTGTCGTCCATGTCGTCCATGCCCCCAGGGTTGGCCACCGTGCGGGGAGCGTCCTGCCGGGAACTTCAGACGAGTGTCGAGCGGCAGCTCGACAAGGCAATGAACCGTGGGGAGTTACAGCTCCAGCAGCGCGAAGAGCCTCTCCCACTCGCGGAGCACCTCCGCCTCGGAGAAGCGCTGCACGTTCTGCCGCGCGCGATCGCCCATGGCGTCCCGCATCCCCGCGTCGCCGGTGAGCCGCAGCAGGCGGTCGGCCAGCGCCGCGGTGTCGCCCGGCGGCGCGAGCAGCCCGTCCTCGCCGTCCCGCACGATGGTGCGCACCCCCGGCGCGCAGTCGAACGCCGCACACGGCACCGCACTGGCCATGGCCTCCATCAGCGCCAGCGGGAAGCCTTCGCCCCGTGAGGACTGCACGAACACCGAACTCTCGCGCAGGACTCCGGGCACGTCGTCGGTGCGGCCCTTCCACTCCACCGACCCGTCCAGGCCGAGCGCGGTGCACTGCCGGCGCAGCTCCTCCTCGTCCTCCCCGGCGCCGTGGAGGTGCAGCCGCCACTCCGGCCGGTGCGGGGCCACCAGCGCCCAGGTCTCCAGCAGCAGGTCGATGCCCTTCTGATCGCTGAGCCGTCCGACGCTGGCGACCACCTTCTCCGTCCTCGGCGAGGGAGAAGGGGGAAGACCGGCGAGCGCGTTGGGCATGAAACCGACGTTGTTCATGCCCTCCTGCACGGTCCAGCGGTCGGCGTCCTCCTGCGTGAGCGCGAGCCAGCGGTCCACCGCCGGATAGAACTTCTTGACCCGCGCATACCGTCCGCTCTGCCGCGTGTAGTCGTACGACTCGTGGCTCATGCCGATCACCGGCATGCCGGCCGTGTCGGCCTTGCTGATCCACTCCATCGCCCACACCTGGGAGACGATCACCATGCCGCCCGGCCGCGCCCCGGAGAAGAGCGAGGAGAGCAGCTCCACCCGCTCCCGCTCGGCAGCGGCCCGCGCGCGTTCCCGCAGCGCGGCCGCCGCGTTGCAGCGCCGCAGCAGCCCGCGCGGCCGCCAGGGGCGGGGCGGATGGGCCCGGTAGAGGCTGGTCATCGGGTAGGAGGCCGTCAGGTCGAGGCCGTGCCGGATGTCGGCCTGCTTGACGCCGATGGCGTGCACCCGGTGGCCGTGCTCGGTGAAGACCCGGGCCATCTGGTGCGTCCATGCGGTCACCCCGCCCAGCTCCTCGATGCTGTTGGCGACGAGGAAGAGATCGCGTCCGGTGCTCATCGGCCGCTCCCCGCGGCGAAGAACCGCTCCACGAGCGAGGCGGCGGCACCGCCCCTGTCGTAACTGCCGAAGGCCGCGGCGAACTCCCGCCGCGCCGCCGCGTACCGCTCCCGGTCCTGCTCGACGCCGGAGAGCCGGTCGAGCAGTTCCGCTTCGCTGCGTACGAGCGGCCCTGGGGCGTGTTCGCGCAGGTCGAAGTAGCTGCCGCGCTGCCGCTGGTACTCCTCCAGATCCGGGGCGAACAGCAGCATCGGCCGGTCCAGCAGCGCATAGTCGAACATCACCGACGAGTAGTCGGTCACCAGCACATCCGCCAGCAACAGCAGATCCGTCACGTCGTGATGCCCCGACACGTCGAGGACGCAGTCCCCGGCACGCTCGGGCAGGCGCACCCGGTCCAGATAGTGGCCGCGCACCAGCAACACCTTGTCGTGCCCGTGCCGTTCGGCGAACCGCGCCGGGTCGAGCAGCGGCTCGGTGGGCCCGCGCCGCCCCGTACCGTCCCGGGCGTGCTGGCGGAACGTCGGCGCGTAGAGCACCACTTGGCGCCCCTCGGGGACGCCCAGGCGTCGGGCCAGCGCGTCCCGCCGGCCGCCGTCGTCGCGGGCCAGCAGCCTGTCGTTGCGCGGATAGCCGGTGCGCAGCAGCTTGTGCTCGGAGAGCCCGTAGGCGCGGGCCAGGGTGCGCACGTCGTGCTCGGAGCGGACCAGGAAGTAGTCGAAGCGGTCCACCGCACGCCGGAGCGTCCGGCGCGCCGCGGCGTTGCGCATCTTGACCGCGCCCTCGTCCCAGCCCATGAGCTTGTACGCGGACCCGTGCCAGGTCTGCAGGTACGTGGTGTGCCGGGGCTTCGCGAGCCGCTGCGGGAACCCCTGGTTGTCCACCCACAGTTCGGCGCGGGCCAGCGCGTACAGGTACCGCCAGGACCAGCGGCGCACCAGTCGCGCCTCGCGCGGGAAACCGTCCGGGTCCGAAGCGTAGGACCAGTGGCAGCGCCAGTTGAGGCCGCGGGCGCGCACCTCCTCGTACAGGGCGCGCGGGCTGTCGCTGAACTGCTTGCCCATGTGGCTCTCGAAGACGGCCGTGCGGCGGCGCACCGGAAGCCTGCACAGCACCTGGTGGTAGACGCGGGCCTTGACCGCTTCCGAGGTCAGCCGCTTCCGGCGTGCCTCAGCCGCCTTCCGCACCCGGCGCAGGACGCGCACCGGCCGGCTGCGCAGGGAACGGCGCAGCAGCCGGCCGGCCACCCTGGCTCCCGGCGAGCGCGCCTCCAGACGCAGCGCGAGCCCCTGGCGCGCGGTGATGTACGGGTTCCAGGTGTCCCCGCCCAGGGGCCCGAGCCGGGTTCTGGCGGGCAGCCGCGGTCCGGGGCGGCGGTGCGGCGCGGCCGTGGGCTCGGTGACGACGCGCCCGTACGGAGTGTGCACGGCCACCCGCACATCCCACACGGTGTCCTGGGTGCCCAGCGGGCGCAGCACCGCGGGCAGCCGCACCTCCGTCTGCCACACCGCGTCGCCGCCCTCCCGGCGCAGCGCGTGCACCGGCACGGTCACGGTGCGGCCCAACCCGCGGGCCCGCAGCTCCACTTCGAGATGCGCGCTGCTCTCCGGCGTACCGCACTCCCGCGGCGCGTACCGTGGCGCCGACCGCGGCGGGTACAGCCGCCCCGCGAGCAGCAGCAGGCCGCTGCCCTCGGGGTCGGCCTGGACGCGGGTGAGCACGCTCCTCGGCGCGTCGGCCCCGTCCTCGAAGGGGCGGTGCACCGTGAGCTGGGGGAGCAGCGCGATCCGCTCGGCGCGCCGGGCCGCCGTCGGGCCCGGGCGGTGCGCGTGCTCGCGCGGCAGGCGCGCGAGCAGATCGCGGCGTACGCAGTAGCCCGCCTCGGGGGCCTCGGCCGCGCTCAACTCCCCCTCCTCGTCCGCCGACTCCAGCACACGGCCGCGGGACAGCAGGCGGGCCAGGCCCTCGGGCACGGCGGGCTTGCCGCCCGGCTGCGCGGGCCGCGCCCACCGGCCGACGGCGAGCTGCGCGCCGGTGCGCTCCGCCGCCTCCCAGAAGTTGCGGCAGGCGTCGCGCTCCAGCGTCTCGCCGGGGCGCAGGGGCACCACGTAGCGGCCTCGTACGTCGCCGAGATCCGCCAACGAGCCGTGTACGCACAGGACCTGTACCGCGCGCAGCGACTGCTCGCGCACGGAGGCGACCGACGCCGCGACGGGCTCGGACTCGGGGTCTTCGCCCTCGCCGCACAGGACCACGACGGTGAGCGCGGGGTCGCGCGGGTGCTCGGTGTCCGTCATACCTGGGCTGCCTCCCTCGTGACGGTGGGGGTGCGGGCCGCCAGCATCCGGTCGGCCACGCGGGCGGCGGCCCGCCCGTCGTCCAGATCGCAGAAGCGGCGGCGGAAGTCCTCGTACGCCGCGTGGTGCTGCGCGGTGGCGCCGACGGGATCGCGCAGGGCCTCGATCAGCTCCTCGCCGGTGCGCAGGAGCGGCCCCGGCGCCTGGTCCTCGAAGTCGAAGTAGAAGCCGCGCAGCATGTCGCGGTAGCGGTCCAGGTCGTAGGTGTAGAAGAGCATCGGCCTGCCGGTCTGCGCGAAGTCGAACATCAGCGAGGAGTAGTCGGTGACCAGCACGTCGGAGACGAGGAGCAGCGCGGAGACGTCCGGATAGCCGGAGACGTCGCGCACCAGCCCCGTGCCGGTGCCGGGGACCCGGTCGCCGACCAGGTAGTGCTTGCGCACCAGCAGCACGCACTCCCCGCCGAGCCGCCGCTCCGCCTCCTCCAGGTCCAGCGGCAGGTCCAGCGCGTACCGCCCGCCGCCCAGCGGCCGGTCCTCGCGCCAGGTCGGCGCGTACAGCACGATCCGCTTGCCGTCCGGCAGCCCCAGGTCCCGGCGCACCTCGGCCGCCGCCTGCTCGCGCCCGGCGGCGTGCAGCAGGTCGTTGCGGGGGTAGCCGCACTCCAGCACCTCGCCCTCGTAGCCCAGCGCGCGGGTGAGGATCGGGGTGCTGAAGCGGTTGGGGGAGACCAGCAGGCTCCACTGGCCGGCGCGCTGCGCGAGCGAGGCGATGTAACCGGAGTTGCCGTAGGCGGTGCCCTCCAGGTCGGCCCCGATGCGCTTGAGCGGGGTGCCGTGCCAGGTCTGCACGACGAACTGCCCCTCGCGGCGCACGAACCACTCAGGAAGCTGGGTGTTGGTGACGACGTAACGGCACCGCGCCAGGGCCTCGTACCAGGCGGCGCCGCCCTTGGCCACGCTGGGCACGCCGTCGGGGATCCCGGCCTGCTGGTCGGCCGCGCACCACAGGTGCGCGAGTCCGGTGGGGCGCGAGGCCAGTTCGGCGTGGACGGCGCGGGGCGAGTCGGAGAACTGGCGGCCGTCGAAGCTGCTGTAGAGGACCGCGTCCCGCAGCGGCTCCTCGCGCTGCGCCGCGTAGTGCTCCCGCAGCCTGCGCTGCCGGTGGCCGCCGCGCTCGGACACCGGCAGCGCGGAACCGGAGGCGATCAGCAGGCGGTCGTGGAAGCGCCGCTCCAGCCCGACCCGCCTGCCGCCCACGGTGCGCGACAGCGGCAGCCGGTGGTGCTGGGACGCCAGGATCCGTACGGGCGCGTCCTGTCGAGCGTCGGCGCAGCCGCGGCGGCGGAAGGAGAGATACCAGTTGCCCTCGCCCAGGGGCAGCGGCCCGCCGCCCCCGCCGGCCACGGCCTCGGGGCGCAGCGCCACGCGGAACCTCCCCTCCAGCATCTCCACCGGCACCAGGCGCTCCGACCTGTTCCCGCTGTGCTGGAGCACCAGCTCCACCTCGCCGGGCGGACAGCCGGCACGGTGCGCTGGATAGCCGCCCTCGAGTACGAGCTCGCCGCCCTCCTCCCAGCGCACCCGGTCGGCCAGCGGGTGCACCCCCTGGTCGCAGAGGACCAGGTTGCCGTGCGCGTTGACGCCGACGAGCAGTTCGCGGGCGGTCCCGTCCTCGCCGCGGTCCATCGGGTAGCGGCCCGGACGGGTCTCGGTGCGGGCGGCCACCGCGTGCCCGGTGCCGTCCGGGAGCAGCAGCCGCACGCCCCAGTGGTCGGGGCGGTGCGGCGTGTCGGGGGTGTCCGTCTCCGAGGGGTTCTGTACGCGGTGCGACGCCAGGTCGTGCAGGGGGAGTTGGGTGGTGAAGCGGTGGTCCGCGCCCTCCTGCGGCGGCTGCTCCCGCTCCAGGGGGACGTCCACTTCGGCGCCGGTGTGCCAGTGGGTGAGGCGGAGTCGGGGTTGGTGCGGCTGTGCGTGCTCCGGCTCCTGCGGCTGCTCCTGCGCTTCTGCTTGCCCCCGCCCCGCGAGCGAGGGATGCGCCGCCACGCTCAGCCGTACGGTCCCGTCGCCGCCCTCGTCGTGTTGCTCCAGCCGGCACCGTACGCGCTCGGTCCGAAGCCGCAGCCGCTTGCCGTGGAGCGTGGGGACGACGCGGGTGTGGGCGTCCATGTGGTGCACGGCAGGAGCGGTCACGCCCTCCGCCGCCTTGAGGGTGCCGCGGCGGACGACCCCGCCGTGCAGGACGGCGACCTCCAACTGCCAGGTCGCGGAGGCCCCTTGGGCGGCGAGCCTGCGCGGATCGATCACCAGGCGGAACCCGGCCCTGTCGTAACGGTGCAGGTCCTGGCCCGACTGGTAGGTGGCCTCGGGGGCCTCGCACGGGTCGAGCCGCAGCGGCACCACGCGCCGCCTCCCCACCCGCAGCCAGGCCGTCTTCACCGCCCGGCGCGCGGTGTCGGCCGGCAGGTTGCGGATGTAGGCGAACCCCTTGACGTGCAGCTTGCCGTCCCGCCACACGGCCTCCTGGAGCCGGGTGACCAGGGGCAGTTCCTCGCGTCGCAGCTCCAGCAGCGGCTTGGGCACGGCGCCCTCGGGCAGCGCGGGAAGGCGGGCGTACCGCCGGCGCGTACCCCGCACGAGGAACGCGGAGCCCTCGCCCGACTCGTAGGCGAGCAGGGCCAGCAGGTCGGCCAGGCGGTGGCGGCGGATGAGGTACCACTTCACGCGCAGCAGGAGGGGAAGGTCGCGCAGCACCGCCGAATCCACGGTGTCGGCATAGGCGTTGGCGCACTCCAGGAACGCCTGCCGGTACTCCGCGTCGCCGTCCGGCAGCGCCTCCATGAACAGCCACAGGTCGCCGGTGAGCACCGCCCGGTCGAAGGCCCGCTTGTGCTCCGGCGCCCGGGCCCCGTAATGCCGCTCGAGGAACTCGCCGACGGCGCGGACGTTCGCGGTGCGGTCGCGCACGCCCCGGGGGACCGCGCGGCGGGTGGTGATGGAGCCGTCCCGGTCCCGCCAGTGGTAGACGGGGTCGTGGAGTACGTCCACCGCGCAGGCGAGGTGGTGCGCGGGCAGCACCACGGGGATGTCCTCGTAGAGCACGCCCTCGGGGAAGGCGAAGCCGTGCGCGTCCCAGAAGGAGCGGCGGAAGACCTTGTTGCAGGCGATGCGGTCGCCCAGCAGCTCGCGGTCGGCCGTGACATGGGTGGCGAGCCGCGTGGCGGCCATGGGTCTGCGGAACATCGGCGACTGCTCCAGCCGCCCGTTCTCCCGCAGCCGCAGCACATTGCCGGTGGCGATGTCGGAACCGGTCTCCTCCAGCGCGTCCAGCATCCGCTCGTACGCCCCGGGCGGCACGACGTCGTCGCTGTCCACGAAGGCGAGGTGGCCGCTGCGCGGGTCGGCCGCCCACACGCCCGCGTTGCGTGCGGCCCCCAGCCCCGCGTTGGCCTGGGAGACCAGCCGGAACCTGCCGTCGGCCGCGGCGAACCTGCGGGCGATGGCGGGGCTCCCGTCCGTGGAGCCGTCGTCGACCATCACCACGTCGATGTCGGAGACGCTCTGCCCGGCCAGCGAGTCCAGGCACTCCTCCAGGTAGCACTCCACGTTGAAGATGGGCACGACGATGCTGAGACGGGGCTCCATGACGGGGCCTCATCCTTTCCGTTCCGGGGATCACACGTCCGCTCTGCGGGCAGGGGGTCAGTGGGTCACGCGGTGTCGGGCGAGGGGAGGCCGGCCCGAGGGCGTCCGCAGCCCCCGCGGTCCCGGTGCGGCTCGGGCAGCGGAACGTCCTGCACTCCGCCCACGCGGTTCGCCCAGCGGACCGTGACGGCGCGCACCAGGCGCAGCGTCAGCGGCTCCCTCCCGGCCGGCTTGCGGAAGACGCCGACGGAGTCGCCCCAGTAGGCGTGCCGGGCATCGATGGACGCGTAGTCGTGCCGGATGCCCTTCAGGGGAGGGAAGTCCGTGTAGGTCTCGCACAGTTCGAGAGCCGTGTACGCGGCCATCGCGCGGAACCCGTCCGGGTAGTAGCGCCAGCAGTCCTGCGCGTCGTGTACGTGGCCTCGCGAGGGCGCCGTGATGAAGGCGTACCCGCCCGGCCTGAGGACGCGGGCGATCTCCAGCATCGACGCCCAGAAGAACGGGATGTGCTCGAAGGCCTGCCCGGAGAGCACGACGTCGGCGCTGCGGCTCTTCACCGGCACCGTGTAGGGCCGGGGCATCACCGCGTCCACGTTCTCCCCGTCCCGCACGTCCACCCCGACGTACTCCACGTCGTGGCCGGTCAGCAGGTCGCGGTGGGTGCGCTTCTGGTTCTCCGAGATGCGTGAGCCCAGGTCGACGACGCGGTGGCGGACGCCGAGGGGCATGTAGTGGCGCACGCAGAGCTGCATGTGGTCGGAGGCGGACTTGTGCATGGCTTCCTTCTTCCGGCTTCTTCCGGGTCCTCCCGGCTTCTTCCGGGCGCTTCCGAATGGGTGCCGGCGGCACCCGGCTACGGCTTGACCGCGATCCGTCCCTCGTCCATGCGCAGCAACAGCAGCCGCTCGCCGGTCTTCTCCAGGTACTCGTCGACGGCCTGGCGCGACCCCTGCCAGTAGCCGTAGTCGTCCAGCAGCAGCACCCCGCCGTGCGCCAACCGCGGGTACAGGTGCTCCAGTTCGTGCTTGGTGGAGGCGTACCAGTCGGTGTCCAGGCGCAGCACGGCGATGCGGTCGGGCGCCCGCGCGGGCACGGTGTCCTCGACCATGCCGGTCACGTAGTGGATGCGGTGGCCGGGATACGCCAGCGTGCGGAACCCGGCCTGTACGTCCTCCAGCCCGGCCACCGCCCAGATCGGCCGCTCCCTGCCCTGCGCGGCGAGGAGCTCGGCCGCGCTCTTGCCGTCCCGCCGCAGGTCCTCGTCCGTGGGCGGGGGCATCCCCTCGAAGGTGTCGAAGAGGTGCAGGTCGCGGTCGCGCTCGCCCAGCGACAGCAGCGTCTTGGCCGCGGCCTGCATGCTGCCGCCGCGCCACACCCCGCACTCCACGATGCCGCCGGCGATGCCGTGCCGGTGTACGTGGCGGACCGCCAGGATCAGGGCGTTCAGACGCTCAGGCGAGGTCATGGTGTACGGCTTGACCTCGGTGATGATCCTCCTGGCCTCCTCGTCGTAGTCCTCGGGGAAGGCGGGAGGAGGCGGGGCGGTCACCGCAGCCGCCGGAGGAGGGGCGGCGGGCGCGGGGGCCCGGGGCCGGTCGGGAGGGGGTCTGCGCAGCTCATAGCCGGTGAGGCCGCGCATCGCCCCGTTCACTGCGTTACGCCAGTTCATGCGGGCACGCTAGGCACCGGGCCACGGCGTGTCGCACAGAGCGACGCAACGGGGTCACGGCCCGCCCCCGGAAACCCCAGCGGGCCGCCCCGGAATCTCTCCCCGGAACGGCCCGGCCGCCGAGAGCAGCCCGGGGGGACGGGGCCACGTGATGCCGACACGGTCGCCCTCTCCCGCCGCCTCGGCCACCTCCTCACCCTCCACGACCTCGGCCTGCCTGAGTGCGGCAGAAGAACGACATAACCCCGCAGGCGCGGGGGCCAGAGGTGGGTGCAGCTCTTTCTGAGGGACGCTGGTGATCAGGCGCTGAGTGTGCGTTTGCCGTCCCGACTCGTGGGTCCCTTGGCTTGTTGCCCCTGCGGCAGCAGGACCTCGTGGACCCCCGAGCTACCGAGAGCCCTTCGTCATGCCCGGCTACCTGAGGACCACCCAGCTCGGATCCCCGTGCGAACCGCCGGCCCCCAACGGTCGGTACGACAACGGGCGCTGAATCGCCCGGCGGACCGGTGGGAGTCTCACAGGGCGTTGAGGTCCACGGCAGATGCGAGGGCGTGGGCCCCGGCTTCGTTGGGGTGAAGGCCGTCCTGGGAAACGTAGGCGAGGCGTGGCCGGGCGGGATCGTTGGGGTCTGCCAAGGCGTGGTCGACGTCGAGGACGGAGTCATAGGCGCCGCTGGTGCGGATCCACTGGTTGACGGCGGCCCGGACGCGCTCACCCCGTTCGCTGTACACGGGGAAGAGGGCGCCCTTGAGCGGCAGGATGGTCGCTCCCATGACCTTGATGCCCCGGGCGTGGGCGGCGCGGATCAGCTTCTTGTAGCCCTCGACGAGCTGACGTGCGGTGACGCGGGGCGCGGAGCCCATGCAGGGGTCGCCCATCGCGGGGGCGCCGATGTCGTTGGCACCCAGGTGGATGATGACGGTACGTACTCCGGGGCGGGTGAGCACGTCGCGCCGGAAGCGGTCGGTGGCCTTGTCCCCGTAGCAGGGCGAGGAGTTGAGGAGACGGTTACCGCCGATACCTGCGTTGTGGAGGGCCGATGGTCGGCGGGCGGCGACAAGGCGTTCGGTGAGTTTGTCCGTGAACCGGTTGTCCGCCCCGGGAGTGGCCCCTGTTCCGTCCACGAGCGAGTCACCGAAGACGGCTACGGTGCCTCGCTTGGGAGAGGCGGGGCCGGACACCTCGATTCCGCTCAGGAAGTACCAGGCGTGCGTGGACGACGTGAAGACGCCGCTTCCGGTGCCCCATAGATGGCGTCCGGAGGCGCGGTAGGAGGTGGCGGTAGTGAACCGGTGGAAGGTAGCCGGGCCGGTGCGTTCGGCGAAATACAGAGTGACCGTCAGCTTCTCCAACGCCGAGATGCTCAAGGGCTCGGCATCGCTCACGACGTTCCGCCCCGGGGCGATGGTGGTGCCTTGCGCCCCATGGAACGTCAACTGTTGTGTGGTGTCCGGCCACACCTGGGCGCCGCCGGCAGACCGCCCCACGGTCGCGGCGGTGATACGTAACGGCGCTGTGCCGTATCTGTTGGACAACCGGATCCGTAACGAAGAGCCGCCGGTCGAGACGCGAACCACCTGGCGCACGGACTGGTTGGCGAATCCCCGTCGAGACCAGTTGGGCCCCCAGTCCTCGCTGCCCTTGACGGGCCGCTGCACGGCGGTGCCCCAGGCCCCGGTCCACACCGGCGCTTTGGCGGTGCGCGGTTGCTGTGGCGTGTCCCCTTGGCGGATGGCGAGTGCCGAGAGGACGAGCGCAATGAGTACCACCGCCGTAGTGGCGAGCACGCCGCGTCGGGCGGCTGTCTTCGACGGGTATGGCTGTTGTGGCCGCATCGGAGATCTCCTTGAGGAAAGTGGTAGGGAGATCTCACCGCCGGGCGGCTCTCAGAACACCGGGGCAGTCCCCCGAATCGTACTTCGGGGTGGCCCTACCCAAGGCCCTTCCGCCCTTTGCCGTAGCAGGCTGACGAATTCCGGCCCCCTTATCGCCGGCTGACTCGATTGCAGCCGGCGCCCGCTAGGACCCGACAGGTGTCCCAAGCTGCGCGCACTCCTCATCAACGGCCGCTTCCCGGCGTTCAGGTGGCGCTGACGGCCTCGACTTCGTCGTGGGTGGCGCGGGGAACACGCGCGCTCGAGGTTGGTGGCGTCGATGATCGTGCGACCAACCCCGCAGATGCGGGGTTGACGCGTTCCCCGATCGGCGACCAGCAGGCCGATCCGGAGGACCACGAGGGCCGTCTTCGTCCGCGGGAGCACGCCCGCTGGCCTCTCCCTTGGCTGACGGTTGTCACGGGCCTGGCCTCGCTTGGTCCTGCCGCTGTACACGATGTTCGCCCGTTGAATGCTGCGTCCCCATCCGGCTGGACTCGGACGTTACTGGCACGCCCATACGCGGCGGCGCGTCCTGGCCCGCCAGCATCCTGTTAGCGATTCGTACTGCTCACGTTAGTGGCCCTCGAGCAGATGTGCGTGGCTTGCAGTCTTGCCTATTACACAGGTGTAGTTGGCGAGGGGGTACGGGTGTGACGTGGGGTGAGTGGGAGCAGGCGAAGGCCGCCGCGGGACAGCCTTCGACTGGCTTCAGTGGGGTCAATGGTCCTTATACTTCCGGTCTCCTCTATGAGTAAAAGTAGGGCAGGTGTGTGCCCTGCACGGACTCTTCCCTGTAGTGACGGCGAGGTTTTGCAATGGATATGCTAATGGGTGGGGCATTTCTCGTCGTGGGAATTCTGCTCGCGTTCAATTTCAACGGTTTTGCTGAGTCGACTTTCAAGGTCCTCTCCAAGGGGAACCCCACATTCCCTAAGGCGACTCACAGGTCACTGCAAGCTATGGGTGTGGGGTGGGTGCTGCTGGGGGTTATATTCCTGCTTCCTCGATTTCTTGACGCTATTCTATGAGCGTGAGGTCCGAGTAGGATCTTCCCGCCCTCTTTGTCTTGAACTCCACCGCCTGTCTGCTGAGCGGCACGCATTGGTGGTCGAGAATTTTCGGTGCCTCAGCCCATGGAGAACCCGGCCGCCCGCGCCCTGGACGTCCTTGACCGCATCCCGCCCGCCCGGGTGCGTTCCACCTCCCGGCAGCGACTCGCCAACCTCGATACCGAACTCGCCTCGTTCTCCTCAACAGGTGGCGTCGAGCTTCGTGAGCGGGTGCGTGCTCTGCCTGCTGCGGTCGATCCGCACGGCAGCGCCACCGCGTAGTTCCGCTGTCCGTGTACTCACCCTCCAGCTCCAGAGCGGAGGGCTTGCGGAAGGTCTGGCCCTTCGGGCGCCTTGCACTCCGGGCCGGCAGGACGGCCGCATAGTCCTCGATCCGTGCTGAAGTCCGCGGTGGGGTGGTGGACTTCTTTCAGGGCAGTACGCGGTAGGTCACGTGGGTGACCGAGGTTGCCGCTCGCGATTCCATCTGCTGGAGGTTCAGCGACGGCACGCCGTCGAACAGCCGCGTACCCGCGCCGAGCGTGAACGGGACGATGTGGAGGCGCAGTTCGTCCATCAGGCCTGCGGCCAGGTACTGATTGACGGTGGTCGCGCCCCCGTGCACCGACACCTCGCCGCCCGCGGCTGCATCGCGAGCCTGTCGCAGCGCGGACTCGATGCCGTCGGTGACGAAGGAGAACGTGGTGCCGCCGTCCATCGGCTGCGGTTCGCGTGGATGGTGGGTGAGGACGAAGACCGGCGCGTGGTACGGGGGCTTCTCGCCCCACCAGCCCTTCCACTGCCGGTCCCAGGCGCCGCGTACGGGGCCGAACATGTTGCGCCCCATGATGAAGGCGCCGACCGCCGCCAGCCGGTCGAGCTGGGCCTGCCGCTGCTGCGGGCTCTCGAACATCCAGGCGTGCAGCCTGTCGCCCCAGCCATCGCCGCCGTCGTCGCCGAACGGGCGCTGCTCGGTCTGGTTGAGGCCGGCCGCGTACCCGTCGACGGAGATCGAGAGGTCGCAGGTCACCTTGCCCACATGTTCGGTCACTGTGCCGCCCTCCCTCGTCGCCGGCCCTCCGCCGCCCTGCGCACCGAAGAGTGGCGGCAGCAACGGCTGAGCGATCTCCCACAGCCCGTCCGGGACGATCCCCCAACGGCTCGCTCGTCCCGCGCCACATGGGCGGAGAGGATCGTGTGCCGGGGGCGTCCACGTCTCCTCCAGCAAGACCAAGTGGGAGACAACTGGGAGACGATCTCGGCGGGTTGCTGCGCCGCACCGCTCTCACCTGCGCGTTCCTGCGCAGAGGAAGGGGTGATGTATGTCCCCGTTCGTCCCCTGCTTCGGATCAGCTCCCGCCCACAGCCTCCCCCGCGTGCGGCGACAGCACGCCCATCCCCACCAGGATGAACAGCGCGATCCCGAGCAGCACCCGGTAGATCACGAACGGCATGAAGGAGCGGGTGGAGATGAACTTCATGAACCACGCGATCACCGCGTACGCGACCACGAACGCCAGGACCGTCGCGAAGATCGTGGGGCCCCAGGACACGTGGCCCTCGCCGATGTCGGTCAGCTCGAAGAGGCCGGAGGCGACCACGGCGGGGATGGCGAGGAGGAAGGAGTAGCGGGCCGCGGCCTCGCGGGTGTAGCCCATGAAGAGGCCGCCGCTGATGGTGGCGCCGGACCGGGAGACGCCGGGGATCAGGGCCATGGCCTGGGCGCATCCGTACAACAGGCCGTCCTTGACGGTCAGTTCCTCCAGGCTCTTGCGGTGCTTCACGGCCCGGTGCCTGCCGCCCTTCGCGTCGCGCGCGGCGAGGCGGTCGGCGATGCCCAGGATGATGCCCAGCACGATCAGGGTGGTGGCGATCAGACGCAGGTCGCGGAACGGGCCCTCGATCTGGTCCTTGAAGGCGAGCCCCAGCACGCCGATCGGGATCGAGCCGACGATCACCAGCCAGCCCATCTGGGCGTCGTGGTCACGCCGCATCTCCTTGTTCGCCAGCGAGCGGAACCACGCGGACAGGATCCGGCCGATGTCCTTGCGGAAGAAGATGATGACGGCGGCTTCGGTGCCGATCTGGGTGACCGCGGTGAAGGCGGCGCCCGGGTCCTCCCACCCGGCGAACGCGGCGGTGAGCCGCAGATGCGCGCTGGAGGAGATCGGAAGGAACTCGGTCAGCCCCTGGACGAGCCCGAGGATGAATGATTCGAACCAAGACATGCGTGCTGCGCCATCCCAAAGGTGAACGTGAACTGGCCGGTGACGGGAGGTGGTGCCGGTGGCCCCTGTGCTGGACGTGCCGGGTGCGCCGGGCGGTGCCGGCCGGTAGGCAGCGTAACGGTCCCGGGTGCACGGACCGTCACAGGCCAGGCCGTCCCCCGTGCACGGGCGCCGGCGCGGGTGCCGCTGCGGACACCACGGCGGGCCCCGCTACGGATGCCGCTACGGACGCCGCTACGGACGTCGCCACGAGCGCCGCGCGGCGCAGGCTCACCGGCCGGCGGAGAGCCGGAGCTGGTTCCGCTTGCGCCAGGCGTAGAGCGCGCCGCCGAGGCCCGAGACCGCGATGAAGCCGAAGGCGGCGAGGAAGGCGGGCGAGGTCGGCGCCTCGGCGCGGCTTCCGGCGAGGGCGTAGGCGGCGGTGTTCGGGATGGTGCCGATCGCGGTCGCTGCGAGGAAGGCCGTCCAGCCCATGCGGGAGACGGCGGCCGCGTAGTTGCAGCCCGCGAAGGGCAGCCCCGGCAGCAGTCTGATCACCAGCATCGAGCGGAAGCCGTGCTCGCTGAGCTGCCGGTCGGTGGCCTTGAGGACCTTGGCGCGCAGCAGCGGCCGCAGCGCGTCCTGGCCCAGGATGCGGCCGAGCCCGAAGGAGATGCCGGAGCCGATGACCGTGCCGGCGACCGCGGAGACCGTGCCGAGCTGGGCGCCGAAGAGGGCGCCGGCCGCCAGGTTGAGCACCGGCCGGGGTACGAAGGCGGCGGTGCACAGGCCGTACGCGACGGCGAACAGCACCACGGCGACGCCGCCCGAGAGCTGCTCGGGCCAGCCGTGCGCCAGGAACCGCTGCGGCTCGTAGAGCAGCATCGACGTGGCCGCGGCGCAGAGCAGAGTCAGCAGCAGCGCGAGCCGGGACCTCGGGGAGAGCAGCACCTGAGCGAGACGAGTGGGGCGTCCGTCGGACTGCGTTGCGGGGACGGGCACGTGGGGGAGCGTAACCGACGGCGGCGCCGGGTGGCCCGGCCCGAGCGGGATGATCTGTCGTGCTTTCGCCCCTTGTACGCCCGCCCGTCACCGGAGTGCCCCCGCGGGGAAACCCGTTGAGCTGGGCTCGCGGAGGGCCGGCGGGGAATGCCGTACGCGGCGCGGAAGTTGGCGCGGTCCGTTCGCCGGCCCCCGGGAGCTGTGACAGAACTGTCGAACAGCGGCTGCCGGAGCCCCTCCCCGCGCGGCAGGTGCGCGACAGGTACGAGGCAGTACAGTCCTCGGCACAATGGGGGCGTGACCGAGACCTCTTCCGCCGCCGCGTCCGCGCTCCCGCCGGAGCCGCTGCCCGTCACCCGCCCCGTACGGGCCGGCACGGCGAAGCTGCTGCCCGACACCGACAGGGCCCGCGCCTGGCTGCTGACCGTCGACGGGGCGCCGCAGTCGTACGTGGACCTGGACGAGCCCACGTATCTGGAGTTCGAGTACGTGCGGCGCATCGCGCACGCGCTGGACACCGTGGCGGGGGAGGGCGAGCCGGTCGACGCGCTGCACCTGGGCGGCGGCGCGCTGACCCTGCCGCGCTACGTGGCGGCCACCCGGCCGGGATCGCGGCAGCGGGTAGCGGAGTACGACGGCGAGCTGCTGGACATGGTCGCCGAGCACCTGCCGCTGCCGCACGGCGCCGAGGTCGCGCTGGAGGCCAGGGACGCGCGGGCCGTGCTGGAGTCGGCCGACGCGGGGTCGGCCGACGTGATCGTCGCCGATGTGTTCGCCGGGTCGCGGGTGCCCGCGCATCTGACCACGCTGACCTGCGTGCACGCCGCGGCCCGCGCGCTGCGGCCCGGCGGGGTGTACGCGGCCAACCTCGCCGACGCGGCGCCCTTCTCCTTCCTCGGCCCGCAGCTCGCCACCGTCGGCGCGGTCTTCCCCGAGGTGTGCCTGATCGCCGAGCCCGCCGTGCTGCGCGGCCGCCGCTTCGGCAACGCCGTGCTGCTGGCCTCCCGCGCCCCGCTGCCGCTCGACGGGCTGGCGCGGCGCTGCGCCGCCGACGCCTTCCCGGCCCGGGTGGTCTCGGACCCGGCGGAGCTGCGGAGGATCACGGGGGACGCGGCCCCGGTACGGGACGAGGGCGCGGCCTCCTCGCCCGAGCCGCCGGAGGGCGCGTTCAGCGTGGGGTGAGGGGCTGCTCTCCCGGCGCGGGCGTCAGTCGCGGACCTGGGCGCCGGGGCCGCCGGGCTCGCCCCGGCCCGGGGTCTCCTCGTCGGAAGCCGCAGCCGCGGACGTCTCCGCCGCCGCCTCGGCCGACGCCGCCTTCGCCACGGCGAAGTCCGTGGTCGTGATCTCCGCGGCGGCCGCCGCCTCCGTCGCCGCCCCGGAAGCCGGTGCGCCGGGCCCCGGAGCGCCGGACCCCTGAGCGGCCGCGCCGTGCCCCGGCTCCTGCGTACGCCGGGTGAGGTTACGTACGTCGGGGACGCACAGCACCGCCCCCGTCAGCAGCACCACCAGCGCGGCGCACCCCCACAGCGAGGCGGAGCGCCCCACGGCCTCCTCCACGGGGCCGGCCAGCGCGGTGGCCACCGGGACCATCGCCAGCGAGCCCAGCCAGTCGTACGAGGAGACGCGGGAGAACTTCTCCTCGGGTATCTCCTGGTGCAGCGCCGTCATCCACAGCACCGCGAACATCTCCACCAGCAGCCCGGCGAGCAGCATCACCCCGATGAGCGCGGGCACCGGGACCGGTACGGCCAGCGCGGCCGAGGGCAGTGCCAGCGGGAAGATGCTCAGCGCGCCGACCCGCAGGATCCGGCGCGGCTTCCAGCGGGCCATGAGCAGCGCGCCGCCCACGGTGCCGACGCCGAAGGCGGCGAGCGCCATGCCCCACGGGCGCGCGCCGCCGAGCTGGTCCTGCGCGACCTGCGGCCCGTACACCGACTCGGCGGCCGCGACCACGGCGTTCACCACAGCGAACTGGAGCACCACGGCCCACAGCCACGGCCGCCCCGTCACCTCCCGCCAGCCGTCCCTGAGGTCGGCCAACACGCCCCCGCCCGCAGCCCGTTCGGGCACCCCGCTCAGGTCGAGGAAGCCGCGCAGCACCGCGGCGGCGCCGAACGCGAGGGCGTCCACCAGCAGCACCCAGCCGGGTCCCGAGGCCGCCACCAGGGCGCCGCCCAGCGCGGCGCCGCCGATGTTGGCGCCGTTCACGCCCACGCGGAAGAACGCGAACGCCTTGCTCGCGCCCGGCCCTTCGGCGCTGGCCAGGACCATGCCCTCGGAGGCCGGCGCGAAGAACGCCTGCCCCATGCCGCCCAGCGCCGACAGCAGCACCATCTGCCACAACTGCGCCTGCCCCGTCACCACCAGCAGCCCGAAGACGGCCTGCGAGGCGCAGTTGAGGAGGTTGGCCGCCACCATCACCCGGTGCCGCGGCAGCCGGTCGGCGACGGCGCCGCCGATGAGCAGGAACACCACCAGCGGCACCGTGCGCGCCGTGGCGACCATGCCGACGTCCGTACCGCTGCCGCCGGACTCCAGCACGGCGAAGGAAGCGGCGACCAGCGCACCGGAGTTGCCCAGCCCTGTGACCACGGCGGCTGCCGTGAGCAGGGAGAAGTTGCGGTTCACCGGGGGCCTGTCGTCCTTCGCGCGGGGGTGTGGTCAGGGGTGTCGGGGCGGGCGCGTGCCTCAGCCGCGGGTGCCCGAGGGCTCTTCGTACGGGCGCAGGCTCGCGATCATCTGCTTGATCGTGGCGTCCGGGACCTCGCCGTCGACGCCCGCCGCGGTCGAGTGCACCCACACGACGCGCTCGCCGTGCTCGTTGGCGAAGGCGGCGGTGACGACCTTGCCCGCGGTCGGCGAGCAGCCGTGCTTCTTGGGGGCGCCGGTCACCACGGCCGAGGCGGCGTACCCGTGCACCCCGTGCTCGTTGGTGAAGGGCTTGCCGCCGGACTTGGTGAGCTTGCCCTTCTGCTTCTGGTCGAAGCCGCCGATCGCGAAGTTGGCCGCCGCGACCTCGGCGGCCTCCTTGTCGCTCTTGGAGCCCTTCGCGCCCTTGGTGCCGACGACCGCGAGCGGGGAGTCCTCGCAGAACTTGTCCTTGAAGCCGGCGGTGCCGGACATGACCAGCACCGGCTTCTTGGTCTTGTCGTTCTCGATGACGTACTGCACGGCCTGCGGATTGACCTTCCAGCCCGCGCTCTTGGGCACGTCGAAGGCGGTGTAGTACTTGTCGCTGAGCACGGCCTGCCAGCCCGGGTGCACCGGGTCCGAGCCGTCCTTCGACTTCTCCTGGCCGGCCGTCTGCTTCTTCGACGACTGGGCCGGCTTCTTGTCCGCCGCGGTGTCCTCGGAGTCGTCGCCGCTCTGGAACAGGAAGAAGCCGCCGACGGCGATCGCGATCACCGCGGCGGCCGCGCTGACGGCGATGACAGCGGCCTTGGACATGCCGCCCCCGCCACCGCCGCCGGGACCCTGCGGACCGCCGGGCGCGCCCTGCGGGGGCCACGGCTGCCCGGGCATCTGCTGCCCGGGCTGCTGGGCGTACGGATTCGGCTGCGGGGGCCGGCCCTGCGGGGGCTGGCCCTGCTGGTAGGGGTTGGGCTGCGGGTAGCCCTGCTGCCCCTGCTGCGGATAACCCGGCCCCGGCTGCTGGTACGGGTTGGGCTGCTGCTGCGCGTTCTGCCCCTGCCCCTGCTGGTAGGGGTTCGGCGCGTTCTGGTCCCCGTTGGGCTGCTGTCCTGGCCACATGGCGGGCAACACTATGCAACACCCCGCGCGCGTACCACGGCAGGTTCCGCATGGATACCGATCCGCTACACGGCACCACGAACCGGTCACCGCGCGGACGCCTTCCGGCGAGGGTTCCGGGCCTTGTTACTGAGTGGTAATGTGCGCGCATGTCTGCAGAGCCCCTGCCGTCGATCGGCGAGATGATGGCGGCCTCGGTCCCGATGGCCCGCACCCTCAACCTGGAGTTCACCGAGACCACGGCGGAGCGCGCCGTCGTCCGGCTGCCCGACCAGGGCGAGTTCCACAACCACGTCGGCGGCCCGCACGCCGGCGCGATGTTCACCCTCGCCGAGTCGGCGAGCGGCGCGATCGTGATGGCCGCCTTCGGCGACCAGCTCTCGCGCGCGGTGCCGCTCGCCGTGCGCGCGGAGATCGGCTACAAGAAGCTCGCCATGGGCCCGGTCACCGCCACCGCCGAACTGGGCCGCCCCATCGCCGACGTGGTGGCCGACCTGGACGCGGGCGAACGCCCCGAGTTCCCGGTCAACATCTCCATCACACGCGAGGACGGCGCGGTGACGGGCGAGATGAGCATCATCTGGACACTCCGGCCCAACGGCTGAGGTCCGTCAGGCACGCCCGGACCGGGCCGCCAAGTACGCCTGGACCGGCGAGAAGACGCCGTCCGGGATGTACGCGGTCAGGTCTTCGGGGCGTACCCATGCCACCTCCGCGATCTCGCGCGGGGACGCCGGGCGCGCTTCGGCCGCACCGCGTACCGGCGCGCAGGCCACGTAATGCACGAGGCGTGCTGTGCGCGGGTGTACGCGGTGGCCGAGGCGGCGTACGGGGGTGACCGGCACGCCCGTCTCCTCGAGGGCCTCGCGGGCGGCGGCCTGTTCGGGGCTCTCGCCCTGCTCCTGCTTGCCCGCCGGGAACTGCCAGGTCAGCCCGGCCTCCGGGGTCGCGCGCCGCACCAGCAGGACGCGGCCTCCCTGCGTGACGACGGCCGCGCTCACCGGGTGCATCGGAGAGCCCTCCCGCGGTGGAACCGGCCGCCGTGTCGTGTTCGTTGCCCCCTCAGGGTGCCTGCACGACGGACTAGGGGGCTCCGATGTGGGAGGAACTCAGCCGCGGCCAGCAGAAGAGGGCCCGCGTCATCGTGGACGAGCTCCGGCGGGCGGGCGTGGCGGAATCCGTGGAAGAGGTCGCGCGGCACTACGGGGACGCCTGCGCGTGGGAGGGCGGGCTGATCACCCTCACCGAGCTGTGCCGCCGCACCGGCTGGCCGCGTACGAGAGTCGTGCCGCACAACCCCGCGGCACTCCGCTCCGAGCTCGCCCGGCTGCGCGCCCGCGCCGAGGAGATCGAGCAGGAGCTGACCTCGGCCGGCGAGCCGACGGAGGGCTGAGGCTGAGGCCGCAAAGCGCTTACGCGAGCCTGCCCGTGTCGCGCAGCAGCGGCAGTACGTGATCGCGCACGGCGGGCGCCAGGCGCAGCCCGCCCTCCGCGGCGTCCTCCTCCGCGCCGGAGTACCAGCGCAGCTCGGCCAGTTCCGCCGCCGGCCGCGGCGCGCGGCTCAGCCCCGCCTCGTACACCGTCATGCGCATCGGCACGCCCTCCAGTGCTGCCGGGGCCTCGACCTCGGCGAGCAGGCGGGGGCCGACGGGCTCGGCGCCGAGTTCCTCGCGCAGCTCGCGGGTGAGCGCGTCCAGGGGGCCCTCGCCCGGATCCGGCTTGCCGCCGGGCAGGTAGAAGACCTCGGGCGCGGCCTGCTTGCTCACCAGCAGGAGGCGGCCGCCCTCGACGACGGCGGCGGCTGAGACCAACAGAGACATGCGGAGAGTCTTTCAGGCGGCGGCCGCGGGGCGCTGCGCGGCTCCAGCGTTTGGGGCCAAACATGATCTACGTTCAAGTCATTGACTCTTCAATCGGGCAGACCTAGCTTGCCGGGGCAATTGGTCGTACCCGCTTGCCAGCTAAGCGGCACAGAGGTGGCCAGGAGTGCCCCTCCGCGTTCAAGTGTTGACCCGAAGCCGCGCTGCGGTGCACACGGACGTGCCCGCGCGCAGAGGGAGCGGTGGCAGACGTGAGATCTTCCGGCAGACCTTCCGGCGCACTGGACAGACGCGGCGCGCTGCGCCTCCTCGGCGGCGCGGTGGCGGTGGCCGCAGCGGCGACCGGCGGAGGAGTGGCCGCGGCACCGGCCGCCTGGGCCGCCCCGTACGGGAACTCGGCCCCGTACGGGAACTCGGGGGCGCAGAAGGGGAGTTCGCGCGCCCGGCGGCTGGTCGCGCGGATGACCCTGGACGAGAAGCTGAGCCTCGTGCACGGCGCCACCGACCCCGAGAAGCTCGGGCAGGCGGGCTACACGCCGGGAGTTCCGCGCCTCGGCATCCCGCCACTGCGGCTCGCCGACGGCCCCGCGGGGGTGCGGGTGACCGCGCACGCCACGGCGCTGCCCGCACCCGTGCTGCTGGCCTCCGCGTTCGACCCGGAGCTGGCCCGCGCGTACGGGAAGGTCATCGGGCGCGAGGGGCGGGCGCTCGGACAGGACGTGCTGCTCTCGCCGATGGTGAACCTGATCCGGGTGCCGTACGCGGGCCGGAACTTCGAGACCTTCGGCGAGGACCCGCTGCTCTCCGGCGACCTGGTCGCCGAGGAGATCCGCGGCATCCAGGGCGAGGGACTGATCGCCACGGTCAAGCACTTCGCGCTCAACAACCAGGAGAAGGACCGCAACACGGTCGACGTCACCGCTGACGAGCGCACCATGCAGGAGCTGGAGCTGCGCGCCTTCGAGCCCGCCGTACGCGCGGGTGTGGGCTCCGTGATGGGCGCGTACAACAGCGTCAACGGGGACTTCGCCTGCGAGAACGAGGAGCTGCTCACCGGCGTGCTGCGCGGGCGGTGGGGCTTCAGCGGCTGGGTGATGACGGACTGGCTCGCCGCGCACAGCACGGTGAAGTCCCTGAAGGCGGGACTCGACATGGAGATGCCCGGCGGGATCTTCTACGGCGCCCCGCTGAAGGCCGCGGTGCTGAGCGGCGCGGTGGACGGGCGCCTTCTGGACCGCGCGGTGACCAGGATCCTGACGGTGATGGACCGGTTCGGGCTGCTGGACGGCAGCGCGCCGCCGAGGCCGGAACGCGATCCGGCGGCCGGCGCCCGTACCGCGCTGCGGGTCGCCACGGCGGGCGGCACGCTGCTCCGCAACGAGCGCGGCACTCTCCCGCTGACCGGCCGCGCGGCGCGCGACATCGCGGTGATCGGCCCGACCGGCGAGGTGCCGTTCGTGAGCGGCGGCGGCAGCGCCCATGTGACCCCCGAGCACGCGGAGAGCCCGCTGAAGGCGATCACCGAACGGGCCGGGCGCGGCGCGCGGGTGCGCTACGCGGTGGGCGAGGACCTGTACGGGAAGCCGCTGCCCGAGGGCGCGTTGAGCCC
The DNA here is from genome assembly GCF_039605595.1 of Streptomyces odontomachicola. Taxonomy (NCBI): domain Bacteria; kingdom Bacillati; phylum Actinomycetota; class Actinomycetes; order Kitasatosporales; family Streptomycetaceae; genus Streptomyces; species Streptomyces odontomachicola. The sequence continues at coordinate 269,994 of NZ_JBCFOK010000006.1, forward strand.
GCGCGCCGACCTGGAGGAGCAGCACGTGCCCGCCGGGCGCACATGGACGTACACCGGGACGCTCACCGTCGGGGAGGACGACGAGTGGACCTTCGTGCTGCACTATTCGGCGCCCTCGGCCGCCGGGCGGCCCAAGGTGCTGCTCGACGGTCAGGAGCTGTTCCCGCCCAAGCCCGGGCTCGGCGAGCTCTTCACCGGCGGCCTGGTCTCCCAGGCGCCCGACGGGAAGTCCGTACGCCGCGGCACCCGCCAACTGCGGGCTGGGCGGCACACGGTGACGATCACCGCGGCGGGCGGCGAGGACGGGCAGTCCTTCCGGCTGCGCAGGACGACCGGCGCGACCCGCAAGGCGGACGTCGAGGAAGCGGTGCGCGCCGCGCGCGCTGCGGAGAGCGTGGTGCTCTTCGCGTACGAGGACGCCACCGAGGGCGAGGACCGCGCCACCCTCGCGCTGCCCGGCGGCCAGGAGCGGCTGATCGAGGCCGTCACCGGCGCCAACCCCCGTACGGCCGTGGTGCTCAACACCTCCTCCGCCACCTCGATGCCGTGGCTGGAGCGCACCGGCGCGGTGCTCCAGATGTACTACCCGGGCCAGGAGGGCGCCGAGGCCACGGCGGCGCTGCTGTTCGGCGACGCCAACCCGGGCGGAAAGCTCACCCAGTCCTTCCCGGCGTCCGACGACGCGCACCCGGTGGCAGGGGACCCGCGCCGCTACCCGGGCGTGCACGGCAAGCAGACCTACAGTGAGGGCATCCACCTGGGGTACCGGTGGTACGACAGCGAGCAGAGCGGGGGAGTGGAGCCGCTGTTCCCGTTCGGGCACGGGCTCTCGTACACCTCCTTCGGCTACGCGCGGCCCCGGGTGCGGTCACTCCCCGAGGGCGGCGTCGAGGTGCGTTTCGCCCTCCGCAACACCGGGCGCCGGGCGGGTGCCGAGGTGGCGCAGGTGTACGCGGGCCCTTCGCCCGATCTGGCGCTCGACCAGCCCGTACGCGTGCTGGCCGGATACCGGCGGGTCGAGCTCGCGCCCGGCGAGGAGCGGCAGGTGGTCCTCCGCATCGGCCCCGCCGCCCTCTCCTCCTGGGACCCGGCGGCGCACCGCCGGGTGCTGGGCACGGGAGTCCGCACCTTCCACATCGGCTCCTCCTCCCGCGACCTCAGGCTGAGCGCGAAGGGGGAGGTGGGCGGGCGATGAGGGGGATGCGCTCGCGCGGACTGGGGATCGCGGTCGCCGCGCTGGGCCTGTTGTGCGGCGCGGTGACTCCCGGCGCGGCGCCGGCCAGCGGCGCCACGCACGAGGACCCCCTCGTGCGCACCGGCCAGGGGGTCGTGCGGGGCACGGCCGACGCGAACGGGCGTCAGTTCCGCGGCATCCCGTACGCCGCCCCGCCCGTCGGCGATCTGCGCTGGGCGCCGCCGCGCGCGCACGCGCGCTGGACGGGGGTGCGCGATGCGACCCGGTTCGGTCATCGCTGCGTACAGGACAAGAGCTGGGACCCCGGCTATGAGCAGCCGACCCACACCGAGGACTGCCTGAACCTCAATGTGCACACACCCGCCCGCACGCCGGCGGAGCGGCCGCGCCCCGTGCTGGTGTGGCTGCACGGCGGCGGGCTCACGGCGGGCGCGGGCGAGGACGTGGTGCCCGACAGGTTCGCCGCCGAGAACGGCATCGTGACCGTGACCGTCAACTACCGCCTGGGCGCGCTCGGTTTCCTCGGCTCCCGCGCGCTGGGCGGGCAGTCGGGCGACTTCGGCATGCAGGACCAGCAGTCCGCGCTGCGCTGGGTGCGCGCGAACATCGCGCGTTTCGGCGGCGATCCGGCGCGGGTCACCGTCGCGGGGGAGTCGGCCGGGGGCCGCTCGGTGTGCACCCAGCTCGCCGCGCCCGGTTCCCGCGGCCTGTTCCGCTCCGCGATCGTGCAGAGCGGCGCGTACGGGGACTGCGCGGCCCACACCCGTGAGCAGGCCGACGAGCAGGGCGCGGCCTTCGCGCGGCGGCTCGGCTGCGCGGAGCCGGAGCGGGGCGCCCGGGAGAACGTCGCCGACTGCCTGCGGCGGCAGAGCCCCGCGCGGATCATCGCGGCGCAGCGCGGCATGGACTGGGGCCCGGCCGCGGGCACCCGTTTCCTGCCCGAACAGCCCGCGCGGGCGATCGCGGCGGGCCGCTCGGCGCGGGTGCCGGTGATGAACGGGTCGAACAAGGACGAGGGCACGCTGTTCGCCTTCCAGCAGTACGACGGTGCGGGCAAACCGCTGCGGGCCGCGGACTACCCCGCGGCGCTGACCTCGGCCTTCGGCGAGCGCGCCGGGCGCGAGGCGCTGCGCCGGTATCCGCTGCGCGCCTACTCCACGCCCACCCACGCCTTCGCCGCGGCACTGGGCGACCAGATGATGTCCTGTCCGGCGCTGCGGCTGAACCGGAGCCTGGTGCAGGGGAGTTCCGGGACGGTCCGGGCGGGCGCGCCTGTCTACGCGTACGAGTTCGCCGACCGGACCTCGCCGCCCTTCGAGTCGCTGCGCAGGCTCGGCACCGACTTCGACTTCGGCGCCACGCACGTCAACGAGGTCCCGTACCTCTTCGACCACTTCGGGCACCCGGCGCCGCTGAACGCGGAGCAGCGCCTGCTGGCGCGGCGGATGCGCCAGTACTGGGCGTCCTTCGTGCGGGACGGCGTGCCCCGCGCCGCGGGCGTGCCGGTGATGCCCGAGCAGCATGCGAGGCCCGGCACGGCGCTCTCGCTGCGGACCGCGGCGTACGGCGGTCCCGCGACGGTGCGGTCCCTCGGCGCGGATCACCGGTGTGACCTTTGGGACAGTCCGGGCGCAACCATCCCCGAGGGCAACGGCGTCTGATCCAGTAGGCTGCCCGGACGCGCCGCAGGTCGGCGGCGCCTTCCGGGCCGTTCGCGGGCCGCCCCTGCAGGGTGCGGCGCGGAGCCGGAGCAGGGGACCAGTGCGGGAGGAGCCGGATTTTGCACGTCCAGGAGTGGCTGGAGACCGTCCCGGCGGTGAGCGTCTATCTGCTCGTCGGGCTGGTCATCGGCGTGGAGAGCCTGGGCATTCCGCTGCCCGGCGAGATCGTCCTGGTCAGTTCGGCGCTGCTGGCCTCGCAGCACGGCCACATCGACCCGGTCGTGCTGGGCGCCAGCGCCACGGCCGGAGCGATCATCGGCGACTCCATCGGCTACGCGATCGGCCGCAAGGGCGGCAGACCGCTGCTGGGCTGGCTCGGCGGCAAGTTCCCCAAGCACTTCGGCGCGGCCCAAGTGGCCACGGCTGAGCGCTCGTTCGAGAAGTGGGGCATGTGGGCGGTCTTCTTCGGCCGCTTCATCGCGCTGTTGCGGATCTTCGCCGGCCCCCTGGCGGGCGTGCTGCGCATGCCGTACTGGAAGTTCCTGATCGCCAACGTCCTCGGCGGCGTCGTCTGGGCCGGCGGCACCACGGCCGTCATCTACTACGTGGGCATCGTGGCCGAGGCGTGGCTCAAGCGCTTCTCCTGGCTGGGCCTGGTGGCCGCCGTCCTGGTGGGCCTGACCTCGATGCTGGTGATCCGCAGGCGCGCGAAGGCCGCCGAGGCGCGCCGCGAGGCGGAGTACGAGGCGGAGCACGGCGCCGAGGAGGCCGCGGCTGAGGTGCCCGAGCAGTCCTCCGGCGAGCAGGTCACCGCGCGCGACTGAGCCCCGAGCGTACGAAGCCGCCGCCCCGCCCCGTACTCCACGGGCGCGGGGCGGCGGTCGTCCGGCTCACTCCCCGGAATCGGAGCCGGAACCGGAGCCGGCCTCCGAGCCGGAACCGGAACCGGCCAGGGACTCGCGGTGCGTGCGCGCCAGTTCCGCGTACATCGCGGCGTTGGCCTTGATGCCCTCGCGCTCCTCCTCGGTCAGCTCCCGCTTGACCTTCGCGGGGACCCCCGCGACCAGCGAGCCGGGCGGCACCTGCATGCCCTGCGGCACCAGAGCGTGCGCGGCGACCAGCGAACCCGCGCCGATCCGCGCGCCGTTGAGGACCGTGGCGCTCATGCCGACCAGCACCTCGTCCTCCACCGTGCAGCCGTGCAGCACCGCGTTGTGGCCCACCGAGACGCCCTCGCCCACGTGCGCGGGGAAGCCCGGGTCGGCGTGCACGGTGCAGTTGTCCTGGATGTTGGAGCGCGCGCCCAGCGCGATGCTGTCGCAGTCGCCGCGCAGCACCGCCCCGTACCAGACGCTCGCGCCCGCGCCCAGCGTCACGTCGCCCACCACCACGGAGGTGGGCGCCACGAAGGCGTCCTGGTCGGCCTTGGGCTGCTTGCCGCCGATGGCCGCAACGACCGCCTGCTGCGGCCCGGTTGCCGCCTGCCCGCCGCCCGTCTGCGCTGTCCCCGTCTCCGATGTCATCGTCCCGCCCGCTCGCTCTCGTCGTCGTACTGGCCGGTTCCCACGCCCCGCACCGGAACCACTCAGCACCGTAAACCAGCGATGGGTCGAAGATCACAGGACGGGCCCCGGTGCCGCGTGCCGCGCGGCGGCTACGGTGACCGCGTGCCATCCATCAGCAAGGCCCTCGCGCCGCTCGTCTCCCGCGCGGTGCACGGCGTCTGGCGCGGGGCGCAGCGCGCGGGCGCGGTGACGGCCGACCGCCCGGGCCCGTACCGCTTCCGCAGCATCGGCGACGGAACCCGGCTCGCCTTCCCGCAGGGAACGGTGTTCGGCGAGCCGTGGATCGAACTGGGTGCGCACTGCATCGTCGGGCAGGACGTCACGCTGACCGCCGGCATGCTGCCCGACCTGGACCTGGGCCCCGACACCGTGCTGCGGCTGGGCGACGGCGTGGTGCTGGGCCGCGGCAGCCACGTCGTCGCCGACACGACGGTGACGATAGGGAACGACGTGTTCTTCGGCCCCTATACGTATGTGACCTCCACGAACCACTCGTACGACGACCCCGCGCAGCCCGTCGGCAAGCAGTGGCCGCGCGCCGCTCCCGTGGAGATCGGCGACGGCGCGTGGATCGGCGCGGGCGCCGTGGTGCTGCCCGGCGCGCGGCTCGGCCGCAACGTGGTGGTCGCCGCCGGCTCGGTCGTACGGGGCGAGGTGCCCGATCACGCGGTGGTGGCCGGGGCGCCGGCCCGCGTCGTGCGCCGCTGGGACGCGGAGCGCGGCTGGGACCCGCCGCTGCGCACGCCGCCGCCGGTGCCCGTGCCCGAGGACGTGACGCCTCAGCAGCTCAGCGCGCTCGCGGAGTTGGCCGAGCGGGACGAGTGAGAGCCGCGGCAGCGGCCGGACCGCGCGTTACGGTGCGGGGCACGGGGGCAGGCGTCCCCTGACACGCACCGCGGGGAGGCCGCCGTGAATGACCGCATGCTCCGCATCCTGCTGGTGATCGCCGTCTCGGTGATGGGGATCGCGATGCTGGCGTACATGGTCAAGCTCCTGTGACCCGGGGGCACGCCCGCGCTCAGGACGTCGCGAGCAGCACCGTCCCCGCCAGCGCGAGCCCCGCGCCCGCCGCCTGCACAAGACGCAGCCGCTCCTTGAGCACGGCGCGCGCGGCGAGCGCGGTGACCACCGGATACAGCGAGGCCAGCACGGCGGCCATGGTCACCGGGCCGCCCTGCGCCGCCAGCATGTAGGTGCCGTTGGCGGCCACATCGGCCAGGCCCACGAAGGCGAGCGCGGGCAGCGCCCTGGTCAGCACGGGCGCGCCGCCCTCCGGCAGCATCCTCGCCGTACCCCGTCCGACCTGCGCGAGCAGCACCGCGCCGCCCGCCACGACATTGGTGACCCGCTGCACGAACAGCGCGAGGAACAGCCCCGTGAGGGTCGAGGAGGCGTGCTCGATCAGCGCCATCACCGCGCCGAAGCCGAGCGCGGAGAGCAGCGTGAGCGCGATGGTCTGCCGCTGTACGGGGGCGCCGCGCAGCTCGGGCCCTCCCGCCAGCACCACTCCGGCGACGGCGACCACGATGCCCAGGCCCTGCATCCAGCCGGGGCGTTCGCCGAGCGCCAGGCCCGCGGCCACGGGGACGACGACGGCCAGTGACGCGAGCGGCGAGACCACGCCCATCGTGCCCTGGGACAGCGCGCGGTAGAACGCGAACATCCCGACGGGGCCCACGACTCCGGCCGCCACCGCGTACCAGAGCTGCGGTCCCCACTCGCTCCAGCCGCCGGTGGCCACGACGATCGCGCCCAGCACGACGGCGGCCAGCGCCTGCGAGACCACGACGACCGTGAGCGCGGACATGCGTCGGGTCAGCAGGCCTCCGCCGAAGTCGGCAAGTCCCCACATCAGGCTGGTGGCCAGGGCGAAGGCCGCGGTCATGGGTGCTCCTCGAAGTGCTCGCTCGGGGCGCAGTACAGTTTCCTGTACGCCGGGGTGCAGCACACCGTAGTGCAGGATGCTGAACCATGTCATTCAAAATATTGCAGCATGCAGAATGTGGGCCCCGCGGAACACCGGAGGGTTACGGAACACGTGACGGATCTCGACCGCCTCAGCCAGTCCCTGGCCCGCAATCTCAAGCGCTGGCGCCAGGAGCGCGGCTTCACCCTGGACGCGCTCGCCGCACGCGCCGGGGTCAGCCGCGGCATGCTGATCCAGATCGAGCAGGCCCGTACGAACCCGAGCGTGGGCACCGTGGTGAAGGTCGGCGACGCGCTCGGCGTCAGCATCACGACGCTGCTCGACTTCGACCAGGAGCCGCGGGTGCGCCTCGTACCCGAGGAGCAGGCCGTGACCCTGTGGTCCACCGAGGCGGGCAGCCGCAGCGTGCTGCTGGCCGGAGCCGAGTCGCCGGGGCCGCTGGAGCTGTGGGCCTGGCGGCTGATGCCGGGTGAGGGCAGCACCTCCGACCCGCACCCGGCGGGCACGACGGAGCTGGTGCACGTGGAGGAGGGCGAGCTCGTGCTGACCGTGGACGGCACGGACCACCCGGTCCCCGCGGGCACTTCGGCCACCTTCGAGGCCAACGTGCCGCACGGCTACCGCAACGACGGCTCGGCGACGGTCCGGATGACCATGGCCATCTCGGTGCCCCCGCCGCGCTGAGGTCCCGCTGCGCTGGGCCCCTCAGTGCTGAGCCCCGGGCTCGTACCCCGGGCTCCGCTGCTAGCGTGCGGCGCATGCGTGCACCCATCGGACACTTCGACAACGCGCAAACGGCGGCCGAGGCGCAGGAGTTCACCGGCCCCGCGGCCGAGGCGGTGCGGCGCGGCACCGGCGGGACGGCCCCCGAGGACGTGCTCTACGTGGACACCGACCCGGAGCGCGCCGACACGGCCGTCTTCGTCGAGCACTACGGCGCCGACCTGCTGGAGACCTCGGCGAACTGCGTGGTCGTCGCCGCCAAGCGCGCGGGCGAGCGCACCCTCGCGGCGTGCGTGGTGCCCTCCGGCGCGAAGGTGGACGTGAACGGCGCGGTGCGCCGCCAACTCGGCGCCCGCAAGGCCTCGTTCGCGCCGACGGACACGGCCGTCGAGGAGAGCGGCATGGAGTACGGCGGCATCACCCCCGTGGGACTGCCCGAGGGCTGGCCCGTACTGGTCGACGCCGCAGTCGCCGGGATGCCGTGGGTGCTGCTGGGCAGCGGACGCCGCCGCGGGAAGCTGATCGTGCCGGGCAAGTACGTGGCCCAACTGCCCGGAGCACAGGTCGTGGAGGACCTCGGAGTGCGCCCGCACCCCGCGTGAACTCCTGTACGAGGCGGCCACGTTCGGGTCATTCGGCGCCGCCCATGCCCCCTGGCCGGGTGATATCTCCGCCCTGTCGGCCCATGCCGCCACTAGGGTCCCCCGCATGACCACCACGCAGCCCGACAAGGGCACCTTCCAGCCCGGAGCAGTGGGCACCCTCAGGGTGCTCGGCTGGTCCGGCGAAAATCCCGAGGACGGGAAGGACCTGGCCTTCCTGCTGGCGTTCTCCACCGGCGACGGCGCGGAGGGACCCGAGGCCGGCGAGGCCGCCGCGCGAGCGCTGCTGGAGGAGATCGGACTGCCGCTCGGTGGCGCGGAGCCGGAGACCGCCGCCGTGCGCAACATCGTCAGCCTGATCATCGAGGGCGACCAGCTCGCGCTCACCATGCCGCGGCTGAGCGTGAAGTACCAGGCGCGCCAGGAGTGGCTGGACGCGGCGCGTGCGCGGGGCCAGGTGTACTTCCTCTTCGCCACCCGCCCCTGGACGGCGGCCGCCACGGGCAGCGAGGTCACCGAGGAGGCGCTGCGCGCCTTCGTCGGCGACGAGGAAGTGCTGGCAGGCGCGGCCCACTTGATGCTGCCCGTCCGCACCATCCAGTCCTGAGGGGTACGGCGTGGACGCAGGGCAGGCCCGGAGCGCCGAGGCGGTGCTGCGGGCCGCCGGTGTGCCGGGGGTCGTCGCGCCCGTCGACCCCCGCGACCCCGAGGGGGAGTGGCGGGTGTACGACAGCGCCGACCCCGCAGCGCGCACCGACACCACGGCCGCGGCGCTGACCTCGGCCGTCGCCGCCTTCCGCGACGCTCCCGCGCAGGTGGCCCGGGACCGGCCCGCGATGCCTCCGGGCAGCCGGTCCGTGCGCGGCTTCATCCTCCCGCCGGACGGGGAGGGCTGAGCGGAACGGTTCGCCGGCCGCACGACGAGGGGCCCCGCTCGAAGGGGAGCGGGGCCCCTCGTCATGCCTGGTGGCGTGCTTATGGGGCGTGCTTGTGGGCGCGCCTGCGGGGTGCCGGCGCCTTCCGCGTACGCCTCGCCTGCCTCAGCCCAGCTTCGGGATCTCGATCGCCGGGCAGCGGTCCATCACCATGTCGAGGCCCGCCGCGCGGGTGCGCCCGTACGCCGCCTCGTCGATCACTCCGAGCTGGAACCAGACCGCGCCCGCGCCCTTCCGCACCGCCTCGTCGGCGACCTCGCCTGCCTGGTCCGAGTTCACGAAGACGTCCACCACGTCGACGTCGAAGGGGATGTGGGCGATGCTCGCGTACCCCTGCTCCCCGTGCACCGTCTCCGCCTTCGGGTGCACCGGCACCACGCGCTTGCCGAAGCGCTGCAGCACCTCGGCCACGCCGTACGCCGCGCGCGAGCGGTTGGTGGAGAGGCCGACCACCGCCCACGTGTCGCCGGCCTCGTTGAGAATCCTGCGCACCGTCTCCTGGTCTCCGTACATGACGGCGCCAACCCGCGCCGCCCTCCAAGCATTCCCGGCCGGCCCGCGTTCCCGGTGACCTGGGATTTCCGGCGGGGCCTTAGGCTGGTCCGATGCAGCAGGAGCAGTACGTGACCGTCGCCGGCGAGGGCGTGCACGAGTCGGAGATCAGCCGCTCGCGCTTTCTGTGCGCCCTGGCGCCGGCCGCCACCGAGGAGGAGGCGCAGCGGTTCGTCGCGCGGATCAAGAGGGAGCACCCCACCGCGAACCACAACTGCTGGGCGTACGTCATCGGCGCCGACGGCTCCGTGCAGAAGGCCAGCGACGACGGCGAGCCCGGCGGCACGGCCGGGGTGCCGATGCTGCAGATGCTCACCCGCCGCGAGGTGCGCTACACGGTCGCCGTGGTCACCCGCTACTTCGGCGGCGTCAAGCTGGGCGCGGGCGGCCTGATCCGCGCGTACGGCGGGGTGGTCGGCGAGGCGCTGGACGCGATCGGCACCGTGGTGCGCCAGCGCTTCCGGCTAGTCACGGTCACCGCGGACCACCAGCGCGCGGGCAAGCTGGAGAACGACCTGCGCGCGACGGGACGCTCCGTGCGCGAGGTCCGCTACGGCGCCGAGGTCAGCATCGAACTCGGGCTCCCCGAGGCCGACGTCGAGGACTTCCGCGCCTGGCTCGCCGACGCGACCGCGGGCACCGCGCGGCTGGAGCTGGGCGGAGAGGCGTACGGGACGCTGTAGCCGTTCCGCGGCGCCGCGGCGTGCCGGTGCCGGTGGAGCTTGGGTGATGCCCCGGTGTGGCCCGGGCGAGGTGCCGGTGTACGGGGGACGGGACGCGTTGTCAGTGGCGGGGCTTAAGGTCGGTGACCATGCGTCTGCTGCACACGTCGGACTGGCATCTGGGCCGCGGCTTCCACCGCGTGAGCCTGCTCGATGCCCAGCGGGATTTCCTCGACCACCTCGTCGCCACGGCCGAGGAGCGGGAGGTCGACGCCGTCCTGGTGGCCGGTGACCTCTACGACCGCGCCGTGCCCCCGCTGCCGGCCGTGGAGCTGTTCGACCACGCGCTGCACCGGCTCGCCAGGATCGGCGTCCCCACCATCATGATCTCCGGCAATCACGACTCGGCCCGCAGACTGGGCGTCGGCTCGGGGCTCATGGAGAAGGCCGGGATACACCTGCGCACCGACCCTGCGGGGATCGGCACCCCCGTGGTGCTCGCCGACGCGCACGGCGAGGTCGCGTTCTATGGCCTGCCCTATCTCGAACCGGCGCTGGTCAGGGCCCAGTTGGGCGCCGAGCGCGGCGGGCACACGGCGGTGCTGGAGGCCGCCATGGCCCGGGTGCGCGAGGACCTGGCCGCGCGGGAGGAGGGCACCCGCTCCGTGGTGCTGGCGCACGCCTTCGTCACCGGCGGCGAGTCCTCCGACAGCGAGCGGGACATCACCGTCGGCGGGGTGGCCTCGGTCCCCGCCTCCGTCTTCGAGGGCGTGGACTACGCGGCGCTGGGCCATCTGCACGGCTGCCAGACGATCACCGAGCGGGTGCGCTATTCCGGTTCGCCGCTGGCCTATTCCTTCTCCGAGTCCGGCCACCGCAAGTCCATGTGGCTGATCGACCTCGGCCCGGACGGCGGTGTGGAGGCCGAGCGCCTGGACTGCCCCGTGCCGCGCCCGCTGGCCAGGATCCGCGGCGCCCTGGACGACCTGCTCGCCGATCCCGCGCTGGAGCGGCACGAAGGGGCGTGGGTCGAGGCCACGTTGACGGACCGGGCCAGACCGAGCGAGCCCATGGCACGGCTCGCCGAGCGCTTCCCGCACATCCTCGCCCTGTCCTTCGAGCCCGAGCGCGAGGACGGGGCGCCGGAGATCTCGTACGCACGGCGGCTGAAGGGCCGCAGCGACCAGGAGGTCGCGGAGGACTTCGTCGGCCATGTGCGCGCCGGACGCGGGGCCGACGACGAGGAGCGGGCCATGCTCGGCGCGGCGCTGGACGCGGCGCGCGCCGAGGAGGCGCGCAGCGGGACGAGCCGCAGCGAGGTGGGCCGATGAGGCTGCACCGGCTGAGCATGACGGCCTTCGGACCGTTCGGCGGCACCCACGAGGCCGACTTCGACGAGCTCTCGGCCGCGGGTCTCTTCCTGCTGCACGGAGCCACCGGAGCGGGCAAGACATCCGTGCTGGACGCGGTCTGCTATGCGTTGTACGGAGGGGTTCCCGGCGCCCGCCAGCAGCCCGGCGGCACCCTGCGCAGCGACCACGCGGCGCCCGGCACCCTCACCGAGGTGACCCTCGAACTCACCGTCGCCGGGCGGCGCCTGGAGGTCACCCGGCGCCCCGAGCAGCGGCGGCCGAAGCGGCGGGGCAGCGGCTTCACGGTGGAGAAGGCCCAGTCCTGGCTGCGCGAGCACGAGGCGGCGACCGGCGACTGGCGCGCGCTCAGCCGTTCGCACCAGGAGATCGGCGAGGAGATCACCCGGCTGCTCGGGATGAGCAGGGACCAGTTCTGCCAGGTGGTGCTGCTGCCGCAGGGCGACTTCGCGCGCTTCCTGCGGGCGAGCGTGGACGACCGCAGGAAGCTGCTGTCCACGCTCTTCGACACCGGCAGATTCCGCGCCGTCGAGGACGAGCTCGCCGCGATGCGCCGCGCGGCGGAGGACGAAGTGCGGGCGGGCGACGAGGAGTTGCTCGCCCTCGCCCAGCGCATGCAGCAGGAGGCGGGGCCCGCGTCATCCGCCGATGTGCTGGTGCGCTCGGGGACACCGGGGGAGTCCGGGGAATCCGAGGGCGAGGCGGGGCGGCCGGTTCCGGGGCAGCGCGGGCGCCGCGCGTCGGCCCGTACCGCGAACCGTGCCGATGCCCGCAGCGATACCCGTGCCGATGCCCGCACCGACGCCCGCTCCGAGGACGCGGGCGCCGGCGCGCTCAGCCCCGGCGCGCTCACGCCCGGGGACCCGGGGCTGGCCGGAGCCGTGCTGGAGTGGGCGGCGCTGGCCCGCGCCCGTGCGAGGGAGCAGCGGGACATCGCCGCGCTCGCCGCGCGCGCCGCGGAGGAGGAGCACGCAGCGGCGGCCGCGCGCCTGGACGACGTACGGGAGATCGCGCGTGACCAGCGGCGTTATGCCGAGGCGCAGCGCCGCGCCGCCGAGCTGGAGGAGCGGGCGCCGGAGCAGGAGCGCGTGCGGGAGCGGCTGGAGCGCGCCCGTTCCGCGGATGCCGTGGCACCGGCGCTCGGGCTGCGCGAGTCGGCGCAGGCCGAGCACGCGCAGGCCGCCGAGGCCGAACGCCGGTGCCGGGCGCGGTTGTTGGAGCAGCCGGAGTCCCGTAAAGGCGGCGATCCGGCGGACCCGATGGCCCCGGCGGACACGGTGGAGTCGGTGGCCGAGGCGCCGCCCGAGCGGCTGACCGAGCTGGAGCGGGCCGCACGCCAGGAGCTGGGGGCGCTGGACTCCGCGCGCCGCTCCGAGCAGCGCGCCTCCCGCATCGGGGACGAACTCGCCGTGCTGGAGCGCGATTCCCGCGCCGACGACGAGGCGCTGCGCGAGGCCGAGGAGTGGCTCTCGGGCTGGGAGTCCGCGCGCGAGGCGCACACCCGCCGCATCGACGCGGCCCACGAGGCCGCCACCCGCGCCGAACAGCTCGGCGCGCAGCTCGACTCCGCGCGGCGCCGCGCCGAGGCCGCCGGGCGCAGGGACCGGCACGAGGAGGAGCGGCGCCGGGCCGACGAGGGGCTGCTGAGCGCGAGGGAGCGCGCGGCCGCGGCGTACGAGCACTGGCTGGACCTCAAGGACCGGCGGCTGCGCGGTTTCGCCGCCGAGCTCGCCGAGGGGCTGCGGGACGGGGAGCCGTGCAAGGTGTGCGGTTCGCCCGAGCACCCCGATCCGGCGCGGCCCGGGGAGGGGCATGTGGACCGCGCGGCGGAGGACGCCGCGCTCGCCGCGCACCGGGAGGCCGAGGCGGAGCGCGAGCGCGCCGAGCAGCGGGCCTCGGCCGTGCGCGAGCACCTGGCGGCCGCCCGCGCCGAGTCGGGCGAGGAGAGCGCGGAGCTGCTGGCCCAGGAGGCGGCGCGGCTGGAGCGCGAGCACGCGTCGGCGCACGCGGCGGCCGCCGACGCGCACGCGGCCCGCGAGGCGCTGGACGCCGCCGAGCGCGAGCACGCGCGCCGCCTCGCCCAGCAGCAGGAGGCCGGGCAGCGCGTCGCCTCCCGTACGTCGCAGCGCGAGGCCCTGCTGCGCGAGCGGGAGTCCCTGGTCGAGGAGGTGCGGCAGGTGCGGGGCGCGGCGTCCAGCGTCGCCGAGCGCGCCGCGGCGCTGGAGTCGCGTGCGGCGGCGCTGGCCGAGGCGGCGGAGGCGGCGCGGTCCGCGCGGTCCACGGCGCAGCGGCTCAAGGACGCCGACGACAGGCTCGCGGACGCGGCGTACCGCGCGGGATTCGGTACGCCGCAGGCCGCCGCCGAGGCCGTGCTCGGCGAGGCGGAGCAGCAGGCGCTGCGGCGCGGGCTGGAGCAGTGGCAGGCCGAACGGGCCGCCGTGGCCGCCGAGTTGGACGATGTGGTGCTGGCCGCGGCTGCTTCGCGTCCGGCGGCGGACGTCGAGGGCGCCGAGCGCTCGCTCGCCGCGGCGGCGGCGCGGTTGCAGGACGCGGCGAGCGGCGAGACCGCGGCGGGCAAGCGCTGCGCCGAGCTCGACCGGCTGTCGGGGCGCGCGGCGGAGGACGTACGACGGCTGGCGCCGCTGCGCACGCGGTACGAACGCACCGCGCGGCTCGCGCAGTTGGCCGCCGGCACCGCGGCGGAGAACGCGCTCAAGATGCGGCTGGAGACCTATGTGCTGGCCGCGCGCCTGGAGCAGGTCGCGGCCGCGGCGAGCGTGCGGCTGGCGCGGATGTCGGGCGGGCGCTACACGCTGGTGCACAGCGACGAGATGTCAGGGCGCGGGCGGTCCGGGCTGGGGCTGCACGTCATCGACGCGTGGACCGGTGTCGAGCGGGACACCGCGACGCTCTCCGGCGGCGAGACCTTCTCGGCCTCGCTCGCGCTCGCGCTCGGGCTCGCCGACGTGGTCACCGAGGAGTCCGGGGGGACGCGGCTCGACACGCTCTTCATCGACGAGGGCTTCGGGAGCCTGGACGCGGAGACGTTGGATGAGGTGCTGGACGTGTTGGACTCGCTGCGGGAGAGGGACCGTTGCGTGGGGATCGTCAGCCACGTCGCTGATCTGCGGCAGCGGGTGGGGGCGCAGTTGGAGGTGCTCAAGTCCCGGCGGGGGTCGCGGCTGAGGCACCACGCGGTGGTGAGCGGGTAGGGGGCTCCGGTCCCCGTTGGGTGCGGGGACGTTGGTGCGCAACCACTCCATGACGCGCGTCCGGAGTGTGTACGGCGTTCGCGGTAGCGCACCCCGCTCAGCCGGGAAGGCCGGGAAAACAGTCGGATTTCCGGCCAATTCCCGGGCGGGATACGGCGCTTGACGCCGCTTGGGGCCCTCCGTACCGTCCTGGATCCCACAGCGCGTGCACGCATGTAAACGAACGCATGTAAACGATCGGTGGAGGGCCCGTCAGGGGCCGTACGTCAGGGGGGCTGACGTGTCTCGCACCATCCCGCGCATACCGCTCTACACGCTCGAGGGCGTCCCGGACGCCGACATCAGCACGCACCCGTTCACCACGGACGACGGCCTCGGCCTGAGCATGCTGCGCTTCCAGCGCGGCGGGGGCGACGACGTGGTGCTGGTGATCCACGGACTGACCACGTCGAGCGACATGTTCATCATGCCCGAGCACCAGAACCTGGTCCGCTTCCTGCTGGACAACGGCTATGGCGACGTGTGGACGCTGGACTACCGGATGAGCAACCGCCACCCGTACAACCGCGGGCGGCACCGCTTCTCCATGGACGACATCGCGCTCTACGACTATCCGGCGGCGCTCGCGAAGCTGCGCGAGGCGGTCGGGCACGACCGGCGCATCCATGTCATCGCGCACTGCCTGGGCTCGGTGTCCTTCGCCATGAGCCTCTTCGGCGGCGCGGTGGACGGCATCACCAGCGTCATCCTCAACAGCGCGGCGCTCACCCCGCGCGTGCCCGACTGGTCCCGGATCAAGCTGTTCGTCGCGCCGGGCCTGACCGAGTACGTGCTGGGCTTCCCGTACCTCGACCCGCGCTGGGCCTACGAGCCGCGCTTCACGCCCGCCTGGGCGTTCGCGAAGCTCGTGGACCTCGCGCACCCGGAGTGCGAGGAGAGCTCCTGCCACATGCTCAGCATGATGTGGGGCACGGGATGGCCGGCGCTCTACAGCCACAACAAGCTGCACGAGATCACCCACCGCCGCAGCGGCGACCTCTACGGCGCGACCGGTGTGCACTACTACCGGCACGTGCGCGCCATGGTCGTCGCGGGGCGGGCCGTCAAGTACGACAGGAACGACCCGCGGTACGACACGCTGCCCGACGACTACCTGGCGGGGGCCGCAGAGAACGAGACCCCCGTGCTGCTGACCACCGGCGACAGCAACCGGGTCTTCACCGACGCCAACGTGGTGTGCCACAGGCGGCTGGAGGCTGTCGCGCCCGGACGGCACGAGCTGGCGGTCTTCCCCGGCTACGGCCACCAGGACGTCTTCATGGGAGAGCGCGCCGATCGCGACGTGTTCCCGCGGATGCTCGACTTCCTCAAACAACACGGAGCCTGACGTGGCGATGGCGTACCAGCCCAGCAGTCATGAAACGTTCACCCACGACTCCCTGTCGAGCCTGGCGTACGACTGGGAGCGGGTGGGCGACCCCCACATCGCGGCGCACTGGCCGGGCAAGGTGCTGCTGCCCCGCGGCACCGCCGACGTGGTGCGCGCGGTGCGCGAGGCCCGCACGCTCGGCGAGCACCTGGTGGTGCGCGGCAGCGGGCACTCCAGCAACCACCTGGTCACCGCCGAGGGCGGCACCCTGCTGCTGACCACCCTGATGAACCGGGTCGTGGAGGTGGACGAGGACAACCTGACCTGCACCATGCAGGCCGGGGCGCTGCTCTTCGACGTCGACGTGGCGCTCGGCGAGCGCGGCCTGGGCCTGTCCGTGGTCGGCGACCACAACCACATCACCGCGGCCGGCTTCGCCTCGGTCGGAGGGATCAGCCCGGCCTCGCACAGGTACGGGCTGTTCCTGGACACCGTGAGCGAGCTGGAGTACGTCGACTGGGACGGCGATGTGCACCGGTGCAGCCGGGAGCAGCAGCGCGAGCGCTTCTTCCAGGTGCTCGCCGGCACCGGCAGG
Organism: Streptomyces odontomachicola; assembly: GCF_039605595.1. Lineage (NCBI taxonomy): Bacteria > Bacillati > Actinomycetota > Actinomycetes > Kitasatosporales > Streptomycetaceae > Streptomyces > Streptomyces odontomachicola. Next base: position 286,362 of record NZ_JBCFOK010000006.1, read on the forward strand.
CACGGGGTGATCACCAGCCTGACCGTGCGGATCGTGCGGATCGACAAGTGGCGCACGATCCTGTCCAACGACCGCTTCGTGACCACCGACTTCGAGAAGTTCATCGAGCACTCGGCGCGGCTGGTCAGGGACCCGGGCGACGCGCTGATGGAGCGCGGCGCGTGGGCTGACATGCCGCTGCCGGTGGGCGGCAGCGTACGGCTCGGCCAGTTCTCCTCGTACCACGAGACGCCGCAGAACCCGTTCAAGACGCTCTACGACCGGGTCGCCTACGGCTATCAGCAGTTCCTCGGCTACTGGGCCGGGCGGCTGCCCACCGCCGTCGACGACTTGGTGAAGTACCTCGGCTTCGGCACCGTCCTGCTGCCGCCGGGCTTCGGCACCGCCAAGAACATCGAGCGGTTCACCGACCAGGTGCTGGACTCCACGGTCGGTGACCCGACCCGGATGTTCATCGTCCTCGCACCCGTCGAGCACTTCGAGACGCTGCTGCGCGAACTGACCCAACTGGCCCTGCGCGAGCGGCAGTCCAGCGGCGGCGTGACCTTCGTGTCGGTCTACGTCAAGGCGATCCGCTCCGACTACCTCGCCGGGCCCGAGGGCGGCTCCAAGCGGTACTGCGAGCTGATGCTCTACCTCGGCGTCGACCCGGAGAAGCTGACCGGAAGCGTGCTCCAGCAGTTCGTGGCGCGGATCGACGAACTCGCCGTGCGCAACCAGGCGTTCCGCTACATGCACTCGCTGACCGGCAGCGACCCGGACATCCGCGCCAAGGTGGACCCCAACGCGCGCTGGGACCCCGACTACGCCGCCACCGCCGCCAGGAAGAACGGCGAGGGCGCGGAGCCGCAGCAGCAGGGGGCAGGGGAGCCGGGGAGCGGCTCCGGCGAATCCACCGAGGGCTAGGCACCGACGGCTGGGCACGGGGAGGGGCACTTCGATGGCAACGGCGACACAGGACGCCGCCCGCTCGGGCGGCCACACGGCGCTGACCTTCCGCGAGCGGATGGCGGGCCCGTTCGCGATGGGCGCGACCACACCGGAGGAGGGCGCGAGCGAAGGGCGGTCGACCGGCTGGGAGCTGGTGCTGCACGCCCTGGTCACGGTGGACGACACGCACGCCTTCACCACGCCGCCGCGCCGCCCCGCGCGGCTCAGCGGCGAGGTCGAACTGCCCGGGGTGCGACACCGCGTCCCGTTCACCGACGGGGTGTTCCAGCTCTTCCCCGGACAGCGGGTGGCGGGGAACGGCGGTCTGGACGCGGCAGACGGGGACGGCGGCAGTCCGCTGATGGTGTACGAGCTGACCTTCCACCACCGGGGGTCGCCGTACCACCTCACCGGGCGCAAGACCGCCTCCACCCGCCCGGCCGCGATCGCGCCGCTGTGGGTGTGGGAGGACACCACCACGCTGGCGGTGCGCCTGCACCGGGGCACGGGCCCTGACGGCGAAGTGGTCGGCGCCGGCGTGCTGCGGCTCACCCCCGCGCAGGTCGCGCGGCTGCTCGCCTCGGTGCGCACGCCCTGGTCGGGCGGGCTGCTGGACACCGGGCAGGCCCTCGGCTCCTACGCGCTGCTGTTCGCGCAGGGGCTGGCCCGCACCTATCTCGGCCGGGCCGCCGAACCGGGCGGGGACACCGGACCCGCACGCGGCCCCGGTGAGGGCGGCGCCCCGTGAAACTCGCCGTCGTCTTCTCCGGAGGGGGCGCCCCCGCCGCGTACTTCAGCGCGGGGGTGGCCCGCGCCCTGGCCGAGGCCCGGGTGCGCCCCGAGGTGCTGTCCGGGGTGTCGGCCGGCGCGCTCACCGCGTACGCGCTGGGCACCGGCACCGAGGCCGAGGAACTCGCCGAGCTGTGGACGACCACCGTCTGCGACGACCTGTTCAGGCCGCGCCTCGATGTGTGGAACCTGATCGATGTGCGGAAGCTGCTCCGCTGGCCGCGCAACGGGCTCGTGGAGTACGTCATGGACGCCACGCGCTGGATGTGGCTGCTGGACACCGCGCGCTCGCGGCGTACCTTCACCCGGCACTTCGGCTCGGGGCCGCTGCCGGTGGAGGAGGGGCGGACGGTGATCGTCTCGGCGGTCGACCAGGCGGGCGCCGGGGTGACCCGCTTCGTGAGCGCGCTGCCGCCGGCGCACCGGCGCGGCCCCGAGTTCGTGCGCGCCGACCTGGGCGTCGAGCATCTGATGGCGACGACGGCAGCACCGCTGCTGTTCGCCAACGGCCGGGTGGGCACCTCGGAGTACGTGGACGCGGGCCTGGTGGCCAACACGCCGCTGAAGCCCGCGCTGGCGTACGAGCCGGACGCGGTGATCGTGGTGTCGGCCGGAGGGGCGCAGCGCCCGGCACCCACGCCGAAGACCCTGTCGGAGGCGGTCGGTCTGCTCGCCGAGAACGTCGCGTACGCGGCGCTGATGGCGGACTACCGGCACGCGGAGACGGTGAACAGGCTGGCCGTGGAGGCGCCGGGCACCACCGACAGGAAACAGGTGGACATGCTGCTGATCGAGCCGTCCGGGATGCCCTTCACGGCGTCCGGGTTCCTGCGGTTCCGGCCCGATGTGGCGCGCCGCGTCATGGAGCACGGGCAGGAGGTCGCGGCGAAGGCGCTGGCCTCCTGGGCGCCGCTGGCCGGCGCCCGCGGCACGGGGAGTTGAGGGCGGCGCCGGGCGGGGAGCCGCCCGGCGCCGAGCCGTCGAGCAGCGCGTCGGGCGCGAGGCGAGCAGCGAGCCGCACAGCGAGTCGAGCAGCGAGTTGAGGAGAGAACGGTGAAGGTGTTCGTGACCGGGGGCTCCGGCTTCCTCGGCGGCCATCTGCTGGCCGCGCTCGCGGAGGCCGGGCACACCGCGACGGCGCTCGCGCGCTCCGGCACCGCGGAGCGCGCGGTCGCGGCGCGCGGCGCCGAGCCGGTGCGCGGCGCGCTCGGCGACCGCGCCGCGCTGCGCCAGGGCATGGCGGGCTGCGACGCGGTGGTGCACGCCGCGGCGCTCACCGGACAGTGGGGCCCGGCACAGGAGTTCGCGGAGGTGAACATCAACGGCACCCGCGCCGTGCTGGAGGCGGCGCGGGAGTCCGGGGTGCGCCGCCTGGTGCAGGTGAGCACCGAGGCGGTGCTCGCCGACGGCCGCCCGCTGCGCGACGCGGACGAGAGCAGGACGCGCCCGTCGCGCCCGGTGGGGGAGTACGCGCGGACCAAGGGCATCGCCGAGGACATGGTGCTGGGCGCCGACGGCACGGCGGGCCTGACCACCCTGGCGGTGCGGCCCCGCCTAGTGTGGGGCCCGGGCGACGCCACGGTGCTGCCCGCGCTGCTGGAGGCGGTGCGCAGGGGCCGGTACGCGTGGGTGGACGGCGGCCGCTACCGCACCTCCACCTGCCACGTGGACAACGCCTGCGCGGGCATCCTCGCCGCGCTGGAACGGGGGTCGGGCGGGCGCGCGTACTTCCTCACCGACGGCGAACCCGTCGAGTTCCGCGCCTTTTTGACCGCGCTCGCCGCCACCGCCGGTACGCGGCTGCCCGACCGCTCGCTCCCGCGCTGGGTGCTGGCGGCGGTGGCACGCGCGGGCGAGACCGCCTGGCGGCTGCTGCCGCTGCGCGGCGAACCGCCCGTGACCCGCACCTTCCTGGTGCTCTCGGGCCAGGAGATGACCGTCGACGACGGCGCGGCCCGGCGCGAGCTGGGCTACCGCCCCGTCATCAGCCGCGACGAGGGCCTGCGCCGCCTCGCGGCGGAGACCGGTGCGGAGCCCGCCGACTAGCACCCGCCGACTGGCACGGCCGGCAACCCTGCGCGCGCATCACAACGGCGCCCGCACCGCTCAGACCACACAACGTCATAGCGAAAGCGAATGGGGGAACCGCCCATGACGTCCACCCCCGAGCACATGGACGCCGTCGTCGTCGGCTCGGGCTTCGGCGCCTCGGTCGCCGCGTACCGGCTCGCCGAGGCCGGGAAGCGGGTGCTGGTGCTGGAGCGCGGGCGCCCGTACCCGCCGGGCAGCTTCCCGCGCACGCCGCGGGCGATGAGCCGGGCCTTCTGGGATCCGAGCGAGGGACTGCACGGCATGTTCGACGTGTGGTCCTTCCGCGGCTTCGGCTCGGTCGTCTCCAGCGGCCTGGGCGGCGGCTCCCTGCTCTACGCCAACGTGCTGCTGCGCAAGGACGAGAAGTGGTTCGTGCGGCAGCAGCCGCTGCCCGGCGGAGGGTATGAGAACTGGCCCGTCACCCGCGCCGACCTCGACCCGCACTACGAGCGGGTGGAGCGGATGCTCGGCGCCACCCCGTACCCGCTGCGCCGGCCCGCGTACGCGAGCACCGCGAAGACCCACGCGATGCGCGAGGCGGCGGAGAAGCTGGGGCTCGACTGGCAGCTCCCGCCGCTGGCCGTCAGCTTCGCGGCCCGCCCGGGCGACGAGCCCGCCATCGGCGTGCCGCTCGCCGACCCCGGCTACGCCAATCTGCACGGCGTGCCGCGGCGCACCTGCCGGCTGTGCGGGGAGTGCGACATCGGCTGCAACGACGGGTCCAAGAACACCCTCGACCACACCTATCTCTCCGCTGCCGCCGCGGCGCGCCCCTGCCCCGCGCAGATCCGCACCCGCTGCGAGGTGCGCACCTTCGGCGTGCGGGACGCGGGACGCGGCTACCAGGTGCGGTACGTGGAGCACGCGCCGGAGTCCGAGGGGAGCCGCACCGACACCCGCGCGCTGCCCGAGCGCACCGTCACCTGCGACCGGCTGATCCTGGGTGCTGGTACGTACGGCACCACGTATCTGCTGCTCAAGAACCGGGTGCGGCTGCCCGGGCTGAGCCCGGCGCTGGGCACCCGCATGTCCGGCAACGGCGACCTGCTGACCTTCCTGCTGCCCCGCGACCCCGAGGCGGGGAGCATTCCGGGCACCGGGTACGACGCCACCCGCGGGCCCGTGATCACCAGCGCGGTGCGGATCGGCGACGAGGCCGACGGCGACGGCGCGGGCGGGCGCGGCTACTACGTCGAGGACGGCGGCTACCCCGGCTTCACCGACTGGCTCGCGGGCTCGGCCGATGTGTACGGGAACCTGTTCCGCACCGCCGAGTTCGCCACCCGCTGGCTGCTGGGCCTGTGGCAGGGGCGCTCCGACCGGCGCATCGGCGACGAGATCTCCCGGCTGATCGGCAACGGCGCGCTGTCCGCCGGCGCGCTGCCGCTGCTGGGCATGGGGCGCGATGTGCCGGACGGCAAGGGCCGGTTGAAGGACGGCTACCTGGACGTGCTGTGGACCACCCGCACCAGCACCGCGTACTTCGAGCGGGTGCGCGCCACCATGCGGGACCTGGCACAGCAGTTGGACGCGCACTACATGGACAACCCGCTGTGGTTCCTGCGCCGCATCGTGACGGTGCACCCCTTGGGCGGCGCCCCGATGGGCCGCCACATCGCGGAGGGCGTCTGCGACCCGTACGGAGAGGTGTACGGCCACCCCGGCCTGTACGTGTCCGACGGCGCGGCGATGCCGGGCTCCGTGGGCACCAACCCGTCACTGACGATCGCGGCGTGGTCGGACCGCATGAGCGACCGGATCCTGGAGTCCGACACCTGAGCCGACGCCCCGCCGTCACCGCCGACCGGTCCGCGAGGGACTGCTTTCCGCTGCGGCGGAGCAACGACTTGGACCCCGCAAAAGAGGCATCCGCCGCAGCGGCGTACGACCACAGCGGTGGCGGCCGGCGGTCGGAGCGGACCTTGCGCCGACACGCGAGGCCGGGAAGCACGCGACACCGGGAAATTCGCGTGACACCCCGCACCGCACCACGCAAAGTCGGCCCCATGCATGGGACTTCCACACCCGGGGCCGCGCCCGAGCCCCCGTACCGTGACCCGCTGCCGTTGCGGGGGCGGGCCGCGCTGGTCACGGGGGCCAGCCGGCGGGCGGGGATCGGGTACGCCGTCGCCCGCCGGCTCGCCGCGTACGGGGCGCACGTCTATCTGCACCACCACACGCCGCACGACAGCGCGCGGCCCTGGGGCGCCGACCCGGACGGGCCCGAGGCGCTGGCCCGCGACGTGCGCGCGCTCGCGGCCGAGGGCGCCGTGATCGCGCACGGACCCGGCGACCTCTCCCACCCCGACACCCCGGCGCGGCTCGTGACCGAGGCCACCGAGGCGCTCGGTGCCGAGCGGCTGGACGTGCTCGTCGCCAATCACGCGCTGAGCGGCGGCGACGGGCCGCTGGTCGGCGAGGGCGCCGTGGACGCGGGGATGCTCGACGCGCACTGGGCGACCGACGCCCGCTCCGCCGTGCTGCTCGCGCAGGCCCTCGCGCGTCAGCCGCGGCCGGCCGGGGCCCCGCACGGGAGCCTGCTGTTCATGACCTCGGGCCAGGACGTGCGCGGCGGCATGCCGGAGGAGATCGCGTACGGGCTGGCCAAGGGCGCGCTCGCCTCCTCCGTACGCACCCTCGCCACCGCGCTCGGGCCGCTGCGGATCACCGTGAACGCGGTCAATCCGGGCCCGGTGGACACCGGCTACCTGGAGGGCGCGCAGCACGCGGCGGTCGCGGCGATGTTCCCCGGCGGGCGCTGGGCCGATCCTGACACCCCGGCGCGGCTGCTGTGCTGGCTGGCCACCGACGAGGCGTCCTGGATCACCGGCGAGGTGATCAACTCCGAGGGCGGCTTCGCCCGTTGACCCCGGCGCGCCCGCGCCCCGCAGCATGCGTGAGGGCCGGGCGCCCCTCCGCCGAGGGAGGGGCACCCGGCCCTCGTACGCCCGACGCACGGCGCCCCACACGCCGTGCGCACTGCTACAGCGCGGAGAGCTCCGCCACCAGGTCGTCGAGTCCGAGCGACCCCTGGGACAGCGCCGCCATGTGCCACTTCTTCGCGTCGAACGCGTCGCCGTGCGCCTTCTGCGCCGCGGCACGCCCGGTCAGCCACGCGCGCTCGCCGAGCTTGTAGCCGATGGCCTGGCCCGGCATGCCCAGATAGCGCACCAGCTCGCTCTCCACGAAGTCGGCGGGACGCCCGCTGTGCATGCCGAAGAACTCCTGCGCCAGCTCCGGCGTCCACCGCTCACCGGGGTGGTACGGGGAGTCGCCGGGGATCTCCAGCTCCAGGTGCATGCCGATGTCCACGATCACGCGCGCGGCCCGCATCATCTGGGCGTCCAGATACCCGAGCCGGCGCTCGGCGGTGCGCAGGAAGCCCAGCTCGTCCATCAGCCGCTCCGCGTACAGCGCCCAGCCCTCGGCGTTGGCGCTGACCATGCCCACCGAGGTCTGGTAGTTGGAGAGCTGGTCGGCGACGTGCAGCCACTGCGCGAGCTGCAGATGGTGGCCGGGAACTCCCTCGTGATACCAGGTGGACACCAGGTCGTAGACCGGGAAGCGGGTCTCGCCCATGGTCGGCAGCCAGGTGCGGCCGGGCCGTGAGAAGTCCAGCGAGGGCTGCGTGTAGTACGGCGCGGCCGCGCTGCCGGGCGGCGCGATGCAGGACTCCACCCGCTTGACCCGGTCGGCCAGCTCGAAGTGGGTGCCGTCCAGCTCCTCGATCGCCTCGTCCATCAGCGACTGGAGCCAGCGCTGCACCTCGTCCACGCCCTCCACGGCCTCGCCGTGCGTGTCCAGGTGGCGCAGCGCCTCCCACGGGGTCTTCGCGCCGGGCAGGATCTTCTCCGCCTCGGTGCGCATCTCCGCGAGCAGCCGGTGGTACTCGGACCAGCCGTACGCGTAGGCCTCGTCCAGGTCCAGGTCGGCGCCGTTCCAGTAGCGGGCCCAGCGCGCGTACCGCTCGCGGCCGACGGTCTCGGGGGCGCCCTCGACGCCCGGCGCGTACACATCGCGCATCCAGTCGCGCAGCGCGCGGAACGCGCCGGTGGCCTCGGTCGCGGCCTCCGCCAGCTCGGCGCGCAGCGCCTCGGGGCCCTGCGCGGCGAACGAGACGAACCAGCTCCCGTCCTCCTGCGGCTCGCCCTGCTCGGACTCGCCGATCCACTCGCTGAGCTGGCCGATCACGGTGGACACCTGGCGCGGACCCGCGGGCAGCTTGCGCTCCAGGCCCAGGCCGAGGGAGGCGCGGTACCCCTCCAGCGCGGCCGGGACCGCCCGCAGCCGCCGGGCCACCGCCGCCCAGTCGTCCTCGGTCTCGGAGGGCGTGATGGTGAGGACGCTGCGGATGGAGTGCGCGGGCGAATTGAGGTTGCTGACCGCGCGCAGCCCCTCCTCGGCCTCGTGCACGGCGAGCTCCGCGTGCAGCCGCTCGCGGAGCAGGCGGGCGCAGCGGCGCTCGGCGTCGGAGTCGCCGCCGGGCCTGCGCTCGGCGTCGGCAAGGCTGCGCAGCGTCTCGCGGCTCAGCTCGGCCATCGCCTCCTGCCCCTCGGGCGAGAAGTCGGGCAGCTTCCCGTGGCTCTCGGAGATCCCGAGAAAGGTGCCGGTGATGGGGTCGAGTTCGACCAGCGCGTCCACGTACGCGTCGGCGACTTGGCGCGGCAGCGGGGCCGCGGCTGTGGGGGCCTTCGATGCATCGGACATGCGGCCCATCCTCGCCCACGCGCGACGCCGCGTCACCCGCCCTTCACTCCATGGGTCGGCAGAGGTGCCCGGGACGTCAACGGCCTTACGGGGAAGCGGAGTTGGGAGCAAACGGCGGCCAACGGGCGTACATCGCCTGTGCAATGAGTCACGGGGAAGTCAGCACCGGGAAATTACCGAGAGCCGGTCGTCGGCCCATGGTGCGTAAAGGGAAAGTCAAAAAAGGTCAACGGGGAGTCAGCCAGAGCCAAGGCGAACCCAAAACCAGTTGCTCGATACATCGTGCGTATTCGGACATCGTTCTTATTCCGCCCGGGAGTTTGGCCAGTGGCGAAATCCAACCCCCTAGGGTTGGGGTCCGTACGGAGCACGGCTCGACGGCCCGGTGGTATCGGCCCGGGCCGTGCCGAAGTGCGCCTCCGGCAGGCAGTGCCGGGGGTGATGTAGGACAGGAGTTTCTTGTGGTGGCTGAACTATCAGAGCCTACGGGCGGGAAGCCGCTGCGGGACGAAGAGATAACGGTGACCGACCCGGGAATCATCAAACGGGCCATCGGTGCTGCCGCCATCGGCAACATTACCGAGTGGTTCGACTTCGGGGTCTTCGCCAATCTGACGCCGGTTATCACCGCGGTGTTCTTCACGGGGGCAAGCGAAACGGTCGGCATGATCGGGACGCTCGGACTCTTTGCCGTCGCCTTCCTGGTGCGCCCGCTCGGCGGCATGTTCTTCGGCCCGCTCGGTGACCGGATCGGGCGCACCAAGGTGCTGTCCATCACCGTCATCCTGATGGCGATCGGAACCTTCGCCATCGCCTTCATCCCCGGCTATTCGACCTGGGGCCCCGTCGCCCCGATGCTCATGCTGCTGGCCCGCCTCGTGCAGGGCTTCTCCACCGGCGGCGAGTACGGCGGCGCGATGACCTTCATCTCGGAGTACGCGCCCGACAAGAAGCGCGGCTTCCTCGGGAGCTGGCTGGAGTTCGGCACGCTGACCGGCTACCTCTTCGGCGGCGTCGTCGCGCTGGTCATCCAGCTCCCCGGCGTCATGTCGCACGAGGCGCTGCTGAGCTGGGGCTGGCGCATTCCGTTCCTGATCTCGGGCCCGATCGGCATCATCGGCCTCTACCTCCGGCTGAAGCTGGAGGACACCCCGGCGTTCCAGGCCGTGGCCGCCGAGTCGGAGGGCCGCGAGGGCAACCAGACCCTCAAGGAGATCAAGAAGATCTTCGCCAAGTACTGGCGGCCGATGCTGGTGTGCATGGGCCTGGTGCTCGTCTTCAACGTCACCAACTACATGCTCACCACGTACATGCTGGAGTACATCGGCAAGTACGCGCCCTCGATCAGCACCACCTGGGCACAGATCCTGGAGATCGGCGTGCTGGCGCTGGGCATGGTGCTCATCACCTTCGTGGGCCGGCTGTCCGACCGCATCGGACGGAAGCCGGTCATCTACTTCGGCTGCGCCATGCTGGTCGTGCTCGGCCTGCCCTCGGTGCTGCTGATCCAGCAGAACACCATGGTCACGGTCGGTGCGGGCCTCGCGCTGATGTCGCTGATGCTGCTCTGCTTCAACAGCACCATGCCGTCCACGCTGCCCGCGCTCTTCCCGACGGAGATCCGCTACGGCGGTCTGTCGATCGCCTTCAACCTGTCGGTCTCGCTGTTCGGCGGTACGACGGCGGTCGTGAACGCCCTGCTGGTGGAGAGCACCGGGGACATCAACGTGCCCGGCTACTACCTGATGGGCGCGGGGATCATCGGCGCCATCGCCTGCTGGTTCGCCGCCGAGTCCGCGCGCAAGCCGCTGCCCGGGTCGCCCCCGGCCGCGTCGACCCGCGAGGAGGCACGGGAGATGGCGGCGGCGAGCGCGGCCTGATCCGCACAGCCTCACGGCGGGCGGAGCCCGACAGGGGAGAAGCCCGCGTGGAATGGGCGTGACGGCCGGTATCGGCGGCCGCCACGCCCATTCTGCTGCGCGGAGGCGACTTCTGCTGCGCGGGGGATCGCGGAACGGCGCGACGACGTCATGACGGAACGCCGTTGCCGCACACCGCAGTTGTCGAAGCGTTTGTCGAAGCGGTTACGGATCGGTGCGACGGCGAATCGACGCGGATACGGATCGCGGTGGAAAAGGCTCGTACGGGAGCACGGGGAGCCGGCCCGGCGGACCGGTGGGGTGTGCGGCACCGAGTGCGTGGAGGGTGAAAGCACCCCGACTGCGGTGCGCCACCGGCGAGTTGACCGCCGGGCCCCTGGTCTTATCCCTGCGGCGTTTGCGCGGCGGCGGCACCGCGGAGACGGTTGCGCAGCACGCTGACGACGGCACTGGTCGCGCCGAACAGCACGAGCGCTTCGAGGGAGAGAGCAGCCCACATCGAGGTCATAGCGGACTCCAAGGGATAAGAGACTGGAGACGGTTGTTACCCGGAATGCGGCCGGGTCATGAAGGCCACCCCGCGCGCGCGGCGCGGGTGCCTTTCTTCCGGCACACCACCAGAGTGCACCGAAACCTCTGGTAACGCAGCATCGAACGGGTGTGTAGCGCGTCACATTCGAAAGAAATCAGGTTTGTGGGGTGTGGGCCGGGTAGCAGAGGGGGCCCGCGATCCACGGACCGCGGGCCCACGAGCCGCCTGATGCCGCGTCAGCCGCGTTCGGCCGGCGCCGCGTTCTCCTCCGCTCCGCCGCCGACGCTCCCCGCCGGGCCGCCCTCGACCGCGCCGCTCCTCGCCAGCCGCGCGGTGATCACCAGGGTGCCCTCCTCCACCTGGTAGTCCAGCGGAAGTCCCAGCCCCCGCATGGCCGCGACCATGCCGGTGTTGGACGCCTGGGTCACCGCGTACACGCACTCCGAGCGGGCCTCGGCGGCCAGCGCGACCAGCCGGCGCAGGAGTTCGGCGCCGATGCCGCGCTGCTGCCAGTCATCCTCGACCAGCAGCGCCGCCTCCGACTCCTCGCCGTCCCACAGCAGATGCCCCAGCGCGACCAGCCGTCCCGAGGCGGTCTCCACGGCCAGGGTGCGCCCGAAGCGGGGCGAGAGCAGGTGGTTGAGGTAGCGGTCGGCGTCCCCGACCGGGCCGTGGTAGCGCAGCGAGAGGGTGCGCCGCGAGCAGCGCTCGTGCATCGCGCGGGCCGCCTCCAGGTCCCGGGTGTCGGCCCGGCGCACGGTGATCTCCTGGCCCTCCGGCAGGGTCAGCGCGTCCCTCCGGCGCGGCAGCCGCTGGCCCAGCCGCGCGTCCAGCTCGACCAGCGCGCGGGCGCGGGCGAACTCCGTGGGCGTGAACGGCAGGTGCGGCCGCTCGATCACGATCTGCCCGCCGGAGGGGTCGGGCAGCCGCAGCACGTGGTCCTCCCACACGCCCTCGGGCGGGATCTCCCCGGAAAGCGGCTGCCCCGAAGGGGAGACCGCGGGGATCGACTTGAGCGTGCAGCGGCCCAGCAACTCGCGCAGCGCCAGCGGCAGTTCGGCGGCGTCCAGCGCGGTGCGGGTGGCCAGGGACAGCATCCGCGCGGGCGCGTCCACCAGGTCGTGCGCGTCGGCGCGCTCCAGCCAGGTGTCCTCGCCGCCCGCCTCCGCCACGAGCCGCCGCAGCGCGTCGCCGTCCAGCGCACGCGGCGCGCGCAGCAGGAACTCGTCCACGGTGCGCTCACCGGCGCCCCGCGACCGCCCGGCCGACCCGGCCGTCAGCGGCTCTCCGGCGGCCGTCGGCGGCTCCTCGCCGGCCCGCGGCTCCTCGGGGCGCAGGCCCAGCGGGTGCGTCTGGAGGGAGAGGATGTCGGTGGCGTGCCGGGCCAGCGCGGTGCACAGCGCGGCGAGGGAGCCCGGCTCGTCCCGTACGGTCGTGCGCATCCGCCACAGCGACGTCTCTCCGCCCGGTACGGGGGAGGACTCTCCGGTCGCTGCGGCGCCGGTATCGAGCCCGGGGCCGTCGTTCCCGGGTGGCGAATCGGTGTGCCCGTGTGCGTGCCGCGTCCGGCCCATGGCGCCGAACAGGGCGGCGAGCAGGCCCCCTTGGCGGGGCGTGCGGGGGCGCGGGGATTTCCTGGAGCTCGGGTTCTCTGTCATGGCATCAAGCCTCACGCAGAGGTATTGCGTGATCAAGAATGCTCTGTGACCGATGAGTTAAGGATGCATATGTGCCTTGACGCCCTTTTTATGCGGCCGCCTCGGTCGCGAGCCTCCGCAGGACCGTGCCGCAGCGGTGCGCGTAGGCCCGCTGGAAGACCGGGACCAGCGGACCCGCCGCCCTCGCCCACCACACCGCGGGCCGGGAGAACGCGGACACCGTGAGCCACACCGTACCGGGCCCGCGCGCGCCGCGCCGCCGTTCGCGGGTGAGCAGGAACGCCTCCTCGCCGCACTCCGGATGCCCGGGCAGCGTGCCGTACGCCCAGCCCGCGCGGTCCTCTCCGGAGACCGTCCAGACCACCTCGCAGGGTCCGTGCACCCGCAGCGGCCCGACGCCGAGCCCGACCGTGACCCGCACGCCCGGTGCGGCGCGCTCCGCGCTCGCGTCGATCCGCACGCCCATGGCGCGGTGCATCCGCCACTCCATGAGCGCGCGCTCGGCCGCGGCGAACACCGCGTCCCCCGTGCCCAGTCGGGTGCGCACCGCCAGCGCGCCGAAGCCCGCCGGGGTGCGCCCCTCCCGGGTCGCGCCTATGTCGCGGTAGGTGAAGCCGGCCGGTTCGGAGAGGTGCTGGTACGTCACACCGCCCGAGTATCGCGCAGCCCACTGACAGGACGCCCAGCGCGGTCACCGGCCCGCTCACCCACCAGCGGGGCTCACTCGCCCACGGGGCTCACTGCCCCACGAGCCCCGGCTGCAAGGTCTTCACGAAGAGCTCGCGCCGGCCCTCCTCGTACAGCCGGACGGTCAGCTCCCCGCTGCCGCCGTCGATCTCGACGCCGCCGTAGTGCTGGCCGCCCTCGGCGGGGGAGACGTTCGCGCGCTTCGGGGCGCTGAGGAACTTCTGCTCGGGCCCGAAGGTGCCGTCCAGCTTCACCGAGGGGAAGGCGCCCGCGTGCACGGGGCCCGAGACGAACTCCCAGAACGGCGCGAAGTCCTGGAAGCCCGCGCGCGAGGGCTGGTAGTGCTGCGCGCTGGTGTAGTGCACGTCGGCGGTCAGCCACACCGTGCCGGTGATCCGCCGGTGCTTGATGTGCCGCAGCAGCTCGGCGATCTGGAGCTCGCGGCCCAGCGGCGCGCCGGGGTCGCCCTGCGCCACCGCTTCGAAGTCGCTCTCGCCGTCCGGAATCACCAGGCCCAGCGGCATGTCGGAGGCGATCACCTTCCACACCGCGCGGGACCGGGACAGCTCCCGCTTGAGCCAGCGAAGCTGCCGCTCGCCGAGGATGCCCTGCCGGTCGTGTGCCTGCTTGCCGGGCGAGTTGGCGTTCCGGTACGTGCGCATGTCGAGCAGGAACACATCGAGCAGCGGCCCCCGGTGCACCACGCGGTACACGCGGCCGTCCTCGTCCTCCGGCGGCAGCGTGCTCACCGGGTGGTACTCGCTGAAGGCGCGGCGCGCGCGTGCGGCGAGCGTGTCCACGTCCTTCACCTTGTACTTGGGGTCGTCCAGGATCTCGCCCGGATACCAGTTGTTGGTGACCTCGTGGTCGTCCCACTGGACCAGGGTGGGCACCTGCGCGTTGAAGTCGCGGAGATTGTGGTCCAGCAGGTTGTAGCGGAAGTTCCCGCGGAACTCCTTGAGCGTCTCGGCGACCTTGGACTTCTCCTCGGTGGTGATGTTCCGCCAGACCCGGCCGTCGGGGAGCTTCACCTTCGCCTCGATGGGGTTGTCGGCGTAGATGGTGTCGCCGCTGTTGAGGTAGAAGTCCGGGTCCAGGCCGCGCATCTCCGAGAAGATCCGGTAGCCGCCGCGGTCCGGGTTGATGCCCCAGCCCTGGCCCGCCAGGTCGCCCGACCACACGAAGCGCACCCCCGCGCGCCGTCCCTCCGGCGCGGTGCGGAAGGTGCCGGTGACCGGTTCGCCGGTGCGCCGCGGGTCATCGGGGTCGGCCAGCAGCACGCGGTAGTGGACCTGTTCACCCGCGGGCAGGCCGTGCAGCGGGGTGCGCCCGGTGAAGTCCGTGCCGGGCCCGATGAGCGGCCCGTGCCAGCGCCGCGCGCCGCGGAAGCTCTCGGTCGCCGCCGTCTCCACCACCATTCGCGCGGGCCTGTCGGCGCGCGCCCACACCAGCCCCGAGGACGAGGTCACGTCCCCCACCTGCACGCCCCACTTGGCGGCCGGGCGCCCGCCGAGCGCCTGCGCCGGGGCTGCCCCGGTGATCGCCGGGGCAGCCAGCGCCGCCGAGGCGGCGAGCGAGCCGCGCAGCACGGAACGCCGCGCGGGCGCCGAGGAATTCAGGCGTGCCGCGCGGTCGTCGTGGACCTCGTGTTTCGGGTGCGTCATGGGTGGGGGCCTCCTCTGTGTCGTACGCGAAGCCGACATATAGCCGCTCCGCGTGCCGCAGAACAGAAGCCCCAGTGAACACTCTCGCCGCATCCGGCATAAGCCCCACGCCGAGAGCGCTCACTCACCGCACCCCGGCCCGCAGGTCACCGCGCCGCGGCGCTCCGCACCGTGTCGCCGATGACCCTGGCCACCGTCGCCGGGTCGTCGTTCATCGGGACGTGGCCGCAGCCGCGCAGCCGGACCAGCCGGGCGTGCGGGAGCAGCTTCTTGGCGCGGATGCCCTGGCGCTTGAGCAGCAGCATGTCGCGGTCGCCCCAGGCCACCGTGACCGGGATGTGCGCGAGGTCGCCGTCGAAGAGCGCGTCGGGCCTGCGGCCCGCGGCCAGCGTCGGCGCGAAGCCGGTGGCCTCCCGCAGCGCGCGGGTCTCCGCGACCACGGCCTCGGGCGAACGCCGCCCGGGCCGCGCGTAGATGGAGCTGGTCAGCGCCGCGCGCCCGGCGGCGCTGCGGGCGAGCAGCCGCACAGCGGGCTCGGGCAGCGACTTGGCGCCGGCCCGCATGCCGAGCAGCACCCCGTACGCCCAGCGCCGTTCCCAGTCCACCCAGAAGCCCGCGGGGGAGAGGGCCGTCACCGAGCGCGCGTGGCCGTGCAGCCCGAGCTCCAGGGCCAGCAGCCCGCCCAGCGAGTTGCCCACCACGTGCGGGCGCCGCACGCCCAGGGCCTCGAAGGCGGCGGCCAGCGCGGGGACCACGCTGTCGATCTCGTACGAGAGTCCGTCGGGCAGCGGCGGCGAGACGCCGAAGCCCGGGAGGTCGGGCGCGATGACGTCGTGCGAGGCGGAGAGGACGTTCAGGACCGGCTCCCAGGCCTGCCAGTGGTGGCCGATGCCGTGCAGCAGCACCACGGGCTCGCCGTCGCCGCGCCGTTCGTAGACCACCTCGAACGGCGGCAGGCCCGGGGCCGAGACGCGGACCACGGAGTCGGAGACGCGGACGGGCGGATGCGGTGAGGCGATCGCGGGCATGGGACACCACTCCTCGGGCGGATCGGACCGTACGGCGGAGGCCGTAGGGCGGGCGGTGGCGCAGGGCCGGTACGGCGGTGACCGGCGGCGGCACCTCTCTTGGACACGATGTCAGCAACGACCCCTGCGGGGAAGGCGGTTGCCGTCGGCGCAGCGTGCCGATGCCATGATGAGCGGGTGACGAGGATGAGCGCGTGACGGACGAGGAGGGCGCGGCCCCCGGCGGGACCGCAACGGACGTCTTCGAGGAGCACCGCCCCGTACTGGAGGGCGTGGCCTACCGGATGCTCGGCCGGGTCGCCGACGCCGAGGACACCGTGCAGGAGGCCTGGCTGCGCTGGGCGGGCGCCGAGCGCGAGGCGGTGCGCGATCCCCGCGCCTTCCTCGTACGGGTCACCACGCGGCTGGCGATCGACCGGCTGCGCCAGGCGCAGACGCGCCGTGAGACCTACGTCGGCCAGTGGCTGCCCGAGCCGCTGCCCACCGACATGGCCGGGACGGCGCCGCCGGAGGGCGCCGACCGCGTCGTGCTGACCGAGTCCGTCTCGCTGGCCGTGCTGGTGGTCCTTGAGTCGCTCTCGCCGCTGGAGCGCGCGGTGTTCGTGCTGCGCGAGGCCTTCGGCTTCCCGTACGCGGAGATCGCCGAGGCCCTGGACCGTGAGGAGCCCGCTGTGCGGCAGCTCGCCGGGCGGGCGCGCAAGCACGTCGCCGAGCGCCGCCCCCGCTTCGAGGTGGACGCGGAGCAGCAACGGGACCTGACCGAGCGCTTCCTGACCGCGGCGACCGGCGGCGATCTGGAGGGGCTGCTCTCGGTGCTCGCGCCCGACGCGCGCCTCATCGGCGACAGCGGCGGCAAGGCCAAGGCGCCGCCGCGGGTCATCACCTCGGCCGACAAGGTGGGCCGCTTCCTCGCCGCGATCGGCACGCAGGGCGAGCGGTACGCCGAGGGCTTCGGCTTCGCCGAGCTCAACGGCGCCCCCGCGGTCGTCGCCCACGGGCAGGGCCGCGCCGTCGCCGCGTTCGTCCTGGACGTGGCGGAGGGCCGGGTGCAGTGCGTGTACGTGATCACCAACCCGGACAAGCTGGCGCACTTGAGCGTGTAGGGCGGGGCGGGGGAGCGCCGGGTGTGTGCGCCGACACGGCGTACGGCCTGCGCTCGGTCTGTGCTGAGGCAGCGCGCCGTACGCGCGGAGGCGGGCGCTCCGGCGCGTCCACGTGCCGCGCGGATATGCTGATGTGCCCCGGAATGCGGCGTTGTTCCACCGGCCATCGGGAATTCACGTCTCCGCGTGGCCCGCGCTTTTCCGCACTGCTGCGATGCCGCCATGACGGAGTTGTCGGAACCGCGCGGGGACCGTGTGCTCGTCCTCGGCGGCTATGGCGCGGTGGGCAGGCCCGCCGCCCGCGCGCTGGGCGAACTGCTGCCGGGCCGGGTGGTGGTGGCGGGCCGCGACGGTGAGCAGGCTGCGGCCTTCGCCGCGGGTTCCGACGGCAGGCTGCTGGCCGCGCGTGCCGACCTCGCCGACCGCGCCGCGCTCGAACGCGCCCTGCGCGGCGTCCGCTTGGTGGTCCTCGCCGTCACCCCGCGCAGCGCGCGGGAGCACCCGGCGCCGCTGCTCTTCGAGCGCGGCACCGGCCTGGTCGACGTCACGGCCGACCGCCGCGTGATCGGGGCGGTCGAGCAGTACGACGGCGTCGCCCGCGCGTACGGGGCCTCGGCCGTGCTCAGCGTCGGCGTCGCGCCCGGGCTCACCAACCTGCTGGCCCGGCGGGTGCACGAGGAGGTCGGCGGCGCCGAGCGCATCGACCTCTCGGTGCTGCTCGGCGCGGGGGAGAAGCACGGCAGGGAGGCGGTGTGCCGCACCGTCACCGAGCCCGCGGCCGAACGTGCCGCCGGGGCGCGCCCGTTGCGGGTCACCGTGCCGCCGCCGCACGGCACGCGGACCCACCACCCGTTTCCGCTCTCCGACCAGTTCACGCTGCGCCGCACGCTGGGGACCCCGGCCGTGACCACGCGGCTCAGCATCGGCTCGGGACCGCTGACCGCCCTGCTCTTCGGGCTGCGCAGGGCGGGGGTGTTCCGCGCCGCGCGGCTGGCCCGCCTGGACGGCGTGCTGAGCGCGGCGCTCGCGCGGATGGCGGCGGGCGGCGAGGACTTCGCGGTACGGGCCGACGCGCACCGCCAGGGCAGGAGGGCGGTGCGCATCCTGACCGCGCGCTCCCAGGCGCGCATCACGGGCCTGGTCGCCGCGCAGGTGGCGGCCCGGATGTACGAGGGCGCCGTGCCGCCCGGGGTGCACCACATCGAGCAGCTCTCCACCCTGGCCGACGTACCGGAGACCCTCGCGCCCCGCGGCCTCACCGAATGGCAGGTGACCCCGGAGCGGGACGCGGTGCTGGGGCGCTGAGCGGATGGGCGGCCGCGGGGTGCGCTCGGGCCGCCGACCACCGTGCCGCCGCCCGCCCTCCCGGCGCGTGACCCCCGCGGGCGCCGGCCCCCCACGGCACCGGCGCCCACGTGTCCCTCCGTTCCCCCGTCGCTGAGGGAGCATTGGCAGTACACGCCGCGCGGATGAGGTGCGCCTGACACGTACATGAGGGAAGTCTGAGAAAGGGCGCGGGGCGGGCGGCGGAAGGGGCGCGGGGTGCGCGGCGGAAAAGGCTTCGACGGGGTGCGCGGCGGTGCCTACGCTGGGGAACGCTTCTGCCGCCGCCGATCGGAGAGGGACGTTGCTCCACTGAGGTCACGGGACACCGCACCCCGCCGGGAGGCCGCGCGCCTCTCCGGCAGCCGGGCGTGCACGGCCTCGGCCTCCTGAGCCGCCCCTTCGCCTTCGCTCCAACAGGCCCGTGCCTGCGGGCAGTTGAGGGCGCGGCGTGCTCGCCGTCCACCCCGCCCCGCCGTATGCCGCCACGCCGGTGTGCCGCTCGGTGTCCCGTACGCGGGTCTCGCACGCGAGGTTCCGTACGCGATCCCCTCATCCCACCGAGCATCCGCGAGGCGCCCATGTCTTCCACCCGGTCCCCGATCCCCGCCGCCTCGGTCGTCTGCGACGGCCTCACCTGCCGATGGCCGGACGGCACGGTCGTGTTCGAGGGCCTGGACGCCGTCTTCGGCCCTGGACGCACCGGGCTGATCGGCGCGAACGGCTCGGGCAAGTCCACCCTGCTCCGGATCGTCGCGGGCCTGCTGCGCCCCACGGCGGGCGGCGTACGGGTCTCCGGCGAGGTCGAACACCTGCCGCAGAACGTCACGCTCGACACCGCGCTCCGCGTCGACCGGGCGCTGGGCATCGCCGGGGCGCGCGCCGCGCTGCACGCCATCGAGGCGGGCGACGCGAGCGCCGAGCACTTCGCCGCGGTCGGCGACGACTGGGACGTGGAGGAGCGCGCCCGCGCCGCGCTCGCCGGGCTCGGCCTCGGCCACATCGGCCTGGACCGCACGCTCGGCGAGCTGTCGGGAGGGGAGACCGTGCTGCTCAGGCTGGCCGCCCTGCTGCTGCGGCACCCCCGCGTCCTGCTGCTGGACGAGCCCACCGACAACCTCGATCTGCACGCACGCGAGCGCCTGTACGCGGCGGTCGACGGCTGGCAGGGCGTACTGATCATGGCGGGACACGACCGGCGCCTGCTGGACCGCGCCGACCGCATCGCCGAACTGCGCGGCGGCGCCCTCACCTTCCACGGCGGCGGCTTCACGGCGTACGAGGAGGCGCTGGCCGTCGAGCAGGAGGCGGCCGCGCGCAGGGTGCGGGTCGCCGAGTCCGATCTGCGCAGGCAGCGGCGCGAACTCACCGAGGCGCACGTGAGGCTGGCCCGCCGCAGGCGGTTCGGCCAGAAGAAGTGGGACACCAAGCGCGAGCCGAAGGTCATCATGGCCCAGCGCAGACGCGAGGCCCAGGTCGCCGCCGGCAAGCACCGCATCCTGCACGAGGAGCGGCTGTCGGAGGCCAGGGAGCGGCTGGAGGAGGCGGCCGGGGCGCTGCGCGAGGACGAGGCGATCCGCGTGGACCTCCCGCACACGGCCGTGCCGGCGGGCCGCACCGTCCTCACGCTGCGCGGGCTCACGCTCGCCCACGGCGCGCGCGTACCGGGCGAGTTCACCCTGCGCGGGCCCGAGCGGGTCGCGCTGCTCGGGCGCAACGGCTCGGGCAAGACGACGCTGCTGCGCACCATCGCGGGCGAACTCGCCCCGGCAGCGGGCGAGGTGACCCCCGAGGTGCCGTTGCGCCTGCTGCCGCAGCGCCTCGACCTGCTGGACGAGGAGGAGAGCGTCGCCGCCAACGTGGCGCGCTTCGCCCCCGGCGTGCCGGTCAACCGGGTCAGGGCGCGGCTGGCACGCTTCCTGTTCAAGGGGGAGGGGGCCGACCGCCCCGTCGGCACGCTGTCCGGCGGCGAACGGTTCCGCGCGACGCTGGCCGCGCTGATGCTGGCCGAGCCCGCGCCCCAGCTCCTGATGCTGGACGAGCCGACCAACGGCCTCGACCTGGCCGGAGTGCACCGGCTCGGCACCGCGCTGGAGTCCTACCGCGGCGCGCTGCTGGTGGCGGCGCACGACCTGCCGTTCCTGGACGCGCTCGGCATCACGCGCTGGCTGCTGCTGGACGGCGGCGTGCTGCGCGAGACCACGCGGGAGGAGGTGGGTGAGACGGAGAGTGAGGAGTGGTGACCGTCCGTGGGCGCGCCTCGTTCTCAGGTCCGGTATGCACCCGAGCCGATGACCTGGAGAGACGATGCGCACACGACTGCCCGTCACCCTTGCCTCACTGACCCTGGCCGCCACCGGGGCCCTGGGGGCGCTCGCCCCCGCGGCCCCGGCCGCGCCCTCCGTGCGGGAACAGGCGGACCGGATCATGAATCTCGGTTATGCGGAGTTCGCCCGCACCCCGCACGTCGCCCCGTTCAACTGGACCAACGACGGCTGCTCCGTGCCCACCGGCTACACGCCGTACCGCAAGGTGTTCGAGCCGGCCTGCGTGCAGCACGACTTCGGGTACCGCAACTACGGCGCGCTCCACGAGCTCAGGCTGAGCCCCACCCGCGAGACCCGGCGCTGGATCGACGGGCGCTTCCGCACCGAGATGCGGCACATCTGCGAGGACACCTACACCACGCCGCTGCGCCTGCACGGCTGTCTGGCGGCGGCCGACGCGTACCACCTCGCGGTGCGGGCGGGCGGCGGCAAGGCGTTCTACTGAGCGGCGGCCCTCACCGCCTCCCCGGCCCGCGGGCGGAGTGGGCGGGGGTCACACCCCGCCCGCCACCCGCAGCACTGCCCCCGTCGTGAACGACGCCTCGTCCGACATCAGCCACCCCACCGCGTCGGCGATCTCCTCCGGCTCCCCGGGCCTGCGCACCGGGATGCTCTCGGCCTTCTTCCAGGCGCGGTCCGGATCGCCCATCTCCGCGTGGATATCGGTCAGTACGGCACCGGGCGCCACGCAGTTGACCCGCACGCCCTCGGCCCCGAACTCCTTGGCCAGCCCCATCACCATCGTGTCGACGGCGGCCTTGCTCGCGGCGTAGTGCACGTACTCGCCGGGGGAGCCCGTCGTCGCCGCGTTGGAGCCGATCGCTACGATGCTCCCGCCCGCACCCCCGTGCGCCGTGGACATCTCCCGAAGCGCCCGCCGCGCGCACAGCAGGGCGCCCGTCACGTTCACGTCGACCACGCGCCGGATCACCTCCGGCGAGGTGTCGGTGAAGCCGCCCAACGGGCCGGTCACCCCCGCGCTGTTGACCAGCCCGGTGACGGGTCCCAGCTCGTCGCGTACGAGGTCGAAGGCCGCGTCGACCTCCTCCTGCACGCTCACGTCGAGCCGTACGGGGACGGCCCGCACGCCCAGTGCGCGCGCCGCCCCCGCGACCTCCTCGGCCGGCCCGGGCGAGCGCGTGTAGCCGACGCCGAGGTGGTGGCCGTCGCGTGCGAGGCGCAGCGCCGTGGCCGCCCCGATGCCGCGCCCGCCGCCGGTGACGAGGGTGACCCTCCGCCGCTCTGCCATGCTCTTCGCCTCCACGACCTGCGCCGATCCCGAATGATCGATCATCCGCATTCAAGCACCGGCCCCGGGGGAGCGGAAGGGGCGGAGCGGAAGGGGGCTCAATGCGGGGTCGCGAACGGCCGCCGGGACGGGGTGGATTGGTATTGACCAAGGGTTAAGGGAGCCTTATGGTCGCTGCCATAAGCAACAACCTTTAATAAAGAACTACACAGAAGCAGCGCGCGATATCAGCGCACTGCAGCGGACGCGGCAGCGCCACGCAGCCGCAGAACACACCAGAAGTCCACAGGTGCGGAGGCAAGGGTGGGGACCACGCAGCTCGAGACGGTGCCGGAGCCGAAGTACTGGCACCTGAAGACCGTCCTCTCCGACGCGCTCGACTCGGAGTTCTCCGTGGGCGAGATCCTGCCCAACGAGCGGGAGCTGGCGGCCCGTTTCGGCGTCGCGCGCGCCACCCTCAGGCAGGCGCTGGAGCAGCTCGAACTGGAGGGGCGGCTGCAGCGCCGCCGCGGCGTCGGCACCACCGTCGCGCCGCCCCGCTTCGGCGTCGAGGTCGGCGCCGAGTCAGGACCCGAGGGGCACGGCTGGCCGGGACAGCCCGGCGAGGACTGGCACGCCGAGGCGTACGAGCAGACCGCGCCGCCCGCGGCGGTGGCCGGAATGCTCGGCGAGCGGTACGAGGGCGACGGCACCCCCGTGCACATCGTGCGCCGCACCCGTGTGACGCACGGTCAGCCCGTCGCCGCCGAACTGCTCTATGTACCGGCCGCCTCGGTGCCCGCGCTGCCCGACTCCGAGACGGAGCCCGGGGCTCCCGCCGGTTCCGCCGCGCGGGCCGTGCTGCGCGAGCTCCAGCGGCTCGAACTCGACGGCCAGGAGCGCACGGTGGAGCTCGGCTCTGCCCGCGCCGACGACGCGCGCCAGCTCGACCGGCTTCCCGGTGCGCCCGTGCTGGTGGTCACGACCCGCTATGTGTCCCGCGGGCGCACCGCGGCGGTGGCCGTCGCCACGTACCGCGCCGACACCTGCCGCCTCACCTTCGCGGAGAGCGGCGCACCGGCGCTGGCGGGCTGAGGACGCGCGGCCTGTCCGGCGGTTGAGGCCTGTCCGGCGGTTGGGCCCGGTCGCGGGGTTGCAGTCGGCCGTGCGGTTGAAGTCGGCCGCGCGGCCGGGGCTTCCCGTCCGGGTCCGGGTTCACCGTGTGGCGGCCGGGCCCGGTGGGCCCTCCAGCGCGAAGAGTTCGGCCTCCACGTGGTCCAGGGCCAGCCGCAGCGCGCCCCGCGTCACCGCGGCGTCGCCGAGCGCGGACAGCGCGACCCGCGGCGGGCGCAGGCAGTAGCGGGACAGCTCGCCGCGCAGCGGCTCCAGCACGCCGTCCAGGCCGGAGGCCCAGCCGCCGATCACCACGAGCTCCGGGTCGAGCGCCAGCACCAGCGCCGCGACATCGTGCACGAGGCGTCGTACGAAGCGGTCGACGGCCAGCATCGCGCGCTCGTCGCCCTCCCTGGCGTGCGCGAACACCCGCGCCACGGCGGCCTCGTCGAGCGGATGCAGCGGTTCCCCCGTCACCGACAGCAGATGCTCGGGGTACGCCTCGGTGCCCAGCAGATGCAGCGCCCCTATCTCCCCTGCGGCGCCCCCCGAGCCCCGGTGCAGCCGCCCGCCGATGAGCGAGCCCGCGCCGGGACTCAGCCCGGCCAGCACCATCACCACGTCCTCGACGCCGCGGGCCGCGCCCTGCCAGTGCTCGGCCAGGACGGCAGCGTTGGCGTCGTTCTCCACCAGTACGGGGCAGGGGAAGGACCGGCCCAGGCGCTCGCCCAGCGGCAACCCGGTCCAGCCGGGCAGCGCGGTGCCGAGCCGTACCGTGCCGTCCGCCTCCACGATGCCCGGGGTGCACACGCCCACGGCGCGCAGCGCCCCGCGCTCCACGCCGGTGCGGTCCAGCAGGTCGTCGACGGTGGCGAGGGCGTGCTCCAACCGGTCCTCGGCCGCGTCCTGTTCGCCCACCGCGCGGGTGACGGTGCCCAGCGAACGCCCCGTGAGGTCGGACAGCACGGCGGCGATGCGCCGGGTGCCGATCTCCACGCCCAGCAGATGCCCGGCCTCGGCCCTGAACCTGAACCGCCGCGCGGGCCGCCCGCGCCGCGCGGCGCCCGACGCCTCCGCCTCCTCCTCGGCCACGGCCACCAGGCCCGCTTCGCCCAGGCCCTCGACGACGCCCTCCAGGGTGGGCCTGGACAGCCCCGTGGCCTGTGCCAGATCGGTCAGCGTCACCGCGGCCCCGCCCACGCGGGAGCGCAACTCGCGCAGCACGACGGCCGAGTTGATGCGCCGGAGCAGCGCCGGATCCCTGCCGGTGAGACTCGCCAAAGCCCACCGCCTCCCTCCAGCCGGTGCGTACGGGGCGGATCGTATCCGCTGCGTACGGCGGGGACGAGGGAGCAGCCCGGGTCAGCCGGGGGAGACGAAGCCGGACTCGTACGCCACGATCACGGCCTGGATGCGGTCCCTCGCCCCCAATTTGCCGAGCAGCGAACTCACATGGGTCTTGACCGTCTCCGTGCCGAGCACGAGCTCCTCCGCGATCTCGGCGTTGCTGAGCCCGCGCGCGACCAGGCGCAGCACTTCGCTCTCCCGCTCGGTGAGCCGCGCGCGCTTCAGGGCCTCGCGCGCCGCGGGGTTGCCGTGCGCGGCCGCCAACTCCCGCATCGCGGAGGGGAACAGCAGCGAGCCGCCCTCCGCAACCAGCCGCACCGCGTGCACGATCTCCGCCGGTGCGGCCCGCTTGAGCAGGAAGCCGTCGGCCCCGGCGCGCAGCGCCTGATACACGTACTCGTCCTGCTCGAAGGTCGTCACCACCAGGATCCTGGGCGGCTCGGCCAGCGCGCGCAGCACCGTGCGGGTGGCCTCGATGCCGTCCATCAGCGGCATGCGGACGTCCATGGCGACCACGTCGGGGCGCAGTTGGCGCACCAGCGGCAGCACGGCGGCGCCGTCTCCCGCCTCGCCCGTGACCTCGATGTCGGACTGGGCCTCGAGGATCGCGCGCAGCCCGGTGCGCACGAGCGGTTCGTCGTCGGCTAGCACTACGGAGACCGGCACGGGCACACCTTACGCGGCGCCGGTGAGCCGCGGGCGGCGCGGACGCCGTGGAGCCCGAGGGCGGGCGCCGCACGGCAGCCGGGCGCTGACCCGCCACTCGCCGTCGCACGGCCCCGCTTCGGCGTGCCCGCCGAGCAGCGCGGCCCGCTCCCGTATGCCGCGCAGGCCGCTGCCGGTGCCGCTGCCGCTGCCGCTTCCGGTGCCGCGGGGGCCGGGGCCGGAGTTGAGGTCGGAGTTGAGGTCGGGGTCGGGGCCAGGGCTGGGTCCGGGGCCGGCGCTCGTGGTGTGCGGCGTGGGCGTGCCGTCCTGCCGCTCCCACGGCAGCGCGTTGCGTATCTCCAGGGCGAGGTCCCTCTCCTCGCAGGCGATGCGCACCGTGACCCGTACGGGACCCGCGTGCCGCAGCACGTTGGTCAACGCCTCCTGCACGATGCGGTATCCCTCGCGGGAGACCGGCGGGGGTATCCGCTCGCGGTGCGCGCTCAGCCCCTCCAGCTCGGCGGTGACCGGTGCTCCCGCCGCACGGGCCGACTCCAACAGCCGCTCCACCTCGTCGAGTCCGGGCCTGCGGGAGGGTCGGGGCGCGTCGTCGCGCAGCAGCCGCAGCACCCGCTCCAGGTCCTCCAGTGCATGGCGCCCCGACTCCTCGATGGCCGCGAGGGCGCGCTCGGTGAACTCCGGCGATCCTGCGGCCCGCGCCGCGCCCGCCTGCACCACGGAGAGCGTGAGCGCGTGCCCGATGGAGTCGTGCATCTCGCCGGCCAGCCTGCTGCGCTCCGCCATCCGCTCGGTGTGCTCCTCCAGCGCGGCCAGCCGCTCGGCGGGCGAGGGGCCCAGCAGCCGGTGCGCCGCCGCGGTCATGCCGTTGCCCGCGAGGACGGCGACCGCCAGCATCGCCGCCGTGGGCAGCGGCGCGAGCAGCAGATACCACCAGCCGCCGCCGGGCACGGGGATCAGGCTGTCCACCCGCGATCTGCCCGTGAGGCCGGCGGAGACGAGGGCGAAGGTGAGGGTGGGCGGCTGGATGCTCACCGCCGTGACCAGGCAGCCCACTTGGAGGCGGAGCACCATCCACACCGCGGTGCGCCGGCGGTCGGCCCAGGAGGCGGAGGGCGCGGCGGCTATCTCCCGCTCGGGGAGCCCTCCCGCGGGGCGTCCGGGGCCCTGCTCTCCCTCCCGCCCGTCGCGGAGCCCGTCGGCGGGGAGCCCGCGCGCGCTCGGTCCCGGTCTGCGCGCGTGCTTGCCCGGCAGCAGCATCAGGCGTGCCTGGAGCCCTTCGGCCAGCCGCATCCCCGGCAGCATCGCCAGCGCCACCAGCAGCGGGACGGGCATCACCAGCAGCCACAGGAACAGCACGGGACTGCTCGGCGCGAGGCCCGGCCAGACCATGGCGAAGACGAGTGCCACCACCGAGCCGATCATCATGTGCAGCCACCGCGTATACGTCACCGTGCGACGTAACGGGTCCAGCAGCGCGTGGATTCGGTTCACGTGATTCATGCTGCCAGCCGCCACCGACAACCGGCCTCCCCCGCGAGAGGGAGCGGAAACCCGCAGGCGGGGGAGGTGCGCGGGGGCGGCGCCGCGGGACGCTTCCGGCATGACGACCACCGGAACCTCACCGAACCCGGCCCGGCCGCCAGGAACCGGAGCCCCGGCCGCGACCCCGTACGACGACTCCGCCGACTCCGGCGCGAACACCGAATCCGGCGCCGGTACCAAGCCCGGCGCCGGCACCGAACCCGGCGCCGGCACCGAACCCGGCGCCACCGCCAACCCCGGCGTCACCCTCGACGTACACCGACTCACCAAGGAGTACGGCCGCGTCCGCGCTGTCGACGGGCTCACCTTCTCGGTGCTGCCCGGCCGCGTGACCGGCTTCCTCGGGCCGAACGGCGCGGGCAAGAGCACCACCATGCGCCTGCTCCTGGGCCTGGACCGGCCCACCTCGGGCAGCGCCCTCATCGGGGGCCGCCGCTACCGCGAACTCGGCGCGCCCCTGCGGCACGTGGGCGCGCTGCTGGACGCGGGGCAGGCGCACCCGGCCCGCACGGCCCGTGACCACCTGCGCATCCTCGCCCGCAGCAACGGACTGCCGGAGGCGCGGGTCAGCCGGGTGCTGGAGCGCACCGGGCTGGCCGGCGCCGCTGGCCGCAGGGTGCGGGCGCTGTCGCTGGGCATGCGGCAGCGGCTGGGCATCGCGGCGGCGCTGCTGGGCGACCCGCCCGTGCTGATGCTGGACGAACCGTCCAACGGCCTGGACCCCGAGGGGATCGTCTGGATCCGCGAACTGGTCACCGAGCTGGCCCGGGAGGGCCGCACCGTGCTCGTCTCCAGCCACCTCATGAACGAGACCGCCTCCTTCGCCGATCACCTCGTCGTGCTGGGCAGGGGACGGCTGCTGGCCGACACCCCGCTGCGCGGCTTCCTCGACGCACACGCGGGCCGCCGCGTCCGGCTGCGCACGGCGGACGGCGAGGGGCTGCGCGCCGCGCTCGCCGGACAGGGCATCGAGCTCGTACGGGAGGAGCCCGGCGGCGACCGGTGGGCGGCGGAGGGCGCGCGGGCCGAGGAGATCGGCGCGCTCGCCGCGCGCGAGGGCGTCGTGCTGTACGAACTCGCCGACGAGCAGGCCACGTTGGAGGACGCCTACCTGGCGCTGACCGCGGGCGAGGCGGAGTACGTCGCCGCACTGCGTGCCGCCGAGGGCGAGAGCACCGACAAGAGGAGGTCCGAGCGATGAGCACCGTTTCCGCGACCCGGCCCGAAGCGGTGCCCGCCCAAGCACCGCTCAGCGCGGCCCCGTTCACCGCGCTGCTCCGCTCCGAGTGGCTGAAGGTGCGTTCCGTGCGGGCCCTGCTCGCGGCGCTGGCGGTCATCGCGCTGGTCACGGTCGGTTTCTCGCTGCTGTCCTGCGCGACGCTCGCGGACTCGGAGGCGCGGGGCCCCGGCTTCGACCCGGTGTTCCAGTCCTTCTTCGGGCTCAACTTCGGCCAGGCGGCGGCGATCTCCTTCGGCGCCATGGCGGTGGCGGCCGAATACCGCGACGGAGGCATCCGCCTGTCCCTGACGGCAGTGCCGCACCGCGGCCGCCTGTACGCGGCCAAGCTCGTGGTCGTGGGCGCACTGTGCCTGGCCGTCGGCCTGATCACCGCGCTCGTCTCGTACGGGGGAGGGCAGGCGCTGCTCGGTGCGTACGGCGTGGGCCACGGCGCGGGCGGCGCGGCCTCCGAACCGGTCGCGGTGCGGGCCGTGGTGGGATGCGCGCTCTATCTGGCGCTGATCGGCCTGTGTGCCGCCGGGCTGACCACCGTCCTGCGCAGCGGGGCCGCCGCGATGGGGCTGCTCGTCCCGTTCGTGCTGCTGATGTCGTTCGTGCTGGGGAACGTGGCGGAGGGCGGGGGCGGAGTGGTGGAGTTCCTGCCGGACCACGCCGGGCGGCAGATCCTGCTCCAGCACCCCGCGGGAACCCTCGGCCCGTGGAGCGGAACGGCCGTCCTCGCGGGCTGGACCGCGCTGGCGACGGGCGCGGGATGGGCGGCGCTGCGCAGGCGGGACGCCTGAACGAGGGGATTGAGCACTGCACTTGAGGGGCGGCGGCGACCGGCCGCCGCCTCACTCACGCCGGCCCCTCGACCGGCCCCTCACTCCCCTCGCGCCGCCTCCCGCAGCCGCCCGAACTCCTCCGCCATCCGCGCGGGCGACCAGTGCGCGTTCAGGCCGCTGGGGTTGGGGAGCACCCACACGCGGGCGCCGCCGAGGGTGTCCTCCTGCGGGCCGATGCGGGCGTGGCGGTCGCCGAAGGCCGTGCGGTACGCGGTGACGCCGACGACCGCGAGCCAGCGCGGGCCCAGGCGCTCGACCTTCGCGGTCAGTTCGCGCCCGCCCTCGCGGAACTCCTCGTCCGCCAGCTCGTCGCCGCGCGCCGTGGCCCGGCGCACCACGTTGGTGATGCCGAGCCCGTACGAGAGCAACTCCCGCTCCTCGTCGGGGCGCAACTGCCGCGGGGTGAAACCGGAGCGGTGCAGAACCGGCCAGAAGCGGTTGCCGGGCCGGGCGAAATGGTGACCGGTGGCGGCCGACATCAGGCCCGGATTGATCCCGCAGAAGAGCACATCGAGGCCCTCCGCGACCACGTCCGGAACGGTGTGGTCGCGGTAGGACTCCAGCTCCTCCTGGGTGAAGCGGCGCCCCCTGGCATCGCTCGCCGCGGGTGTCAGAGGATCGCCCCCGGCCGGTAGGCGGCGGCCTCCGGGTACTTGGTGGTGACCGCCTCCACGCGGCCGATCAGCTCCTTGACCTGGTCGGCGGCCGCGCCGGTGAAGGAGAGGCGGTCGGCCATGAGGGCGTCGAGCTCCGCGCGGCCCAGCGGGATGCGCTCGTCGGCCGCGAGGCGGTCCAGCAGCTCGTTCTTCTCCGCGCCCTCGCGCAGTGCCAGCGCCGAGGCCACCGCGTGCTCCTTGATCGTCTCGTGCGCGGTCTCCCGCCCGACGCCGCCGCGCACCGCGGCCATCAGGACCTTGGTGGTGGCGAGGAAGGGGAGGTAGCGGTCGAGCTCGCGCGCGACCACCGCGGGGAAGGCGCCGAACTCGTCGAGCACGGTCAGGAAGGTCTCCAGCAGCCCGTCGAAGGCGAAGAACGCGTCGGGGAGCGCGACGCGGCGCACCACCGAGCAGGACACGTCGCCCTCGTTCCACTGGTCGCCGGCGAGTTCGCCCGCCATCGAGGCGTACCCGCGCAGGATCACCATGAGGCCGTTGACGCGCTCGCAGGAGCGGGTGTTCATCTTGTGCGGCATCGCGGAGGAGCCGACCTGGCCCTCCTTGAAGCCCTCGGTCACCAGCTCCTGGCCCGCCATCAGCCGGATCGTCTTGGCCAGCGAGGACGGCGCGCCCGCGAGCTGGACCAGGGCGCTGACCGCCTCGTAGTCCAGGGAGCGCGGGTAGACCTGGCCCACCGAGCTGAACACCTGCGAGAAGCCCAGGTGGTGCGCGATGCGCTGCTCCAGCTCGGCGAGCTTGCGCTCGTCGCCGCCCAGCAGGTCGAGCATGTCCTGCGCGGTGCCGACCGGGCCCTTGATGCCGCGCAGCGGGTAGCGGCCGAGCAGCTCCTCAAGCCGTCCGTACGCGACGAGGAGTTCGTCGGCGCCTGTCGCGAAGCGCTTGCCCAGGGTGGTCGCCTGCGCCGCCACGTTGTGCGAGCGCCCGGCCATGACCAGCTCGGCGTGCTCGCCCGCGAGCTGCCCCAGCCGCGCGAGCAGGGCGACGGTGCGGTCCCGCATCAGTTCCAGGGAGCGGCGGATCTGGAGCTGCTCGACGTTCTCCGTGAGGTCGCGCGAGGTCATGCCCTTGTGGACCTGCTCGTGACCGGCCAGCGCGTTGAACTCCTCGATGCGGGCCTTCACATCGTGCCGGGTGACCTTCTCGCGCTCCGCGATGGACGCCAGGTCCACCTGCTCCAGCACCCGCTCGTAGTCGGCGAGGGCCTGCTCGGGCACCTCGATGCCCAGGTCGCGCTGCGCCTTGAGGACGGCGAGCCAGAGCTGCCGCTCCAGGACGACCTTGTGCTCGGGGGACCACAGCCGGGCCAGCTCGGGGGAGGCGTAGCGGGCGGCCAGGACGTTCGGGATGCGCGGCTTCTCAGTCACGCCACCGGATTCTACGGGGTGGCCCGGGGCGCACGGCCGGGGCGTCGGCGCAGGTGAAGCCGTACGGTGCGGCCGCCCCCTGACATGGCCACGCCTGGACACGGCGGCGCCCCGCGCCGTACGGGACGGTGCGGGGCGCTGTGCGCGCTTCCCTTGCTCAGAGCAGCGGCTTGAGGAGGTCGACGAGAGGCTGCAGCACCTTCTCGAGGCCGCTGCCACCGCCTCCGGCCGCTCCGCCCTCGGCCGCTGCCGCCATGCCCGCGCTGGTCAGCACGCCGGCCCAGGCGATCGACAGGGTGGTCAGCAGTTTTCGCGTACGCATGGACTTCCTCCTGCGCTGTAGTGATCAGTGCTTCAGCGATCAGTGCTTCAGTGATCGGGAAAGTCCATTGAGCAGGGCTCGTGCCCGCGGCGGCGCGCTGGAGTGGTCCACACGGGGCCGTGTGTGCGCCTACCGGATCACGCGGCGGCGAGCGCGTCCAGCGCGTGGGCGACCGTGCGCCGGAGCCGGTCGCGCGAGGCGCCGGAGCGGGAGCGCACGTTGACCCCGTACGCCAGCAGCGCCAGCGACTCGGCCGTGTCCCGCACGTCCGTCCCGCTGCTCAACTGGCCCTTCTCGCGGGCGGCTTGGAGTGCGGTGCGCAGCGCGGCGCACATCTCCTCGTGGTGCTCGTCGAGCACGCCGCGTACCTCGGGGTCCTCGTTCTCGGCGCCCGCCTGGGCGTTCACGACCATGCAGCCCCAGCCGGCGCGGGGTCCCGTGCAGCGCACGGCGATCAGCCCCTCGAAGAAGTCGCGCAGCGCGGGCAGCCCGCGGCCGTCCTCGCTCAGCGCCGTGAACGCCGGGTGGGAGTTGGTGCGGATGTAGTGGCGCAGGGCGGCGAGGTAGAGCTGCTGCTTGCTGCCGAAGGTGGCGTAGAGGCTGGAGCGGTTGAGCCCGGTGGCGGCGGTCAGCGTCTGCACGGAGGCGCCGCCCCCGTGCTGCCAGAAGGCGCGTCCGGCCCGCTCCAGCGCGTCCTGCGGGTCGAAGTGCTTGATGTCCGGCACGCTCGCGCGCCTCCTCTCCTCGGTGGCTCCGGCGGTCGCGTCGGCGGCGGCCTCGGCGGTTTCTTGAAACGACGGTTCCAAGATAGCTCGGACACGGGGTAGTGTGCAGTCAACTTGGAACGGGCGTTTCAAGTTGCGACGACGAACGACCTGCCTTCGCCATGCCACGAGGAGCGTGACCCCCATGTCCGAGACCGAGATCCAGCCGCTCGCCCCGCAGCTCCGCGCCGTACTCGGTCAGGCCACGCAGATGGCCCCGCCCGAGAAGTGGGCGCTCATGGAGCAGGCGGGCCGCGAGCTCGCCGCCTCCGGGCTGGCCGAGTGCGCGGTGACCGTCGGCGACACGGCGCCCGGCTTCGCGCTGCCCTCCGCGACCGGCGGTCGCACCGAGCTGGCCGCGCTGCTCGCCGAGGGCCCCGTCGTGCTCACCTTCTACCGCGGCGCCTGGTGCCCCTTCTGCAACCTCGCGCTGCGCGCGCTCCAGGAGCGCCGTGCGGAGATCGCCGAGCGCGGCGCCCGGCTGGTGGCGGTCTCGCCGCAGGTGCCGGACGAGTCCTTGAGCCTGGTGGAGAAGGAGGGCCTGGACTTCGACGTGCTCAGCGACGTGGGCTCGGAGACGGCGCGTGCGTACGGCCTCGCCTTCGACCTGCCCGGCTATCTCGCCGAGATCTACGAGGAGTTCGGCTTCGACCTGCACCGCGTGAACGGGGGCCACGCCCGCACGCTGCCCCTGCCCGCCACGTACGTCATCGACGGCGACGGCACCGTGCGCTGGGCCTTCGTCGACACCGACTACAGCAGGCGCGCCGAGCCCTCGGACGTGCTCGACGCCCTCGACGCGCTCGCGTAGCACCCCCGCCGGTACGCTCCCCCGAGCCGATCTTGTACGGAGCGAGGGGGAGCGTGAAGTGGCGGACGAGGGTACGGAGTTGGGCGAGGCGGTCGTCGAGCCGCAGGGACCGGGGAAGCGGCGGCGCCCGTACCGGGGGATCGCGGTGACCGCCGTGACGGGCCTCGTCGTCGGCGCGCTGATCGGCGCGGGCGCGGTGGCCTGGCACACGGACACGCTGCCCTTCGGGGAGGACGAGGGCGCGTGCTGGGGAGCCTTCTCGAAGAAGGAGCAGGCGGCGCTGATGCCGGACTTGGACGGGGAACCGTGGTCGGAGCAGGCGCCCGGGGAGGGGGAGAAGGAGAAGCTGACGGCGGACACGCCGCTCGGGGAGTGCCACATCGGCGCGGGCAAGAGGACGTCCGGGTCCGTCACGCTTCAGATCGAGGAGCTCGGGGAGATCGGCGGGTCCGGTGAGGACGGACCGTCTTGGGCCGAGGCGAACCTGTCCTCCCTGATGACCTCGTTCGCCTCCGGCCACGGAGAAGACGCCGGCCTGGGGATGACCTCACCCAACCGTGCCTGGCGCGAGATCCCGGGGAGCTGCCTGCGGGACGACGCCGAGGGCGGCCGGACTCCGTACGTGGTGACGCTGACCCGGGCCAACGGCACCCACCTGGGGCAGGACGACGGACCGGCGCAGCGGGACATGGCGCGGGGGGTCACCCGGGCGGCCAATGCCGTGCTGCGGAAGTTCGGCTGCAAGGCCGCGCTCACCGTGCCGGACAAGATCGCCGCGCCGCCGAAGACGACGGACACACGAGACCTCTGCGGTGTCGAAGGGCTCGGCTGGCCGCGTGGGCTCAGCGCCCCGCCGTTCGCCGAGCTCAGCAGCGCCGGTGACTCCCGAGGGCCCGCGCGGACCTGCGACCTGCTCGACGACGCTTCCGGCATCGGCATCGACGAGGTGCACGGCGCGACCAGCTTCACCACTGTCACCGACCCGCGCCTCGCCCAGATCTACCACCGCGTCGTGCTGTACGGCGGACCGAAGATCCGGCAGGTCGGTTCGGAGAAGGGCTACGGCGCGCTGGGCACCACGCTGACCGCCTTCCGGACGCAGTGCCAGGGCCGGGACGTGGTCTTCGCCGCGAAGCCACGCGAAGACATCAGGCGAAAGGGCGAGGACGGCCGCGAGGCGGTCCGCCGGATGTTTCCCCGCTACGTCGCCGCCGAGGCGGAGAAGGCCGGCTGCGGGGACGTCGAGCTCGAGATGCCCGCGGCCACCGGCTGAGCGCTCAGCCCTCGTACCGCTTCCAGCCCGTCACCGGGCCCGGCTCGTACGGATCGGCCGGGGTGATCCAGAACGGTGTGCCGGTCGCGGGGTCCACCTGGGCCCCGTACCGGCCGTCGCCCGAGGAGCGGCCGGTCAGGCGGCGGCCGATCCACGGCAGCAGGTGTACGCGGGCGAAGCGGGCGTCCGCGGCGCGGCGGGCAGCCCAGGACGGCGGCACCGGCGCGGGCAGCGGCGCGTCCCAGTCGTCCTCGGCGGGCAGGCCGAGGCGCTGCCACACCGCCTCGGCCACCCTGCGGTGACCCTCGGCCGTCAGGTGCAGCCGGTCGTCGTCCCACAGCCGCTGGTCGGCGAGCGAACGGGACCCGTACAGGTCCACCACCAGCGCGCCGTGCCGCTCCGCGAGCTCGTCGACGAAGCCGAACAGCGCCTCCATGCGCGGCCGGTAACGCTCCAGCACCGGGCCCTGCCTGCCGGGGCTGCGCATCAGCACGAGCTGCCCGCAGGAGGGCGCGATCTTCTCCACCGCCTCCTCCAGCAGCCCGCGCACCCGCCCCATGTCGCACTTGGGGCGCAGCGTGTCGTTGAGGCCGCCGACCAGGGTCACCAGGTCGGCGCCCATGCCGGCCGCCGCGTCGGCCTGACCGTCGGCGATCTGGCCGATGAGCTTGCCGCGTACGGCGAGATTCGCGTACCGGAAATCCCCGCCATCGGCATCGGCATCGGCATCGCGATCGGCAGCGGCCCGGGCGGCCAGGCGCGCGGCCAGCACGTCGGCCCAGCCGCGGTAGTTCCCGTCCGGGAGCAGGTCCGACATGCCCTCGGTGAAGGAGTCACCGACGGCCACGAAGCTGCTGATGGGGGAAGGGGCGGCGGGCTCGCGGGGCGCGGCGGCGGGAGTGTTCGGCACGGTTCGCCATGGTAATCGGTTGCCCGGGTCAATGATCTGCGCGGGGGAGCGGGGCCCTGGAACGCGAGCGCCGCGGGCCGGAACGACCGGCCCGCGGCAACCCCGTACACGCGCTTACGCGGGCTGGCCCACCAGCTCCCGCAGCACGTCCTCCATCGTGACCACGCCGGCCGCCCGGCCGTCCTCGCCGATCACGGCGCCCAGGTGGGTGCCGCTGGAGCGCATCGCGCCGAGCACGTCGTCCAGCGGCATCGAAGCCCGTACCAGGGCGATCGGGCGCATCGCGGTGACCGGGAAGGACGCGTTGCGCGGCGAGGCGTCCAGCGCGTCCTTCACATGGAGATAGCCCAGCGCGCGCCCGGAACCGTCCACCACGGGGAAGCGCGAGAACCCGGAGCTGGCCGACAGCTCCTCCAGCTCCTCGGGCGTCACGCCGAGCCGCGCGGTCACGACCTTCTCGGTCGGCTGCGCCACATCGCCCACCGGGCGGCGGCCCAGCTCCAGCGCGTCCCGCAGCCGCTCGGTCGAGCGGTCGTCCAGCAGCCCTGCCTCCTTGGAGTCGGCGACCATCTGGGCCAGCTCGTCGTCGGAGAAGGCCG
The DNA here is from genome assembly GCF_039605595.1 of Streptomyces odontomachicola. NCBI lineage: Bacteria > Bacillati > Actinomycetota > Actinomycetes > Kitasatosporales > Streptomycetaceae > Streptomyces > Streptomyces odontomachicola. Next base: position 321,761 of record NZ_JBCFOK010000006.1, read on the forward strand.
ATTCGACCTCGTCCTTGGGCTCGACGCGCATGAGCTTGAGGATGCTGTTGGCGAAGGCGTTCACCGCGAAGATCACCGGGCGCAGCGCGCGGGCCAGCGCCACCAGCGGCGGGCCCAGCCACAGCGCGGACTTCACCGGCTCGGCCAGCGCCACGTTCTTCGGCACCATCTCGCCCAGGAGCATGTGCAGATAGGTCGCCACGGACAGGGCGATCACGAAGGACACCGGGTGGGTCAGGCCGTCGGGCATGCCCACCGCGTGGAACACCGGCTCCAGCAGGTGCGCGATGGCCGGCTCGGCGACCACGCCGAGCACCAGCGTGCACAGCGTGATGCCCATCTGCGCCGCGGCCATCAGCGCGGAGACGTGCTCCATGCCCCACAGGACCCGGCGCGCCTTGCGGTCGCCGGCCTCGGCGCGCGGCTCGATCTGGCTGCGCCTGACCGAGATCAGCGCGAACTCGGCGCCCACGAAGAACGCGTTCACGACCAGGGTGAGCAGACCGATGATCAACTGGACCGCGGTCATCGCGCGTCCTCCTCTTCCGTCGCCGCGTGCGCGTCGGGCACCGGCGAGAGCAGCCGAACCTGGGCCGCGCGCCGTCCGGCCGCGTCCACGACCTCGACCCGCCAGCCGGCGACCTCCACCGCGTCGCCCTCGGCCGGGATGCGGCCGAGCTCGGTGGCGACCAGTCCGGCCAGCGTCTCGTACGGCCCCTCGGGCGCGTGCATGCCGATCGCGGCGAGCTGGTCGATGCGCGCTGCGCCGTCCGCGTCGTATATGCGGCGGCCCTCCGGGTCCTCGCCCGCGTGCGCCAGGTCGGGGGTCTCCAGCGGGTCGTGCTCGTCCCTGACCTCGCCGACGACCTCCTCGATGATGTCCTCCAGCGTCACCACGCCCGCGGTGCCGCCGTACTCGTCGATCACCACCGCGATGCTGCGGTCGCCGCCCGGCATGCGGTCCAGCAGCCGGTCCACGGTCAGCGACTCGGGCACCAGCAGGGCCTCGCGGGTCAGCTCCGTGACCGGTGTACGGGGGCGCTGAGCTGCGGGAACGGCGAGCACGTCCTTGAGCCGCACGATGCCCACGACGGTGTCCAGGCTGCCCCGGTAGACGGGGAAGCGGGACAGTCCGGTCGCGCGGGTGGCGTTGGCGACGTCCTCGGCGGTGGCCTGCACGTCGAGCGCGGTGACCTGGACGCGGGGGGTCATGACGTTCTGTGCGGAGAGCTCGGCGAGGTGCAGGGTGCGCACGAACAGGTCGGCGGTGTCCGCCTCCAGCGCGCCCTCCTTCGCCGAGTGCCGCGCCAGCGCGATCAGCTCGCGCGGGGAACGGGCCGAGGCCAGCTCCTCGGTGGGCTCCAGGCCCATGCGGCGCACGAAGCGGTTCGCGGTGTTGTTGAGGTGCCGGATCAGCGGGCGGAAGACGGCCGAGAACGCGCGCTGCGGCGTGGCCACCTTCTTCGCGATGGGCATCGGCTTGGAGATGGCCCAGTTCTTCGGGACCAGCTCGCCGATGACCATCAGCACCACCGTGGACAGCGCCGTGCCCAGCACCAGCGCCAGCGAGGACGAGGTGGAGGCCGGCACGCCGAGGGAGCGCAGCGGGCCCGCGATGAGCTTCGCGATGGAGGGCTCGGCGAGCATGCCGACCACAAGGTTGGTGACGGTGATGCCCAGCTGCGCGCCGGAGAGCTGGAAGGTCAGCGAGCGCACGGCCTTGAGGGCGCTCGCCGCGCCCCGCTCGCCGCGCTGCTCGGCGCGCTCCAGATCGGCCCGCTCCACGGTGGTGAGCGAGAACTCGGCGGCCACGAACGCGCCGCAGGCCAGCGCCAGCAGCAGCGCGACGATCAGCAGCAGCACTTCGGTCATCGGGGGGTCACCTCGGTGCCATGGTCGGGCAGCGGGCGTATCCGCGCCCGGTGGTGACCTCGGGGGGCCGGGCCGGTGACTCCGGCTGGTCCGGCGCATCGGCCGGAGGTGTGGCAGAAGCTAGATGTGCGACAACTGGGAGGCTCGCCCATGGGCGGACGCTCACACCTTTCGACGGGGCGCTCCGGGGGTGGCCGGAGGCGATTTCGGGGGCTGCTCATCGTAAACGCAAAGGATTCGTCATGAGTTCCCCCGCCGGGGCCCGGCACACCCGGAGCGCGGCCCTCACACCAGGGGTTTCACCCAGCGCGTCCACTGCGCCTCCGGAGCGTAACGGGCCGCGGCCCACGCCTGGCGCCCGCGCTCGTTGTCGTCCAGCACCATGGCGTCGGCGCGACGTCCGCCGAGCGCCGTGAAGCGTTCCTCGGCGGCGGAGAGCAGGGCGGTGGCCACGCCGCGGCGGCGACGGTCGGGGCGTACGGCGAGGCGGTAGAGATGACACCGCCAGCCGTCGAACCCGGCGATCACCGTTCCGACGAGATCCCCGTCGGCCTCATCCCCGTCGGCCTCCTCGGCCAGGAGCAGCGCGCCGGGGTCGCGCGCGATGAGCCGCCGCACGCCGTCCGGGTCGTCGCTGATGCTGGTGCCTTCCGCGGCCTCTTCCCAGAACTTCAGGACGGCCGCGGCGTCGGCGGGTTCGGCGGTGCGTATGTGGATCATGGTGGGGAGCCAAGCATGGGGGAGTGGGGGTGCGCCACTGGGTTCTGCGCGGGGCATGGGGGTTGGTTTGAGCCTACTCGGCGCCCTCCAGGGCTCGTTGGGCCCTGCGCCGCTCTGCCAGCCCGCCGGCGATCAGCACGTCCGCGAGACGTTCCGCTGTGGCCAACGGGACCGTCCCGAGGTAGACGGCCGGCTCGCCCGCGAGGGAGGCGCGGGCCTGCAAGCCGGGCCACTGCTCCCCGCCGGCCTCAAGCCCCGCCTCCTTGAGCACGCTGACCAGCAGATCGACGGCCACCTGCGCCTTGCGCCGCCCGGCGAGATGAGCGGCGGCCCGCTCCGCTTCGGTACTCACGACGCCTCGGTCTCCGGCGCCGGGTGCGCCTGCTCGGCGTGCTTCCTGAGCCGCACGCGGGAATCGGTCTCGGCGCTGTAGTCGCCTTGGGAGCGGGCCTTTTCCGCCTCATGCTGATGCTCGTCGCACACAGAGCACTGTTCGGGTCTTGTCGTCATGGGAAGCATGCTTCAGCCGATACTCGGTGGAATCCAGCGTGAGTCCTGTTCCCGCAAGAACTCATCCCGGATGCCTTCGAGGAAGCAGCGCATCTCGTCACCCGCTAGAGCTGTGTGCTCGAACCTCCGGAATTTGTCGGAATAGAGGGCCACATCCCGAGGGTCGGTGACGACCATCTCGGCGTGGACCGTCTCCACCGTCACCATGCGGTCGTCCCGAATGACGAATGCGTGGTTCGCTATGTCTCTTTGCTCGGCGAGAAGTGGTACGACGCTTACGTGGACGTTCGTCAGGCGTGACATGGAAACGATGCGGTCGAGTTGGGCGGCAAGCATCGCCGGGGGAACAATGCGCCACCGCAGCACCGGTTCCGTGATCACGAATCGCAGCTCCTTGCTGGATTCGTAGAGGACCGCTTGCCGCTCCAGTCGCCCCGCGATGGTCCGCTCCAGCGACGTTTCCGTGAGGTCGTGGCGACGGAGAACGGCGCGGATGTATTCGGGGGTCTGGAGCAGCCCCGGCACCAGAGCGGGCTGGAAGAGCCGCAGCACGGACATCTGGGCCTCGAGAGCCTTGGCCGCCTGCTGGCCTTTGTGCACGCCGGCCCGCTTGAGAAGCCGCCACGCGGTCGCCTCGGTGGCCGCTTCCCTTGCCGCCTCGGCGTATTCGGCCTTGACCTCGTCGGACACGCCGATGGCAGTCAGGATGCGTTCCACATCCCCGGCGCCGGCCATGAGCCTGGCGTTCTCGATCCTGGACAGCTTGGAGGCGGACATCAGGGCGCCGCGGGCCACTGCCTTGGCCTCCTTGCCGGACGCCTTCCGCAGCTCCCGCAGCGCCTCACCGAGCTGTGCCCTGTCCACTAGCCGTGCTTCGCCCACCACGTGTCGAAGGGTTCGGCATGAGCCAGAGCGCGATCTCTGTACTCGACGAACTCCTGAGTCCTTTCGGGGCCCAGCACCTCAGGGCCGAGGAAAGCGCCGGAAGCGTCGTATTCCAGGGCGCCCACCGTCTCGGAGTCGAACAGCCAGAAGTCGGGAACCCCTGCCAAGGGGTTGGCGCGGTCCGTGGTGTCGAGGATGAAGAACTCCTCGCCTCCGGTCTGATTCTTGTGGTAGCCCCATCCGAGCTCGAAGCGGAGGTACGGGGTGAGCGGGCGCGACAGGATGTGCACGCGGTAGATGCGCTGCCCCTTCGCGGTGAGGGAGCGGAGTTCAGCGACCCACGAGTCGTTGTAATCCTCTGGCTGAGGCTCTCCGGCCAGGAAGCGCTGGTACGCCTCCACGTTTCCGGAATTGCTGTAGTCGTCCAGCGTCTCCAGTCGGAATGCTTCGCGCTGAAAGGAGTCGAAGAGGTCCCCGAGGTTCTTAGACGAGCCGGTCACGGATTGCCTTCCGGATGAGCTCCAGCGGGATTTCCACGAGGGTTTCGTGGGCGGGAATCTCCAGCCCGTGGTCGGTCGGCGTCTCTCCCTGTACGAGCAGCGTCCCCCGGTCTGTCGCGTACAGCGTCGGGCAGTCCTTGAGGTCGCAGGTGCTGACCAACTTGGTCACCTTCATGGCCATAGGTTCCTCTCGCCCTTGTCCCCGGTGCTCCCCGCTGGGTGTCCGATGCTGTCGAGCCCGTGTGCGCAGGGTCAAGGCTCACGGCTTGCCGGAACGGGAAACCGGCTCGGACGGGGCCGCCCGGAACCATCGGGGCAGCACGGCGTCGGCGTACGCGGGGATCACTCCGCCCCTCACGCCCCCCTCAGCTCCCGCATCACCGCCCCCATCCCCTCCATCTCCCCCTCCAGCACGGAGTAATAGGTGAATCCGAACCTCTCCCGGTGCTCGTGCAGTTGGGCGGCGATCTCCGACGCGGTGCCTGCCAGGAGTGCGGGGTGGGACAAGAGCTCGGGCTCGGTGAGGGCCGGGGCGTGGGCGCGCCAGGAGGCGGCTGCGGAGGCGCGGTCCTCGGTGATGGCCACGCGCTGGACCAGCATGTTCAGCTCGGCCGGCGCCGAGCGCGAGGAGGCGCAGGCGCGGAAGTGGGACACCCGTTCCTCCAGCGCGTCGGGGCTGATCAGCTCCAGCGCACCGTAAGGAGCCCCCCGCACCTGCCGCGCCCCCGTGAACGCCGCCACCTCCGCGTACTCGGCCGCCAGCCGCAGCACCCGGTCGCCGTTGCCGCCGAGCAGCAGGGGAACGGGCTCCTGCACGGGCCGCGGCGCGTGCTCCGGGTCGGCGAGGTGGCGCCGCAACTCCCGCACGGTGTGTGCGAGATGGTCCACCCGGGCCCCGGGCGACCCGAAGGGCAGCCCGGCCGCCTCGTGCTCGGCGGCGATGTAACCGGTGCCCAGGCCCAGTTCCAGCCGGCCTCCGGTGAGCTGGTCGCAGGTGGCCACCTCGCGGGCCAGCAGCGCCGGGTTCCAGAACGCGGCGTTCAGCACCAGCGTGCCCAGCCGCATCCGCTCGGTGACCTCGGCCGCCGTGGCGAGCGCCGAGAAGGGGGCCGGCATGCCCAGGTGGTCGGCGATGTGCAGGGTGTCGTAGCCCAGTTCCTCGGCCCTGCGGCAGCTCCGCCGCCACGCCTCTCCCGTGCTGAGCCCGAGCATGATCACGCTGAAACGGAATGGACGAGTGCCGTGTGCTTCCCGCATGAGCCCCTCCTGAAAACTGTTCCCATCCCGCCCCATGGCCCCGCTGCGGCCCAACTCCTGCAAACGGTAAGCCCGTTGCGTACCTCCGCCACCCCTCGTACGCGGGCGGCGTAACGGAGCGGCAGCCGGACTAGCAGCAGCCGGACCCCGCTGAGAACCGGGGGCGAACGGGAGGGAACGGCGGGGAAACCCCGTACCGGAGGGTTGACCGAAGCCTCTCGCGCGGTGTCCCGTCACCCGCGACGGCTCACCCGCCACGGCAGTGGTCCGTGTGGCACAAACCCGCGACGCGACCGGGGGAACGGGGCCGGTCACCGCGTCCCCGCGGGGGCTCTCGGAGGAAGAGAGAAGAGGAGAGGGAGGGGAGGGAATGGTGGACCGCCGAGCGAGCGAGGTAGACGTGAACCTGACGGAGGACATGCGTCCCGTCGCCGAGGCGACGGAGCGGAGAGCGGGGCGCGGCTTCATCACGCTCCTGGCGCTGTGCCAGCTCGGGATCTGGGTGGCGATCCTGACGCCGGCGCAGACCACCGTGGCCGTGCGGGTCGGCCAGGTGGCGCCCGGCTCCAAGGAGGAGACGCTCGGCATGATCCTCGGGGTCGGGGTGCTCTTCTCGCTGGTGGGGAGCCCGCTCTTCGGCCGGCTCTCGGACCGCACCGCGACCCCGCTGGGGCGGCGCAGGCCGTGGATCCTGGGCGGGCTGCTGTCGATCTGCGTGTTCTCGCTGGTCATCGCCACCTCGGACTCGGTGCCGATGCTGCTCGGCGCGTGGTGCCTGTGCCAGCTCTCGGGGGCGGCGGCGTACGCGGCGCTGACCGCGACCATCCCCGACAAGGTGCCCAGCGCGCAGCGCGGCACGGTCTCCGGCGTGATCGGGATGATGCTGCCGGTCGGCACCCTCTTCGGCGTCTACGTGGTGCAGCTCTTCGACCCCTCCAGCGTCATGATCTTCGCGGGGCCAGGGCTGCTGGGGGTGCTGCTGGGCGCCGTGTACGTGGTCTTCGTACGGGACACCGAGCCGCCGCGCGAGGACCTGCCGAAGTACGGGCCGCGGGAGTTCGCGCGCAGCTTCTGGGTGGACCCGCGCCGCCATCCCGACTTCGCCTGGGCCTTCGCCAGCCGCTTCCTGGTCTACCTCGGGTACGCGGTGCTGATGGCCTATCAGGTGTACTTCCTCACCGACCACTTGAAGGTGCCGCAGAACGAGGTGACCCACCTGGTCTTCCTGGTCACCCTCACCATGACCGTCGCCAGCATCCTCAGCGCGGTCGCGGGCGGGAAGCTGTCGGACCTCGCGGGGCGCCGCAAGCCCTTCGTGTTCGTCTCGGCTTCCGTGATGGCCGTGGGCCTCGTCGGCATCGGAATGGCCGGGTCCTTCCCCGAGTTCTGGGCCATGGCCACGCTGGTGGGACTGGGCCAGGGGCTGTTCCTCTCCGTCGACCTGGCGCTGGTCAGCGACGTGCTGCCGAACCCGGACGACAACGCCAAGGACATGGGCGTCTTCAACATCGCCAACACCCTCCCGCAGTCCCTGGCGCCCCTCTTCGCGCCCCTGATCCTCGCCATCGGGGGAGGGGGCAACTACCCGCTGCTGTTCCTGGTGGGCGCGTGCTTCGGCCTGATGGGCGCGATCGTCATCTACCGGGTACGGGGCACGCGTTGAGCCACGTACGGGGCACCCGTCGACCCTCCGGTGCCCCGCGCCGCCCTCGTGCCACCCCCGTACGGCAGGCGCCCCCTCACTCGTGCGCGATGGCCGCCAGCACGTTCATCCGGGACGCGCGCAGCGCGGGCAGCAGGGCGGCGACCAGGCCCACCAGCACCGAGCCGAGCACCACGGCCGCCACCGTCCACCACGGGACCGAGAGCGCGCGCAGGCCCTGGAGCGCCAGGACCTCGCGCATCGCCAGGCCCCACACCAGCCCCAGGCCGAGGCCCAGCACCGCGCCGAACACGGCGATCACCACCGACTCCAGCCGGATCATGCGGCGCAGCTGCCGCCGCGAGAGCCCGATGGCGCGCAACAGGCCGATCTCCCGGGTGCGTTCGACGACCGCGAGCGCGAGGGTGTTGACCACGCCCAGCACCGCGATGACGATCGCCAGGCCCACGAGCCCGAAGAGCAGGTAGAGCAGCACCGAGATCTGGTCGCGGACGAGCTTCTTGTAGTCGGCCCGGTCCCGCACCTTGACCTGCGGGTACGGCTTGAGGCTGTGCTCCAGTGCCGTACGCAGCTTCGCGGTGTCGGTGCCCTTGGCCGCGGTCAGGTACACCGCCGAGTCCTGGCCGCCCGGCAGGCCCCTGGCCAGGGTGGACATGCCCATCACCACCCCGCCCTGCGGGCCGAGCGCGCCGCCCGAGCCCTCCTTGCTCAGCGCGGCCACGGTCAGCACCACGGGGGCGCCGCCCTTGAAGCGGGCCGGAATGCGGGTACCGGGTGAGATCCCGTGCTTGTCGGCCCACTTCTGCTGCACGGCGATCCTGCCGGGCCTCAGCGCCGCCGCCGTGCTCCCGTAGGCGTACGCGATGTCGGTGACCTTCTCCAGGCCCGGGTCGAAGGCGGCGCCCGTGGTGTTCTGCTTCGTGCCGTCCGGCAGCCGCATGTCCTCCAGCGGCGCGAAGCGCTGCCGCACCAGCGTGCCCACGCCCTCCGTTCCGCGGATCTTCGCGGTCACCTCGGCGGGGAACGGCAGCGGCGGGCTGCCGCCCACCACGAAGTCGGCGCCGAGCTGCTTGTCGATCTGCTCGTCGAAGGAGGCGGTGATCGATGCCGCGGCCACCGACATGCCCACCACCAGCGCGATGCCCACCATGAGCGCCGATGCCGTGGCCCCCGTACGGCGCGGGTTGCGCAGCGCGTTGCGCTGGCTCAGCAGCCCCGCCGCCTTGAACACCCGCGGGAAGGCGCCGCCCAGCACCCGGATCACGGGGCGCACCAGGAGCGGCCCCGCCACCACCGTGGCGATCAGGGTGAGCGCCACGCCCAGGCCCAGCAGGCTGCCGGCCGTGCCCCCGTCCTCGGCCGCAGCGCAGCCGACGAGCGCCCCGGCGCCGGCCAGCGCGACGAGCAGACCGGCCACGGCGCGTACCTTCAACGGCCGCCCCGTACCGGCCAGTTCGAGGTCGGAGAGCGCGGCCATGGGCGTGATCCGCGAGGCGCGGCGCGCCGGCAGATAGGCGGCCACCAGGGTCACCCCGACCCCGACGACGTACGCGGCGACCGGGGTCGGCCAGCGGACCACGGTCTCGGCGGCGTCCAGGTTCATGCCGAAGGCGCGCATCAGGCTCATCAGCCCCAGCGCGAGCCCGATTCCGGCGCCGAGGCCGAGGGTGGCGCCCACGACGCCCAGCAGCGCGGCCTCGGCCAGCACCGAGCGCCGCACCTGCCGCCGGTCGGCGCCCAGCGCGCGCATCAGGCCCAGCTCGCGGGTGCGTTGGGCGATCAGCATGGAGAAGGTGTTCACGATCAGGAAGATGCCGACCAGCACCGCGACCCCGGCGAAGCCGAGCATCACGTAGCGCAGCACGTCCAGGAATCCGCCCAGGTCGGCCGCGGCTGACTTGGCCTGCTGACCTGCGGTGCGCACGTCGTAGCGATGGGGCCCCAGTGCTGCGCTGACCCTCTCCTTGAGCTGCGCGTCGCTCACCCCCGGCGCGGCGTCCAGCGACACGGCGGTGGCCAGCCGCGGGGAGCCGAGCAGTTCGCGCTGGGCGGTGCGGGGCTCCAGGAACACCAGCGCGGCGCCGGGGTTGGTCGTCGTGAAGGTGGCGATGCCGGTGATCCGTACGGAGAAGCCGCCGGGCGGCGCGAGGACCCGCAGGCTGTCGCCGACGCCCAGCTTCTTGCGCTTGGCCGTGTCCGCGTCCAGCAGCGCCTGCCCGGCGCCGCGCGGCGCGTGACCGCTGGTCAGCTCGACGGGGCTGCGCTTGGTCGGATACCAGTCGGTGGCGATGGTCGGCGCGCCGCTCTCGCTGCCGATGACCTTGTCGTCCGGCCCGACCACGGTCACGTTCTGCAGGGCGGCCTCGATGTGCGCCTGGGCGACCCCGGGCACGCGCGCGAGCCGGTCGCTCAGCCGCGCGGGCAGCGTGGGGGTGCGCCCGCTGGGGAACTGGTCGTTGCCGCCCGACGACCTCGGCGTCACCTGTACGTCGGCGGCCGTGGACTTGAAGAGCTGGTCGAAGGTGCGGTTGACGGTGTCCGAGAAGATCAGGCTCCCGGCCACGAACGCCACCGACAGCAGCACGGCGAGCGCTGACAGCAGCAGGCGGCCCTTGTGCGCGAGGAAGCTCCGTAACGTGGCCCGCAGCATGGCGGCGACCTGTCCCGTGCCTCAGCCGTGCCGTATCACGTCGAACTGCTTCATCCGCTCCAGCACGCCCTCCGCCGTGGGCTTCTCCAGGCGGTCCACGATCTGCCCGTCGCCGAGGAAGAGCACCAGGTCGGAGTAGGCGGCGGCGCCCGGGTCGTGGGTGACCATCACGACGGTCTGGCCCAGCGCGTCCACGGCCTCCCGCAGGAAGCCCAGCACCTCGGCCCCCGACCGCGAATCCAGGTTGCCCGTCGGCTCGTCCGTGAAGACCAGCTCGGGCCGGGACGCCAGGGCACGCGCGCACGCGACCCGCTGGAGCTGTCCGCCGGAGAGCTGCCCCGGGCGGTGCCCGAGCCGGTCCCGCAGCCCGAGCGTGTCGATGACCCGGTCCACCCACTCGCGGTCGGGTTTGCGGCCCGCGATGTCCATGGGCAGCGTGATGTTCTCCGCCGCCGTCAGGGTGGGCAGCAGGTTGAACGCCTGGAAGACGAACCCGACCCGGTCCCGGCGCAGCCGCGTGAGCTGCCGCTCGTTCAGCCCGGTGATCTCCGTGTCGCCCAGCCACACCCGCCCCGAGGTGACCGAGTCCAGCCCCGCCAGGCAGTGCATCAGCGTCGACTTGCCGGACCCCGAGGGCCCCATCACCGCGGTGAACCGGCCGCGGACGATCTCCACGTCGATCTGGTCCAGCGCCAGCACGGCCGTCTCGCCCGAGCCGTACGCCTTGCTGAGCGCCGCCGCGCGGGCCGCCGCCTGCTCGCCGCCCGCCGCCCCGTGCCGCATTGCCGCCGCTGGTGTGGACACCGCGCCTCCCCGGGCCTCAACTCCCCTTGGAGCGCCCGAGAGTAGGGGCAGCGCGCCGCCGTGACATCCCCCGCGAGGGCTCTTCCGCGCGGGGCGGCCTCGTCCTCGGGGAGTACGGGGCGGCGGACGGGGTGCCGGTGCTAGCGGTCCGGTGCTAGCGTGAGGGTGTGGCGAAGACCCAGTTGAACGTCCGGGTGGACGAGGAGACGGCGGAGACGGCCCGGGAACGGGCCATGGAGCGGGGTGTGAGTGTGAACCGCTATATCGAGGAGCTCGTCCAGCGCGACGCGGGCGAGGTGGGGCACACCTTCGTCGAGGCGGCGGCCGACTTCATGAAGAACTACGAGGCGCTGTTCGCCGAGGAGTCCGCCGACCCCTCCGGGCGGCCCGTCCGCGAGAGCGGGAGCCGGCAGCCCCGTTGAGCCTGCGCATCGACCTCGCCTGGCTGCTCATCGTCGCCGAGGAGAACACCCCGGGAGACCCGCGGGTCACCGACTACGGCGCGCTGGTCGCCGCCGTCAGCAGGCACCAGGCCGAGGTCTTCGACCGCCCCGTGTACGCCGAGCCCTGCGACCGCGCGGCCGCACTGCTCCAGCTCCTGCTGCACGTGCCCGCGCTGGAGCGCTCCAACGCGCTGTTCGCCTCAGCCGTCGCCTACGCCTATCTCGTCGCCAGCGGCCTGAAGGTGGTCACCTCGCCCGAGCGGGTACGCGATCTCGCGCGCATGGTGAAGGACGGCTCCGACGTGCGCGCCATAGCGGACGAGCTCCGTACGTGGACGACCGGCTAGTGCTCCGTACGTGGACGACGGGCTGAGCGCTCGTACGCGGGCGGCCGGCTGAGGCTCCCGGGCCGAGCCCCCTCAGTGACCGTCACGGGCGCCGTGCGCTGCCCAGCACATGGAAGGAGTGCGGCAGCGCGGGACCCTTCTCCGGGACCAGCACCCGGCGGAAGTCCAGCCCCTCGAAGCCGGCCTCGCGCACCGGGCCCAGCGGCTCCCGCGCCGTGTGGCAGCCACCGAAGGCGAGCGGCCAGACCGTGCGGTCCAGCGCGCGCTGCACCAGGTACATGCCGCGCCGCCCCGGCGCCTTGCCGTGCTCGTAGAAGCGCAGCTCGCCGCCGGGGCGCAGCACCCGGAACGCCTCGGCCAGCGCGCGGCGCACCGCCTGTTCGCCGGTCAGCGAGCACAGGACCAGGCAGAACACCGCCGCGTCGAAGGACTCGCTCTTGACCGGCAGGGCCTGCGCCGTGCCCGGCACCACGTCCACCGGGACCTCGGCGCGCAGCGCCGCCTTCGCGGCCAACCGGCGCATGTGGCGCTCCGGTTCGATGGCCACGACCTCGGAGACGGAGTCCGGGTAGCGCGCGAAGTTGAGCCCGTTGCCGGACCCGATCTCGATCACCCGCCCGGACAGCCCGGCGGTGAGCTCGGCGCGGTGCGCCGCCACTCCGGCGCGTTCGTCGGCGGCCACGCTGAAGCGCGCGTAGAAGCGGGCGAAGAGCGGATGGCGCACGGCGTCGCGGCGCGTCCTGCTGCCGGTTGCGGTCATGGGGCGGCTCCTCCCGTGGACTGCGGCGTCCTGCTGGTACCTACCTGATACGTACGCACGGCCTGATATGTACGCCCGGGTCCTCCGGATTCTCCCCCGATGAGCCCCGGAGAAGTCCCGCGCCTTCGGGGGCCGCGCCGCCGGGGCCGTACGAGACTCAGGGGCCGTACGGGGCCCAGGATCCGTACGTGGTTCGGAATCCGTACGCGGCTCAGGGCCCGTAAGCGGCAGGCGGCTCGCGGCGTGCGCGGCGCTCGGCCCGCGCGCGGCCGCCGGTCAGGGCGAGGAGGAGCAGCACCAGCACACCCACCACGAGCAGGCCCAGCGCCAGCCAGGGCAGGAAGGCGAAGCGGAGGCCCACGTCGGCGCGTACGGCGACGGCGCGCGAGCCGTCCGCGTTCATGGCGACCAGGGACCAGGCGCCCGAGGTCTTGTTCCAGGTCAGGTCGCGGGTGTCGGACCCGGTGGCGACCCAGACGCCGGCCCGCGCGGGCGGCGCCGGCGTCCGTGTCCCGGCGACGCGGGTGGACTCGGTGCGGAAGGGATCCAGGCGCACCCGGTCCAGCCGCTCGTTCGCCACCCCGCGCAGATAGCGGTCCACGGCGTCGCGCCGGCCGATGCCGAGGAACAGCGGCACATCGCGCCGGTCGGTCCGCGTGGCGTGCACCCGTACGTTGCCCAGCTCGCCCACGTCCAGCACGGGGTCGCCCGGGCGCCCGCCGGTCACGTCGACCTCGTCGGCGACCAGCGCACGGGTGGTGGTGCGGAAGCCGTGCGCCTCGCTGGTGAACCAGCCGCCCGAGCCCCGCTGTTCCGCGGTGGCCCAGGCGGCCCCCGCGCCGCACACCAGCAGCAGCACCCCGAGCACTCCGGCGATCCAGCGCCCCACGGTCCTCATCGCCCGCCCCCTCCCGCGCTTCCCGCCCCGGGCCGTGCGCGCGGAGCGGGCACCGAACCGCCAGGCTAGCGCGCGTTCTGCGGGTCAGCCCGGGGCCGGACGTCCCCGGGTGCCGCCCAGTTCCGGCGCCAGCCATTCCGGTGCCGCGGCACGGAACGCGGCGGGCTCCATCGCCCCCGCGCCCTCCGGCAGCACGCCCAGCAGGGGCGCGCCCGCGGCCTCGTGCAGCTCGGCGAGGTTGCACCGGGACGCCAGGTCGGGCTCCGGCGGCAGGCTTCCGACCAGCACACCCGCGTGCTCCAGGCCCCGCGAGGCCAGCGCCTCGGCCGTCAGCGCCGTGGAGTTGAGGGTGCCGAGCCCCGCCGCGGCCACCGTCAGCACCGGCGCCGCGAGCAGCCGGGCCGCGTCCGCGAGGGTCCCGCCCTCGGCGTCGTACCGCACCAGCAGCCCGCCCGCGCCCTCGACCAGCACCAGATCGTGCGAGGCCGCCAGCTTCTCCGCCGCCTCGGCCACCTCGGCGGGGCGCACCGGCTCCATACCGGCCCGCCGCGCTGCCGTGGCGGGCGCCAACGGCTCGGGGAAACGCGCCAGTTCGGCGCCCGTGACCTCCTCGCCCGCCAGCCGCCGCACCTCCGCCACATCGCCTGGCTCGCCCTCGGCGACCCCGGTCTGCGCGGGTTTCAGCACCGCGACGGAACGGCCGCCGCGCAGCGCGGCGGCGGCGAGCGCGGCGGTCGCCACGGTCTTGCCGACCTCGGTACCGGTGCCGGTCACCACGAGCACGCCGGGCCGTACGGGAGTGTGGGGTTCCACGGGCGCGCCGGACTCCACGCACATGCCCGGCCCTTCGTCACGCGGGCCCCAACCCCCGTGTTCCGCTTGCCCTTTCACGTTCATCCCTCCTCCGCGACGCCGCGCATCGCCTCGCAGATCAGCGCCACGTCCGCGTCCCCCGTCACATACGGAGGCATCGCGTACACCAGGTTCCGGAAGGGCCGCAGCCACACTCCGCGGCGCACCGCGGCGCGGGTGGCCGCGGCCATGTCCACCTCGCGGTCCAGCTCCAAGACGCCGATAGCGCCGAGCACCCGCGCCTCGCGCACGCCCGGCACCTCCGCCGCGCCCGCGAGCCCTTCGCGCAGCCCCGCCCCGATGCGCTTGACCTCGGCCTGCCAGTCCTGGTCCAGGAGGAGCCCGAGCGAGGCGTCGGCGACGGCGGCGGCCAGCGGGTTGCCCATGAACGTGGGCCCGTGTGCCAGTACAGGCAGCTCGCCGTGGGAAATCCCCTCGGCCACCCGCGGGGTGCACAACGTCGCGGCCATGGTCATGTAACCGCCGGTCAGCGCCTTGCCCACGCACATCACATCGGGGGAGACCCCCGCGTGGTCGGCGGCGAACAGGGCCCCGGTGCGCCCGAATCCGGTGGCGATCTCGTCGAACACGAGCAGCACGTCGTACGCGTCGCACGCCTCCCGCAGCACCCGCAGATACGCGGGGGAGTGGAAGCGCATGCCGCCCGCGCCCTGCACCACGGGCTCGACCACGACAGCGGCCAGCTCGTGCGCGTGCCGGGCCACGGTGTCCCGCAGGTGCGCCACGTACGCCGGATCCGGCTCCGCGTCGAAGCCGGCGGCGGAAACGGAACCGGAGCCGGAGCCAGAGCCGGAGCCGTGACCGGCCGGCGGCGCGTCGGCGAAGACCTGCACGGGCAGTGCCCCCGACCACAGCCGGTGCATGCCGCCCTCCGGGTCGCACACCGACATGGGGTGCCAGGTGTCACCGTGGTAGCCGCCGCGCCAGGTCATCAGCCGCCGCTTCTCCGGCCTGCCCAGCGAACTCCAGTGCTGGAGGCACATCTTGACCGCGACCTCCACCGACACCGAGCCGGAGTCCGCGAGGAAGACGTGTTCCAGACCCTCGGGCGCCATGTCCGCCAGCCGCGTCGCCAGCCGCACCGCGGGCTCGTGCGTGAGCCCGCCGAACATCACATGGCTCATCCGGTCCAGCTGCGCGTGCGCCGCCTCGTCCAGCACCGGGTGCCGGTAGCCGTGCACCGCCGACCACCACGAGGCCATGCCGTCCACCACCTCGCGCTGCCCGTACGCGGGTTCGGCCAGCCGCAGCCGTACGCCGGAGGCCGACTCGACCACCAGCGGGTCGGTGCGGCCCGGCATCGGCGCGTACGGATGCCAGACGTGCTGCCGGTCCAGCGCGAGGAGTCGTTCCGTGCCGAGTCGTTCCGTGCCAAATCGCTCCGTGCCGAGGGCGGCGCCGGTCCCCCTGTGACCGGCGCCGATCCCCGTGTCGTGCCCGGTCATGCCCTGCTCAGGCATTGGGCGGCAGCTCCGTGCCCGCTCCGCGGCGGCGCACCGCGACCAGGTCCTCGACCCTGTGCTCGGGCAGCGTGGTGGTGTCGGTGCCCTCCACCTCGAAGCCCGCGTCCGCGATCATGTCGAGGTCGGCCTGCCCGGCCTGACCCTCGGTGGTCAGGTAGTCGCCCAGGAAGATGGAGTTGGCGATCTGCAGCGCGAGCGGCTGGAGCGAGCGAAGCTGCACCTCGCGCCCGCCCGCGAGACGCACCTCCGCGTCCGGGCACACGAACCGCACCATCGCCAGGATCCGCAGCGCGTGCCGCGGCGTGAGCAGCCACTTGTCCTCGAAGGGCGTGCCGTCGATCGGGATGAGGAAGTTGACCGGCACCGAGTCCGGGTTCAGCTCCCGCAGCCCGAACACCACGTCCACCAGGTCCTCGTGGCTCTCGCCCATGCCCGCGATCAGCCCGGAACAGGGCGAGAGACCCGCGCCCTTGGCGTGTTCCACCGTGTCCTTGCGGTCCTGGTAGGTGTGCGTCGAGCAGATCTCGGCGTACGTGGACTCCGAGGTGTTCAGGTTGTGGTTGTACGCGTCGGCGCCGGCTGCGCGCAGCTTCTCCGCCTGGCCCTCGGACAACAGCCCCAGGCAGGCGCAGATTTCGACGCCCTGCTCCTGCTCCTTGATCGCCTCGATCGTCTCCGAGACCCGCTGCACGTCGCGGTCCGTGGGCCCGCGCCCGCTGGCCACCAGGCACACGCGCTTGGCGCCGCCCTTGAGCCCGGCCTCGGCGGCCGCGACGGCCTCGTCCTTCTTCAGCCACGTGTACTTGAGCACCCCCGCGTCGGCGCCGAGCGCCTGCGAGCAGTACGAGCAGTCCTCGGGGCACAGCCCGGACTTGAGGTTCACCAGATAGTTGAGCTTGACCCGGCGGCCGAACCAGTGCCTGCGCACCTTCCCGGCAGCGGCCACCACATCGAGCAGTTCTTCGTCGGACGTCTCCAGCACCGCGAGCGCCTCGGCGCGGGTCGGAGGCTCAGCGCGCAGTCCCTTGTCCACCAGGGTGTCCATCAGCTCCATGGCGCCGATCCTTGCCCATGACAGTGGTCTTGCAAAAGGAGGATCCCCACAACACGTCCGGAGACAGCTGTGGGTATTGCCACACCCTGAGCTCGGTTATCAGCCGCTAACGTTCATGCAAACCCTACAGATCAACGGGAGCCGCCCACCCATGCCCGAATCCCCTCGCCGCCCCGCGGCGCCCCCGCGGAACGCCCCGGCGCCCGCCCCCTTCGGCTGGCTTCCCGAGGCCCGCGCGGCGCGCGAACGCGCCGGGCTGGTGCGGCGGCTGCGCCCCCGCGCCGCCGCATCCCCGCTCCTCGACCTCGCCTGCAACGACTACCTGGGCCTCGCCCGGCACCCCGAGGTCACCGAGGGCGCGGCCGCCGCCGCGCGCCGCTGGGGAGCGGGTTCGACGGGATCGCGGCTGGTCACGGGCTCCACCGGGCTGCATGCCGAACTCGAGGCCGAACTGGCCGATTTCTGCGGCTTCGAGGCGGCCCTGGTGCTCTCCTCCGGCTACGCGGCCAACCTCGCCGCGATGACCGCGCTGACCTGCCGCGGCGGCCTGATCGTCTCGGACGCCTCCAACCACGCCTCGCTCATCGACGGCTGCCGCCTCTCGCGCGCGGAGACCGCCGTGGTCCCGCACGCCGACCCCGCCGCCGTGCGCAAGGCGCTCGACGGCCATGAGGGGCACGCCGTCGCGGTCACCGACTCGGTGTTCTCGGTGGACGGCGACGCCGCGCCGCTGCCCCAACTCGCCGACGCGTGTACGGAGTACGGCGCCGGGCTCATCGTCGACGACGCGCACGGCCTCGGCGTACTGGGGGAGGGCGGCCGCGGCGCGGTGCACGCCGCGGGCCTGGCCGGAACGCCCGGCACGGTCGTGACCGCCACACTCTCCAAGTCGCTCGGCAGCCAGGGCGGCGCCGTCCTCGGCACGGCCGCGGTGATCGAGCACCTGGTCAACACCGCGCGCACACTCATCTTCGACACCGGCCTCGCGCCGGCCGCGACCGGCGCCGCACTCGCGGCCCTGCGCCTCCTGCGCCGCGAACCGGATCGCGCCGAGCGCACCCGCGCCGTCGCCGCCGCGCTGCACCGGCGCCTCGACGCCGCCGGACTGGATGTCACCCGTCCCGACGCCGCCGTGGTCTCGGTGCGCGCGCCGGGTCCCGAGGACGCCGTGCGCTGGGCGGACGACTGCCGCGCCGCCGGGCTCCAGGTGGGCTGCTTCCGCCCGCCCTCGGTGCCCGACGGCATCTCACGCCTGCGCCTGACCGCCCGCGGCGACCTCTCGGACGCGGATCTGGACCGGGCTGTGCGCACGGTGGTGGGCTGCGCGCCGTGAAGTGGTGTGTGCCGGGGCCCTGTTGGCGCGCGCGGTCACCCGCGCTCTCGACCTCGTACGGAATCCCGTACGGCACCTCGTACGGAGCCCAGGAACGTGGTCCACGCGGCTGAGGTGAACCGCAGGCGCGGGCCTTCCGGGTCCTTGGAGTCGCGCACCGACAGATGCGCGTGCTCAGGCCTGATCTCGACGCAGCTGTTCACGGTGCTGTGGCTGCTGCGGATCCAGCCTCCGTGCTGTGGCAGTGCTGCCGGCATGCTCGGCCTCTCCTCACGTGTCCTCACGCGTCCCCGCCGATCCCGGCGATGAACGCGAGAGAGTCCTCGTACGACAAGGCGTGTGCCCGCAGGGTGTCGAACGCCGCGCTGTAGGCACGGAGTTCGTCCTGCCCCTCGACGTAGAGGCTACTCGTCAGGTGGTCGAGAACAACCACATCCAAGTCAGCGATGCGCGGAAACGAGAAAATTACGAAAGGCCCTGTGACTCCGATGTGCACTCCGCTGGCAAAGGGCAACACCTGGAGGCGCACATGCGGTTGGGTCCCGGCCACGGCCAGCCGCCGCAGCTGCTCCGCCATCACCTCGGGACCGCCGACCTCCCTGCGCAGCACCGCCTCGTCCAGCACCACGTCGAGCTCCAGCGGCGGCGCGGCGCACAGCACGCCCTGCCGCGCGATGCGCACCTCCACCAGCGACTCCACGCGCTCCCGCGGCACGCGTCCGCCGAGCGCGGCGCGGGTCACCTCGCGCGCGTACGCCGGGGTCTGCAGCAGGCCGGGCACCACCGAGGTCTCCAGCGTGCGGGCCCGTACGGCCTGCGTCTCCAGGGCGATGAAGTCCCGGTAGGCGGGCGGCAGGAGGTCGCGGTAGGAGTACCACCAGCCGCGCCCCCGTCCGCCGTTGCGCGCCTCCCGTGCATCGGGCGCCGGTGCGGGCGCGTCAGCGCCGGACAGCGCCGCGAGCAGTGCGCGCAGCCCGAGGTCGTGCACCCCGTACACGTCCAGCAGCAGGGTCAGATCGGCCGGCTTCACGCCGCTGCGCCCGGTCTCGATGCGGCTCACCTTCGACTGGTGCCAGCCCACCCTGCGTGCCGCCTCGCCGCTGGTGAGGCCGGCGTCGCCGCGCAGTCTTCGCAGCTCGGCGCCCAGTTTCCTGCGCCGGACCGCAGGGGCGTGGTGCATGCCCGTACTCCTCTCCCGCCCGGATTCCCACAAGATCCCCGCCGGATTCCCACCGGGCCCCGCCCGGCGCACCCCGCGCGTGCGGCCGCCCGCGTGGCTCCGGGGCGGGAGCAGGCGCACGGAACGGGGGTGCCGCCCAAATACGGTCTGCCGCAGCAGAGTTCACTTCTTCGGGCGACAGATATATGCACATCCTGGGGGATCGGCCGCATCGCGGCCAGCGCGATGGCACTCTGGCGCGGAGCAGCCTCTGCAGCGGGCGCCGCAGCCCGGCGGCCGTCCGAGTAAGCCCCGTCGCACCATCCGCACCGGCGGAGCCACCGGCCCGGTGGGAAAGGGACAGCGCCGCCATGGCAGACGACCAGGAAGCAGCCATCACTCTTCCGAGCTCACCCGGCTCGGTCACCACGGCACGCAGATATGTGACCGACATGCTCGCCGAGTGGGGAGTGCCCGCGGGGGGCGAAGCGGTCGAGGCCGTCCGGCTGATCGTCTCCGAGCTGGCCACCAACGCGGTGCAGCACACCCGGGGCGAGTCCCCGGAGTTCACCGTCGAGGTGCGGCTGACGCGCGGCGAGGAGCTGTGCCTCGGCGTCAGCGACCGCCATCCGCGGATGCCGCGCAGGCTCCCCGCCGCGGTCCAGCAGGACAACGGGCGCGGCATGATGATCGTCCGCTGCCTCACGGCCGAGGCGGGCGGCACCATGACCGTCACCCCGACCGTGGACGGCGGCAAGACGGTCTGGATCACGCTTCCGTGGCAGCCGCTGCCGGTGACGTGAGGGGCGCCTCCTGCTTGAGGGGGCCGGCGACCTGGGGGCGTCGGCTTGCGCGGGTGGCGTACGGAGCCAACCCGCCGCGCCTGTACGCGCGTTCGCGGCCCCCTTACTCCCGCGCCGGCGGCAGCCCCACCCGCGCGGCCCTGCGCTCACCGTCCAGCACCCTCAGCGCCCGTACGAGGGTGGCCCCGTGCACCTCGCTCTCGCCCCGCTCGTGCATCAGCGCCAGCGCGTCCCGCAGCGCGCACGCGCTGGAGGCGAGCGCCTGGGCGGCACGCAGCGCGCCGTAAGTTCCCGTGGAGCGCGCCGGGTTGATGCGGCCGAGCTGGTCCAGCACCTCCAGGTAGCGGTCGACGAACTCGCCCTCGGCCCGCGTCAGCGCGGGCAGCTCAGGGAGTTCGGGCGGCGGCCCCGGCATCCCCCGCGCCGCCTCAGCCGAGCCGCGCGGGGGTACGGGGCGCCTTGCGGCTCTCGGTGAGCCGGTCGACGATCCCGTACCCGACGGCCTGTTCCGCGGTCAGGATGGTGTCCCGCTCCAGGTCGGCGTGCACCTGGGCGGGGGTGCGGCCGGTGTGGCGCGCGTACAGCTCCTCCAGCAGTTCACGGGTGCGCTGCATCTCGCGCGCCTGGATCTCCAGGTCCGCCGCCTGCCCCTGGACCGGCTCGCTCAGCGCGGGCTGGTGCAGGAGGATCCGCGCGCCGGGCAGGGCCATCCGCCTGCCGGGGGCGCCGGCGGCGAGCAGCACCGAGGCGGCGGACGCCGCCTGGCCGAGGCAGGTGGTCTCCACCTCGCAGGAGATGAACTGCATCGTGTCGTAGATGGCGGTCATCGAAGTGACCGAGCCGCCGGGCGAGTTGATGTACAGCGAGACCGCCTGGTCGGGCGCCGCGCCCTCCAGGTGGATGAGCTGCGCGATCACGTCGTTGGCCGAGGTGTCGTCGATCGGGGTCCCCAGGAAGACGATCCGCTCCTCCAGCAGCTTCGCGTACGGATCGAGGGTGCGGTTGCCGGAGCTGGTGCGCTCCTGGAACTCCGGCAGCACATAGCGATTACTGGGCACGCCGTCTCTCCCTCCGAGAATGTACAAAATGTACAGACGGTACGCTGGGGAGCATGGCGTACGAGATCCCTGTGACGCAAGCACGTGCGGAGCTGGCCGAGCTGATCAACCGCGTGGTCTACGGCGGCGAGCGCGTGACCGTCACCCGCCACGGCAAGCCCTTGGTGGCCCTGGTGTCGGCCGCTGACCTGGAACGACTCGAAGCCGAGGACGCCCGCGACCAGAACGGGACGATCAGCACCGTCTCCACGGTCCACGACC
The DNA here is from genome assembly GCF_039605595.1 of Streptomyces odontomachicola. NCBI lineage: Bacteria > Bacillati > Actinomycetota > Actinomycetes > Kitasatosporales > Streptomycetaceae > Streptomyces > Streptomyces odontomachicola. The sequence continues at coordinate 343,074 of NZ_JBCFOK010000006.1, forward strand.
TCACGTCCGCTCCGGGTGAACACGGCAGATTCGGCATCGCGGCCCACGACAGGAGCGGCGGAGGAGAGGGGAAGAGGGGGGCCGGCGGGGGGAGTTGAGGGGAGCGGGGGCGCGGTGTGAGATCTGAGCGCGCTCCCGAGCCCGATTCTGCTCGTCGGCGGTGCCCTCCCCGTTCAGCGCGCCGGTCCCGCCAGGTGCGCGATGTCGCTGGAGGCCACGTCGTGGAGGCGGTGGGAGAGGTGTTCCAGGGCGCGGCTGGTGGCCAGTTCGTCGCCGATCTCGGGGACGGGGCGGTCGACCGGGTTGCGCCGGGCCACTCCGGTGCCGATGACCTCGGTGCCGTTGTCGGTGGTCAGTACGGCGCGGGCCCAGGTGTCGTCCCCGTCCTCGGTGACCTGGATGCGCACCGTCCACTCCTTGGCCCGCGAGCCGGGCCGCGTGGGGGTCTGCATGGCGCTCAACTCCTGTGGCGGGAGCGCCGGGCCCCGCGCTCACCCCGGAGCCCGGCCCTCGGGTGACGCTTGTACTCCCAGGGTCCTCCGCGCGGGGCCGCGCGGCCAGTGCGTCCACCGGCCAACGGGTGCCGGGCGCCGTCGTGCGGACGCAGAGTCGCGGAGCCGCAGGGCCGCAGGATCGGCGAGGCCGCAGGAGCGCGGGGCCACGGGACTGCAGGACCGCGAAGCCGCGGGACCGCGAGGTCACAGGAGCGCGGGGCCACGGGACCGCGCGGCCACAGGACCGCGAAGCCGCAGGACCGCGAGGCCACAGGGGCGTGAGGCCGCAGGACCGCGAGACCGCAGGAGCACGAGGCCACGCGACCCCGCGGGTCAATGCGAGGTCAGCCGTCCTCACCCCCGCGTGGCCCCCGCTTCTGCGGGCCCGCACGTTTCCGTATACCGACGGCCATGGATGCGCAAAGATCCTCCCTGTTCTTGCGGGGAGAGGTTCCCCGGGGCGCGGGCGCGCCGTAGCTTCTTGCCGCCGTGACCGGGCCTCACCGGGCCCCGCGCGGCGCCCCGTCCGGAGCGGGAATCCGCGTCATTCCAGGAGGGGTTGGGCCGCCGGTGCGCACCTCCGTCCCGGATACACGTCGACAAACGTGCGTTAACGCAGGCGAAACGGCGTCTCACTAGCGTCGCGGGCCCTGGGAGGCGCCCGTGATTCCAGTGTGTGATACACCTATTTCGCGTGTGCGTCGCCGTAAGTGACCGGGCGTTCCCGCCCCGGCGCGACGACCGTGAAGTGGGAGACCATGCAACTGACACCGCATGAGCAGGAACGGCTGCTCATCCACGTCGCAGCCGACGTGGCGCAGAAGCGCCGCGAACGCGGCGTGAAGCTCAACCACCCCGAGGCGATCGCCCTCATCACCACGCACGTCCTCGAGGGCGCCAGAGACGGGCGCAGCGTCGCGGAGCTCATGGAGAGCGGCCGCGCCGTGCTCGGGCGCGACGAGGTGATGGACGGCGTACCGGAGATGATCCACGACGTGCAGGTCGAGGCGACCTTCCCGGACGGCACCAAGCTCGTGACCGTGCACGAGCCGATCGCGTGACCCCCGGCTTCCTCCCCCAGCGCGAGCCCTCGTAGCCCGCGGCCACCGCGCGTACCCGCCGTACGACCGCACGCATGCGGACGTCCCCGTGCGTACGCGGAAGCCCACCGTGCCCACGCGGTCCCCCACGCCGCGTGCGGCGGAGTCCGACAGAGGGCGCGGAAATCCGCCCGCCCCTCCGCCACGCCGTCCCCAGGAGCGCCGCCGATGACGCCAGGAGAAATCCTCTTCGCCGACGATCCGGTCCGCCTCAACGAAGGCGCCGAGACCACCAGGCTCACCGTTCTCAACTCCGCCGACCGCCCCGTGCAGGTCGGCTCCCACTACCACTTCGCCGAGGCCAACCCCGGCCTCGACTTCGACAGGGAGGCCGCGCGCGGCAAGCGGCTCGCCGTCGCCGCCGGCACCGCCGTGCGCTTCGAGCCCGGCATTCCCGTCGACGTCACCCTCGTACCGTTCCGCGGCAAGCGCTACGTCGCCGGATTCCGCGGCGAGATCGCAGGAGCCCTCGATGACTGAGCTGTCCCGTGCCGCATACGCCGACCTGTTCGGCCCGACAGCCGGCGACCGGATCAGGCTCGCCGACACCGCACTGGTCGTGGAGATCGAGGAGGACCGCTCGGGCGGACCCGGACGCTCTGGTGACGAGGCCGTTTTCGGCGGCGGCAAGGTCATCCGCGAGTCCATGGGCCAGGCCCGCACCACCCGCGCCGAGGGCGCGGCCGACACCGTGATCACCGGCGTCCTGGTCCTGGACCACTGGGGCGTGGTCAAGGGCGATCTCGGGATACGGGACGGGCGGATCACCGCGCTCGGCAAGGCCGGCAACCCGGACACCATGGACGGGGTGCACCCCGACCTCGTCATCGGCCCCGAGACCGAGATCATCGCGGGCAACGGCAAGATCGTGACCGCGGGCGCCATCGACGCGCACGTGCACTTCATCTGCCCGCAGATGGTGGACGAGGCGCTGGCCTCGGGCATCACCACCCTGGTCGGCGGCGGTACGGGTCCGGCCGAGGGCTCCAAGGCCACCACCGTCACCCCGGGCCCCTGGCACATGGCGCGCACCTTCGCCGGCATGGAGAACATGCCCGTGAACATCGGCCTGCTCGGCAAGGGCAACACCATGTCGCGGGACGGCATGTACAGCCAGCTCCGCGGCGGGGCCGTCGGCTTCAAGATCCACGAGGACTGGGGCGCGACGCCCGCGGTGATCGACGCGGCGCTGAGCGTGTGCGACGAGACCGGGGCCCAGACCGCCATCCACACCGACACGCTGAACGAGGCCGGGTTCGTCGGCGACACGCTCGCGGCCATCGCGGGGCGCGGCATTCACTCGTACCACACCGAGGGTGCGGGCGGCGGGCACGCGCCGGACATCATCACCGTGGTCGGGCAGCCCAACGTGCTGCCCTCGTCCACCAATCCGACCCGGCCGCACACCGTCAACACGATCGAGGAACACCTCGACATGCTGATGGTCTGCCACCACCTCAACCCGGCGGTCCCCGAGGACCTGGCCTTCGCCGAGTCCCGCATCCGGCCCTCCACCATCGCCGCCGAGGACGTGCTGCACGACCTGGGCGCGATCTCGATCATCTCCTCCGACTCGCAGGCCATGGGCCGGGTCGGCGAGGTCGTGCTGCGCACCTGGCAGACCGCGCACGTGATGAAGAAGCGGTACGGGGCGCTGGCGGGCGACGGCCGCGCGGACAACCTGCGGGCACGGCGGTACGTGGCCAAGTACACGATCAACCCGGCCGTCGCGCAGGGCATGGACGGCGACATCGGCTCCGTCGAACCGGGCAAGCTGGCCGACCTGGTGCTGTGGGACCCGGCGTTCTTCGGCATCAAGCCGCAGGTCGTGATCAAGGGCGGGCAGATCGCGTACGCGCAGGTGGGCGACGCCAACGCGTCGATCCCCACCCCGCAGCCCGTCCTACCGCGGCCCATGTTCGGCGCCACGGGCACGGCCCCCGCGCACAACTCCTTCAACTTCGTCACCAGCACGGCGCTGGAGGACGGCCTGGAAGAGCGGCTGGGGCTCGGCAAGCGGTTCGCCGCGATCAAGGACACCCGCGGGGTGACCAAGCTCGACATGCGGCAGAACGACGCGATGCCGGACGTGAAGGTCGAGCCCGACACCTTCACCGTCACCATCGACGGCGAGACGGTCGAGCCCGCTCCCGCCGCCGAACTGCCCATGGCGCAGCGGTACTTCCTGTTCTAGCCGCGCCCTCTGTTCCGGCGCCGCGCGCGCCGGACGCGGACCGCCCCGGGGCCGCTTGCCCCCCTCCCGGCCCCGGGGCACACCCGCCGCCACGGCGGCACCACCCCCGAGAAGAGCGCGAGGAGCCCATGACCCGAGCCGCACTGCTGGTGCTCGCCGACGGGCGCTTCCCCGCCGGAGGGCACGCGCACTCCGCCGGGGCCGAGGCGGCCGTGAAGGCGGGCCGGATCACCGGAGCCGCCTCGCTCGCCGAGTTCTGCCGGGGGCGGCTGCACACCGTGGGGCTGGTCGGCGCCGCGCTGGCGGCCGCCGCCTGCACCGGACAGCACGATCCGCGCGACCTCGACGCGGCGGCCGACGCCCGCACGCCCTCGCCCGAACTGCGGCGCACCGCGCGCAAGCTGGGCCGCCAGATGATGCGCGCGGCCCGCGCCACCTGGCCCTCGCCCGAACTGGACGCGTGCGCCGCGGCCTTCCCGCGCGGCGCGCACCAGCCCGTGGTGCTCGGCCTCGCGGCGCGTGCCGCCGGGCTCGACCCGCTGGACGCCGCGTACGCCTCCGCCTACGAGAGCGTCTCGGGGCCCGCGACCGCCGCCGTGCGGCTGCTGAGCCTCGACCCGTTCGACGCGACCGGCGTGCTCGCGCACCTCACATCCGACCTCGACGAGGTGGCGCAGCGCGCCGCGGCGGCCGCACTGGCCGGCGACCTGGACGCGCTGCCCGCCGCCTCGGCGCCCCTGCTCGACATCACGGCGGAGGACCACGCGACCTGGCCCGTGCGCCTGTTCGCGTCCTGAGCCTCCGACCCCCACCGTCCGTTCCGGCGGACCGCTTCGACTGGAGTACGGCATGCACCTCGACCACGGAGAGACCTTCCCGCAGCGCCACACCCACGCCGCCGACCCCGTACGCCCCGACGGCACCCGCCGCGCGCTGCGCATCGGCCTCGGCGGCCCGGTCGGCTCCGGCAAGACCGCGACCGTCGCGGCGCTGTGCCGGGAGCTGCGGGACCGCTTCCGCCTCGCCGTCGTCACCAACGACATCTACACGCGGGAGGACGCCGCCTACCTGCTCAAGGAGGCCGTGCTGCCGCCCGAGCGGATCACCGCGGTGGAGACCGGCGCCTGCCCGCACACCGCGATCCGCGACGACATCTCGGCCAACCTGGAGGCCATCGAGGATCTGGAGGACGAGGTAGGACCGCTCGACCTGGTCCTGGTCGAGTCCGGCGGCGACAACCTCACCGCGACCTTCTCCAAGGGCCTGGTGGACGCGCAGATCTTCGTCATCGACGTCGCGGGCGGCGACGACATCCCGCGCAAGGGCGGGCCCGGCGTCACCACCGCCGACCTGCTCGTGGTCAACAAGACCGACCTCGCCCCGTACGTCGGCTCCGACCTGGACGGCATGGCCAGGGACGCCAAGGCCGCGCGCGGCGAACTCCCCGTCGCCTTCCAGTCGCTGCGCTCGGAGGGCGTCGGCCCGGTCGCCGACTGGGTGCGCGAGCAGCTCGCCGACTGGGCGTCCCGCGCCCCCGCAGCCGCATGACGGCCGAGCACGCCGAGGCGCCCGCCGGCGAGAGCCGCGCGGGCGCCCCGCCCCTGTGGGAGAGCGCGTACGCGGTGCCCGCCGCGCGCACAGGCGAGGCGGTCGGCGCCCCGCACAGCCCCGGCTACGGCGTACGGGCCACCGCGCGGCTCACCGCCGTACCGGACGGGCGCGGCGGCACCCGGCTCCCGCTGCGCAGCGGCGAAGGACCGCTCGCGCTCCGCCGCACCCGCGCGCACGGCTCCTGGGCCCGGGTGACCCTCGTCGGCGCCATGAGCGCGCCCCTCAACGGCGACCAACTCTCCATCGTGGCGCGGGTGGAGGACGGCGCGCGGCTGCGCATGGACGGCAGCGCGGCGACCATCGCGCTGCCCGGACGCGGCGGCGACTCGGCCTCGTACGAGACCGACCTCACCGTGGGCGAGGGCGCCGAGGCGCACTGGCTGCCCGAGCCCGTGATCTCGGCGGCGGGCAGCGACCTGCGCCAGTCCGTACGCGTCAGGATCGCCCGCACGGCGCGGCTGGTCCTGCGCGACGAGCAGGTGCTCGGCCGCACCGGCGAGGCCCCGGGACGGCTGCGCACCCGCCTGACCGTGCACCGCGAGGGCCGGCCCCTCCTGGACCAGGAGCTGGCGTACGGGGAGGGCGCGCCGGGCTGGGACGGGCCCGCGGTGCTCGCCGGGCGGCGCGCGGTGGGGCAACTGCTCATCGTGGACCCGGAGTTCGAGAAGGACGGGCCGCCCGCCGCGCGGGTGCTGGAGGGCGGAACGGCCGCGGTCACTCCGCTCGCCGGGCCCGCGGTGCTGGTGACGGCCGTCGCGGAGGACGCGTTGCGCGTTCGGACGGTTTTGGACCGTTTCCTGGGGGCTTCCGCGCCGTGACCGCGCGGGTGTGAGCGGAAGAGGGAGATTCGGTGCGGGGTGCGTGTTCGTCTCGTTCGGGAAACAATCCGTAAAGAACACCTGTGCGGTCTGTCCCTCGCGGCCCGCGAGGAGACAGGATCCACCTGACAACCGGTTGATCACCCCGTGGTCACCGGGTGGCCACCGGAACGCGCCGCCACCAGCGGCGCCACCTCTCAGGGGGATTCACCGTGAACAGACGGAAGACAGCGGCCGGTTCGGCCGCGGCCCTCGCGTCGGGAGCCCTCATAGCCGGGGTCCTCGCCGCACCCGCTCTCGCCGACACGACCGGCGCAGGAGGCGGCCAGGACCGGCACGGCACCAGCACCCGCGCGGCGGCGAACAGCAGCCAGGCGGAGGACCTCGGGGTCCGCATCGCCGCGGCGCGCGCCGCGAAGCACGGAATCGACTGGCAGGACTGTCCGGCCGACTGGGGGCTGAAGAAGCCCATCCAGTGCGGCTATGTGACGGTCCCCATGGACTACTCCAAGCCGCACGGCCGCACCATCAAGCTCGCCGTCGACCGTGCGAAGAGCACCGGGAGCAAGGACGAGCGGCAGGGTTCGCTCGTCTACAACCCGGGCGGCCCCGGCGGCTCGGGCATGCGCTTCCCGGCCCGTGTGACGAGCAACAACCCGCTGTGGACGAAGACTTCGAAGGCGTACGACTTCGTCGGCTTCGACCCGCGCGGCGTCGGCCACTCCGCGCCCATCTCCTGCCAGGACCCGCAGGAGTTCGTGAAGGCGCCGAAGGCCGACCCGGTGCCCGACGACGAGGCCGACAAGCTGGCGCAGCGCAAGCTCGCCAAGGAGTACGCGGACGGCTGCAAGGAGCGCACCGGCGCCCTGCTCCCGCACATGACCACCCCGAACACGGCCCGCGACCTGGACGTGATCCGCGCGGCGCTGGGCGACAAGAAGCTCAACTACCTCGGGGTCTCCTACGGCACGTATCTCGGCGCCGTCTACGGCACCCTCTTCCCGGGGCACGTGCGCCGCATGGTCGTGGACAGCGTGGTGAACCCCGCGCGGGACAACATCTGGTACAAGGCCAACCTTGAGCAGGACGTGGCCTTCGAGACCCGCTGGAGCGACTGGAAGGAGTGGGTCGCCAAGCACGACGCGACCTACCACATCGGGGACACCCCGGCGAAGGTCCAGCAGCAGTGGGAGAAGCTGCGCGCGACCGCCAAGAAGAAGCCCGTCGGCGGCGTCGTCGGCCCGGCCGAGCTCACCGGCTTCTTCCAGAACGCGCCGTACTACGACGAGATGTGGGCCGAGGTCGCCGGCGTCTGGGCCGCCTACCTCAAGGGCGACGAGGACACGCTGGTCAAGGCCGCAGGACCGGACATGTCCGACAAGGCGGGCAACAAGACGGCGGAGAACGGCAACGCCGTCTACACCGCCGTCGAGTGCAACGATGCCAAGTGGCCCACGAGCTGGTCGCGTTGGGACCGTGACAACACCAGGCTGCACAAGAAGTACCCCTTCCTGACCTGGTCCAACGCCTGGATGAACCTGCCCTGCGCCACCTGGCCGGAGAAGCAGCGGACCCCGGTCGAGGTCCGCACGGGCAAGGGCCTGCCGACGGTGCTGATCGCCCAGTCCGAGCGCGACGCGGCGACCCCGTACGCGGGCGCCGTCGAGCTCCACAAGCGGTTCAAGGGCTCGCGGATGATCACCGAGCGGGACGCCGGTTCGCACGGCATCACCAACGTGAAGAACCCCTGCCTGAACCAGCGCATCGACGCCTACCTGCTCAAGGGCAGCGTCGACCGCAAGGACGTGACCTGCCCGCCGCACGCCACGCCGGAGCCGAAGCTGGCACCGGCCACGGCCGACCGCGCGGTCTCCGACGTCGCCGAGACGCTGACCGGCCCCGCGCAGCCGCAGGACCGGGCGGGCATGGCGCGCCCGTAAGCACCGCCGCACAAGCGCACAGCAGCAACCCGGGGCGGCCCCACGCACATTGGGGCCGCCCCGGTCCTGTTCCCGCTGGGGTCCTGTTCCTTCCGGGCGGTTACTCCGCCTTGCCGCCCCGCTCGGCGAGCCACGCGTCCTCGGCCGCGTAGTCGAAGAGGTCGCCCGTCGGGTCGTACGCGGCGGCCATCTCAGGGAAGGCGTCCCGCCAGTCGCGGTCGCGCAGCCGCCCGGCCAGCCACTCGGCGGTCTCCGGCAGCGAGTCCTCGTACGTGGTGACCGCGCGGTATCCCAACTCCCGCTCCGCCGCCGCCATGTCCATCACCAGCGGATGCGGCAGCGACCACGGCGTCCTGCCCAGCATCGGCCGCCCCTCGGGCGGCGGCCCCTCCAGGGTCACGGTCTCGGCCTCCCAGCCCAGCGCGCGGTCCATCGCCTCGGCGATCTCCGCGACGGTGGGCGCGCCGGGGTCGGCGGCGTTCAGCGCACGGGAGCCGGGCCTGCGCGCCGCGAGCCGCACCAACTCGGCCACGTTGGAGACGTGTACGGGGTGGAACCTGCTGGCGCCTCCGTACGCGAGGACCCGCACCCTGCGGCCGTCCAGCCACCGCTTCACGAAGTGGAGCTCGCGCGGTGTGCGGCAGTGCCTGCCGTGCACGGCCGCGGCGCGCAGCACCGTGACCGGCAGCTTGTCCCCGATCGCGAGCAACTCCTGCTCCAGCGCGGCCTTGCGGGCGCCGTAGTCCGCCTCGCCCGGGGCGACGGTGCGCTGGGTCTCGGCGACCGGCACCGGATAGGCGGGGAAGCCGTCGGGCCGGCTCTGGGTGGCGAAGCTGCGGCCCCGCTCGTCCTCGTATACGGCGCCGCTGGAGAGCACCACAGCCGAGCCGACGCGGCCCGCCAGGTCCGTCACCTGGCGTGCGTGGCGCGGTGACATGGCTGTGCAGTCCAGCAGCATGCCGCAGCCCTCGCCGACCGCGTCGGCGAGCGCGCCGTCCTGCTCGCGGTCGACCATCCTGACCCGCACGCCGTCCGGCCACTCCGCGTCCCGGCCGCCGCTGCGCGAGGCGGCCACGACCTCCCAGCCGTCCTCCGCGAGCGCCCGTACGGCGGCCCGCCCGATCTGTCCGGTCGCGCCGAGTACGACAGCGCGTGATCCCTCCGTCATGCCGGGAACGCTACGGTCCGCCGCGATGCGCCGCACCGGCTTTTCGCCTCCGGCGGAGCGGCTTGTGACGGCGGCCGGCCGCTGTCGGCGTACACCGGCGCGCGCGAGGGGCGCACGCTGGGTGAAGCGGCAACGACCTCGTGCTCAGCGGTTCTTGGGGCCGTGGCCCTTGGCGTCCTGGCTCTTGGGGCCTTGGTCCTCGGGCGACTGCTCCCCGGGCGACTGCTCCCCGGACGGCCGGTCCTTGTGCGCCTGCGCCTGCTCCTTGGCCGCGGCCCCGAGCCCCGGCAGCCGGTCGCGGAGCCCGCGCCTGCCCTCGCCCGCCGCCGCTGCCTCGGCCTCCTGCCGCGCCTTGGCGTCGGGCGCGTACAGGTCCACGTACTCCTGCCCGGAGAGCTGGAGGATCTCGTGCATGATCTCGTCGGTGACGGCGCGCAGCGCGGCGCGCTCCTGGGAGATGGCCGCGTACCGGGAGAACTCCAGCGGCTTGCCGAACCTGATGGTGACCCGCCCCAGGCGCGGCAGCTTCCGCCCCGGCGGCTGGATCTCGAAGGTGCCGACCATCGCGCACGGGATCACCGGGACCCCGCCCTGGAGCGCCATCGCGGCGACGCCGACCCGGCCCTTGTAGAGCCGGCCGTCGTGCGAGCGGGTGCCCTCCGGGTAGATGCCCAGCAACTCGCCCTTGCGGAGCACGCCCAGGCCCTCGTCGATCGCGGCCTGTGCCGCGCCCTTGCCCGAGCGGTCCACCGGGATCTGCCCGGCGCTGCGGAAGAACGCGGCGGTGAGGCGGCCCTTGAGCCCGGGGCCCGTGAAGTACTCCTTCTTCGCCAGGAAGGTGATCCTGCGGCGCAGCATCGCGGGCATCAGGAAGTGGTCGGAGAAGGAGAGGTGATTGCCCGCGACGATCGCGGCGCCCTCGTCCGGGATGTTCTCCAGGCCCTCGATGCGCGGCCGGAACAGCAGCCGCAACAGGGGCCCCAGCACGACATACTTGAGCACGTAATAGAACATCCAGGAACCACCTGTCCGACAAACCCGACACCGACCTGCGTTCCCCGCACGGCGTGCCTCTACCGTCCACCCAGGTCATCCCCCGCATCGGGGAGCGGTCAGTGTAAGCGCGCGAGTCGCCTCGGGGAACCGTGGCCGTTCCCTTCCCGCCGGGCCGCGCGGTGCACCGGCGCTCTCAGCCCTCCCGGGAGCCGTCCCGCCCGCCGGCGGATCCGTTCGTGCCGCGCTCGACCACCACCAGGGCCGCGTCGTCGGGGAGTTGGCCTCCCACGTGGGCGAGCAGGTCGGCGTGCAGGTGCTCGATGAGCGACTGCGGGCCCTCGCCGCTCCAGGCGGCCACGCGCTCGGCCAGCGGATAGAAGGTGCCGGAGCTGTCGCGGGCCTCCAGGATGCCGTCGGTGCACAGCACGAGCAGGTCCCCTTCGCGCAGCGGGAATTCGCTCACGGGACGGTCCCCCGGCGCGAGCCCGTCCAGGCCCAGCGGCAGCGCCGGGGTGCCCTCCAGCGGCGTCACCTCGCCCCCGCGCAGCCTGAGCGGCGGCGGATGGCCGCAGTTGACCAGCCGCAGCGCGGGCGCCGCGTCGCCGATCTCCATGATCAGTGCGGTCGCGAAGGACTCCAGGCCGTCCTCCGGGTCCCGTTCGCGGGTGGCAGCCTGCTGCGCCGTGGCCTCCAGATGGGCGGCCACCTCGGGCAGCCGCCAGCGCCCCGCGGTCGCGCGGAAGGCGCCGAGCAGCAGCGCCGCGTCGCTCACCGCCGGCAGCCCCTTGCCCCGTACGTCGCCGACGATCAGCCGCGTGGAGTCCGCGCCCCGCACCGCCCCGTACAGATCGCCGCCCACCCGCGCCTCGGTGTCGGCCGCCACGTAGAGCTGGCCGAGACGCAGCGGTCCCGCGGTGCGGGGGAGCGGGCGGATGAGGGCCTGCTGCGCGACCTCGGCGACCGAGCGCGCCCTGCGCAGCTCCCGGGTGCGGCGGTCGCGGGCCACGGTGAAGGCCACCACCAGCACGGAGATCAGCAGCAGCGAGAGGAGCTGCGCCTGGTGGTTGGCGGTGAACAGCCCGCCGTGCAGGTGGGCTATGGCCACGAGCGCGCCCAGCGCCACGACGCTCATCGCCCCGGTCGTACGCGGCCCGGCGAAGGCCGCGGTCAGCGCGGGGGCGGCGGCCAGGAACGGGCCGAGGTGGATCGCGTACGGCGAGTTCACGTCCACGACCAGGACGACGAGGATCAGGCCCAGGGGCATCAGCAGCAGAAACCGGTTCCTCCGCGGACGGCGCGCCCCGTCCTCGTCCCGCCCAAGAGCCATGGTCAACGAATACCTCCGACCCCGCGCCCGCGCAGCGCGGGACGGACGCGGGGTGGGCGTGGCGGGGATTCCGGGGCAGTATCTGTCCTCTGTCCCGACCCGCACGCGCACTCACCGCACTCACCGCACTCACCGACCGGGAGCTCCGATGGCCGTACGCCGTGTCATGCCCGTCCTCACGACCGACTCCGAGGCGGCGCGGGAGAGCCGCGACTTCTACGGGCTGCTGGGCTTCCAGGAGGTCATGAACCACGGCTGGATCTCGACGGTCGCCTCGCCCGAGGTCCCCGCGGCCCAGGTGAGCCTGATGACCGAGGACAAAACGGCGCCGGTCAACCCCGACCTCAGCATCGAGGTGGACGACGTGGACGCGGTCTACGCCGCCGTGCGGGAGAGCGGCGCGGAGATCGTGCACCCGCTCCAGGACGAGGAGTGGGGAGTGCGCAGATTCTTCGTACGCGACCCGGGCGGCCGCGTCATCAACGTCCTCACCCACCGCACAGCGGACTGACCGCTGGTCGCAGGGCATGTGCGGAGCGCGCACATTTTTGACCTGCGTCATAAGCGGAATTAGGTTCTCCGCGGCCGGTAGTAAGCACAGCGAGCGAGTGGAGAACCTCCGTGTCACCGACCGACGCGTCCGCGTCGTACTTCCTGAGCAGTGACGTCACCCAGCAGGCCGTCGCCGTTCCCGGCTGGGTGCAGGACAACCTCGGCACCCTGATCGGGGTCCCGGTGCGCATCCTCGTGATCGTCGTGGCCGCGGTCATCGTGCGGGCGATCGCCAAGCGCGCCATCACGCGCGTCGTGAAGCGCATACTCCAGCCGGCGAACGGCGAGGAGGACGCGCCCCGCCGCACCGGGCGCGGCCCCGCCGTGCTCCAGCGCGACCGCTCGCGCGCGGACGAGCGGCGCCAGCAGCGCGCCCGCACCATCGGCTCGGTGCTCAGCAGCATCGTGACCATCGTCGTCGCCGTGATGGCGCTGGCGATGATCCTGGACCAGGTCGGCATCGCCCTCGGCCCGCTGCTCGCCAGCGCCGGCGTGGTCGGTCTGGCCATCGGCTTCGGCGCGCAGAGCCTGGTCGCCGACTACCTCTCCGGCATGCTGATCATGGTCGAGGACCAGTACGGCGTCGGCGACTCGGTCGACCTGGGCGAGGCCATCGGCGAGGTGGAGCACGTCGGCCTGCGGCTGACCCAGGTCCGCGACCTCAACGGCGGTCTGTGGCACATCCGCAACGGCGAGATCCTGCGCGTGCGCAACGACAGCCAGGAGTGGGCCCGCGCGGTCCTCGACGTGCCGGTCGCCTACGACTCCAACCTGGACACCGTCTACAGCGTGCTGGAGGAGACCGGCCAGAGCCTGCGCCAGGACGCCACGTACGGCAAGGACCTGCTGGAGGACCCGGCGGTCTGGGGCGTGCAGTCGATCGACCCGGACGGCCTCGTCGTGCGCGTCGCGGTCAAGACCGCGCCGCTCAAGCAGTGGGCCGTCACCCGCGAGCTGCGCCGCCGCGTGAAGGAGGGCCTGGACGCCGCGGGCGTGGACATCCCGCATCCGCAGCGCACCGTGTGGATGCGCAAGGAGGAAGGCGACGGCGCGCTGGGCGGCAAGGTGAACGCCCCGGCCCAGCGCTGACCCCGGGGCCGGCCCCGGCCGGCCCGGCTCGCCCACCGGCCAGAGCGGCCCGGCGGCCCACGGCGCGTGCGCCGGGCCGCCGGGCCGTTTCCGGTGAGCACGCCCCGTCCGCGCGCCCTGTCCGCACACCCTGCTCGCGCGGCGCCCGCACGGTGACCGCACGCGCACCACCGGTAACCGCCGCCGTAGCGCGCCGTGTTGGGGAACACGCGTACGGTGATGGGGTCCTCCGGCACTGGCCTCCGGGGTGTCCCATCCCGTTTCATGGGAAGCAGAAGACTTTCCTGCCTCAAGGGATCACCCCATGACCACCCCGCTCGAAGCCGGCTGCCCGCACATAGCCCCCGCGGACCAGCTCCCCTTCCCGTCCCAGCACCACCGGCACGCGGAAGGGGAGGAGCAGGAGGGACCGCTGGGCAGCCGCACCGTACGGATCATGCGGGCGGCGCTCGCCCTGAGCGCCCTGAGCGCGCTGCACTCCCTGAACTCCCTGGGCAGACGGCGTACGGGGGCGAGCGAGGCCGCCGTGCCGCTGAGCAGCTCCGAGATCAACCGGAAGAAGACGGCCACCGGGCACCGGAGAGTGCCCCGCCCGCGCTGAGCTCCCGCCGGGCTGTCCGGGCACGCCGCGCCCCGGGTCCCGCTCCGGAGGGACCCCCGGGTCCCGCTCCGGCTAGCGCTCGCGTTCGCCGCCGGTGGCCGCCGCTGCCGCGGTCGCCAGGCCCAGCACGACCCAGGCGAACCACATCCAGCCGTTGCCGCCGACCGAGACCGTGTAGCCCGTCGCCGCCACGAGTGCCAGGACCGTGCACACCGCCATGGTCTTCACCGCTCGGGACATATCCACCCCTCCCGCCACGCCGCACCCGAAAAAGGGCCGCGGCCAGAGCCTCATCCTGGCCCGGCCGCGGCCCTCGCGCCACGGTTCTGCGCGCCCGGGCCGCCGCGACGGCGTGCGGCGGCCCGGAGTGCCGTCCGAGCGGCGTGTCAGCGGATCGGCGTGCCGGACACCGTCCGGGAGATGACCAGCCGCTGGATCTCGCTGGTGCCCTCGAAGATGGAGTAGATCGCCGCGTCCCGGTGCATGCGCTCCACCGGGTACTCGCGGGTGTATCCGTTGCCGCCGAGGATCTGCATGGCCTGGGCGGTGACCTTCTTCGCCGTCTCGGCCGCGTACAGCTTGGACATCGAGCCCTCGGCTGACTCGAAGGGGCGGCCCGCCGCGGCCATCCAGGAGGCGCGCCACACCAGCAGCCGCGCCGCGTCGACCTGGGTGCGCATGTCGGCGATCTGGAAGGCGATGCCCTGGTTGTCGATGATCGGGCGGCCGAACTGCACCCGCGTCTTGGCGTAGTCGAGCGCCACCTCGTACGCGGCGCGCGCGATGCCGACCGCCTGTGCGCCGACCGCGGGGCGGGAGGCCTCGAAGGTGGCCATCGCCGCGTTCTTCACGCGCTCGCCGCCCTTCTTGGCGCGCTCGCGCGCGCGGGCCAGCCGCTCGTCCAGCTTCTCCTTGCCGCCGAGCAGGCAGTGACCGGGTACGCGGACGTCCTCCAGCACCACCTCGGCGGTGTGCGAGGCGCGGATGCCGTGCTTCTTGAACTTCTGGCCCTGGCTGAGCCCGGGGGTGTTGGGCGGGATGATGAAGGAGGCGTGGCCCTTGGAGCCGAGCTCCGGGTCCACCACGGCGACGACCACGTGCACGTTGGCGATGCCGCCGTTGGTCGCCCAGGTCTTGGTGCCGTTGAGCACCCACTCGTCCTTGGCCTCGTCGTACACCGCGCGGGTGCGCATGGCCGAGACGTCGGAGCCGGCGTCGGGCTCGGAGGAGCAGAAGGCGGCGACCTTCACGTCGTTCGCGTCGCCGTACATCTGCGGGACCCAGGTGCCGATCTGCTCCTCGGTGCCGTTGGCCAGCACGCCGACGGCCGCGAGCCCGGTGCCCACGATGGACAGGGCGATGCCCGCGTCGCCCCAGAACAGCTCCTCCATCGTCATCGCGATGCCGAGCCCGGTGGGGTCGAAGTACTGCTGCGCGTAGAAGTCCAGCGAGTACAGGCCGATCTTGGCCGCCTCCTGGATCACCGGCCAGGGGGTCTCCTCGCGCTCGTCCCACTCCGAGGCGGCGGGCCGGATCACGTCGGCGGCGAAGCCGTGTATCCAGTCCCGCACCTCCTTCTGGTCGTCGTTGAGGTCGAGCGCGAATGCGGAGTCGGCCATGTCCGTCTTCCCTCCCGGTGGGCGCGGGGCGGGGCCGGTCGGCCCGTCAACCCGCTCTCCCTGACAGCACGTTCAGCACGTTCGGTACGTTACCTTCGGTAATGCAGTCTGTTACTGGCCAGTAAGGGATGTCAACTCCCCGGCCGTCCTGCGCCCGGTTCCTCCCGCCCGCCGGAACGCGCGCCGCGAGGTGTTACGTTGCGCGGGGGGCAACGCGAGAACACGGGCGGATCAGGGCGGGGAGAACACCATGGGGACGACCACTGCGGGTGCGGCGGGTACGGGCTCGGCCGGTACGCGGACCGGCACCCCTCAGCAGGAGGGGCGCCCTCCTCGGCAGGAGGCGCAGCAGGAGGGGCAGCGCCCCGCGCAGGACGAGCAGCAGAGCGCGGCGGAGAAGCGGCGCAGAGAGCTGCTGGAGGCGGCCGACCGCGTGGTGCTCAGAGACGGCCCCGGGGCCTCGATGAACGCCATCGCGGCGGAGGCCGGGATCACCAAGCCGATCCTCTACCGGCACTTCGGCGACAAGGGCGGCCTCTACCGCGCCCTCGCCGTGCGGCACACCGACGGGCTGCTGTCCTCGCTGCGCGCCGCGCTGGACGCGCCGACCGAGCGCCGTGAGCGCGTGGAGGCCACCCTCGACACCTACCTCGCGGCGATCGAGGCCAGGCCGCAGGTCTACCGCTTCCTGATGCATCCGGCCGAGGAGCACGGCGGCGAGCAGAGCTTCGACGTGGGCCAGCACTCGGCGCCGCTGCTGCGCCGCCTCGGCGAGGAGCTGGCCGAGGTCATCGGCGAGCGCGTGGACCTGGGCCCCGGCGGCGAGGAGCTGGCGCGGGTGTGGGGCCACGGGATAGTCGGCATGATGCACGCGGCCGGCGACTGGTGGCTGCGCGAACGCCCCTGCCCCCGCGCCCAGTTGGTCCAGCACCTGGCCGACCTCCTGTGGGGCAGGCTCGCGGCCGCGGGCGACCGGGTGGGCGTGCCGGGGTTCTGAGCGGCTCCCGCTTCTGAGGGGACTGGAGGGGGTACGAGGCGCGCTCGGCCGACGCTCAGCGCGCCGCGCCCGCCCCCGCGACGGCGGTCCACGACTCCGCGCCCCACCACTCCGTACGCCGCGCCGCGCGCAGCACCCTGCGCCTGCGCAGTCCTGAGACGCGGTCCGGGTAGACCGTGCCGTCGAGATGGTCCAGCTCGTGCTGGAGGCAGCGCGCGAAGAAGCCGGTGCCGGAGACGCGCAGGGGCGCGCCCTCAAGATCGCTGCCCTCGGCCGTGGCCTCGTCGCAGCGCACCGTGCCCGCTTCGAGGCCCGGCAGGGACAGGCAGCCCTCGGGCTCGCGCAGCAGCATCCCGCCCGTATGGGCGAGGCGCGGATTGATCAGATATCCGCGGTGCCGCACGTCCTCGTCATCCGGGCAGTCGTAGACGAACACGCGGAGCGGCACGCCGATCTGGGGCGCCGCGAGACCCACGCCCGAGTGCGCGTACATCGTGGCGAACAGGTCCTCCACCAGCGCGTCCAGCGGCCCGTCGGCCGCGGTGGCCTCGCGCGCCGCCGTGTGCAGCACGGGATCCCCGTACACGCGCATCCCTCGTACGCCGCCTGTGGAACCGGGTATGGGGGAGCGCGTCATGGGCGCCAGGATACGGGGCCGTACGGGGACGCGTGATCTTCGAAGGTGCCGCGGTTACGGGCGCACCGCCGCGGATCGGTAGGCTTCTCCACGACCGAGGGGCAAGGAGGAGCAAGGACGATGGCAGGCAACACGGAGCCGCTCTCGCCGCGATCGAGGTTCGCCGTATCCGCGGGCAGGGCGGCGGCGGCGGTCTCACGGGCCGCGGGCCGCGGCAGCGGATCGGTGATCGGAGGAAAGGTCGCGCTCAGGCTCGACCCCGACCTGCTGCAACGCGTGGCTCAGCACCTCGACGTCGTGCTGGTCTCGGCGACCAACGGCAAGACCACCACGACCCGGCTGATCGCCGAGGCGCTGCGCGCCCAGGGCGAGGTCGTCTCGAACGCGCTGGGCGCCAACATGCCCGCGGGCATCACCTCGGCGCTGGCCGGCGGCTCGACCGCCAGGTACGGCGTGATCGAGGTCGACGAGAAGTACCTGCACACGGTCGCCAGGGACACCACGCCCAAGGCCATCGCGCTGCTCAACCTCTCCCGCGACCAGCTCGACCGGGCCGCCGAGACGCGCATGCTCGCCGAGCACTGGCGCGAGGGCCTGGCCGGGCAGAAGGCCGTGATCATCGCCAACGCGGACGACCCGCTGGTGGTGTGGGCCGCCTCCTCCTCGGCGAACGTGGTGTGGGTCGCCGCGGGCCAGGAGTGGAAGGACGACGCGTGGTCCTGCCCCGCCTGCGGCGGTGTGATGCAGCGGCCCGGCGACGACTGGTTCTGCGGTGAGTGCGGCTTCCGCCGTCCCACGCCGAGCTGGGCGCTCTCCGGCGACCACGTGCTGGACCCGCACGGTTCCGCCTGGCCCATCCACCTCCAGCTGCCGGGCCGCGCCAACAAGGCCAACGCGACGACGTCGGCCGCCGTCGCCGCCGCCTTCGGCGTGCCCCCGCAGACCGCGCTGGAGCGGATGTACTCGGTGCAGGCAGTCGCCGGACGCTACGACGTGGTGCAGTACCAGAACCGCGACGTGCGCCTGCTGCTCGCCAAGAACCCGGCCGGCTGGCTGGAGACGTTCTCGCTGATCGACCCGCCGCCCGCGCCCGTGATCCTGTCGGTCAACGCGCGGGGCGCCGACGGCACCGACACCTCCTGGCTGTGGGACGTGGACTACTCGCGTCTCGCGGGACACCCCATCCGGGTGCTCGGCGACCGCCGCCTCGACCTCGCCGTACGGTTGGAGGTCGCGGGCGTGGACTTCCAGGTGTGCGAGACGCCCGAGGAGGCGGTGCGCGGCTGCCCGCCGGGACGCATCGAGGCCATCGCCAACTACACCGCCTTCCAGGACCTGCGCCGCGCCGTCGGCAACTGACCACCCGCCAAAGGAGTTTCGAGACATGGCAGACACGAGCCTCCGCGTGGTGTGGGTCTACCCCGACCTGCTGAGCACCTACGGGGACCAGGGCAACGCGCTGGTGGTGCAGCGCCGCGCACAGCAGCGCGGGCTGGCCGTCGAGCGCGCCGACATCCGCTCCGACCAGGCGATCCCCACCTCCGCCGACATCTATCTGATCGGCGGCGGCGAGGACCGTCCGCAGCGGCTCGCGGCCGAGCGGCTGCGCCGTGACGGCGGGCTGAACCGCGCCGTGGACAACGGCGCGATCGTCTTCTCGGTGTGCGCGGGCTACCAGATCGTGGGCCGCGAGTTCATCAACGACCTCGGCGAGCGCGAGCAGGGCCTCGGGCTGCTCGACGTGGTGAGCATGCGCGGCGAGGCGGAGCGCTGCGTCGGCGACGTCCTGGCCGACATCGACCCGCAGCTGGGCCTCCCGCAGCTCACCGGCTTCGAGAACCACCAGGGCGTCACCCAGGTCGGACCCCAGGCCCGCCCGCTGGCCCGCACCCACCTGGGCAAGGGCAACGGCGTGGGCGACGGCACCGAAGGCGCCTGGAACGACACGGTGTTCGGCACCTACATGCACGGCCCCGTGCTCGCCAGGAACCCGCTGATCGCCGACATGCTCATCAAGCTGGCGCTGGACGTGAACGCGCTGCCGCCGGTCAACGACCAGTGGTACGAGGCGCTGCGCCAGGAGCGCATCGCGGCCGCCACCCAGCCCGCCTGAGGCACCCGCGAACACGACCGCCCCCGCCCGCTCCGCGCGGCGGGGGCGGTTCTAGTCTGGTGCAGGCGGATCGGTGCGAATCGGGAGAGTACGGGATGGATCACGGCGGGCACGGCGGCGAGGGCATGGGCGGCATGCATGGCATGCACGGCATGAACATGGATCTGCCGCCGTTCACGCTGGGCCGGGGGCTGCAGTTCTCGGCGGACACGTTCTTCCTCGTGAGCTGCGTGCTGGGCCTCGTCCTGTACGGCTGGGCGGTGCTGCGGCTGCGGCGCCGGGGCGACAAGTGGCCCGTGGGGCGCACGATTTCGTGGGTCGTCGGCGTGCTGACCATCGTGCTGGTGATGTGCACCAAGCTGAACGACTACGGCATGGTGCTGTTCAGCGTGCACATGGTGCAGCACATGATCATCAGCATGCTGTCGCCGATCCTGCTGCTGCTCGGCGCGCCCATCACGCTCACGCTGCGCGCGCTGCCCTCCGCGGGCCGGGGCAGGAAGGGCCCGCGCGAGCTGCTGGTGGCGCTGCTGCACAGCCGGTACGTGAAGATCATCTCGCACCCGGCGTTCACCATCCCGCTCTTCATCGCCAGCCTCTACGCGCTGTACTTCACGCCGCTCTTCGACTTCCTGATGGAGTCCAGGACCGGGCACATCGCGATGATGGTGCACTTCCTCGCCGTCGGACTGGTCTTCTTCTGGCCGATCATGGGCGTGGACCCGGGGCCGCACCGGCCCGGCTATGTGATGCGGATGCTGGAGCTGTTCGCGGGCATGCCCTTCCACGCGTTCTTCGGCATCGCGCTGATGATGGGCAGCGAGCCCATGGTCGAGACGTACGCGAACCCGCCGGCCTCCCTCGGGGTGGACGCGCTCGCCGACCAGAACGCCGCCGGCGGCATCGCCTGGGCGTTCAGCGAGATCCCCTCGGTCGTGGTGCTGGTGGCGCTGCTCTTCCAGTGGCACCTCTCCGACGAGCGGCAGGCGCGCCGCCGCGACCGGCAGGCCGACCGCGACGGCGACAAGGAACTCGCCGCCTACAACGCCTATCTGGCGTCGCTCCAGGCGAAGAGCCAGTAGCCCCGGCCGGTAGCTCCCGGCGCCTCTCGGCCGGGCACGGCGGCTAGGCCACCGTGCCCGGCCTCTCCGCACGCATCCGGCCGTCGGTGCTCAGCGGCGGCGCGGCCAGGTACGGGAGGTAGTGGCGCATGAAGAGGTCGCCGGTGAGCTCGCGGCGGCTGCGCACGCCCGCCTTGTCGAAGACCTTCCGCAGGTGGTCCTGCACCGTGTAGCCGGTGATGTGCAGCGTCTTCGCGATCTCCGCCGTGGAGCGGCCGAGCAGGACGAGCTGGGTGATCTCCCGTTCGCGCGCGGTCAGCCCGTACGCGTCGAGCACGATCGCGGTCAGCTCGCCCGGATGGCTGGGGCCGATGGAGACGTAGGTGAGCGGTCCCTCTTCCCCCGGCTCCGCGGCCCGCCAGGCGCGGCACGTGAGCCAGTGCCCCGTGCTGCCCCTGACCCGGGAGGTGACCTGTTCCCCTGCGCCAGCGCCACGGGTGCGGGCCGCGATGGCGTACACGGCGAGCGGGAGTGGCCTGGACGCGGCGTGCCGTTCCTGCACGGTGCCCAGCCAGTAGTCGGCCGTGGGGCTGACATGGCGCAGCCGGTGGGCGTCGTCGAGCACGATCAGGCCGGGCGCCTCCGGGACGTCCGCCCTGTCGATGCCGCTGAGCAGGAAGGAGTGGCGGATGGCGCGGGAGGCGGGGGCGCTGAGCGCGGCGGCGAGGTTCGCGTCCCCCGCCGTGAAGGGGAGCGAGCCGGGCGCCCGGCACAGCACGAGCAGCCCCCAGGTGCGGCGGCCGTCGCGCAGCAGCACGCGCAGCTCGTCGGTGAGGCCCTCGGGGCGCAGCACGTCCTGGTAGTAGACGCTCTCCTCCAGGTGCCCCGCCATGGTGTGGCTGAGGAGGCTGGCGGGGGCGCGGCGGCGGGCCATGCGGCGGATGTTGTCCGCTCCGGCCTGCTCGGCGTGCTCGATCTCGAAGAGGCGGGGCATGACCCGCGCCGGGAAGCCGTGCTCGTGCTGGCCCCCGGTGTCCAGGAACGTGGCCGGATCCAGCAGCACGGCGCACCACACATCCGCCGGCACGGCCTTGACCAGGCACTGCGCCGCCGTGTCCAGGAGCTCCAGCGACCTGGCGGCCGGCGGTCCCGACTGCACGGCCGTCCCGCGCCCGAACGCGTCCAGGAGTCTGCGGCGGCGTACCGCCACGGGGCGCGCGCTGTGCGGTGACGGGGTGCGCGACCACGCGTTCATAAAACGAACCTAGACCTCGTCCCAGAACTCTGGGATGGGCCGGGTGTCCCAGCGCGCCTACGGTCGGTCCCGATCCGGGAGGCATGCCGGAGCACGGGAAGGACCGGCCGGGCCACCCGCCGGTTCCCGCGCCCTCCCCGTACGTACGGCCCGTACGTACGGCCCGGGCCGTGCCGCTCCCGGCGCGACGCGACACGAGACGAGACCGTCATGACCTCTGCACCCGGCTCGACCTCCGCACCCGACCCGGCTCCCGACCCGACTCCCGGGCCGGCGCCCCTCCTCGCGGCCCCGTCCGCCGTCTTCCTGCGCCGCATGACCCGCTGGCAGGCGGATCAGTGGCGGGAGGAGCTGGCCGACCTGTCCCTGGCGGCGTACTCGCCGCGCGGCCTGACGCTCTTCGACCACCGCCCTGGCTTCCTCGTGCGGCTGGAGCGCCATCTGCTGACCAGTGGATTCGCGCTGGTCATCGCCCAGAACGCGGAGCCGGCCGGGTGCTGCTACGGCGTTCCGGCCTGCCGCGAGGGCGCGTGGTGGGAGGGGTTCGCCGGTCCGCTGCCGCACGAGCTCGAGATGCTGACGGCCCTGGGCAGGGTGTTCGAGGTGGCCGAGCTCATGGTGCTGCCCGAGTACCGGCGCGCGGGTCTCGCCCTCCGGATGCTGGACATGCTGCTCGCGGAGACCGCGGCGGCCGTGGCGGTCGCACGGGTTCCGCACGACGACGTGGTGGCCCGCGAGGTGTGGCGGGCGGCGCGGTGGACCCGGCTCGGACGGTTCAGGGAGGCGGGCGGGGCACCCTCGGACGAGGTGTACGTCCGCCGTCTGCGGGAGCGGTGAGGGGCGGGCCGCCGAGTCGGTGAGGGGCAGGATGCGCTGTGGCGTGGGTCACGGCGTCCGCCTCGCGAAATTCCCTGCCCAATCGGGCAATACCGCCCACAGTCCGGCGACTTCGGAGCCCCGGTTTCCGTTTCCCGGCGTCGCGCTGGTAAAAATCTCCGGTCCCCCTAAAGCGCAGGTAAAGCACCGAGAACCACAGGTAAAACCCCCAGTACAGCCCGGAGATTCCATGACGTACACGCCGTGGTCGCTGCTCAGCGACGCCGGACTCATAGCCGTCCTGCTGGTCGTCGGCACCCTGGTCCGGGCCAGGGTGCGGATCGTGCAGCGGCTGATGCTGCCGTCCAGCGTCATCGCGGGCTTCCTGGGCCTGCTGCTCGGGCCGCAGTGCCTGGGGCTGCTGCCCTTCTCCGACCAGTTGGAGACGTACGCGTCCGTGCTGATCGTCGTGGTCTTCGCCTGCCTCGCGCTGACCGACGGGCTGAGCCTCAAGGGCTTCGGCAAGTCGGCGGGCACGTACGGCTCCTACAGCGTCGCCGCGTACGCGCTCCAGGTCGGCGTCGGCATGCTGCTCGCGCTGCTCGTGCTCCAGCCGCTGTGGGGCGTCCCGGACGGCTTCGGCGCGCTGCTGTTCGCCGGGTGGGCCGGCGGCTTCGGCACGGCCGCGGCGCTGGGCAGCGCCTTCGAGTCCTCGGGCTGGGAGGGCGCCGCCTCGCTCGGCTTCACCTCGGCCACCGCGGGCATGCTGGTCGGCGTCGTGGGCGGCATCATCCTCAACAACTGGGGCGCGCGGCGCGGCCACACCCAGGGCCTCGGCCGCTTCGAGACCCTCCCCGAGGACCTGCGCTCGGGCCTCGTGCGCAACGAGGAGGAGCGCGCCTCCACCGGCTCCGCCACCACCTCGCCCGCCTCCATCGAACCGCTCGGCCTCCAGGTGTGCGTCGTCGCCGCGCTGGCCGCTGCCGCCTACGGCGTCTCCGAGCTGATCACCGGGGCCTTCCCCTCGCTGATGGTCCCGGTCTTCGCGCTGGCCTTCATCCTCGGCCTGGTGCTGCGCGCCGGGCTCGCCCGCACCCCGGCCTGGCGGTACGTGGACGGGCAGTCCCTCAAGTCGCTCTCCGGCACCGCAACCGACGTGCTGATCACCTGCGGGATCGCCTCCATCGTGCCGAGCCTGGTCGCCTCGTACTGGCTGCCCCTGGTGCTGCTGTTCGTCGTGGGGCTGGCGCTGTGCCTGTTCCTGTTCCTGTGGGTGGCGCCGCGCGCCTTCGACGGGAACTGGTTCGAGAAGGCCGTCACCACCTGGGGCTGGACCACCGGCGCCGCGGCCACCGCCATCGCCCTGCTGCGCATGGTCGACCCGAAGCTCAAGAGCGGGACGCTGGAGGAGTTCGGGGTCGCCTACATCCCCGTGGCGCCCGTCGAGACGGTCACCGTCACCTTCGTGCCCGTCATGATCGCGACGGGCGCCGTGTGGGCCGTCGCCGGCGTCTGGGTCGCGGCCGGGCTGGTCGCGCTCGCGCTGCCGTTCCTGTGCGGCTGGACGCCCAAGCGCCGCGGAGCGTCCGGCACGCCGCAGCCCGCGGAGGACGCGGCCGTCTGACGCCCGCCGCCATCCCATGAGAGAGCCCCGGACCCGCGCGGCCCGGGGCTCTCCTTCGTACGGGGCAGCCTCACCCCGTACCGCTCACGGCTGCGCCGGGTCCGGCTGGGGCTGCGGCTCGGGCTCGGGCTGCGGAGGAGCGGGCGGCATCGGGTCGGGTCCCGGCCGCGGAGGGGACGGCGGTACGGGGTCGGGCCCGGGTCCGGGTACGGGACCCGGCACCGGCCCGGGACCCGGACCGCCGGGTCCCGGCTCCGGCGTCGGCGTCGGAGGAACCGGATCGGGAGGGGGAGTGCTCATGTGCTGTGCTCCTCAACTGCCGTGTGCGTGAGGGTGTGTGTCCTGCCTGCCCTGCTTGCGCCGGTGTCAGTCGGTCCGCACCTCGCTGCGGTCGCCCGACCAGAGCGTGTGGAAGACGCCCTCGCGGTCGGTGCGGCGGTAGGTGTGCGCACCGAAGTAGTCCCGCTGCGCCTGGGTGAGCGCGGCGGGCAGCCGGCTGCTGCGCAGCGCGTCGTAGTACGCCAGCGCCGCGGAGAACCCCGGCGCCGGGATGCCGCGCCGCGCGGCCGCCGCCACCACGCCCCGCCAGCCGTTCTGCGCCTCGCCCAGCTCCTTCGCGAAGCCCTCGTCCGCGAGCAGCGAGGGCAGCCGCGGATCGGCGGCGAACGCGCTGCGCACCCGGTCCAGGAAGGCCGCGCGGATGATGCAGCCCGCGCGCCAGACCGCGGCCACGGCGCCGGGCGCGATGTCCCAGCCGTACTCCTCGCTGGCGGCCTGGATCATGTGCCAGCCCTGCGCGTACGATACGATCTTCGAGGCGTAGAGCGCCTGTTGGACCTGGTCGGCGAACTCCTCCGCGTCCGTGCCCTCCAGCGGCGGCGTCTCGGGACCGGCCAGCCCCGCCGTCGCCTCGCGCAGCTCCGCGTGGCCCGAGAGGGAGCGCGCGAACACCGCCTCGGCGATGCCGGAGACGGGAACGCCCAGGCCGAGCGCGGTCTGCACGGTCCAGCGCCCGGTGCCCTTCTGCTCGGCCTGGTCGGTCACCACGTCCACGAAGGGCTTGCCGGTCGCCGCGTCGGTGTGCGCGAGGACCTGCGCGGTGATCTCGATCAGATACGAGTCGAGCGGGCCCTCGTTCCAGCGCCGGAAGATCTCCGCGATGCGGTCCGGCGGGAAGCCCGCGGCGTTCCGCAGCAGGTGGTACGCCTCGCCGATGAGCTGCATGTCGGCGTACTCGATGCCGTTGTGCACCATCTTCACGAAGTGGCCCGCGCCGTCCGGGCCGATGTGCGTGGTGCAGGGCGTGCCGTCGGGGGCCTTCGCCGCGACGGACTCCAGCAGCGGGCGCAGCGCCTCGTACGCCTCCGCGCTGCCGCCGGGCATGATGCTCGGCCCGTGCAGCGCGCCCTCCTCGCCGCCGGAGATGCCGGTGCCGACGAAGTGCAGCCCGCGCTCGCGCAGTGCCTTCTCGCGGCGGCGGGTGTCCTCGAAGTGCGCGTTGCCGCCGTCGATGAGGATGTCGCCCTCCTCCAGCAGCGGCGCGAACTCCTCGATCACCGCGTCGGTGGGCTCGCCCGCCTTCACCATGATCACGATGCGGCGCGGGCGCTCCAGCGCGGCGACCATCTCCTCCGCCGACTCGGCCGGTACGAAGGTGCCCTCCTGCCCGAACTCGTCCACCAGCTCCCGGGTCCTGGCCGCCGTGCGGTTGTGCACCGCGACGCCGTAGCCGTTCCTGGCGAAGTTCCTCGCGAGGTTGCGGCCCATGACGGCCAGCCCCGTGACGCCGATCTGTGCGCGTGTGCTCATGCGGTCACTCCTTGAAGGACGGTCGCCCGGCGCGCTCGCGGGCCCGGGAATCACGCGGGTATCCGGCTGCGGGGCCCCGATGCATGGGCCCCGGTGCAGGGCCCCGATGCGGGACCCCGATGTGTGGACGGCACCCCGGCACATGATGGCCTGCGGGGGTGCGGGTGCGCCTGTGCGCGGTGCGTCATGTGCCGCGGCCGGAAACGTACGCCCGCGCGGGAGAACCGGAAAACCGCAGGTGAGGAAGTGGTCGCGGGTGCGTGCCGTGGTGGTGGAGGAGTTCGGCCGGGTGCCGGAGGTACGGGAGGTGCCCGAGCCGGAACCGCCGCGGGACGGCGTGCTCGTGCGGGTCGAGGCCACCGGGCTGTGCCGCAGCGACTGGCACGCCTGGCAGGGGCACGACGACGGGGTGGAGCTGCCCCTCGTACCCGGCCATGAACTGGCCGGCCGCATCGAGGCCGTGGGCCCCGCGGTGACCGGCTGGCGGGCGGGGGACCGCGTGACGGTGCCCTTCGTGTGCGCCTGCGGCCGGTGCCGGGCGTGCACGGCGGGCGACCAGCAGGTGTGCGAGCGCCAGGAGCAGCCAGGCTTCACGCACTGGGGCTCTTTCGCGCAGTACGTGGCGCTGCGGCACGCGGACGTCAACCTCGTCGCGCTGCCCGACGACATGGACTACGCCACCGCGGCCTCGCTCGGCTGCCGCTTCGCGACCGCCTTCCGCGCGGTCGCCGACCAGGGGCGCGTCGCGGCGGGCGAGTGGGTCGCCGTGCACGGCTGCGGCGGCGTCGGGCTGTCCGCCGTCATGATCGCCGCGGCCGCCGGTGCGCGGGTGATCGCCGTCGACGTGTCGCCCCAGGCCCTGGAGCGCGCTCGCGAACTGGGCGCCGCGGTCTGCGTGAACGCCGCCGACACCGACGCCGCCACCGCCGTACGGGAGGCCAGTGGGGGAGGGGCGCACCTGTCCCTCGACGCACTGGGCTCGCCCGTCACCTGCGCCGCCTCGGTCGCGGGGCTGCGGCCGCGCGGGCGCCATGTGCAGGTGGGGCTCCTTACGGGGCCCGTGCCCGTACCCATGGACCGGGCGGTCGCACTGGAACTGGAGCTCCTCGGCAGCCACGGCATGGCGGCCCACGCCTACCCCCGCATGCTCGAACTCGTCCGCTCCGGAGTCCTCCGCCCCGACCTCCTCCTCTCCGGCGCGATCACGCTCGACGAGACCCCGGAGGCGCTCGCCGCGATGGGCGAGGCGGGGGCGGGGGGCCGTGGGGGTGTCACGGTGGTGGAGCCTTGGGGGTGAGGGCTGGGGGAGGGGGTGCGCCTGTGCGGCGCGTGGGCGTGAGGCCTGCGCGGTGCCTAGGCCGTGGTGCCCGGGCGTGGTGCCCGGGCGTGGTGCCCGGGCACAGTTGGGCGTGATGCCTGGACGGCACATGGGCTTTCCGCCCACGGGGCACATGGGTGTGATGCACGAGCGGTCACGGGGCCCTCGCAGCGGGCGCGAGGGCCCGTCCGTGTGGGCTTGTCCGTGGCGCCCGGTCCGTGTGGCGTCCGCCCGTGTGTCAGCTCTTGGTGCCGAGGGTGCGGCCGTACGGAGTCAGTCCCCTGAGGATGTGGCCCTGTACCGCAAGGTGTGGGACGCGTTGAACGCCTCGGCCGTCTACGGGCGCCACGCGCACCGCCTGATCGTGCGGGCACGCTCCTCGCTCGACCTGGCATGAGCAACATCGCGAAACCGCACTCGCCGGGTGAGAAACACTGAGAAACACGCTGCGACGCGAGAAACACCGCGACCTACGTTCCGCTTATGGACGCTCGAACACCCCGGACCGCGGGGCGGGTTCGGCCCGAGTGGCTGCCCCCGGAAGGTTAGTACGCGGCTGTCGAGGCCGGGAAGTGGTGGGACGCCGTCGCCATCGACGGCGACCTCGGCGAGCAGGTCGCCACCCTCCTTCAGAAGGCCACGGGCGGCTCGTGTGGGCCGATCGCGATGACCCGGTACTCGCGCCGCTTCTACTTCCTCACCCCCTTGGAACCGCCCGGCGCTGGCGGGAGCCCGACAGCCAGCCTCTGGGCGCAGGCAGCTACTTCGGCCTGCCCGGCAGCTTGGAGAGCGCCATGTGGCCGGTGCGCTGGCTCATCCGACCTCGCCTGTGTGGCCGGCCGCCTCTGGTGGAGGCGGAGGCGCTGCGTAACGCCCTGAACGCGGCTCGTCCCGTACGCGGTGTCTCGTGAACGGCGAGTCCTCCGCACGGACCGTGTGGCTCGCTTCCTGCGCCGACAACCCTCGCGCCGCCCTGATGCGGTGGCGACGAGGGAGCTCGCCCGCATCTACTCCGGTAGCGACTGGCTGGTGGCCGAGGCGCCGCTGCTGCGCAGCATCCAGGCCATGGGGCGGTTGTCCCCGGCGGGGAAGCTGGGCCCGGTGCTCGGCTATGCCGAGGCCGATCGCGCCTGGTGGCTGCTGCCGTTGGACGCCGAGGAACACGTCGCCGACATCACCGCGCGGATCATCGTGCACCCCGTCGGCTGGCCGCTGGTCTGCCCCTCCCCGGACCACTATGCGCACGGCCGCGGCTGGCTGGAGAAGCCCGACGGTGTCGGCACGCTCACCGACCCCGCAGCGCTCGGCGCCGTACTCTCCCGCGTCGGCCACCTGCCCGCCGACGCCTTCTGCTGACCCTGCCCGGAGCCCACCATGTCTCATCCCCTGCCCCGCCCCACCGTCGTGCCCTACGTCACCGCGCACCGCACCGAACAGCCCCTCGGCAAGGTCGTCTTGGCCCCCGGCGGGCTGGGCATCGCCTACCTGCTCGAAGACGTCTACGACCGGGACGAGCACGGCGTGCTGTGGGAGCGCAGCGGTCTCAACCGCGCCGGAAGACCCGAGTTCGCCCGCCTGCACCCGCTGCGGCAGCGCCGGGCCATGCACAGGCTGCTGTGCCAGGTGTGCGGCGAGCCCGCCAGCCGCACCGAGGCCGGCTGGCTGTGGCTGCTCGGCCGGGACCCGCATCCCTGGCCCGGCTGGCCGGAGAAGACTGCCGCCACCCACCCGCCGGTGTGCCTGCCCTGCGCCGACCTCGCGCGCCGCCTGTGCCCGCACCTGGCCGCCGGATACGTCGCGCTGCGGGCGCGTGACCCGCAGCCTTACGGGGTGCACGGACTCGTCTACCGCCGCACCGGCCACACTGCCACCCCGGACCATGCCGCGACCCTCGCCTACGGCGAGGCCGGCATCGCCTGGATGCGTGCCGCCCAGGCCGTGCGCGCCCTGCACGACTGCACCCGCATCGACCTCGACACCGAACTCGCCGCCACTCGCCGGGGTTCCCCGCACGTCACGCCCTGATGCAGGACATCCGTATGTCTGCTGCGGGGATTCCTGCCACCGCCTCGGTGCTGCTCACCGACCCGGGCGGGCGGCTGCTGCTGGTGCGCTCCCGGCACCGACTGCGGTCGTGGCATCTGCCCGGCGGGCTCGTTGAAGAAGGCGAGTCTCCGCGCCGGGCCGCGCGCCGCGAAGCGCGCGAGGAGCTGGGCCTCCAGTGTGTGCGGGGCGGCTGTTGGCGGTGGAGTGGATCGCCCCACGTACGGCTGCCCGCCGCGCCCGGCTCGCCTTCGTCTTCGCCGGGCCCGTGCTGAGCCCCCACACCCGCATCCGGCTGCAGGAAGAGGAACTGGAAGCCTGGCGCTGGGAGACACCAGGCCGCGCCCTGGTCCTGCTGCACCACCGCATCGCCGCCCGCCTCGCCCCCCGCCCTCACCGACCCCGACCGCCCCACTACTCGGAAACCGAAAGGCTCCACAGCGATGACTGACTTTCCCGCCGACCGCACCCTGCGCATCGGCACCCGCAGCTCCCCAATGGCCCTCGCCCAGACCGAGTACGTCACCACCCTGCTGCTCAAGCTTGCACCCGAGCTGCACATCGAGGCCGTGCCCATCACCACAGAAGCTGACAAGTGGCAGGGCGACCTCGCGCAGCTCGGCGGCAAGGGCCTGTTCGTGAAGGCCATCGACCAGCAACTCCAGCGCGGCGAGGTGGACATGGCCATCCACTGCCTCAAGGACGTACCCGGCGACCAGCCCATGCCCGAAGGACTCGTCTTCGCCGCGATGCTGCCCCGCGACGACGTCCGCGACGTCCTCCTCGTCCCCGCCGACTCCCCGGTCACAAAGCTCGACGATCTGGCAGCGGGCGCCGCGGTGGCCACCACCTCGGTGCGCCGTAAGGCCCAAGTGCTCGCGGTGCGCCCGGACCTGAATGTCATCCGGGTGCGCGGCGCCATCGGCTCCCGCATCGAGAAGCTGGACGGCAGCAAGGGCGACCTCCAGGCCGACGCGATGATCGTGGCCCGTGCCGGGCTCGAGCGCCTGGGCCTGGCCGGGCGCATCGTCCACCAATTCACCGTGCAGGAGATCCTGCCCGCCGTCGGCTCGGGCGTCCTCGCCCTCGAATGCCGCCGCGACGACCCGGCGCTCGCGGGTCTGCTGGAACAGCTCAACCACGAGCGCACCCAGACCGAGGCGACCGCCGAGCGGGTGATGCTGCACGGGCTGCGCGGCCACTGCAACAGCCCCATCGCTGGCTACTGCACCACCGAACCTGACGGGCAACTCTCCCTGCGCGGCATGGTCTTCTCCCGCGACGGCTCCAAGTTCGCCCACGCCCACATCTGGGGCGAGGCCGATAACGACCCCCGGCACCCTCGGCTCGCGCGTGTGCGCCGAACTCCTGCGCCAGGGAGCCCGCGACATCATGCGAAGGCATCCCCCACTGATCGCGATTACCGGCAGGCGCGAGTGCCTGTCCCTGTTCCCATCCGCCGGCAGCGGCCAGTCCGCTCGTCGCTGAACGACGGGTGGACTGTCAGCTTCAGCAGCAACCGGGCCCGTAGGCGGACGAAAGGCGTTGACCGTCGGGCGCCAACGACACGGCGCAGTGGTTCACCCAACGTGCGACTGCGGAATCCGCGCCAGGGGCCAGCACTCGTGGAGTCGGTTGGTAAGGACCTCGAGAGTCAGGGACGACGGACGGTGCGGTGGGTCTCCGACGCGTGCTGGAGATGGTGCTTTTCGGATGCATCCTTCTCTGCTGCAGCCCTCGCCCACGTGCCCGAGGAGCACCGCGAGGCTACCGACCAGCACTTCGAAACGCTGCCCACCGTCGGCAAGACGGAATCCGTGCGCGTGCACGACGACCCCGACCTCATCATGCGCACCGGAGCGATGCCTCTGCCGTCATCCGGCACGCGCTGCTCCTCCTCGGCAACGTGTATGACACGGCCTGGTTGAGCGGCGCCTACCCGCCCGGCGTCGCACCCGAGATCACGGCCGCGACGCTCGCACCGAACCGGCCTGCCCGACAGGCCGACCAGGTCGTATGACGCCACTGCACCCCGGGCTACGAAGCGGACACCCCACGCGGCCACCCAGGGGAGTTGTCTGCGGTTTCGAGAAGGCCATAACGACGATCAGTACAGGCTCGTATCGTCTCGCCTGAATGTGGCAGCCAGCCACATTCGCAACCCTCTGCAAGCAGAGGGGAGGTGAGTACATGTCATCGAGCAAACATTCGAGTTCGAATCCGTGGGGGCCCTTAACGTTCTTGGTCGCTGTCGCGCGATTTTTGCACGACATCTTCTTTCCCAAGCATTAAGGACCCCCCGAGAATGTCAACCGCGTAAGCGGACGACTGGGGTCGCAGTGTTGCCGCACTGCGGCCCCTCCCTTTCCTCTTGCGATACCGGAACCGCGGGCGCGACTGTCAAGTATCAGCGCAGCGCAGCCCACCGCTCCGTGACACGAGGTTAGCGGACCATCCCCGCAGGAGCGGGGCTAGTGGAGTACCCCATTAGCCCCGCATGCGATCCGAGCAGGTGGGAGGCACCTACGAACTTTCGTAGGTGCCTCCCCGGTACCTACTCGTATGAGTAGGTGGTTAACCACGGACCCCCTCCATCATCCGTGCCCGGCATGCGACTCCGGCGCCCTCGCCCCACGGTGGAGGCATGACGCCACGGGTGATCGTGCACCTGCCGAGCTCGACCGGCGGACGGCGGGTGACCGTCGACGACCAGATACTTGGCCTCGCCCACAGCGAGCGCGACGTGATCGAGTTCCTGCGCCGGGCCGGACTCGACGAGGACGACATGCGCCTCGACGACGGCGATGTGATCGAGTGGCGCTGCGGCGGACGCGACGTATGGATGTAGTCGCCGCCGACCGGACGCCGGCCTTCCGCGCAGGCGAACGCGAGTGACAGAGAGAGTTACCCACAGGACGTTCGGTCCGATTGGGCCGGACCCTACAGCGCGCCGTAAGCTCAGCTCCAGATGTGGCCGTGCGTCACGTTGTGTGTGACCTCCGCCGTTTGACGACCTGTTACCGATCGCAGTCGGAGGCGCCCATGAGCGGCAAGCACGGGAAGCATCGCAAGGAAAAGGGCCCGGCATGGGGGTTCGTCACGTTCGTCGCCACCGTCGCGCGTCTCGCGCTCGACGTGTGGAGGCACTTGTGAAGGCCGCCAACCGAGCCCAGTTCCGTCACATAGTGACCGCCTAGGCGGCCTGCGCGTCCTGGCTGACGCACTTACAGGGGTCGCAGCGTTCCAGCGCTGCGGCCCCTTTGCTGTGCACGAGGCTCGTGCACAGCGGCGTATGGGATTCATACACCAAGAACTGCGCACAACCATAACGCCCCTGGCCATCCCCTGCTTACCGGCCGGTGAACGCGTACCAGCTCGACCGCGGCTGTACGAGGGTCGTGCAGCCGCGGAAGGGCGCCTGCTCCCTTCCGTAGAGCCCGTACAACCCTGCGCCATGATCCACAGTCTAAGCGACATATGCCCGTATGAACGCTGGAGTTGGGCGATGCCCAAGATCAAGACCCGTCGCAAAATGGGGTGGTTGCTGATCGGCTTCCACTGGACGCTAATCATCTGCACCGTGGGTCTGTGGACGCCGGTCTACCTCGCTGCGCGCCGCCGCCGCGTCACAATCACCCGCGTACCCGACGACGGCTACGCCGGGCCCGTCCCGGCCGAGCAGGGCGCGCCCACGTACACCCTGCCGCAGCAGCGCGGCCCCTACGGGGTGCAGCAGGGCCCGCCGCCGGGCGCACCGCGCTACTGATTGCGCACCGTTATCGTTTCGTGATCTAATCCGCCCGCGCCTCCGGCGTGCCCGGAAACAGTCACTGAACGCCCCGTCGCCCACCCCTGAGCGGCGGGGCGTTTCGCATGCCCGCGTGCAGGAGGTGGCACCCCATTGCGCGCCCCATCGCTGACAAAGACCGCGCCGCGGTGCGCCGCCTGCACGCGCAGGGCAAGGCCCGTAACGAGATCGCTCGCGAGATCAATCGCTCACCCTCACCCCTTTCCAATCTCGCTACCGAGCAGGGGCTCACGTTCGACCGCGGGCCCGAGGTTGTGGCTGCCACCGAGACGCGCCGTATCGACCTCGCCGCCCGCCGCGCCCAGTTCGCCGAGACCCTGCACGAAGACGCCGAGCGCCTGCGCGTGCAGCTCTGAGAGGCGTGCACGTACGGCGAGTTCGCTGAACACGACGGCGAATGGCACGAGACCCACCTCGCCCGCCCCCGCTTCACCGATCAACGGCAGATCATCGCCGCCACCGGCACCGCCGTGCAGCAGTCCCTACGCCTCGCCCCCATCGAGGGCGGCGAGGGTGCCGAGCAGGTGCGGTCGATGCTCGGTGCGCTCGGCGAGGCACTGCCCCCGCGCTGCCGACGACGACCAGGACGACGGGGTGAGCCGATGCTCGACCTCGACGCCCTGCCCCTCTCAGCCAAGCAACTCCGGTCGGCCAGGCAGGCCACGGCCTGTATTCGACGAGGCGACGTCCCTCCCTGAAGGGGACTGGACACAGCTCCTCGCCCACCCCAAGAACAGCCGCCCACAGTTCAGACGAAGCGTGCGTCTCTTTATGAAAGCCCCTCCCACGCTCAAAGCCTCTGCCCGGCCTGAGCCGACGGTATGGAGGTGTGGTCCCCCGGGTATCGTGCGCGTGCTCAGCAGCTATGTGTACGAGGGGGGAGAGAACGGTGGGAAATCCCAAAGAAGTACTGGATATCAAGACCGAGGACCTGAAGGCGGCGGCGCCCACCTTCCACAAGCAGTCGGAGCACCTGCAGACCGCGCTGCACCAACTGCAGACGAAGCTGGCGGAGCTGGGCTCACCCTGGGGCGGGGATGAGCAGGGACAGAAGTTCGCCCACCAGTACAACCCGCACAAGCAGCAGATCGAGAAGGCCGCCGGAATCCTGGTCGAGGGCCTGGCCAGCGTGCACGAGGCGATGAAGGACATGGCCGACGGGCACATCGACAACGACGAAGCCGTCAAGTCCCTCTTCACCCGCCAGGGAGTGGAGGGCAAGGGCTCCCACCCGGGGCAGGGCAAGAGCTGATGGGGGCCTTCGAGGAGGCCAAGGAGTGGCTCGTCGAGACGATGGGCATGTGGTGGCCCGACGCCGACGAGGACAAGCTGCGCGAGGCCGCCACCGCCTGGCGCACCTTCGCCGACGCGGTCGGGGACGTCACCCAGGCGGCCAACCCCAAGGCGAGGGAGGTCATCCACCACAACACCGGGCAGGCCATCGACGCCTTCGAGATCTTCTGGAACCGCTACTACGGCGAGGGCGGCGGCAAGGGCTGGCTGCACGACCTGGAGAAGGCCGCGCGCGACATGGCCCACGGGCTCGATGAGTTCGCGAACAAGATCGAAGAAGTCAAGGACGACATCGACACCCAGCTGGCGATCGACGCGGCGGTCATCGCCGCCGGAATCGGGCTGAGCGTCGTCACCTTCGGCGCCGGCGCCGCGGCCTCCGCGTCCGCCACCACCGCCATGGTCGAGATGGCCAGCAGCCTGGGCGTCTCCGTCTCCACCACCGTGGCCCGCATCGCCGCCACCACCCTGACCGGCATCGCCTTCGGCGGCATCGAATCCGTCACCGTCGACCTCGCCGTCGCCCAGCCTCTGCAGATCGCCGCGGGCAAGCAGGACGGCCTCAGCCTCGCCCACGCCCAGGAAGCCGGGAAATACGGGGCGATCACCGGCGGTGTCTTCGGGGCCGGGGGCGGCGCCTATAAGAGCGTCAAGGATGCCGGTGGCATCCGCACGGTCCTCAACGACGTGCGCATGCCCCAGTTCACCGGGCCCCGCCTGGCTCTGCCCGGGGGACCGCGGTTGGCCACGCCCGGCGGTGAGCCTCCCGGCTGGCTGCTGAAGGTCAACAAGGCCAACAGTGACCACCCACTCAAGCACTCGCCACGGGCCTGGCCGAAGGACAAGCGCAGGGGGCCTCTGCCACAGCACCGTCCGGATCTGCGTGGTGATGAGGGCAAGCCGATCAACGGAAACCCCAAGAGCGCGGGCCACACCCTTGAAAAGCATGTTGAGGTGACCTCCAGGGAACTGCGGGATCGACTGCGAGCCGATTCAGACATCCCTTCGTCCTCCCGTTACCTTGATGAAGCGTCAGCCAACCGCTACATCAGCGAAACCATGGCGGAAAACAACCAGGAAATTACGCAATGGTTGAAGGGGAGCAAGTCTAAGCTTGAACTCTACAAGACTTTCGACGAACACACCGGATTGAGCATCTCGCGCGAAGCGTACATGCGAGGACACCCGCCGGAGTGGGTGAAAAGCAGTCTCGTTATTCTTAAGCGAGACCCAACTGCCGACGCGGGCTACCGCATCCTCACCTCCTACCCGACACCCTGAAACACCAGAAGGTCCCATGGAATCCGTGAACGACCGCTTCAGCGAACTCCGCGACATCCTGCGGTCCTACGCATCCGCCGGCTACGCGTTCGATGACACCCGAGACATTCCCGGGCTCGGACTGCGTGCGTATATGCGCCAGGTGGCGCACGAGCCCAGCAGGGCACAGGAGGCGATCAACCAGATCGATGACCTTCTCAGCGCCGGACTCTTCGATGAGTCGATCGCTGACGACGTGGCCACGCTGCCGCACATCAACCCGCCGGAAGGCGTCAGCGTAGAAGCATGCCTGGGGCTTGTGCGGACGCACCTGGAGAACTTCGCCGAATCTGGTGGCGCCCCTGATGAAACGCCCCCGGAGACGGTGTGGGAGTGGCGTCGGCGATTCCCGGAGCTGAGTCACCTTCTTTCCGCCTATTTCCACCAGGACTTCAGCGTCGAGTACTCGTCCCGTCGCGAGGCGCTGGATGACTACATCTCGGGAGTGTCGGCGCAGGTTCGGCATGAGTTCGTGCATGAGGTGCACGAACTCATGGAACTCGTCGGTACGGAACAGGAGCTTGAGGCGGCGGCGTTCTCGCTCGGACTCGGAGTGTATCCCCCCAAGGGGGTTTCCATGCGGCAGTGGTTTATCGATATGGCGCAGATCGTCTCGCATAAACAGCAGCAGTGACAGAAATTGACCTTCAACGTGCTCCTGGACCGCTCCGGGGGCACGAGCCCATTTTAGGAAGAGACCCCGACCGTCGGAGACGTGCCAATGGCCAGCTCAGCCCCTGTTCTAGCTGGGACCGTCGTCGTGTTGCGCCGTGCCGCGGGTAGGGCGGTGTCCGTGCAGGCGGTAGACCAGCTCGTCCGGCCGCATGAGCATCCGCGTCTGGCGCCAGGCGGTGTCGTAGGACATGGCGTGGCGGTTGCGCAGCAGCAGGGTCACGGCCCGCAGGCTGGTGAACGGGGCAAGCAACGCTCTCCACAGGGCGAGTTGTACGGCTCCAGAGAGGAGCCGTCGGCCACGCGGCCGTCGTAAATGGGCAGGGATGAGGTTCATGGAGCGTCCTCGCGTTCGGGGCGTTCTTGCCAGTCGGACGTGGCCTGCGCGAGCTCGGTGTGGCCCAGGGCCTGGAAGGTTTGGGTGATGGCCCGGAGAAAGAGCTGGCGTTGTTCCGGGGCGTCGAGGACGCTGATGAGTCGGTCGGCGAACTGCCGCAGGGCCACGTGGTCTTCGCCCTCCTGTCCTGGCCGGGCTAGGTGGCTCAGGGCGTTGGTGAGGGCTTGCAGCTCGCCGTGGCTGTGGGGGAATTGAGACAGCCACCACACCTGACGCAGGTCTGCGTCGGCGAGGATGTGCTGCAGGTGTCGCAGTTCGTGCAGCTGTGCCGCGTGGTCCAGGTCGAGCTGGCGGAGCCGCCGCGCGTGTTCTTCCGCCAGGCGGCGGTCGCGGCGCGAAACGGTGAGCGTGGCACGGCCGGCAGCCTCCACGCCCGGGGCGGGACGCAGCCATTGCCCCAGGTCAGCGTTGAGCGCGTCTTGGGCAGCAGCACGGCGCAGCACGGTATGGCGGTTGAGGAGGGCAGCGGCGCGGCTGCGCAGGTCGGCGCGCGCCACGGCCGCGGGGTCGGGAGGGCTGGACGCCGCTTCGGCCACGGAGCGCCACTGGCCGCTGATGGACACCACGAAGCAGGCGCTGCCCAGGCTGCTGCTCATCCGCTCACCCTCAAGGGTGAGCGGATGAGCAGCAGCATCCATCGAGCCGGGTGCCGTGCGGCGTCGGCGCAGCTTCTTCACTGCGGCGTGGGCCCCTCCTCGTGGGCGGGCTGTGATGCCGGTCCGGGAGAGGGGTCCGGGGGCGTTGCGGGAGTGGAGGAGTGGGGGGTGAAGAGTTGCCTGACCAGTTCCGCGCGCCGGGTGCGCCCCAGTTCACTGTCGACGTCGTGGCCTACCAGGACTGCCGCGGGGCCCGATGCGGCGAGCCGCTGGTGTAGTACTTCAGTGGCCACGCGCAGGACGTGCTGGTCGGGTAGTTCGGCGGAATCCAGCCAGGCAGCCAGCCGGTCGCAGGCGGCTTTGCAGGTATCCGGCTGTGCCAGGGCCGCCCGCCAGCCGCGTACGAGCATCTGCCAAATCTCCTCCGCAGCCTCCTCGTCCTCAGCGTCTTGCGCCGCGGTCAGGAGCGGCGGCGGTCCCATGGTGAGATCAGTCAGGGCGAGGAAGGCTTCTGCTCCGGCCCGGCGTGTGCTCTCCTCCTTCGCACCCAGCCACTGCGTGACTTCCGCCAACACCAGGGGACGCACGAGATGGTTGGCGGCCAGGTCGCGTACCGCCTCCGCGATGGCGTCTCGGGCCAGCCCGTCCGGGCGGGAGGCCAGCAGCCGCAGCCGGGTCAGAGCGATGCGCGGGAATTTCTGCCCCAGGTGGCCGGCGGAGATCTGCGCGATGGCAGCGGCCAGTTGTTCGCTGGTGCCGCTTTGATGCGCCCAGTCATACAGGTTCTTGCGCAGGCCGGGGCCCGTTACCGGATGGAGTGCCATGGCCTCAAGGACCTCTACCGCCAGGTCCCGGTGGGTCGTGCGACCGGTGCCGATCCAGTCGATGGCGACCGTCTGCACCATGTTTCCCCCGGGCAGCAGGGAGAGCTGTACCAACGAAGCGGCGATCCTGTGCAGGTGTTTCACCGCGATCCCGCCGGGGCCACTGAGATCGGAGGCCCATTGCAAGAGCGTTTTGCGCAACTGTGGCCGTTGCAGCCACACATACTTCAAGGTTGCCTCGGACAGGCCATGCCGGTCCTTGTCCAGGGAGATGGCTTCGGCCGCGGCTGAGGAGGCTTTAATGGCCTCCAGCCGTTTGGTCAGGTCGCGGCCGGCGAGTGGCCCGCCGACCGGCAGGCTGCCGCCGACTTGCTGGAAGAGCTTGTCTGCGGCCTCCAGCACGGTGTGGACCGGTACTCCTTCCAGCAAGGCGGCGGCGATCAGCAGCGCGCGCTCGCGTAGATCTGCTGTTTCTGCATGCTTTTCGAACCAGCCCTGCAGGTAGTCGTGCCAGCCGGTGAACTCTGCCTTGATCTTTTCTCGGTCGTCTGTCTCTCCGGCCCGGATGACCAGCCGGGCCAGTCTGGCGGCATCCGCAGGTGGAGATGTGGGCTGGAGCAGGCCATTGAGAGGGGGCTGTGTGAGCCATTCCTCCCGGGCGGGTGCCAGGTGCCGGAGGTGGGTGGTGGCGATCTCCGGCGCTTGGGGGCGACGCAGGGTCACTTCGGGGACGGTGACCAGCCCTTCGGGCTTCCACCTGCCGGGGGAGACCAGCATGACCAGGTAGGTACCACTGGACTCGGCCACCCGCCGGTAGTCGGACAGTCCCGTGTAGAAGGTCTCGGGCAGTGTGGTGCTGTCGTTGAGGTCCAGAATGAAGCCGTGCCCGTCGGTGTGGGGCACTCGTTCGGTCAGCGGCTGCTCCCAGTCCGGCACCAGCCAGCGAACCCGTTCCCGAGGGACGTCCAGTTCGTGCAGGAGGCGCAGAGCGGCGGCCCGGCGGCCCGTGCTTGCCTCGCCGATCAGAACCAAAACGCCGCCGTGGCCGGGCCGTGCCCTCATCTGCCGTACGGCACGCTCCACCACCCTGCTTCCCGAGCTATCGGTGACGTCTACGAACGCGTGGGCCGCCAAGTCCCATTCGCGCTCGTCGACGCCGACCCCGCCTAGGTACTCCCAGCCGCGCACGTACCGGTGTTCGTGCCTCTCATAGTCGCCACTCACCTGCGTGATGCTGGCGTTCCCCGAGGCACTGGCCTTCTGCCCCGTCACAGCCGCTGGGTTGAGTATGTCCGTCATCGCTTCCCCTCCCCGGTGGTGTAGTTGCCGCCGACCTGCAAGACCTGACCTTTGCCGCTGGCCTTGGCCTTCTGCTGCACACCGCCGCCTGACCCACCACCGCCCGCGCCCGGCGGCTCCTTCTGCGCGGGCGACGGCTCATCCGCCTCGCTCTCTTCGGGCAGGAAGGAGCGCAGCCCTGCTGCCAGCAGGCCGGGCACATGGAGCCAGCACGGCTCGGCGAAGTCCGGTTTGCCCTCCACGCGGGCGCGCGTGGCCAGGAAATGGTGGGTGCCGAGTTCCGGTGTGCGTCCGGCGGCCACGGTGCGGCGATAGGCGGTTTCTGAGAGCACGGCCGCCAGGAACGCGCCGTTGACACCGGCTGCCCACAGCCCTTGGTAAACGGTCCGACTGCTGATCAGCCTGCAGGCGTCGTTGATGGCATCGCCCCGCCGATCTGGCAGCGTCAACGGCCCCACGTGCACGCTCGCCCGCAATCGGATCGTCGGCGCGCCCACCAGACGCTGGCGCTCGTACCGTCGCAGCGCCGCATTCAGCTCGGCCAGGACCGGATCCACCAGCCGGGGCAGAACGTGCGGCGCGAACACGAGGATCGCCCCGTCTCCGGTGTCCTTGTAGGCGCCCTCGCTCTCCTCCGGAAGCCCCAGCCCGGCATGGGAGAGCACACACTCCAGGATGTCGTCCACATCCGAACGTGCGGGCGCCATCTTCGCTTCGGGAATCTTGCTGTAGTCCTGCATGTCGAGGACCAACAGAGCCTGCTCCGGCGGCACATCGAAACCGCGGGGAGAATCGTCCAGCACCATGGGCTACCGGCCTCTCAAACGGCATGGGGTCAGGAAGGTGCACCATGCTGGGCGGATCTCGCCGCCGCCGGTGCCCAGTACTGGGCACCGGCGGCGTGCCCTGCATCACCCTGCGCTGCTGGCGTGTGACTGGATGGCGCTGATGTTGCGGATGCGCAGTCCGCCGCCCGATGTGGTCTCCAGCCAGCCGCGCTCCCGCCACGGTTTGAGGGCGGATCCGACCGCATTGCGGGACGCGCCGATCAACTGAGACAGCTCTGCCTGTGTCAGACGCACCGTCACCGTGCGGGAGGGGGGCGCGGTGGCCGCACACAGGCGGCTGAGGGCCGACGCCAAGCGGACCGGCACCGGAGCCGTGGCCAGCTCCAGGCGGACCGCGTCCGCCTCCCGCACACGGGCGATCGCATGCCGCAAAAGCGGTGCCAGCAACTGGTGTTGCTCCACGAAGTCCAGGAAGTCCGCAGCGGGAATGATATGGAGACCACAGCTCTCGGCGGCGAAGACCGATGCAGTACGCGGCTTGGCATCCAGCACTGCCAACTCACCCAGCAGCTCTCCCGCCCCGCGCACGGCCAACAGCATTCGCTCACCTTCACCTGAGGTCAGCGTGACCACGGCAGAGCCTTGAGCGAGCAGCAAGACGTGCGTGCCTGGATCGCCCTCGCGCAACAACATGCTCCGCGCCGGTCGAATCCGTAACGGTGCCAGCTCCTTCAAGCGTGACCACAGCCTGTCGCCCAGCACCTGCACATGCGGCTGATACACGACCCCTCCCGGCAACGTGGCACGGATGTCTTCGGAAACGGTCCTAAAGACCCAGGTAGACGCTCAACAAGGCGAATCCAGCCACCACTAGCGCAATACGGATCAAGTCCACGGCGAGACGCACCGCCCGAAGTTTCCGGGCTGCCAGTGCGGCCAGCACCTCCAAACGCCGCGCCTGGGCGGTACCTCCGGCAGGCGGAAGGCCGACCGATGACGCCTGAGCGCCTCGCGGCTCAGGCGACCCACCCTCTGCTTCTGCGGCCAACACTGCTGGCAGACCGGCGCGTGGCAGCACTGGACGAAGCGCACCTAAAGCGGTAATCACAGCGCCTATCAGCAGCGTGCACGCCACCCCCAACCCCAACGCCAGAGGGCGCTCGCGCTCGTTGGCGTGCCCCAACACCGTCACCGCCAACGCCAGCAGTCCCCCGGTGACGCCACACAGCGCTGCCGCTTTCGTGTCGGCCCTCTGTACCTCAGTGAACGCGTCCCCGGCCCGCTGACTGAGCCACTGCTGTGCATCGGCGACAGCACTCGACTGGTCGTCCATAAGGCGCCTCCAAGGTGGTCTGAGTTCGTGCGCCAGAAGTCACGGTGCCGCGTTCTCTCGACGCTGACTGCCAACTACCTGGCGCATACCGGGCGGTGTATCTCACCGTGAAGCAGCTCGGGGCCGAGCCTCGCCACCCGGAGTCGACGAGGCCTCGCCATGCCCACCGATGCTCGTTCTCGACATACGCGTCGGTGTCGTGCACACTCATGACATGGCATCAATTCGCCTCACACGCCCCACCCTTGAGGTCCTCAAGGTGCTGTTGGCGTCGACCGAGGATGACCCTGCCTGGGGGTTGAAGATCTGCGAGGACGCGGATCTCGGCTCCGGCACCGTGTACCCGATCCTGGACCGGCTGACGGAGCACGGCTGGATCACCGCCCGGGACGAGGTCGGGCCTCATCCCGGGCGTCCCGCCCGCCGCTACTACGAGTTGACTGGCGCCGGTCGCGCCGACGCGAAGGCCACCATCGAGATCCGTCAGGCAAGGCGGGCGCGGCGCTTCGGTTTTGCGGGGGGTGCGGCGTGAGTCGGACCGACTCCCCTGCTGGAGACGAGATCATTAATGCGGTTCAAAGTGTCGCTACTCGCCTTATTCCGCTGTCACAAAGGCTTAGAGAGCTTGAGGAAGTCTACGGAGCCGCATGCAGCATCAACATTTCCTTGGAGGAAGGCTGCGTCCTGAATCTCGAGGGTGAGGAAGTGTGGCGCGGCACCTCAATACCGGCTCAAGATGAGCTGTGCGAAATGCTGGTTCGTCATCTGCCCTGGTGGAGACGCAGCACCGTACTGCTGGCACGTCTGGCAGGGCAACGTCGGCCGCACCTGCAACGTGAGTGGTTGTCGCTGCTCGCGGGCGCTGACGGACGGGGGCTCCCCCGCTTGCGAAGGTTCCGGCTGGTGCTGGGGTTCCTGTGCGCGGCGCTCAGGATGCGAGCAAGTGACCTTGCTGCGCCGTTGTGGCGTCCGGTGGATTGGCTGTTGGCGTCGACGACCCGTACGAACACGCTGATCACATTCGTGGTGGGCGGCCTGGTGATCTATTTCGCGCGGGATGGCGGCTTCCACGGTGTGTTGGCGGACGGTACGGAGCCGTGCGCGATCGTCGGTGGCGGGCTATTCGTGCTGACGAGGTGGCTGCGCCGGGTGCGCGGGATCGAGCTCGCGGCGGCTGCCCGCTCGTCAGGCGAGGAGTAGCCGCGTGCACCCGGGGCCGCCATCGCACCTTACGCGGTGGGGGCCCCGTCGTGTCGGGCGGTGTCGCTCGCGCACGGCCTCTTGGCGCAGGCGCGAGGCGCAGTTCGGAAATCGGAGGCAAGATCTCCGGTGGGCGATGCGGGTGCAGCTCTTCGATCTGATCTCCGTGCGGCGCGCTGCGGCGAGGCTGGACCCGTGGCTGCCCAAGCAGGGGAGTTGAAAGTTCCGGTGGACGGGGCGCTCGCCGCTCGGCATGATCATCGGTCATGGACGATACCCCGCACCGTGGTGAGCGCGCCTCATCCAGTCACAACCCCGGGTCTATGAGTCGCTTCTCTTTGAAGAAGCACAGGGACGTTGTGCTGGGCATCGGACTAGCTAGCGTCGTCGCGGTCAATCTTTTCGTTGCGGCGCGGGACGGGAATATCTCCTATGCCGTTGCCATCCCGGTATCGATCACCGCTGCCGTTGCGTGCATGATCTCTGCGCTGCTGCTTGCGGGAAACGCACGCAATGACGCACGCCGGATTGACGAGAGCCGGGAGCGCGCCCGCGAAGCGGAGCAAGAGTACGAACGTGCGTTGCGCGAGCATCGCGGAGACGTCGTCTACCACGTGTCCGGTGACCTCCACATAGGCGCCCTGCCGCCGCCGGAGGATGCAGTTCAGCGAGACGGTGAAGCCGGAACCACAACAGGTGTCTGCGTTCCTGACGGTGCTTCGCCGCCCACGTTCCCCGAACTGTGGAACGTGACGCACCGGAAGCTGGACTACTACCACGACATCGCCACGGGTCAGGCCACCCGTGCCTTCCGCAATGCGCAGATCGCCATGGGCGTGGGGTTCGTTTTCCTCCTCGCCTTCGTGGTTATTGCGTTGCAGGCCAGCACGACGGCCGGGAGCGTGGTCGCCGGAGGCCTGGGAGCGGTTGGCGCGGCGATGGCCGCCTTCATCAGCCGCACCTTCGTGCGCTCCCACGAGGTGACCTCCGGACACCTGCAGTCCTACTTCGAACAGCCGGTGGAACTCTCCCGGTACCTGGCGGCCGAACGGCTGATCTCCGACGCTGGCCTGAGCGAGGAGCGTCGCGCCGAAGTGCTGACCGTAGTGGTCGAGGCAATGGTCACGGACAACAGCCAGAACAACGGCGATGGGAACAGTAGGGCCACGTGAGGGGCCCCTCGGCTCGGCGGGGCGGTCTCGATGCGGCTTCGGTCTGCCCGCGCGCGGGCCTGGACGACCTCGTCGACAGCCGACGAGATGTCGGCGGGCGTCGGGCCGGCGACCAGCCGGGGTGTGCATGTTCGACATCAGTACCCAGGCGACCGCGGCGAACCCGCCTCATCGTCGATGTTCGCCGTTCTGCCGCCTGTGGACGGAAGCGCGGCGGCAGCAGCGGCTGAGTGATCTCCCTTAACTCGTCCGGCATGATTCACCCCCAACGGCTCGCTCATCCCGTGCCCGCATGGGCGGAGAAGATCGTGTGCCAGGGGGCGTTCACGTCCCCTCTGTCAAGATCAAGTGGGAG
Source organism: Streptomyces odontomachicola (assembly GCF_039605595.1). NCBI lineage: Bacteria > Bacillati > Actinomycetota > Actinomycetes > Kitasatosporales > Streptomycetaceae > Streptomyces > Streptomyces odontomachicola. The sequence continues at coordinate 387,313 of NZ_JBCFOK010000006.1, forward strand.
ACAACTGGGAGATGATCTCGGAAGGTTGCTGCGCGGCACCGCTCCTGCCTGCGCGTTCCTGCGCAGAGGAAGGGGGCGGATATGCGTCTCATGTAACCCACCCCCTCCCGTCCGGAGCCTTACCGGCGTGCGGGCTCAGGCCGTGCGGCCGGTGCGTGCGTCAGCTCTTGTCGCCGAGGGTTCGGCCGTACAGAGACAGCAGGCGGTCCCAGTGGCGGTCCAGGGCCGCGGGGTTGTAGGCGGCGGTGTCGGCCATGGTGAAGCCGTGGATGGTGTCGGGGTAGACCTCGCTGGTGTAGGGCACGCCCGCGGCGTCGAGGGTCTGTTCCAGGGTCTTCACGTCCTGGGGTGTCATGGAGTCGTCGTGTTCGGCGTGGCCGAAGTGGAGCTCGGCGCGGATTGTGTCGGCGAGCAGGTGGGGGCTGTCGGCCGCGTCGGTGACCACCCGGCCCGCGTGGAAGCTGGCGGCCGCGGCGACCTGTTCGGGGCGCAGGGCGGCGGCGCGCAGGGCGAGGACGCCGCCCATGCAGTAGCCGGTCAGGCCGACGGGGCCGGGGGCGACTTGGGGCTGGGCGGTGAGGAAGTCGAGGTAGGCGCCCGCGTCGCGCTCCACGTGCTCCACCGTGTGGCGGCCGAGCATGGGCAGCACCTGGCCCATGAACGCCTCGCGGGCCTCGGCGCTGCTCATGTCGGGTACCTCGACGATGGGTGCGCGGCCCTCGCGGTAGAAGACGTTGGGCGCGAGGACGTAGTAGCCGTGCGAGGCGAGGGTGGTGACCATCTCGTGGAGCACCGGGCGGAGGCCGATGACGTCCATGTAGAACAGCACCCCCGGGTGGCTGCCCCCGCCCTCGGGCCACGCGGCGAACGCGTCGGCCGTGCCGTCGGGTGTGGGGATGTCCAGGTGGGTTGAGGGCATGCGCGGTGGTCCTTCCTCGTAACAGCTCCGGCGAATGGATGCCGTCAGCCCGTCCTATCACCGCTGTCTGGAGCGCCGGCGCCCGGGACCAGCCCCGGGCCGCGCGGGACCATCCCCGCGCCGCCCCGCACGACCCCTGTGGTGGGCCTGGCGGCCCCGCGCTCAGGAAGCCACCGCCGTCGCCCCCTGCACCTCTCTCCGCGAACGGGCCCCGCGCTCAGGAAGCCTCCGTCGGCACCCCCGTACCCCCTTCCGCGAGCGCGGCGACGGCCTCGCGGGCGTAGCGGCCGTGGTGGTCCGGGGCCAGGCCCCGCCGCTCGGCGGTCACTTCGAAACTGCCCTGCGACCAGCCCAGCAGCGCGGCGCCCTCCTTCGCCGTGACGCTCCCGGCGAACCAGCGCTCCCGCTCGCCCACGACCTCGGCGATCCGCTCGCGGGGCACTCCCTCCAGGGCGTCCACGGAATAGAGGGGATGGCCCCGGTACGTGTCGGCGGGCTCCAGCAGGCCGCCGTCCACCAGCGCGCCCACGTCGGCGCGCTCCACCGCGAGACCGGTGCTCCGCGCGAGCGCCTCGGCGGCCCGCACCGCACCGAACCCCGGGTGGTCGCCGAGCACTTCGCGCACCCCGTCCGCCTCGGCGCGCAGGGCCTCTGCCCGCTCGTGCGACCAGCGGCCCGTGTCGGTGTCGGGCGGTGGCAGGAGCCCGCGCAGCACCGCCCTGCGCACCTGCCACGTCTTCAACCCCAGCTCGCGCGCGAGCTGATGGGGGCCGAAGCTCTGCTTCTTCGCCGCGCGCCGCGCACGGACGCTCGTGGGATCGCCGTCGCTGTCCGGTCCGTGCTCGCCGTCCGCCCCGTCTCCGCCGCCCGGCGCATCGTCACCGCCCGCCGAAGCGCGTGCGTCCCGCTGCCGCGCCGCCCCGTGCTCGGCCTCGTACGCCGCCTCGTACGCCGCGTCGGACACCGCCGCGCGGATCTCCGGCACGCGGTCGGGCAGCTCCCTGGCTGCCGCCTCCGACCAGCGCTCGTCGTCCACGTCCGGTGGCGGGATCAGTCCCCGCGTCTCCGCGCGCCGCACGTGTCGCGGAGCGAGCCCGAGCCAGGTGGCCAACTGCCGTGCGCTGAAGCTCCGTTGGGCCTGTCGATCCTGCCGACTACGCCGATCCTGCCGACTCCGCCCGCTTCGTTGTTGTGCCATGCCGCTTCCCCCCGATATCCCTCGCGCACTCCTGGTGCGTCCCCGTGACGGAGCCCCTCCGGCTCCACTTTTCTCACTGTAGGTCGAGGGTCTGACACTCTCCGTTGACCTGCGACGGAGTCCTGAACCGGCCCGCCAGGGAGCCGTGAACCAGGCCGTGAACCGACCCCCGCGGAGCCCCTGCGCGGCCCCGCGTGACGCGTCGTACGGAGTGATCAGGTGGCAGGCCGGGTACTCCAGGCATGGCAGGTGTAGACCACATGCACATGGGGGCCGTGGAAGGAGACGCCCGATGCTCAAGGCCCGTCCCGAGGTCCTGCGCGAACTCGTCGACCGGTACGAGGAGTTGAGGGCGCTGCACGAAGCGGAGGGCGGTTCGCACGCGCACCGGAGGCTGGAGGACGCCGCGTACACGCTGTGCGTCTCCACCGGTACGCGCGAGGTGCGTTCGGCACTCGCGGTGGCCCGCGAACAGCTCGCCGCCGCGGGGGTCTGAGCGCGGGACCGGCCCGTACGCGGCGCCGGCCTCACGCATGACCGTCCCACAGGCACGCATGACCGCCCCACACGACCGCCACGGCGCCCCGCACACCACCTTCGGGTGCGGGGCGCCGTACGCGGGAGGGGTCAGCCCTGGCCGCCGCCGTCCTGACCGCGGTCGCCGCCCATCTGGCCCTTCATCTTGTCCTGGGCCTTGTCGATCTTGTCGCTGTACTTGCCCGAGGTCTTGTCGTCGACCATGTCCCCGGCCTTGTCGACGCCCTTGCTTGCCTGGTCCTCGTGGCCCTTGAGCATGTTCTTGAGCTTGTCCATCACTGACATGGGCTGGTCTCCTTTCGCGCCCCCTTCCAGCGTCACCGCTACCGGCCGGGTACGCATCCGTGCCGGTGAGGCGGGCCGCGGCGGCTCCATGCCCAGGGGCCTGCGCCCCAGCTCGGCGCCCCCGCGCTCCAGGCTCGACAGTCCTGCGCCCCAGGCGCGACGGCCCCACGCCCCTAGCTCGACAGCTCTACGCCCCAGGTTCGGCGGCCTGCCGCGTGGCCCCCGTGCCCGGCGTCTCCGAGTCATCGGGTACCGGCGCCGTCGCCCTCGCGAGGAGCAGCAGCACCGCGTCGTCCTGGAGCGCCCCGCCCACGTACCGCTGGAGATCCGCGTACAGCCGCTCGGCGAACCCCTCCAGATCACCGTCGAAGCCGCCAGGACCGCCAGGACCGTCTGAGCCGCCAGGACCGTCTGAGCCGCCAGGGCCGCCGGGACGGCCAGGGCCGCCGGGACGGCCAGGGCCGCCACGACCGCCGGGACGGCCAGAGCTGCCCGAGCCGCTCGAGCTGCCAGAGCTGCCAGAGCTGCCCGAGCCGCCGGAGCCGCCGGAGCCGCCCCAGCCCCCGAAGTGACCGCCCCCGTCCACCAGTTCCCGCACCCGCTCGGCCAGCGGATAGAAGGCGCGGCCGCGGGACGCCCGCGCCTCGGTGACGCCGTCGGTGCACAGGACCATCAGGTCGCCCTCGGCGAAGGTCTCGGTCCACGGTCCGGGGATGCCGCCCGCCAGGTCGGCGAGGCCCAGCGGAGCGCCGGTGTCGGGGGCCTCCAGGGTGCGCACGGTGCCGTCGGCCGCGGCGGCCAGCGGCGGTTCGTGCCCGCACATCAGCAGCGTGGCCGTGCCGGCGTCCGCGGGGAACTCGGCGAAGACGGCCGTGGTGAAGCCGCCCGGCTCCACGTCGCGGCGCACGCACGCCTCGACCTTGGCCGCGACGCCGCGCAGCGAGTCCTCGTACTGCGCCGCCTCCCGGAAGGCGCCCAGCACACGGGCGGTGGTGTGCACCGCGGGAAGGCCCTTGCCCTGCACGTCGCCGACGATGACCCGGGTCCCGTACGGGGTGTCGAGCACCTCGTAGAGGTCGCCGCCGATCTGCGCCTCGCGCGCGGCGCTCGCGTACCGCACCGCCACCCGCAGCGCCCCCACCCGCGGCCCCGGCGGCTGGAGCACGGCCCGCTGAGCGGTCAACGCGACCGAGGCGACCGCGCGCATGTCGGCCTCCCGTGCCATGCGCAGCCGCGCGGTGTACATGCCGAACAGCGTCACCGCGATGTAGCTGGAGGTGAAGCTGGAGTAGAGGAAGGCGTGGTCGTCGAGGGCCCTGCCCTGGTAGGTGGCCACCCACAGCCGCGCGAGGATCGAGAGCAGGCCCATCAGCGCCACCCCGAGCGGCGTGCCGCGCAGCGAGGCCAGCGGCGCCACGAGCACCAGCAGCGCGGAGATCGCGAAGGAGTTGCGGCCCGTGCTCAGGTCCACGGCGGTGAGGCCCACCAGGACGGCGGCCGAGGGCGCCAGCGGAGCCCAGAAGGTGCGCAGCGCGCCACCGGTCCGCGCGCCGGCGAGCACCCCGTTCGGCCATCTCGTCCTCACGGCCTCGACGGTAGGCCACGGCTGCGCGGGCCGCCCGGCCTGGTCCCCCGTGCCCGGAGGCGGCGCGGTACGCCGGGTCCCGCGCGCTGTGCTCCGTGCCCGCGCGCTGTGCTCCGTACGGGTAACGGGCCCGCCACGTGCGGCTTCGCGCCCCTGCGGCACGGTCGGTGAACGGCCGCGCGGGGGTGCGGGGAGGCCGCGGGGAAGATCGAGTTGCCGGGCGCGAGGGGGCTACGCAAGGTAAGTGCAAGGTGACACCCCGTTGTCGCACAGAGTCGTGAAAGGGAACGTCCAATGCGTCTCGTAACCCCCCGCACCCTGACCGCAACCGCCGTCGGCACCGCGCTCGCGCTGGGCGCCGTCGGCACCGCAGCGGCGATCGGCGCCGACCCCGGCCCCGAGCACCGTCCCGCGCACCGCCCGGCCCAGCCCTCGGACCAGCGGCTCCCGGGCGCCGAGAAGCTGACGCCGCAGAGCAAGCAGGTCGTCCAGGCGGGCAAGGTGCTCCAGCCGGTCGGCAAGCTCGTCGACGCGGTGCTCAAGGCGCCGAAGGGCCAGCTCAAGCCCGCGCAGGCGGACAAGCTGGCGAAGGCCGTCGACTCCGCGCTGCCCGCGCCGAAGGCCGCGGACCGCGCCGATGTGCAGGGCACGGCCGCCGCCAAGCTGCGCCAGTCGGTGAAGGGCCTGGTGAAGGAGAGCAAGGCGGTCAAGTCCGCCAAGGTGCCCGCCTCGCCGCGCGCGGCCCGGGTCGCCGACCAGGTCAAGAAGACCCTCGCCGCGACGGTCAACTACAACGCCGCGGTCATGGCGGGCGGCGGTCTGCCCAAGGCGAACCTCCCGGGCCTGCCGAAGCTGTGACGGTACGCAGGCGCCCCGAGACCTTCCATGGGTGAGGCGCCCAGGCGGCCACGCGGCCGCCGGGGCGCCTCCGTGTGTGCGCCCAGGGGATTCAGGCCCGGCTCAGCCCAACCGCCCGCCCGTCACCGGCATTTCGAGGAAGCCGGTGTGGCCAGGCGAGCTGGTGACGGTGACCGGCTTGATCCCGCGGTTGCCCCCGTACGCGCCGTCGCTCGCCGCGATGACGAAGCGCAGCCTGTGCCCCTTCCCGTACCGGTGCACCATGCCGGGCATCCGCACCGTGAACGGCTTGGTCACGTCAGGCACCCGCACCGGCGCCACCAGCCGCTGGGTGAGCTTCTGCGAACCGTCGGGGGCCACGTCGTAGATCTTGGCGAAGAGCACCAGGCGGTCGGCCACGTCGCCCGAGCCCTGCGCCTTCTGGGCCTTCGGCGAGTGCACCCGCAGCCGGGCGCGCGGCATGCCCACCACGTCCACGGGCCCGCCCAGCGGCGATGAAGTCCAGGCCAGATAGCTGCCCTTGCCGTCGTGCGGGTCCTCCTCGGGCAGGCCCACGGCGCGCACGACCGAGCTCTCGGAGTGGCTGGTGGGGCGGTCCTGGTTGCGGTAGCCGCGGGTGCCGGGGCGCACCTTCGCCGCGTCGCCGACCAGCCGGCCGTCCCCGGACAGGTGCAGCCGCTGCGGCGCGCCCACAGGGAAGCGGGAGGAGGAGGCGTACCGCGGTCCGCCCCGGCCCGCCCAGTCCCGGTAGTACGCGAAGTCGGGACCGGTCGCCGTGTTCTCGTGTCCGCGCAGGTGGTGGTCGAACCAGGCGAGGATGCGGCGCCCCACATAGCTGGTGCCCACATTGCCGTGCGCGACGCTGAGTTCGCCCTTGGCCGGATAGCGCAGCCCTCCGCTGTGGCCCCAGGACTGCCAGATCATCTTGGCCTCGGTGCCGTGGCTGCGGAGGGTCTGGTAGGTGTCCGCCGCCTCGTTGAGCGTGAAGAGGGTGTCGGCCTGGCCCTGGATGAGCAGGGTGGGCGCCTTGACCTTGTCCAGATACGAGACGGGGGAGACGCTGCGCAGATACTCCACGGTGCGGCGGGCGCGGTCCTGGGGCCAGCGCTCGGAGTTGAGCAGATTCAGCGCGCGGCACGCGCGCGCGGTGAAGTGCTGGCAGCCGCCGCTGCCGGAGCGCGAGGGGTCGAGATTGAGATTCAGCAGTCCCTGCGCCTCGCCCATCATGAAGAACCCGTTGGCCCACTGGTGCTTGAAGACGCCGGGGACGGCCGGGGCTGGCGCGGCGCCGCGCGGTCCGCCCTGCTCCGCGCCGTTGGGCGCGAGGGAGTACGAGAGGTCGTTCCAGGTGATGAAGGGGACCAGCGCGTCGACGCGGCGGTCGCGGGATGCCGTGGCGAGCTGGATGGCGCCGCCGTAGGACCCGCCCGCCATGCCCACCCGGGGATCGCCGGGGCCGTCGGAGGTGACATAGCGGACGCGGGTGCCGTCGTCCGCCTTGACCGAGCCGCCCAGGAAGCTGATCAGCCGGCTCGCCACCTTGCCGTCCACCTCGGGGTCGTCCAGCGAGATGGGGCAGCCGGAACCGGCGAACCCGAGGCCCGAATAGGCCAGCGCCACATAGCCGCGCTCGGCGAACGCCTTGGCCATGCCGCCGGTCGCGCCGTCCGTCTTGCTGCCGCCGAAGCCGTTCGTGGTCATCACGGCGGGCGCGGGGCGGCGCGCGGTCACGCTCTTGGGGCGGTACAGATCGGCGTCGACCGTGCAACTGCGGCCGCCCGCGCGGACGGTGAAGCTCAGCTTGGACACGTCGTACGACGCGCCCTTCTCCTCTCCCGCCCCGGCGGTGCTCGCGAAGGTGAGGGGCGCCAGCAGGGCCGCTGCTGTGGTCAGCGCCAGGGCGGCTTCGCGGTGTCGTCGCAATTCGATCTCCCAATCCTCCGTCCGGTACGGGAGTCTTATCGGCAGCCGCCGCCCTGGACCGAAGCCCCACCGTCATATGGGGTGACGTTCGGATGCACGTCGGCACCCGGGCGGAGGCGTGAGGTAGGGCTCGTTCACCCGGGCGGGCGCGGGTCGTCCGGCCCGCACGGCAACCCCGGTCCGGCAGCCCCGTGTACGTACGCCGGGGCACTCCGTACGCTGCCGACCGGCGGCAACCAGGGCGTGCCCCCTCGCCCCGCGGCCCGGGACACCACCCAAATCCGCACCCAAGTCCCCACCCCACAGGCGCCGTTCCCGCGGCGGCGCGGAAGGCAGGCGGCATGACGGTCACCCCGGCCGGCGGTCCCGGCGGCCCCGGCGTCGGTCAGGTCGTCGACGCGTGGATGCAGCACCCCACGGTCCGGCACTCGCGGCACGAGATGTTCGCCTCGCTGCGGCGCTGGACGGGCACGGCGCCGCTGGATGAGCCGCTGCCCGTCGCGGCCACTCTGGCGGCGCTGGACGAGGGCGGGGTGGGTACCGGGCTGTGCGCCGCGTGGTACGGCCCCGAGGGTGCGCTGATCAGCAACGACGAGGTGGCGGGCTTCGCCGCGGAGTCCGGCGGACGGCTGCGCGGCGTGGCGGGCGCCGACCTGCGCAGCCCCATGGAGGCCGTGCGCGAACTGCGGCGCGCCGTGCGCGACTTGGGCTTCGTCGCCCTCCGGCTGGTGCCCTGGCTGTGGGAGCTGCCGCCAACGGACCGGCGCTACTACCCGCTGTACGCGGAGTGCGTGGAGCTCGGGGTGCCCTTCTGCACCCAGGTGGGGCACACGGGGCCGCTCCGGCCCTCGGAGACCGGCCGCCCCATCCCGTACATCGACCAGGTCGCGCTGGACTTCCCCGAACTGGCCATCGTGTGCGGGCACATCGGCTACCCGTGGACCACGGAGATGATCGCCGTCGCGGACAAGCACCCGAACGTGTTCATCGACACCAGCGCCTACACCGCGCGCCGCTATCCGCCCGAGCTGGTGGAGTACCTGCGCGGGCGCGGGCGGCGGAAGGTGCTCTTCGGCAGCAACTTCCCGATGATCACTCCGGGCCGCGCGCTGGAGCACCTCGGGGAGCTGGGGCTGGACGAGGAGGCGAGTGGGCTGTTCCTGTCGGGGAACGCGCGGCGGGTCTTCGGGCTGTAGCGGACCGGGTCCCGCGCAGCATGCGAACCCCTCGGGGCATGCGAAAGGGGGCGGCGCGGACGCCGCCCCCTCCGTGGTACGCGGGGTGACGCGCCGTCAGGCCAGCGTCTCCGCCAGCACCTCGTCCCACACGCCGAGCGCGTCGCGCACCTGCTGCTCGTTGACGACCAGCGGCGGGATCATGCGGACGACCTGGCCCTGCGCGCCGCAGGTGAGGAGCAGCAGGCCGTGTGCGGCGGCGGCCTGCTGGACCTTCGCCGCCGTGGCGCCGTCCGGCATGCCGTCCGCGTCGGTGAACTCGGTGCCCGCCATGAGGCCCAGCCCGCGCACGTCGCCGATCTGCCCGTACGAGGAGGCCGCCTCGCGCAGGCCCGCGAGGAGCTGGGCGCCGCGCTCGGCGCTGTTCTGCACGAGCTTCTCCTCCTGGATGACCTCCAGGGTGGCGAGGGCCGCGGCGCACGCGACCGCGTTGCCGCCGTAGGTCCCGCCCTGCGAGCCGGGCCAGGCCTTCTCCATCAGCGCACTGGACGCCGCGATGGCCGACAGCGGGAAACCGCTGGCCAGGCCCTTGGCGGTGACCACGATGTCGGGCCGCCCTGCGAAGTGGTCGTGGCCCCAGAAGGCGCCGGTGCGGCCGAAGCCGGTCTGCACCTCGTCCACGATGAGCAGGATCCCGTGCTTGTCGGCGCGCTCCCGCAGCCCCTGGAAGAAGGCGGTGCTGGCGGGCACATAGCCGCCCTCGCCGAGCACCGGCTCCACGATGAAGGCCGCGGTGTCGGCCGGAGCCGACACGGTCGCCAGGAGCTGGTCCAGCTCGCGCAGCGCGAAGCGGGTGGCGGTCTCCTCGTCCCAGCCGTAGTGGAAAGCGTTCGGGAACGGCGCGATGGCCACGCCCGGCATCAGCGGGCCGTACCCGGAGCGGAACTTGGTGGCCGAGGTGGTCATGGAGGCCGCCGCCATGGTCCGGCCGTGGAACGAGCCCTGGAAGACCACCACGTTGGGCCGCGCGGTCGCCTGCTTGGCCAGCCGCATCGCCGCCTCGACGGCCTCGCTGCCGGAGTTGACGTAGAACAGCGAGTCCAGGCCCTGCGGCAGCACCGTGCCCAGGCGCTCGCTCAGCTCCAGGAGCGGGCGGTGCATCACCGTCGTGTACTGCCCGTGGACCAGCTTGCCGACCTGCTCCTGCGCGGCGGCCACCACTTTCGGGTGGCAGTGCCCTGTGCTGGTGACCCCGATGCCGGCGGTGAAGTCGAGGTGCGCGCGGCCTGATTCGTCGTACAGATACACCCCCTCGCCGCGCTCGGCCAGCAGCGGGGTCGCCTGCTTGAGGACGGGGGAGAGTGCGCTCATGAACGGGCTCCTCGTCTTTCCCGCCATACGGGGCGGGTCGGCGCGTCGTAGGATTGTCAACAACCTGCGCTCATGCAAGCATGCGAGGCGGACGCTGTCCATCACCCGCGGAGGTCCCGGCGGCAGCGCCGCGGGCCCGTGAACGACCGAGCAGGGAGTGCATGTGAGCGCAGGGACGGAAGACGAGCGGTCGGTGGTCGGCGCGGTGCCCGACGGGCTGTTCATCGGCGGCAGTTGGCAGCCCGCGGCCTCGGGCGCCGAGTTCCCCGTGGAGGACCCCTCGCTGGCGCGCACGCTGCGTACGGTCGCCGACGCCGGCGCGGCCGACGCGCGCGCCGCCGCCGACGCCGCGGCCTCCGCGCAGGAGGAGTGGGCCGCCACCCCGCCGCGCGAGCGGAGCGAAATCCTGCGCCGCGCCTACGAGTTGCTGCACGCGCGCAAGGAAGAGCTCGCGCTGCTGATGACCCTGGAGATGGGAAAGCCGCTGGCCGAGGCGCGCGGCGAGGTGGCGTATGCGGCCGAGTTCTTCCGCTGGTTCGCCGAGGAGGCGGTGCGCATCGAGGGCGGGTACGAGACCTCGCCCGACGGCAAGGACCGCTTCGTCGTGATGCGCAGGCCCGTAGGACCCGTCCTGCTCATCACGCCCTGGAACTTCCCGCTCGCCATGGGCACCCGCAAGATCGGCCCGGCCGTCGCGGCCGGCTGCACCATGGTCGTCAAGCCCGCCGAGCAGACTCCGCTCTCCATGCTGGCGCTGGCCCGCGTCCTCACCGACGCGGGACTGCCCGCCGGAGTGCTGAACGTGCTCACCACCAGTGACCCCGGGCAGGTCGTGGAGCCGCTGCTGCGGGACGGCCGCATCCGCAAGCTCTCCTTCACCGGGTCCACCCAGGTCGGCAGGCTGCTGCTGGAGCAGAGCGCCGAGCAGGTTCTGCGCGTCTCGCTCGAACTGGGCGGCAACGCGCCCCTGCTGGTGTGCCAGGACGCCGACCTGGACAAGGCCGTCGAGGGCGCCTTCGCGGCCAAGATGCGCAACATGGGCGAGGCGTGCACCGCGGCCAACCGCATCTACGCGCACTCCAGCGTGGCGCAGGAGTTCTCCGAGCGGCTGGCGGCGCGGATGGGCGCGCTGCGGGTGGGCCGCGGCACCGAGCCCGGCGTGGACGTCGGCCCGCTCATCGACGCCGACGGCCGCGGCAAGGTCGACGAGCTGGTCGGCGAGGCCCTGGGCCGCGGCGCCAAGGCGCTCACCGGCGGCGAACACGCCCCCGGCGACGGCTACTTCTACGCCCCCACCGTGCTCACCGGCGTCCCCGCCGACGCCGGGATGCTGCACCAGGAGATCTTCGGCCCGGTCGCCCCGGTGATCACGTACGAGGACGAGGACGAGGCGGTCGCCGCGGCCAACGACACCGAGTACGGCCTGGTCTCCTACCTGTTCACGGAGAACCTGGAGCGCGCCTTCCGGCTCTCCGAGCGCCTGGAGACCGGCATGGTCGGGCTCAACAAGGGCGTGGTCTCCAACCCCGCCGCGCCCTTCGGCGGCATCAAGCACTCCGGGCTGGGCCGCGAGGGCGGGCGGGTCGGCATCGACGAGTTCCTGGAGACCCGCTACCTGGCCATGCCGCTGCCCTGAGCGGCGCCCGCCCGTACCCTCCCGCCCCGGACAGACTGGAGAAGCACAGCAGATGGACCGCTTCATCACCGTCTCGCTCGACAAGCGCGGCGTCTCCTGCACCGCCCGGCTCCTGGACGACAAGGCGCCGGTCACCTGCGCCGCCGTGTGGAACGCGCTGCCGCTGGGCGGCGACGTCTACCACGCCAAGTACGCGCGCAACGAGATCTACGCCCTCGTCCCGCCCTTCGCCCCGGAGGAGCCCCCGCTGGAGAACCCCACGATCACCCCGATCCCCGGGGACCTGTGCTACTTCACCTTCAGCCAGACCCAGTTGGCCACGGCCTCGTACGGCTACGAGGCGGCCGCCGAGCAGCAGGGCACGCAGGCCGCGCACGCCGAGCGGAAGACGGTCGTGGACCTCGCCCTCTTCTACGAGCGCAACAACCTGCTCATCAACGGCGACCAGGGCTGGGTTCCCGGCATCGTGTGGGGCTCGATCGTGGAGGGCCTGGACGAGATGGCCGAGGCGTGCCAGGACCTGTGGCGCGCCGGCGCGCTGGGCGAGACCCTGAGCTTCCGCAGGGCGTGACGCCGGCGGCGCACTGACCCCTGACGGGCCCCCGTACGAGCGTGTACGGGGGCCCGCGCGCGTGGCGGCGCGCGGGCGAACAGGGCCCTTGCGGAAGGGGATTGACGCGTCCTTCCGGCGGCCCCTAGGTTGTCGACAATCTTCTTGGCCGGGTCCGCAGTGCGGGAGGCCGGGCGGCGGATTCTCCCCGCAGCCCGCGATATGAGGGGCATGCCCCAGTCCCCCTCCCAGCAGGCGCCGGGTCTCTCCCGTCTCTCCATGTCCACCGTCGCCTGCGGGCCTCTTCGCGTGCCCGCTCGCATGCAGTCAGAAGGGGTCCTGCATTGGACATCAGCAACCCGCGCGTGCCGCCGCCGCAGAGGGGCATCGGCGTCGTGGCGCCGTTCGACTTCGCCCTCGACCGCGAGCTGTGGCGCTGGGTCCCGGACGAGGTGTCGCTGCACCTCACCCGTACGCCGTTCGTGCCGGTCGAGGTGAGCCTCGACATGGCGCGGCTGATCAGCGAGCACCAGTCGCTGCGCGAGGCGGTGTCGGCGCTGCACGCGGTGGGCCCGCTCTCCCTCGCCTACGCGTGCACCTCGGGCAGCTTCGTGGGCGGCATCGCGCAGGAGCGGGCCATGTGCGGCGCGATGAGCGCCGCGGCCGACGGGCTGCCCGCCGTCACCACCTCGGGCGCGCTCCTGGAGGCGCTGGCCGAGCTCGGGGTGAACAGGGTCGCGGTGATCACCCCGTACACGCGCTCGGTGACCGACTCGCTGGAGCAGTATCTCGCCGAGGGCGGGGTGCAGGTCACCGGGCGCGAGTACCTGGGGCTGACCGGCGAGATCTGGAAGGTGCCGTACGCGGAGGTCGAGGCCATGGCGCACCGCGCCGAACTCGGCGAGGCCGAGGCCCTGTTCGTGAGCTGCACCAACCTGCGCACCTACGACCTGATCCCGCGGCTGGAGGCCGAGCTGGGGATCCCCGTGGTCTCCGCGAACCAGATCACCGTCTGGTCCGCGCTCCGCCGCATCGGCGTGCGGGCCGTGGGGGCGCACCAGTCGCTGACCGATCCCCTGGCGCGCGCCGCGCTGCTGCCCGGCCGCGCCACGGGGTCGGAGCCGCACTCCGGGCACCCCGGAGAGGAGCCGCCGTGCGCGGTGGAGGAGCGCCCGTGCGCGGTGGAGGAACCGGGGAGCGGTCCTGAGGCGGTGTGAGCCGAGTGCCGGACGGGCTCGACTCCGTACGACCCGGCGCATGTTGTGAACGGTGGGGGACCGGTGTGATCCGCTGAATGTCAACAATCTTCCGGCTGCGGCTATACTGCCCGGCCGGAAGGACGCCGACGCCACAGCGGCCCGGCGGGCCCGGCGCGGGGGAGCGCCGGCCTCCGACACCGCCGCCGTGCGCAGGCCGTACGGCGGCCCGACGAAGGACAACAGCTCACCATGGCGGAAGCGCGCAGTCTGGGCCCGGTCAAGCGGCAGCCGGCCGCCGTCGTCATCGCCGACAGGCTGACCGAGGCCATCGTGGACGGCACCCTCGCGCCCGGCAGCCAGATGGGCGAGGCCGAACTCGCCGCGCAGCTCGGCGTCAGCCGCGGCCCGCTCCGCGAGGCGCTGCAGCGGCTGGTGCAGCAGGGCCTCGCGGTGAGCGAGCCGCACCGCGGGGTGTTCGTGGTGGAGCTGGACGAGCAGGACGTGCGGGACATCTACATGGCGCGCACCGCGATGGAGGCCGCCGCCTGCCGCCTGGTGCTGCGCCGCGACCCGCAGGCCACGGCCGACCGGCTGGCCAAGGTGCACCGCTCGATGGCCTCGGCGGCCCGGCGCAGGAACCGCAAGGCGCTGAGCGCCGCCGACATGGAACTCCACCAGGTGCTGGTGGAGGAGTCCGGCAGCCCGCGGCTCCAGCGGATCGCGGCCACCCTGTTCGCCGAGACCCGCATGTGCCTCTCGGCGCTGACCGGGCGGCACCCCGACCCGGACGCGATGGTCGAGGAGCACGCCGCGCTGATCGCCGCGCTGCGCGAGGAGGACGAGGAACGGCTGCTGTCCCTGCTGGAGGAGCACATGCAGGACGCGGTGGACAGGCTGACGGGGGCCGGCGCGTAACTCCCCGCCCGTAGACGCTACTTGTGCGGGAAGCGGGCGAGCGGCGCCTCGCGCTGGAAGAACGTCTTGGCCTCGCGCGTCGCGCGCTCGTCCTCCCGCACCTCCCCTGGCTTGACGCCGCTGCCGAGCAGTACGCCGCCGAAGCGCATGTGCATGTAAGCGGCCGAGAGGTTCAGCGTGGTCGACAGGCCGTCGGCGACCTCGTGGTGTCGGTGCGCCATCGCGGTCACGGCCCACAGGGTGCGGCCCGCCATCCGCGCGTGGAAGTCGGAGTCCGGCACGGACAGCCAGCCCGACCAGTAGTCGAGGTAGCGCTTGGTCTGCGCGGAGAGGGTGTACCAGTACAGCGGCGAGACCAGCACGAGGTCGGTGGCCCCGAGGGTGGCCTGCCGCAGCGCCTCCTCGTTGGCATGGGGCTTCCGGTCCTCGCTCTCGTGCACCCCGTCCTCGAAGTCGGGCAGCGGATAGTCGTCCAGGTCGAGCCAGCGCTGCCGTACGGAGGCGGGAAGCTGCTCCGCCGCGGCGCGCGCCAGTATCTCGGAGTTGCTCTCGGCACGCGCACTGCCGAGCACGAACAGGAAGGACCGGTCGGGCGCTACGTCGTTTTCGCTCATGGCCGTGACGCTAGAGCCTCACACCGGTGAGAGGGTCAAGGCCGGATTCCCGCCCCGCAAAGGGCTCGCCGCTACCCGTGCCGCGCCGTCTCCCGCACCGCCGGCCGCCGCAGGAGTCCGACCAGCTCGGGCGCGGGGCGCACGCCCAGTTCGCGGCGGAGCAGCCGGGCGTAGAGCGCGAGGGCGCGGCGTGCCTCCACCCAGTTGCCCTCGGCCAAGTGTGCCTCCAGCAGGGCGCGTTGGGCGCTCTCCCGCAAGGGCTCGGCGTGCACCGCGACCATGGCCGCCTCCACCGCCTCCGCGTGCAGTCCCCGGTGGGCGAGGGCGCGGCTCTGCGCCTCCAGCGCGTGCAGGAGCCGCTGCCGCAGGCGTTCGCGTTCGATCAGCGCCCAGTCCTCGTACCAGCCGGGCAGCAGGTCGAGGGCGCCCAGGCTGTGCGGCATCATGCGGAGTTCGGCCGCGCCGGCCGCGCCCTCGATGACCTGGGTGGCCCACGCGCTGACCGCGTGCACGTCGATGATCACCTCGTCCCGCACGGACAGCCCGTGCTTGTCGCTGGTCATCAGCGGTACGCGGGTGCGGTTCAGCCGCCACAGCGCCGAGCGCAGATTGCCGCCGGCGCGTGCCTCGTCGTGCTCTGGCCACAACGAGCCCGCTGCGTACAGCCGTTCCACCCGGCCGCTGCGCAGCGCGACGAACACGAGCAGGCGGGTGCAGCTCCGGGGGAGGTCCACGCGGCTCGCGTCGACGCTGACGAAGGGTTCGCCGAAGAGGTGGAGCACCGGCGGCGGACCGCGCCGTTCCGCCGTGAGCAGCCGCTCGACGAGTCCCTGCGGGAAATCCGGCATGTCCACGCACCCCCTGGGCGCCCCCCGTTGAGCGGTACGGCGGACCCCCGGGACCGGCCGTCGGGCGCTCTATGGCAGGTGTAGCAGCGGCCCGGCCACCCGGCGAGGAGGCCACGGGGAGCCGTCGGCGAACTCCCGCACGCTCTGTACGGCACCCGCGGCATCTGCTGTAGCGGCCCCGACTCCCGTACACGGTAAGGGAATTCGGGTGCCGTGCGGCTCCCCGGGGCGTAATGTTCACTACCGGCGAGAGAGCCTTACTTGGCACCCGTACCGCCGCATCTCACCGGAGGCGAGCATGATTTCGGAACTCACCAGGACCTGGACGCACGGCTGGACCGTCTCGCGGCGCACCCCGCCGCCCGTCGAGCGGCCCTGGGGGCTGTCGATCGAGGTGGGCGCGGAGGGGCACATGCTGCGTCATGTGGTGCCTTCTGCCGAAGGGGACGCGATACGCGCCGCGGCCGAGGCGGCCCCGGGGCCCGACGCCTGGCTCAAGATCCCGGCGGAACCCCGGGAGGTGTGGCCCTTCCTGCCCCCGGGGTGGGTGGTGGTCGAGGAGGACCCCGGGCATCTGATGGCGGCCGATCTGTGCGAGACGGGCCCGGCGGCGCCCGAGGGGTACGCGGCTTCGGTGGAGGTGTGTGACGGGGTCACCTTCGTGGTGGTCAGGGACGCGGCGGGGGAGCGGGCGGCCAGAGGCCAGGCGGCGGTGGTGGGCGAGGCCGCGATCGTCGACCAGGTGGTGACCGAGGAGGCGCACAGACGCCGCGGTCTGGGCGCGTTCGTGATGCGGACCCTCGCCGACCGCGCCGTCGCCGAGGGCGCGGTGCTCGGCATCCTCGGCGCGACGGACGCGGGGCGCGCGCTGTACGAGACGCTGGGCTGGAAGGCGCACGCGGGCCTGACGGGCTGCACCCGGCGTGCGCAGCCGGGCGGCTCCTCGTGAGGCCGCGCCGTCTCACCTGCTGGAACCTTTTCCCGCCGCACTTGAACACCCGGCGGGGGAGCGCGGAGAATGCCACGCATGTTCGCTGCTGCCTGCTTGCTCGTGGAGCGCCTCCACGTCGACCTGCGCCGTCAGGCCAGCGCAGCCTGTCGCGGCTGACCTCTCGCCCCCTCGGGCCGCGCCGCGACCTCCCGCTTTCTCCGCGCGTTCACGCTTCTCCCCGCCCCTGAACGGGCGCCCCACCTCGTACCCGCATATCCGCATCCCCGCACCGGGCCGCCGGCCGCGCTCCCGGTGCCGGGCGGCAGACGGCGTACGCGGTGTACGGGGCGCATCCGGGCGTCCCGGGCGTACGGGGAAGGTGGCGCGCTCCGGTGTCGTGCCGTCCCGACGGGCCGTGCTCCTCCCCCGAACCGCCCGCCTCCCACCCGGAGTTCCCATGTCAGAGCAGACACCGCCCGCATCACCGCTCACCTTCCACTGGTTCCTGCCGACCACAGGCGACAGCCGGCACATCGTCGGCGGGGGCCACGGCTCGGACCCGGGCACGGCGGGCGGCGACCGTCCGGCCTCCGTCGAGTACCTGGGCCAGATCGCGCGCACCGCCGAGCAGCTCGGCTTCGTGGGCGCGCTCACCCCGACCGGCGCGTGGTGCGAGGACGCCTGGCTGACCACCGCGATGCTGACCCAGGTCACCGAGCGGCTGAAGTTCCTGGTGGCCTTCCGCCCCGGGCAGATCAGCCCCACGCTCTCCGCGCAGATGGCCGCCACCTACCAGCGTCAGTCGCACGGGCGGCTGCTGCTCAACGTCGTGACCGGCGGCGAGTCGGCCGAGCAGAAGGCGTATGGGGACTTCCTCGGCAAGGACGAACGGTACGCGCGCACAGGCGAGTTCCTCGACATCGTGCGCAAGCTCTGGGACGGGCAGACCGTCGACCACCGCGGCGAGCACCTGCATGTGGAGGGCGCCCGCCTCAACCGGCTGCCGGACCCCGTGCCCCAGGTCTACTTCGGCGGCTCCTCACCGGCAGCGGGCGAGGTGGCGGCCAAGTACACCGATGTGTACCTGACCTGGGGCGAGCCTCCGCAGCAGGTCAAGCAGAAGATCGAGTGGGTGCGCTCGCTCGCCGCCGCGGAGGGGCGCGAGGTGCGCTTCGGCATCCGGCTGCACACCATCAGCCGGGACACCTCGGCGGCGGCCTGGGCCGAGGCCGAGCGGCTGCTCGCCGGAATGGACCCCGAGCGGATCAAGGCGGTCCAGCAGGGCCTGGCCACCAGCGAGTCCGAGGGCCAGCGCCGCATGCGCGAGCTGCACGACAGCGGCACCAGCGACAAGCTGGAGATCTACCCCAACCTGTGGGCCGGTGTCGGCCTCGTACGCGGCGGCGCCGGAACCGCGCTGGTGGGCAGCCACACCGAGGTCGCCGACCTGATCGAGGAGTACCACCGGCTGGGCATCGAGGAGTTCGTGCTCTCCGGGGTGCCGCACCTGGAGGAGGCGTACTGGTTCGGCGAGGGTGTCCTGCCCCTGCTGGAGCGCCGCGGCCTGTGGAGCCACCCGGCCGGGCCGCGCACGGTGGAGGCGGGCACCGTCCCGTTCGCGGGCCGGTGAGCGCGGCGCAGGAGGCCGCCCCGGCTGCGGCACAGGACCGACAGGCGCCGTCCGCGCGCAAATTGCGCACGGTCGTCCTCTCCTCCCTGCTCGGCACGACCGTCGAGTGGTACGACTTCTTCCTCTACAGCACGGCCGCGAGCCTCGTCTTCGGCAAGCTGTTCTTCCCCACAGGCAACGGCACGGTCGGCACGATGCTGTCCTTCGCCACCTTCGCCGTGGGCTTCCTCGTCCGGCCGCTGGGCGGCCTGCTGTTCGGGCACATCGGCGACCGCATCGGACGCAAGCGGACCCTCGCCTTCACCATGGGCCTGATGGGCGCCTCGACCGCGCTGATCGGCCTGCTGCCCACGTACCAGCAGGTGGGGCTGTTCGCCCCGGCGCTGCTCCTGGTGCTGCGGGTCGCGCAGGGCGTGGCGCTCGGCGGCGAGTGGGCGGGCGCCGTGCTGCTCGCGGTCGAGCACGGGCCCGAGGGCCGCAAGGGGAGGTTCGGCAGCTATCCGCAGATCGGCCTCGCCCTCGGACTGGCCCTCGGTACGGGGGTGTTCGCGCTGCTCAGCACGGCGCTGTCGGACGCCGCCTTCCTCGGCTGGGGCTGGCGCGCCGCGTTCCTGCTCAGCCTGGCGCTGGTGGTCATAGGACTGACCGTGCGGCTCAAGATCGACGAGACGCCGGCCTTCCGCGCGGTGCAGGAGCTCGGCCACCAGGCGCGCAGCGCACCGCTGGTGGAGCTGCTCCGGGACCGCGCCCCGCGCCGGCACACCGTGCTCGGCATGCTCGCGCGCTGGGGCGAGGGCGCGGCCTTCAACACCTGGGGCGTCTTCGCGCTCACGTACGCCACCGGCACGCTCGAGCTGCCGCGCACCCCCGTCCTGCTCGGCGTGACCCTGGCCGCGCTGGTCATGGCAGTGCTGATCCCGGTATCCGGCAGGCTCACCGACCGGTACGGGGCGCGGCGCGTGTACGGGGTCGGCATGGTGGCCTTCGCGGTCTCGGTCTTCCCCGCGTTCGGGCTGTTCGGCGCGGGCGGTCCCGCGGTGTTCGCGGTGACGCTGCTGCTCACCCTCGGGGTGGTGCACGCCTCCTTCTACGGGGCGCAGGGCACGCTCTTCGCCGCGCTGTTCACCACCCGCATCCGCTATACGGGGATGTCGTTCGTCTACCAGATGTCCGGGATCTTCGCCTCGGGCGTCACCCCGCTGATCATGACCGCGCTGCTCGCCGTCGCCTCGGGATCCCCGTGGTGGGCCTGCGGCTACCTCGCGCTGACGGGTGTGATCAGCGCCTGGGCGACCTCGCGGCTGCGGGAGGAGGACCTGCATGTGGCGACGGGGAGGCGTGCGGGGGTTTCCGCGCAGGGCGTCGAGGAGCCCGCGGGGGCCGAGCGTACGGAGGCCGAGCACGCGGAGACCGTGAGCCGCTGAGCCCGGGGCGCCGTGCGTCGCTGAGCTTGGGGCGCCGCGGGTCGCTGAGTCGGTGGGTCGGCCGGGTTTCCGGCTCGCGCCACCTGCCGGCTTCCCTTTTGCTGGAGTCTGTCCCCCTACCCCGGCAGGAGGCGTCCGTGGCAGCTCAGCACACCCTCGGCGACACCCGCCCCGCGCAGGAGCCGCACCCTCCGCGCCACCGCGCGTGGCTGACGGTCTTCCTGACCGGGCTGGCGCTGTGGGTGCTCACCGTGGTCGTCACCTTCGCCACGGGGAACGCGAACCTGCTGCCCACGCTGGTCTTCCTGGGCAGCTTCCTGGTCCCGGTCACCTTTGTGACCTGGGCCTTCGACCACACCACGCGCGGCACGGCGATCACCCCGCGCAGGCTGCTCGCGGCGTTCCTGGTCGGCGGCACGCTGGGCGTGCTGGGCGCCTCGGTGCTGGAGGACTACTTCCTGCACCCCTCGGCGGGGATGTTCGCGGGCGTGGGCCTCATCGAGGAGGGCGTGAAGCTCGTGGCGCTGTGGCTGGTGGCACGCGGGCTGCCGCGCTACGGCGTACGGGACGGGCTGGTGCTGGGCGCGGCCGTCGGCTTCGGCTTCGCCGCGCTGGAGTCGAGCGGGTACGCGCTGACCGCGCTGTTCACGGTGAAGGGCCTGTCGCTGGACGCCCTGGTGCAGACCGAGATCCTGCGCGGACTGCTCGCACCCTTCGGGCACGGACTGTGGACCGCGATCCTCGGCGGCGTGCTGTTCGCCGGCGCGGCCTACGGAGGTTCAGCGCGCGAGGGCAGGCTGCGCCTGACCTGGCCGCTGATCTGCGCGTACGTGGGAGTCGCGGGGCTGCACGCGCTGTGGGACGCCATGCACGGCATCGCCGTCGCGCTCACGGCGCGCTGGACCGCCTCCCCGTACCAGGCCGGAATGCTGGAGCGCGGCTATCTGCCCCGCCCCACCCAGGAACAGGCCAATCTCGTGCTCGCCCTCCAGATCGCAGGATGGGTCGTGATCACCGCCGTCGCGCTGGCCTGGCTGGGGGCCCTGGTGCGAGCGCGCGCACCCCGTACGGACAGGCGCGTGGCGCCCGGCGGCTGGGGTGCCTGAGCGGGTGCTCCGGCGGGGCTGAACGCGTGCGGACGGGCCCGTTGCGGGGCGTCCCGACCCTTGCGGATACGAAAATGTATCGGATACGTTCGCGTATCCGAGGGGTGATGCGCGATGACGGTCTCCGCAACTGCCGGACGGCAGGCGGGAGTTGAGGGCGCGGCACCGCTGAGCGCGCGCCGCGCGAGGACCCGGGAGCGGCTGCTGGACGCCGCGCTGGAGGTCTTCGCCGAGGAGGGCTTCGGGCGCTCCACCGTGGAGCAGGTCTGCGAGCGCGCGGGGTATACGCGCGGCGCCTTCTACTCCAACTTCTCCTCGCTCGACGAGCTGTTCCTCGCGATGTGGGAGCAGCGTTCCGCGCGGATGCTGGACGATCTGCGCGCCGCGCTCGACTCCGTACCCGAAGGCGGCCCGGACGGCGGCCCCGGCTGCGGGCCCGAGGAGGGGCTGCGGGCCGCGCTCGCGGCGATCCCGGTGGACGACGCGTGGTACCGGGTGTCCGCCGAGTTCACCGCGCACGCCCTGCGCAACCCCTCGCTGCGGCGCGTGATGGCGGCCCGCGAGGAGGCCATCCAGGACACCGTGCTGCCCGTGGTGGTCGCCGCGCTGGGCAGGGCGGGACGCCGGGTGCCCGACGAGGCGGCGCTGGGCCGCGCGCTGGTCGCGGTGCACGACGGCACCTCCGTGCAGGTCCTGCTCGAACCGGACGACGAGGCGGTGCGCCGCCGCCGCGAGGACCTGTTCCTGAACGTGCTGCACGCCTACAGCACCCCGCACGCCGAGCACACCCGGCAAGCCCAGCATGCCGAGCACGCCCCGTATGAAGCCCCCACCACCGAGGAGCCGCAGTGAGCGCAGGCCGTGAGGACGCCGACGTCATCGTCGTAGGGGCTGGACTGGCCGGTCTCGTCGCCACCTACGAACTCACCCGCGCGGGCAAGCGGGTGCTCGTGATCGACCAGGAGAGCGAGGCCAATCTGGGCGGCCAGGCGCACTGGTCGCTGGGCGGCCTGTTCCTGGTGGACAGCCCCGAACAGCGCCGCATGGGGATCAAGGACTCCTACGAGCTGGCGCTCGCCGACTGGCTCGGCTCGGCCGGCTTCGACCGGGAGCGCGAGGACCACTGGCCGCGCCAATGGGCCCACGCCTACGTGGACTTCGCGGCCGGCGAGAAGCGCCGCTACCTGCACGGTCTCGGCCTGCGCCTCACCCCGACCGTCGGCTGGGCGGAGCGAGGGGCAGGCACCGCGACCGGGCACGGCAACTCCGTACCCCGCTTCCATCTGACCTGGGGGACCGGACCGGAGGTCGTACGGATCTTCCGCGAGCCGGTGCAGGCAGCGGCCGAACGCGGGCTGGTCACCTTCCGCCACCGGCACCGCGCGGACGAACTCGTCGTGGAGAACGGCGTGGTGACCGGCGTACGCGGCACGGTCCTCCAGCCCGACGACCGCCCGCGCGGCGAGAAGTCCTCGCGGGAGACGGCGGGCGAGTTCGAGCTGCGCGCGCAGGCCGTGGTGGTCACCTCGGGCGGCATCGGCGGCAACCACGAGCTGGTCCGCAAGAACTGGCCGGCCCAACGCCTGGGCCCGGCCCCGCAGTCGATGATCACCGGAGTTCCGGCGTACGTGGACGGGCGGATGCTGGAGGTGGCCGAGGGCGCGGGGGCCTCGCTGGTCAATCGCGACCGGATGTGGCACTACACCGAGGGCATCAAGAACTGGGACCCCGTCTGGCCCGACCACGCCATCCGCATCATCCCCGGGCCCTCCTCGCTGTGGCTGGACGCGACGGGGCGGCGGCTGCCCGCGCCGCTGTTCCCGGGGCACGACACGCTGGGCACGCTCCAGCACATCCTCGGGACGGGGCACGACTACACGTGGTTCGTGCTCACCCGCTCCATCGTGGAGAAGGAGTTCGCGCTCTCCGGGTCCGAGCAGAATCCGGACATCACCGGCAAGGACCTCAAGCTCGCGCTGTCCCGCGTCAAGAAGGGCGCACCCGGTCCCGTGCAGGCGTTCCTCGACCACGGCGAGGACTTCGTGGTGCGCCGCTCGCTGCGCCGGCTGGTGGACGGCATGAACGAGATCGCCCCGGGGCCCGCGCTGGACTACGAGCAGGTCGAGCGCGAAGTGACCGCGCACGACCGGGAGGTGGGCAACCCCTACTCCAAGGACCTCCAGCTCATGACCGTCAACAACGCGCGCGGCTACCGCGCGGACAGGATCACGCGGGTGGCGAAGCCGCACCGCTTCCTCGACCCCGCGCACGGGCCGCTGATCGCGGTGCGGCTGCACGTGCTGACCCGCAAGACCCTCGGCGGCCTGGAGACCACCCTCGACTCGCAGGTGGTGCGCCCGGACGGCACGCCCTTCGAGGGGCTGTACGCGGCGGGCGAGGTCGCCGGCTTCGGCGGCGGCGGAGTGCACGGGTACAACGCGCTGGAGGGCACCTTCCTCGGCGGCTGCATCTTCTCGGGCCGCGCTGCGGGGCGCGCGCTGGCGCGGAGCCTGGCGTGAGCGGGCCGGGGCCGGTGGCGGGAGGCGGGCGCACCGCGCTGGTCACGGGCGCGTCCTCCGGGATCGGCGCGGCGGTCGCGGCCTCGCTCGCCGGGCGCGGCTACCGGGTGCTGGGCACGAGCCGCGCGCCGGAGAAGATCGCCGACCCGGTGCCGGGGGTGGAGTATCTGGCGCTCGACCTCGCGCACGAGGATTCCATCGCGGAGTGCGCCGAGGCGGCCGGGCCGGTCGACGTGCTGGTCAACAACGCGGGCGAGAGCCAGAGCGGCCCGCTGGAGGAGCTGCCGGCCGAGGCGCTCCAACGGCTCTTCCAGCTCAACGTGTTCGGGGCCGTGCGCCTGACACGGCTCGTGCTGCCCGGCATGCGCGCACGCGGGTACGGCCGGGTGGTCATGATCGGTTCGATGCTGGCCAGCTTCCCGCTCGCGTACCGCTCCTCGTACGTCGCCTCCAAGGCGGCCCTCCGCGGCTTCGCCAGTGCCTCGCGGCGCGAACTGGCCCCGTACGGCGTGCGGATGTGCACCGTCGAGCCGGGTGCGGTCAACACCGGCATCAGCGAGCGCCGCACGCATCTGATCGCCGAGGACTCCCCGTACGCGGACGAGTACCGCACCATGCTCACGGCGCTGAACGCGAACGAGGCCAACGGCATCAGCCCGTCCAAGGTGGCGGCCACGGTGGTGCGCGCCGTGGAATCCCGCCGCCCCAGGCCGTTGTACGCGGTGGGCAGCAACGCCCCCGTGGTCTTCGCCCTGCGCCGTGCGCTGCCGAGGTCGGCCGTGGAGCGGATGGTGGGGCGGCGGCACGGGTTGCGCTGAGCGGCGCGCGGGCACTCTGAAGCGGAGGCCCGGCCGCTGGTTGCCGTTGTGGCAACGGGCTTTGCCGTGTGGGGGTGCGGGGGCGGACTCTCGTGGGCACAGGGAACGGATGACCTGATGACCTAGGGAGCCGCACATGACCACGAACGCGAACGCCGCCGCAGCGCCGCTCTCCGAGGCGGAGTACTGGGACGGCCGGTACGGCGAGAGCGACCGCATGTGGAGCGGGCGGCCCAACGCCGCGCTGGTCCGCGAGACCTCGGAGCTCGCGCCGGGGGAGGGCCGCACCCCGGACAGCGCGCTCGACCTCGGCTGCGGCGAGGGCGCCGACGCGCTCTGGCTCGCGCGGCGCGGCTGGCGCGTGACGGCCGTGGACATCTCCCGTGTCGCGCTGGAGCGCGCCGAGGGCCACGCGCGGGACGAGGGCCTCGCGGAGCGCGTCGACTGGCAGCGGCACGACCTGGGGGAGTCCTTCCCCGAGGGGGAGTTCGGGCTGGTCTCGGCCTGCTTCCTGCACTCGCCGGGCGAGATGCCCAGGGAGCGGATCCTGCGCGCGGCGGCCTCCGCCGTCGCGCCGGGCGGCGTCCTGCTGATCGTCGGCCACGCGGGCCCCGCGCCCTGGGAGGAGAACCCGCACCCGGACGTCCACCTGCCCACCCCCGACGAGGTGCTGGAGTCGCTGCGGCTCCCCGAGGGCGCATGGGAGGTGCTGCACCGCGACGAGCACCAGCGCGTGCAGACAGGACCCGACGGCGAGGAGAAGACCCGCACCGACAACACCCTCAAGCTGCGCAGGCTCCCGTAACCCGCCTCAGCGGAGAAGGAGCGTGGGCCCGGCATACGACCCCCGTGCGTATGCCGGGCTTCCGGCCGCCGCGAGGCTCGCGGCGCTGCGCCGCGGCCGACACCGAAGAAGCTAGAAGGGGCCGTGCGCTGTGCCAACGTGCACGCTGCTCAACTCCGGCGCGGGTTTGTGCACGGCGCTCAGCCGGACCGCCCGGCGGGGCCGTTCAGCCGGGCCGCCCGGCCGGACTCTCCGGCCGGACCGCTCAGGCGGAGTCCGCGCCGCTGATCCGCAGGGCGAGGACGAGGTCGTGCACGCCGGTCCCGGTCGTCAGCAGGTCCAGGCCCAACTGGGACTCGGCGGTCCGCAGATGGGCCCGTACGGTGTTGCGGCTGATGTCCATGCGCCGGGCCGCGCGCTGCGCGTCGGTGTTGGCGTCGACCCACGCCCTGAGCGTGCGCAGGTGCCGCTCCTCCAGGGGGCGGAGGACGGCGCGGGCCCACGCGGCGGGCGCCTCGTTGCGCAGCAACTCGTCCAGGGAGGCGGGCGGTTGGTGGTTCTCGGGCCCCGACCCCGTACACGAGCCGCTGAGCGCGACGGCCAGGTGGACGTCGGCGCGCGAGCGCACGTCGGCGAGGTCGTGGCCGAGCGCCCGCTCGGCCCGGCGGAGGTGCGCCGCGACGGTGTTGCGGCTGAGCCCGAGCAGCCGGGCCACCGCCGATCTGGGCATGGTCAGCGCCATGTGCGTGATGTCGGCGCTGGTGCGCGGCACCGACTCCAGCGGCCGCAGCAGCGCGTGCGCCCAGGCGAGCGCCTGCTGGTGGGGGAGTACGCCTTCGAGCGAGGTCCTGCCGTGGAAGTGGGCGATGCGGTCCGGTGCCGTACGGGCCGCGACCAGGGCGTGCGCGGCCTGCCCGTACGCCTCGGTGGCGCCGCCGAGCGGATGCGTACCGCTGACGCCCATCGCGTACGTGGGGTTCTCGCGCACGAGGCGGCGCAGGGACGCGCCGAGCCCACGCGCCGGACCGCCGCCCGGGCCACCGCCGGAAACTCCGTCAGGCCGGCGGTCCGGACCGCCGTCCGGACCGCCGCCCTCCACCTCCTCCTCGGCGACCAGGCAGATCAGGTGCTCCTTGAAGACCGGGCACTGCACCATCAGCGAGGCGCCGTGGTACCCGGAGGGGTCCTGGAGCGCCTCGCAGATGCGGTCGCGGTCGGACGGCGGGCAGCGCAGGAGGTGCAGGCGCATGCGTTCGCCGTCCAGCAGCGGCGGCACCGCGCCGGTCGTCATCCGGCGCGCCAGCAGCGGATCGCCGACGAGCAGCGCGTGCAGCACGGCGAACCGCACCTGGTGCGCCTTGTGGTGGTAGCCGCGCCGGGTGCGGTCGCCGTCCGCCGCGCGGTGCAGCAGCGCGAGCAGGCTGCCGGTGTGCGAGATCAGCGCGCCGGTGCCGGGGCCCGGCTCGTCGGCGGAGGCCACCACCAGGACCGGGCGCCTGCCGTACGGACCGAGCGCCTCGCAGCGGATGTGCAGCGTGCCGGACGCGCCCTCCGCCTCGGTCGCGGCGGCGGCCAGCTCCCCGCCGGACAGCCGCGCCAGGAGCGGGGCGAGCGGCCCCAGCGCCTCGTGCGGGAAGCCGTCCGTCGCGGACTCCACCCTGGCCGAGCCGTCGGCGACGACCGCCGCGTGCACGCCGGTCCGCCGGCGCAGCCAGCCCAGGAGCCGGTCGGCCTCGGGTTCGTCCGCGCCGGCGGCCTGCCGCCGCACCTCGCGCAGCAGCCCGTCCAGACCGGCCGGCCCGTCCGGTGCGTCCGCTCCGTCCGGTGGGGGCGACTGCTCCCGCGTACCGGTGCTCGCACCCGTGCCCGCGTACTCCACGCTCTCCGTCCTTCCGCCCGCCGGGCGCCGCGCTCCGGCGGCCCCCGGCGTCAGCTTCTCAGACGGAGCGCGGCGGCTTGAGGGGAACCTCGGACGTTCGGACGCCGGCCGGTCGGACGCACACCGGCACCGGTCGGACGCGCACCGGCACCGGTCACACGAAGGCCGACAGCAGCAGCGCCATCAGCAGGCCGCACACGCTGACCAGGGTCTGGATCACCGTGTGCGAGCGGGTCGCCTGGCCAAGCGTCATCCCGAAGGACTCCTTGACCAGCCAGAAACCGGCGTGGTTCACGTAGTTGAGGCCGATCGACCCGGCGCCGATGGCGACCACGAGCAGCGCCGTGTGCACGCTGTCCCCGGACGCGGCCATGGGCGCGAGGATGCCGGTCGCGGAGACGATGCCCACGGTGGCCGAGCCGGTGGAGAAGGAGAGGACGAGGGCGACGAGCCAGCCCAGCACGAGCAGGTTGAGGTGCGCGCCGGAGGCGGCCGAGGAGATGGCCTTGCCGATGCCGGAGTCCTCCAGCACCTGGTTGAACGCGCCGCCGCCCGCGATGATCAGCAGGATGCCCGCGACCGACTTGATGCTGTCGCCGAGCGCGCCGCGGATCTCCTCTGACGGCATCCCGCTCCGGTAGCCCAGCACGAACAGCGCGAAGAGGAACCCGGCGAACATGGCGATGACGGGTTCGCCCGTGAATGTCAGCACATGCCGTACGGGGCTGCCCTCCGCGACCAGCAGCTCGGCGAGCGTGCGCAGGAGCATCAGCGCGACGGGCACGAGCACGGCCGTCACCGCCCAGCCGGTACGCACCTGGCGCGGAGGTCCGGGGACGGCGGCGTGTTCCGGTGCGCCTTCCGTGGCCCCTTCGGCCTCCGAAGTGCCGTGCGCGCCCGAGGAGTTCTCCGCCCCGGCGAACTGCGCCGCCAGCTCCGGGTCAGGACGCACCGCCAGGCGCGGGGCGAGCCAGCGCCCGTACACCGGGCCCGAGAGGATCACCGTCGGCACCGCGCACACGAGCCCGACCAGCACCGTGGTGCCGAGGTCGGCGTGCAGGCCCTGCACCGCGATGAGCGGCCCCGGGTGCGGCGGGGTCATGCCGTGCAGGGTGGCCAGCGCGGCGATGGTGGGGGTGGCCAGATACACGTAGGGCGAACCGGTGCCGCGGCCCTCGCGCTCCAGCCGCCTGGCCACGCTGAAGATCAGCGGCAGCAGCACGATCAGGCCGATCTCGAAGAACATCGGGATGCCGATGAGGAAGGCCGCGCCCGCCATGTACCAGGGCAGCGAGCGCTCGCCCGCGCGGTCGACGACCAGCCGCGCGATGCGGTCGGTCGCGCCGGAGGCGGAGAGCAGCCGCCCGAGCATCGCCCCGAAGGCGAGGGTGACGCCCACGTCGCCGAGGATGCCGCCCGCGCCCTTCTCCACCGACTCGGCGATCTCCTCGGTGGACAGCCCGGCGGCCAGCGCGGTGCCGACCGAGACGGCCATCAGCGCGACGAACGGATGGAACCGCAGCCGGGAGTTGATCAGGACGATCAGCAGCGCGATCGCCGCGGCGAGGATCGCCAGCAGCGTCCAGGTGTGCGGCGTCACAGCCCGCCCCCTCTCCGGCGCGGGGCCAGGTCGGTCGGACCGGCACAGGGCGCACGGTGGCACACCGCACAGGGCACGGCGCATGGCCTCGGCATGAGAACTCCCTCGATCACAGCGGCTCTTCGGCGCGCTGCGGCCCTGCGCCCGGGGTACGCGACCGCACCGGGCCCGCGCCGCGCGGCCTCGGCGGGCGAAGCTATCCGGCCACGCCGCGGCCGCTCCAGGATCTGCGCGCAACCCGCGAAAGCCCTGTTCCGAGAGTTGTGCGCATTGTGCGCACGGGAGGGGGCTGGCCCGCCGGCGGCCCGGAACGGCCGGATACCTTGACCGGGTGAAGCGCTTCCCGACCCCAGCGGGCACCCCGCCGGAGGGCACCCCCGCGCCGCCCCGCGCCCGGCTGCTCAGGCTGCCCAGGCCGCGGCTGCGCAGTCAGGTGCTGCTGCTCCAGTGCGCCGTGGTGGCCGTCGCGCTCGCGGTCGCCTGTGGAGCCTTCGCGTACGTGAATCACCGCAGGCTCATCAGGGAGCACCAGCAGCGCGCCCTCGCGGTGGCCCGCGCCGTCGCGGAGCAGCCCGGGGTGCGGGAGGACGCCGCGCGGTTCTCGGAGGCGAACGACAGGGAGGGGCGCGGTGCCGCGTACGCCCCGCGCTCGGAGCTGGCCGGGACGCGCGCGCACGACCTGGCCGAAAGGGTACGCAAGCGGACCGGCACGCTCTTCGTGGTCGTGACCGACGACCACGGCGTACGGCTCGCCCACCCCGACCCCGGCGAACTGGGCCGCAAGGTCAGCACCGACCCCTCGCGCGCCCTGTCGGGACATGAGGAACTGGCGTACCACCGCGCCCACTTGGGCAACGAGGTCGTCGCCAAGGTCCCGGTGTACGCGCCCGGCCCGGCGACCCGCGTCGTGGGGGAGGCCAACGTGGGCGTGGCCGCCTCCGACGTACGGGAACAGGCGCTGCGGGTGCTGCTCGGCGGCCTCGGCTGGGCGGCGGCCGCCCTGCTGCTCGGCATCGGTGCCTCGGCGCTCCTGGCCCGGCGCTGGAAGCGGCTCACGCTGGGCCTGGAACCGGAGGAGCTGGCCGGTCTCGTACAGGAGCAGGAGGCCGTGCTGCACGGGATCGCCGACGGGGTCCTGGCGCTGGACGCCGCGGGCCGGGTGACCGTGGCCAACGACGAGGCCCGGCGGCTGCTGGACACGGAGGCCGCGCCCGGAACGCACGTCGCGGCGCTGGGCCTGACCCCGCGCGTGCTGGCCGAACTGGAGCACCCCTCGGGGCACCCGGTGACGGCGGTGGCCGGCGACCGGGTGCTGGTGCTCTCGGCGCGCACGGTGCGCAGGGCCGGGCACGACCTGGGGACCCTGCTGACTGTGCGGGACCGCACCGACGTGGAGGCGCTGACCCGGCGCCTCGACGCGGTCGAGGCGCTGAGCGATTCGCTGCGCGCGCAGCGGCACGAGTTCGCGAACCGGCTGCACGTGCTCTCCGGGCTCGCGCACGGAGGGCGGACCGAGGAGCTGACCGGATATCTGGACACGCTGCTGGAGTCGGGCCCGCTGGGCGCGGCCCCCGAGGGGGTGGAGGCGGTGCGCGACCCGTATCTGCGGGCCTTTCTGACCGCGCGTTCGGCGCAGGCGGCCGAGCGCGGCGTGAGCCTGCGGATCGGCGGCGCCACCTGGGTCGACGCCGAGGTGACCGCGCCCGCCGATGTGACCACCGTGCTGGGCAACCTCGTCGCCAACGCGGTGGAGGCGGCGGCCGAGGGCTCCCGGCGCACTCCCGGCGGTCCCGCCGTGGAGGCCGAACTGATCACCGACGGAGGCACCTTGCTGATCACCGTGGCCGACACGGGGGACGGCGTACCGGCGCGGCTGGCGGACGAGGTGTTCCGCGAGGGCGTGTCCACCAAGGACCACGCGACGGCGCCGGGCGGCCGCGGCATCGGCCTCGCCCTGGCACGCCAGATCGCCCGCGTACACGGCGGCGACCTGCGCCTGGCCGATCCGGGCGGGCGCGATGAGACGGATCAGGACGGCGTACGGGATCCCCAACGGGTCTCCGGCGGCGCGGTGTTCGTGGCGCGGCTGCCCGGCGTGCTGGCCGTACGCGGTGTCCCGGCGGGTGGCGCATGAGCGCGCGGGAACCCCTCACCGTGCCGCCGGAACCGCTCACCGTGCTGGTCGTGGACGACGACTTCCGGGTGGCCGGGCTGCACGCGGCGCGGGTGGACGAGACGCCGGGCTTCCGCACGGCGGCCACGGCGCGCAGCGCCGCCGAGGCGCTGGAGGCCGCGGCCGCCGAGCCCGTCGACCTGGCGCTGGTCGACCTGTATCTGCCGGACGGTCCCGGCACCGAGCTGGTGCGGCAACTCCCGTGCGACGCCGTGGTGGTGAGCGCGGCTGCCGAGGGGGAGACGGTGCGCCGCGCGCTGTCCGCCGGTGCGCTGGGCTATCTGATCAAGCCGTTCGCGCCGGAGCGGCTGACCGGCATGCTGCGCGGCTACGCCCGCTACCGGCGGCTGACCGGCGCCGCGACCCTCGACCAGGAGGCGCTGGACGAGGCGTTGGCGGCGCTGCGCGGCGCGCCGCGGCGCGCGCGCCAGGCCGCGGCGGGCTCCGCGACACGGGAGTTGGTGCTCGCCGCCGTGCGCGAGGCGGCGGGACCGCTGTCCTCGGGGGAGGTCGCCGAGCGCACCGGCGTCTCGCGCGCGACGGCCCAGCGCTACCTGGCCGGGCTGGTCGACGGCGGCCTGCTGCGCATGCGGCTGCGGTACGGGGCGACCGGTCGCCCCGAGCAGGAATATGCCCAGGAATGAGCGGCGGCGCACGGCTACGCTCGGCCGGATGATGTTCCATATCGAGGCACAGGCGGACGAAGAGCGACGCCAACTGATCCGGAAACGGCTGCGGGAGACCAACAACCGGCTCTCGCCGGTGGTCGCCGGACTGCGCGGCACCGGCGCCGACGCGCAGGTCCCGGTGGAGGTCTACGCGTACGAGTCCGAGCCCGGGCCGGGGGCGGGAGCAGGTGTGGGGCCGGGTGGGCGCGGCGAACCCGTGGGGGGTCTCGTGGCGTACGCCTGGTGGCACTGGCTGCACCTCGACCTGCTGTGGGTGGACGAGCGGCACCGCGGCAGCGGCCTCGGCTCGCGGCTGGTGACCCGCGCCGAGGAGCTGGCCCGCGAGGAGCACGGGTGCACCCACGCGCGCGTGGCCACCTGGGACTTCCAGGCGCCGGGCTTCTATCAGAAGGCGGGCTACACCCTGGTCAGCACGGTCGAGGACTACCCGCCAGGATGCACGGACCACCTGCTGACCAAGCGGCTGTAGGCGGCGCCGCGGCCACCCGGAATCGATGACCCGGAAGTGACCACCCGGAATCCCTCCAACTGACGCCCTCTGCACACCGTTTGGTCCGGTGATGTTCCTTCTTGACCGGCAACGGCCCTATTCCGTACGGCTCTTGGTAAAGACGCGGTAACACTCTGCGGAAAATCATGGCCATCGGCAGGGTCGCTGCTGGCACCATCTGGCTCAGGCGCGTACTCGCGTTCGTTTTCTTCACTCGCGGTACCGCCGACTCAGCGCAACACCGGGCTCATCGGCCCGGCCAAACCCCCCACGAACAGAGCCGCCCACCGGCGGCCCAAGCTGCTGAGGAGACCCAGTGCGAGGGAACCCCCGCATATCCGGCACCCCCGAAGAGTCCCGCGCCGACCACCGCGCGCGGAGGAACCGCAAGCGCATGGTGCGCGGCGGCGCGCTGCTCGCGACGGCCGCGATGGTCGTCGCCGCTGTGGAGGCGGGCCCGGCGCTCGCCGGCGAGGAGAAGCCCGCGAACGGCACCGAGGCCACCGCGAAGGCGCTCCACCTGGGTGCCAAGGAGAAGCTGGTGCACCGCGACACCGTCAAGGACGCGGACGGCACCACGCACACCCGTTACGACCGCACGTACGACGGACTGCCCGTCCTGGGCGGCGACCTGATCGTGCACCGCTCGCCCTCCGGCGCGACCTCGGTCACCAAGGCCACCCGGCACCGCATCGCGGTGGCCTCCACGACTGCCGCGGCGACCGCCTCCGACAACGCGGACGGCACCGCGCTGAAGGCCGCCAAGCAGGAGAAGGTCACCGGCGCCAAGGCGGGCAAGTCGCAGCGCGTCATCTGGGCGGCGGGCGACGGCAAGCCGCAGGCCGCGCTGCAGACCGTGGTGCGCGGCACGCAGGAGGACGGCACGCCCAGCGAGCTGCACGTCATCACGGACGCCACGTCCGGCAAGAAGCTCGCCGCGATGGAGGAGAGCCGCGGCGTTGTGCCCTCCGACGTCGCCAAGGCCGCGCAGCAGAAGGCGGCGAAGGCGCCGGGTGCGGCTGCCGAACAGGGCACGGGCGAGAGCCAGTACAGCGGCACGGTGCCGCTGGACACCACCAAGGACGGCAACGGCTACACCCTGACCGACGACAAGCGCGGCGAGGGCAGCACGACCGACCTGAAGAACCAGCAGGACGACGCCGGCAAGGGCGAGAAGTTCACCGACGAGGACAACAAGTGGGGCGGCGGCCGCCAGACCGCCGCCGTCGACGCCCACTACGGCGCCGCCACCACCTGGGACTACTACAAGAAGGTCCACAACAGGGACGGCATCAAGGGCGACGGCAAGGGCGCGCTCTCCCGCGTCCACTACGGCAAGAGCTTCGTGAACGCCTTCTGGGACGACTCCTGCTTCTGCATGACGTACGGCGACGGCGAGGGCGACAAGAAGCCGCTGACCGCGCTGGACGTGGCCGCGCACGAGATGTCGCACGGCGTCACCTCGGCCACCGCGAACCTCAACTACGAGGGGGAGTCCGGCGGTCTCAACGAGGCGACCTCGGACATCATGGCCACCGACGTCGAGTTCTCCGCCAAGAACAAGAAGGACCCGGGCGACTACCTCATCGGCGAGAACATCGACATCAACGGCGACGGCAAGCCGCTGCGCTACATGGACAAGCCGAGCAAGGACGGCAAGTCCCTGGACAACTGGTCGGCCGACGCGGGCAACGCGGACGTCCACCACTCCTCGGGCATCGCCAACCACTTCTTCTACCTCGCGTCCGAGGGCAGCGGGAAGAAGAAGATCGGGAACGTCGAGTACGACAGCCCGACCAAGGACGGCTCCAAGGTCGAGGGCATCGGCAGGGACAAGGTCATCAAGATCTGGTACAAGGCCCTGACCGCGTACATGACCTCCACCACCGACTACAAGGCCGCGCGCGAGGCCACCCTCAAGGCAGCGAACGACCTGTACGGCAAGGACAGCACCGAGGCCAAGGGCATCGCAGCCGCCTGGTCCGGCGTCAACGTCAAGTAGTCACAGGGGAGTTGCTCAGATGAAGACGCGCATCTCCGCGCGCCGCGGCAGAGTGATCGCCGCGGCCGGCGCCCTCGCGCTGACCGCGAGCGGCATCGGCCTCGCGCAGGCCACCGCCACCCCGGCCCCGGCCCCGGCCCAGGCCGAGGCGCCGAAGATCCCGGTGGAGAAGGTCCAGGGGCACCTGGCCGAGCTGCAGAAGATCGCCGAGAAGAACGGCGGGAACCGCGCGCACGGCGAGGCCGGCTACAAGGCGTCCGTCGACTACATCAAGAAGAAGCTGGACGCGGCCGGATTCACCACCAAGGTCGAGGAGTTCGACGGCCAGGGCAAGAAGGGCTACAACCTCATCGCCGACTGGAAGGGCGGCGACGAGGGCAAGACACTGATGGTCGGCGGCCACCTCGACAGCGTTCCCGAGGGCCCGGGCATCAACGACAACGGCAGTGGCTCGTCCACGCTGCTGGAGACCGCGCTCGCGGTGTCCCAGAGCAAGTACAAGCCCACCAAGCACCTGCGGTTCGCGTGGTGGGGCGGCGAGGAGCTGGGCCTGCTGGGCAGCAGCGCCTACGTCAAGTCGCTGAAGGACGACGAGAAGTCGAAGATCAGCGGGTATCTGAACTTCGACATGACCGGGTCGCCGAACCCGGGCTACTTCGTCTACGACAGCTCCAAGGAGCCCGAGGGCTCCGCCGCCATCCAGAAGGAGCTGACCGCCTCGCTCAAGGAGGGCAAGCAGGAGGCCGAGCCGCTGGACATCAACGGCCGCTCCGACCACGCCGCGTTCTCCGAGGCGGGGATACCCAACGGCGGCACCTTCTCCGGCGCCGAGGAGATCAAGTCCGAGGAGCAGGCGAAGAAGTGGGGCGGCAAGGCGGGCGAGGCCTTCGACCCGTGCTACCACTCCAAGTGCGACACCACGAAGAACATCGACGAGAAGTCGCTGGACATCCAGGCCCAGGCGATCGCCAAGAGCGTGTGGGAGCTGTCCAAGTAAGCCCGCCCGAGGGCGAGTTCTCGTGAGGCCATGAGGAGGCGGCCTCCCCGTGTGTGCGGGGAGGCCGCCTTCCGTCGCGCGCTCGCGGCCCGCACGCCGCTAGCGGCTCGTCTCCTTCTCGTACGCCTCGACGACCTCCTCCGTGGGGCCGTCCATGCGCAGCTCGCCGTGCTCCAGCCACAGCACCCGGCCGCAGGTCTCCCTGATCGACGCGTTGTTGTGGCTGACCAGGAACACCGTGCCGGCCCGCTCGCGCAGCTCCCGCACCCGCTCCTGCGAGCGCTCCTGGAAGGCGCGGTCGCCGGTGGCCAGCGCCTCGTCGATCATCAGCACGTCGTGCTCCTTGGCCGCGGCGATGGAGAAGCGCAGCCGGGCGCCCATGCCGGAGGAGTACGTGCGCATGGGCAGCGAGATGAAGTCGCCCTTCTCGTTGACCCCGGAGAAGTCGACGATGTCCTGGTAGCGCTCGCGCACGCTGTCCCGGGTCATCCCCATCGCCAGGCCGCCGAGCAGCACGTTCTTCTCGCCGGTCAGGTCGTTCATCAGCGCCGCGTTGACGCCCAGCAGCGAGGGCTGGCCGCAGGTGTAGACCGAGCCGCGCTCCGTGGGCAGCAGCCCGGCGACGGCCTTGAGCAG
Organism: Streptomyces odontomachicola; assembly: GCF_039605595.1. Taxonomy (NCBI): domain Bacteria; kingdom Bacillati; phylum Actinomycetota; class Actinomycetes; order Kitasatosporales; family Streptomycetaceae; genus Streptomyces; species Streptomyces odontomachicola. Next base: position 422,604 of record NZ_JBCFOK010000006.1, read on the forward strand.
CGTGGACTTGCCCGAGCCGTTGGTGCCGATGAGCCCGATGGCCTCGCCGCGGTACGCCGTGAAGCTCACCCCGCGCACCGCGTGCACCTCGCGCATCCCGGTGTCCTCGCCGCGGCCGCGCCGCCTGACCATGCGGCCGAGTGCCGCGGTCGCGCTGCCCCTGCCCTGAGCGCCGCCCTGGGGGCGGTAGACGACGTGCACGTCGTCGGCGATGACGGTGGGGCGCTGCCAGTCCACCAGGGGTGCGGGCGCCGGTCCCGTACGGGTCGCCTCAGCCGCGTCCATAGCGTTCCTCCGCCTTCCAGAAGTACACGAAGCCGCCCACCAGGCTCAGCACCGCCCAGCCCAGGGCCAGGGCCCAGATGTGCTGCGGGAGGTGGTCGGCCTTCTTGAAATCGGTGATGAGCGCGAAGCGGACCAGGTCGATGTAGACGGCCACCGGGTTCACCCCGGCCAGGTCCCGCACCCAGGGCGCCGCGTGGGCGTGCGTGAGCGTCTGGCTCATGCTGTACATCACGCCGGACACGTACATCCACGTGCGCAGCAGGAACGGCAGGAGCTGCGCCAGGTCGGGCGTCCCCGCGCCCATCCGCGCCAGCATCAGCGCCAGCCCCGTGTTGAACGCGAACTGGAGCACCAGCGCCGGGATCACCAGCAGCCACGACGTACTGGGGTAGTTGCCGAATCCCAGCAGCAGGGCCACCAGCACGACCATCGAGAACAGGAGCTGCTGGAGCTGTTGCAGAGCGAAGGAGACGGGCAGCGCCGCGCGGGGGAAGTGCAGCGCCCGTACGAGGCCGAGGTTGCCGGCGATCGCCCGCACGCCCGCCTGGGCCGAGCTCTGCGTGAAGGTGAACACGAAGACGCCGGTCACCAGGAACGGGATGTAGACGTCCGTGCCCATGCCGCGCTTGGCGTTCATGATCATGCCGAAGACCAGGAAGTAGACAGCGGCGTTGAGCAGCGGGGTGGTCACCTGCCAGAGCTGGCCCAGCTTCGCCTGGCTGTACTGCGCGGTCAGCCGCGCCGTGGCGAACGCGGTGATGAAGTGCCGCCGCTGCCACAACTGCCGCACGTACGCCGGCAGCGCGGGTCTGGCGCCGCTCTGGCTCAGCCCGTGCAGGGCGGCGAGCTGCGCCGGGCTGCACGGGGGAGCGCCGGGGGCGGCGGGCTGCGCGGCCTCCGGCGGAGAAGCGGTGGTGTACGGGGTCATCCGGTCGCCTTTCCGGTACGCACGCGAGGTGCGGCGGATGGAACGATTGCGTTGGAACGGGCGCGTTCCGTCGCGACGAAACCGTACGACAGGCGACGTCGGAACACAAGCGTTCCGTCGTCAGGTAAAGTGCAGGTCATGACTGACGGCAGAGCGCGGCGCACGGACGTGGACGGGGAGACGGCCGAACGGGGCGGGCGGAGGGCGCCCGCGGGGGCCGCGGTCCTGCGCGACGACGTCACCGAGGCGATCCGCGCGGCCGTGATCCAGGAGCTGGCCACGGTGGGCTACGGGCGGATGTCGATCGAGCGCATCGCCCGCAGCGCCGGCGTGGGCAAGGCCGCCGTCTACCGCCGCTGGCGCTCCAAGCTGCCGATCGTGCTGGACGTGATGGCCGACCTCGCGGCCGAGGGCATGCCGACGCCTGACACCGGCTCGCTGCTGGGCGACCTGACCGCGCTGCTGGAGGCGACCTCGGGCGTGCTGGCGCACCCCACGGTGGCCCGCATCCTGCCCGACCTGCTGGCCGAGGCGTCCCGCAACCCGGAGATCGCCGAGGCGGTACGGGGCGCAGTGCGGGACTCGCAGCGCCACATCGCGCGCACCGTGGTCGGCAACGCGGAGTCCCGCGGCGAACTCCCCCCGGGGACCGACCTCGACCTGGCCCTCGACCTGGCCTGCGGCCCTCTGTACTGGCGCCTGATCATGGTCGGCTCACCGCTGAACGAGGGCTACTTGACCGCCCTCGCGCGCTCGACGGCGGCTGCGCTCAAGGAGGCGCGCGTCGCGTAGGCCGCGCCTCCGGGGGGGTCCGCGCCTCCGGGGGGTGTCTACGCCTCCGGGGGTGTCCGCGCCTCCGCGGGCTTCGCCGGGCGGTGCGGACGAGACCGCGTGCCGTCGCCTCACGGCTGGGACTCGTCCGCCTCCTCCGCGTCCGCCTCTGTCCTCGTGCGGACCGCTTCCTCCTCGGCGGAGAGGCCCGCCGAGCCGCCCTCCGCCTCGGCGTGTACGTCCTGCCTGCGCGGGGGAGCGGCCTCGGGGCCCTCGTACAACTCGCCCGCTGGGCCGGTCCGTTCGGGGTCGGTCCGTTCGGGGCCGGCGGGCTCTCCGGAGCCGGAGTCGAGGCCGCCGGGGGCCGGGGCGTCCTCCGGCTCCTCCTCGGCCAGCCGCTCGTCCAGCGGCTGGCCCTCCCGCATCTCGGCGGGCGTCGGCGCCTGCCGGGTGGCCGCCGTCGGGGCGTCGCCCGGCACCGGCTCCTGCTGCGGATCCTCGGCCCGCTGCTGTTCGGGCGTGCCCTCCTGGAGGTCGGGGATGCCCTCGTCCTCCGGGGAGCCGCCCGGGTCGCTCGGGCCGTCCTCCGGGTCCTGCGCTGCCTGCGCTTCCTCGACCTACGCGCCCTCGCCCGGCGCCGTGCCCGGCGCGGGCGGCGGGTCGGACTCGACGGGCGGGTGCCACGGGCCGCGCTCGGTGCGCTCGCCCGGCTCCAGACCCTCCACGGGGCCCTCGGCGATCTCGGGTTGCTGCGGCCCGCTGCCCGCCACGTTCTGGGTGCCGCCCTTTCCGAGAGGCGGCGGGGCCGTGTCCCGCTCCTCCTCGGAGCGGGTGCCCTGCGGCCTGGTCATGACTACCTCCCGTGCCTCGGGCCCTCGCGGGTACCCGGAGCGGGCGGCGGAAACGCAGCGGGGCGAGGGGTGTTCAGGGTGTGCGGCGGGGCACCCGGGCGGCGGCGCGGCATCCCTGGAGACTCGAGGTGAAGGGAAGCGAGACCATGGTGCGCAAGAAGGTCGAGGGCGACGAGGACGCGCGGCGCGCCGAGGCGCACAAGGCGGCGGCCGACCGCGAGGCGCCCAGCGCACGCGGTGTGACGACGGGCGCGTCCAAGCAGCGGCGGCACGTCGGCGCCGGCGGCCCGCACACCCACGAGGAGCGGGTGGCCTCGCAGCACCGCGGCAAGCAGGAGTGGCGTACCGGCGATCTGGCCGAGGAGGGGCTGGTGGACACGGCGGCCGCCGAGCCGTCGCGCGACTTCACCGGGCGGGGCAGCCCGTCGTACAGCACGCAGCACGAGCAGGTCTTCCGCGCCCTCGCGCAGGCCGAGGGGGAGCACGACGGGCAGGCGGTGCCGCTGCCCGAGGTGGCGCAGGCGGCGGGCTTCGAGGAGGAGGACACCCGCGTCCTGCTGCACGATCTGGTCGCCGTGCACCGCCTGGCGACGGAGATCCAGGACAGCGCCTCCGGCTTGGCGCACTACGAGACCGCGGCCCGCCACTGAGCGGCGGGCGACCGCACCGGCGCACCAGCCGGAGGCACGGCAGAGCGGAGGGCACGGGAATCCGGAGGCGCAGAAAGGGGCGGCCCCTGGGGGCCGCCCCTTCTCCGTGCGCTGTCCGGGCGCGCGGTGTGCCGCGTCAGGTGCCCGGCTTGTTGCCGTAGACGAAGACCGCGTCGCCCTTGTGCAGGAGCTTCCAGTACGCCTTGGCGTCGGCGGGGCGCATGTTGACGCAGCCGTGCGATCCGGGCGGGCCGTAGATGTTCCCCGGGATGGAGTGGAACGCTATGCCGCCGTCGAAGAACTGGCTGTACGGCATGGGCTGGTGGTAGAGCGAGGACACCTGGTCCTTGTTGCGCAGGTAGATCTTGTGCAGCCCGGTGCGGGTCTCGTTGCCGTCCCGGCCCGTGCGCACCGGCACCGGCGGCGCGTACACCCGCTTCTTGCCGTCCTGGATCCAGCTCACCTGCCGGGTGAGGTCCACGCAGGCGATGCGGCCCTTGTCGGTGGGGCAGCTCGACGCGGCGCCGCGCGCACGGTCCGCCTTCTCGGCCTTCATGGCCTTCCAGGTGACCGGGCCCGCGTAGCCCGCGTTGGGCGCTATGCCGTGGGTGGTCTGGAAGTCGCGGATCTTCGCGCAGTCCTTGGCCGACTGCTTTCCGTCGGCCCGCAGGCCCAGGTACTTCTCGGCCTGCTTCTGGTACGGACCGGCCTCGGCCGTGCAGGAAGCGGGCGCTGCCGCCTTCGCGGCGGAAGCGGGGGCCGCCGCCTGCGCCGGCGCGGCGCCGAGGCCGAGTGCCACCGGCGCCGCCAGGCCCGCGAGGCCGGCCGCCGTCCCCACGGTCCCCAGGGTGCGGCGGCGTATGACCGGTCGTGCTCGCATGGTGTGCTCTCCTTCTCTCCCCCGTGCCGGTCTCCCTCCGGCGGGTGCTGAACGCGGGCGGATCTCCGCCCACCAGGAGAGGACGTGTGGTGTCCCTGGGGCGGTTGCCTCTCATGTCATGATCGTTCCGGTGACGGGTGTTCCGGGTGTCAACGTCCGTTCAAGCAGGGGGAGATGAGGTCGGCGAAGCGCAGGCCGATGGTGCGGTACGCGGTGGCGCTGGGGTGCAACCCGTCGGGTAGTTCGTCGGTTTCGTTCGGTTTGAGTAGCTTTCTTCCGTCCAGGTAGTGGAGTTCGGGATCGGACCCGCGCCGCTCGGCGACGAGGCGCTCCAGCTCCGTACGGATCACGGCGAGGGTCAGCGCGCCCAGCGCCACGTCCTCGGGGTCACCGGTCGCGCGCGGCGCCCCCGTCTCCGGATCGGGCTCGGCGGGACCGGGGCGCTCCTCCAGTGCGGGGCACGGCAGCGGCGAGATCACCACGAGCGGTGTGCGGGGATGGCCCTCGCGCACGGTGTCCAGGAACCCGTGCACCGCGGGCAGGAACGTGCGCAGCCGCATCGTGGCGCCCGCCGCGATGTTGATGCCCGCCTTGAGGGTGATCAGGTCGGCCGGCAGATCGCGGAGGGTGCGGGCGACGAAGGGGTCGAGCATGGCGTTGCCCGCGAAGCCTAGGTTCGTGCCGTGCAGGCCCGCCGCCGCGGCGGCGACGGCGGGCCAGGTGCCGGTGGGCCCCTCGGCCTCCAGGCAGTGGCTGATCGACGAGCCGTAATGGACCCAGCGCGGCCCCGAGGGCGGGCCAGGGGGCAGCAGCTCGGCGTCGGCAGCCAGCGCGACCAGATCGCAGGCGGCCGTGTGGGGCAGCCAGATCCGCACCTCCTTCTCGCCGGAGGGGAGCCCCGTGAAGAGCGCCGTCTCGGCTTCCCCCGCGAGGAACCCGGGCGCCTCGTGCGGGGAGGCGAGCTGGGCCAGGTCGCCGCCGGTGAGCGGCACGCGGCGTACGGCACCGCGGTCCGTGAGCTCGCCGCCTGCGAAGTCGCCATCCGCGGCCTCGTCGTCCGCGGAGCCACCGTCCGCGAAGTCCCCGTCCGCGAAACCGCCGTCCGCCACGAGATCCAGCGCTGCCGGCACCGCCTCTTCGCCCGCCACCTGGAGACGGGTGGTGTGCACGGTCAGGGCCAGCGCCTTCGCCTCCGTACGGACGACGAGGCGCACGCCCGCCGCCGTCTGGACGCCCAAGTCGAAGAAGGGGTCGGGGAGTTGGGGTCTCGTCCAGGCGGGCAGCCGGCGTGGGCGGATTCCGCGCCCGGTGTCCTCCAGCTCCAGCGAGCCGTCGACGCGGACGAGCGGGCTCGGGAAGCGGACGCGGTGCGGCAGGCCGGCGGGGCCCGCGGGGTCACCGGGGTCTGTGGGGCGCGGTGTGTCCGTCATGCGCTCTTCCTACCCGCGGAGCGGGCGGCTCGGGAGGCCGTCGGTTGGCGCGTCGGGGCGCGGCGTGAGAGAGAGGCGGGAGGAAGCGAAGGCGAGAGGGAGTACCGCGATGACCTCCAGTACGGCGTGCAAGCGCGTGACCGCCACCGGCCGCGTGCAGGGCGTCTACTTCCGCGACACCTGCCGCACCGTCGCCGAGGAGCAGGGCGTGCGCGGCTGGGTGCGCAATCTGCCGGACGGCAGCGTCGAGGCCCACTTCGAGGGCGAACCCGAGGCCGTCGACCGGCTGGTGGACTGGGCGCGCCAGGGGCCGCCCGCCGCGCGGGTGGACGAAGTGCGGACCGCCGACGCCGCGCCCGAGGGGCTGAGCGGATTCGAGGTGCGGTCCACGCCGCGGGCCCCGGCGTGACCGCCCCCGCCCCAGACGTACGCCTGCGCATACCGCCCGACCTGCGCTTCTTCCTGCCTGCCCGGGACAGGGACGGCGAGGTCGGCCGCCCGCCCGACGGCACCTCCTCGCTCGGCCACCTCGTCCAGTCCGCCGGCGTCCCGCTGACCGAGGTGGGGGCGCTGTACGTGGTCGGGGCGCCGTACGGGGGCGAGGGCGAGGTGACGGCGGCGCACCGGCCGCGGCCCGGCGAGGTGGTCGAGGTCGTGGGGGTGCAGCGGCCCCAGCCGTTGCCCGGAGGCGCGCCCTCGGTGCCGCGCTTCCTGCTGGACGTGCACCTCGGCGCGCTGGCCCGGCGGCTGCGGCTGGTCGGCGTGGACACCGCGTACCGCAACGACGCGGAGGACGCCGCGCTGGTCGCCGAGGCCAACGAGCGGCGCCGCATCCTGCTCACCCAGGACCGCGGGCTGCTGCGGCGCCGGGCGCTGTGGCTCGGCGCGTACGTGCGAGGGAGCCGCCCGGACGCGCAGCTCACGGACGTGCTCACCCGCTTCGCGGTGCCGCTCGCGCCGTGGACGCGCTGCCCGTCCTGCAACGGTGAACTGGTCCCGGTCGCCAAGGCGGAGATCGCCCACCGGCTCCCCGCCGGCACCCGGCGCACCTACGACAGCTTTACGCGCTGCACCTCATGTGACCGCCTCTACTGGCCGGGCGCCCACCACGCCCGCCTCGCTGCGCTGGTGGAGGAGGCCCGCGAGGCGGCGGGAACGCAGGGCGCCTGAGGTCGCCGCGCTCAGTCGTCCTGCGCCCAGGCGGCGACCGGCAGCGCGAGGTAGACGCCGAAGTCGCGCAGCCCCGTGGCCTCCGCGATGCGCGCGTGCAGCAGGTCCACCCGCTGCTGCCGGTCGGCGGCCCGGCTCTCGGTCCACTTCGACCGCACCTCGACCACGGCGTTCGGGCCGCTGCGGTCCAGCGGCCCGAGCGCGCGGAAGCGGACCTCCACGTCGCCCGGCCTCAGCTCGCCGTCGTACGGCTCCTCGGGGCACTCCACGGCGAGCGACACCAAGTGCGGGAGTACGGCGGCGAGTTCGCGGAGAACGGGTTCCGGGACGTCAGGGGCGTGGGTGACCTCGACAAGCGGCATGCGCTCACCCTAGGCGGACGCGCGCAAGCGGATACGCGTAAGGGGCCCCGGATCAACCCAGGGCCCCTTACCGGTCAGGCGTCAGGCGCTCAGTGCGCCGGCCCCGTCGCGGCGTACGGCTTGCAGGTCTTGCCCTCGTAGTCCGTGGCGATCTCCGTCACGTTCTTGCCGTCCTTGCCGGGCAGCAGCGTGGAGCTGTAGTTGGGGCAGAAGTCGATCTTGTCGGAGGTGATCGACACCGGCGCCTTGGCGGGCTTCCACGCGCCCTTGCCGTTGTCGCTGTTGGTCCACATCGCCGAGCGGGCACCGGGAGTGCGCTGCCCGTCCTTGGCGTACTCGACCTGGCCGATCAGCATCAGTTTGCCCTTGGGGTTGCCGGGCTCGGGGGCCCAGGAGACCGTCGGCGCGTGCGCGAAGTAGTGGCCGTCGGCGGTTTCAGGCCGGGTGCCCAGGTCTTTCGGGTCGCCCCAGTCCCAGCCGTCCTTCGAGGTGCGGTAGTGCACCACGCAGGCGAACTTCCCGGAGGGCGCGCAGATCTCGTACACCATGAAGTACGTGCCGTCGGGCAGGCGGCGCACCCCGGCCATGCCGGGACGGTCGGGCTTGTTCGTCGAGGAGACGGTGGCGTGGTGCCCGGTCCACTTCTTGCCGTCGGTGCTGCGCGCCGCCATGAGCTTCTGACTGTGCGCCGGGTCGGTCTCGTCGGAGTAGTGGGCGACGAGCCGGCCCTGCGCGTCGACGGAGAACTCCGGCTCCCACAGCCCCTTGTCGTTGTCCGCCTTGGCGACCGTGGACAGGTAGGACCAGTTGCGGCCGGTGTCCGTGCTCTTGAAGACGCGGACGCTCATCCGCCGGCCCTTCTCGTCCTGCCCGGGCGAGGCGGCCCACAGCAGGGTGCCGGCCTTCATGTCGCCGATCTGGCGCGGCAGTTCGTAGAGCGTGCCGCAGCACTGGCCCTTGCCCTTGGACGCGGCGGGGTCGGCGATCTTGCCGACCTGCTGGAAGCTGCGGCCCCCGTCGGTGCTCTCGTGGATGGCGCCGAGCCCGTTGTCCCCGTCGAAGGTGACGGTCGAGGCGAGCACGCGGCCGTTGTCCTTGCCGCTGTGCTGGAGCCGGATCGCGCGCGGGTACAGGCCGCTGCCGCCGCCGCCCTTCTGGAGCAGTTGTCGGCCGGCGGCCGCCTTGCCCCCGGCGACTCCGGCCGGGTCGTCGCCCGCGGCGGACTGCTTGCTCGTGCCCGAGCCCTTGTCCGCGCCTGAGGGCGAACACCCCGATACCCCCGCCACCAGCGCGGCGACGAGGGCGAACAAGAGGATTCCGAGCGCGGTGCGGCGCCGGCCGCGCGGGCCGGACGTCTCGCGTGCGGGTGACATGCAAACTCCAGGCGTAGGCGTCTCGTTGGCCGGGGCAGTGATCACGCGGCGCCCCGTGCGCGGCCGACGAGCCGGTCGCTTCCCGTCGCACCCGTGCGCGCACTCCCCGGCGGCTCACCACCCGGAGCTTGATCGACTGCTGCCCCCAGGGACGCGGCGCACCCGCCCATCGGTTGCATGTACGCGACGAACAACGGCGCTCAGCTGCGACGAACACCCGCGCCCCGCCGCGGCGGACACCCGCACTCGCCGCGCACGGCCCGCTCCAGTGCCGCCCCCGTACCGCCGCTCCCTAGCCCGGCCCCTCCTCCTCGTCCCGCGGCTCCGGGATCCACGCATAGGGCAGGTCGGCGCCCAGGTGCGCGCGGGCCCAGGTGACCAGCGTGGTCTCCACCGCGTGTGCCGGATCGTGCAGTTGGGGCGAGCCGGCGTCGCGTTCCAGCTCACCGGAGACCTCAACGGTCTCCCGGTACACGCTCAGCCCTCCGTCCGGCAGGCGCACGGTGATGCCGCGGTAGCCCAGCGCGGGCGCGGCCGGCAGGGCCGTGCCGTGGCCCGGCGCGGTGAGGCGCCCGAGCAGCGCGCGCAGCTCGGACGCCTCGGCGCCGGTGAGGGCGAACTCCGGGTCGCGGCGGCCGCTGTACAGATGCAGCACGACCGTCGCGGGGGCGGGTCCTGGGCCTGCGCTCAACGGATCGTCATCGTGTAGGCGCACTGGAAGTAGCCGCAGAAGTTCGTGTACGGCGCCCGCGAGGCGTAGTACGGGCTGTAGACGATCTTGCCGTCGTTGTCGGTGTTGCGTGCCGCGGTCTGCCCGGGCTTGTGGCCCCAGAAGCCCTCGGCGCTGTAGCGGTACCAGTGGTAGTCGTAGTTCGGCGCCACCACCAGCGCCATCAGCCAGATCCCGCCGGTGCCCGCGGGGAAGCAGTTGCCCCACTGGCGGGCGCCGTCGGCGAGCACGCCCGCGATGACCTTGTCGCACTGGATCGGCGAGATGGCGACCCCGTGCGCGCGCCCTGGCTGCGCGAAGGTGTTGGTGCGCCGGTTGACCGCGTAGTTGTAGCAGTTGTTGTTGACCCGCACGTTGGGGTCGTTGTTCCAGAAGGCGGGGTTGAACGCGGTCGCCCAGTACTGGCAGGCCGCGCGCCCGTTGGTGCCCGACTCCTCGCCGCCCGGCTCGACCCGGCGCCCCTCCTCGGTGGGCATCGGCGGCTCGGGCGCGCCGGGCGGCGCGTCCGTCGCGCTGGGGTCGTAGTCGGTGCCGCGCGAGAGGTTGTCGAGGATGTGCCGGCGCACGGTGTCGTCCAGTTCGAGGTCGCCGGTCAGCGAGGTCTCGCCGGCCGGCATGGAGTCCACGAGCTGCTGCGCGATCTCCGTGCCCTTCTCCTCGTCGCCCGAGCCGCCGTTGGCGATGCGGAAGCGGTCGGGCAGGCCGTACTTGGCGGCGTGCACGTCGTCGGTGAGCTGGAGCTCGAACCCGCGGAAGCCCAGGCCCTGGTGGCCCGACTCCTCGGTGGCCGTGACATCGCGGTTCCTGGCCACCTTGCGCAGCACGTCACGCGCGGTCTCCTCGTCCACGTGCCAGGAGGGGTTCGGCAGCCCCGAATACTGGTCGACCGTCACGATGAGCATCACGATCCCCCGATCTGCGATGCGGTGCGGCCCCGGCCCGTACGGCAGGGCCTCGGTGCTCCGCATCGTCGCGCAGCCGCAGGTGCCCTCCAAGGGAACCGGGCGCCCGACGGCCCGCCACTGGGCCCAACTTGGGCCCGATACCTGAGGGCCGTCGGCCGCGTACGGCGTAGCCGCGCGCGAGCGCGCCGTTTCCTCCCCGCGCTCCTCCGCGTACTGCCGTCCGCGCTCCTAGCGGGGCGCCGTCCAGTCCGGGTGCCGGCCGCTCAGCCCGAGTACGCGGTCGAGGAGCGGCGCGTCCTCCGGCACCGGCACGACGGGCCCGAACATCCCCGCGCGCTCCGGCCCTTCGGGCGTCGCGGCGACCAGCTCGTACGACAGCCGCAGCGCCGCCTCATCCGGCGCGTAGGGCTGCCCCGTGGCGCGGGCCAGGTCCCAGCCGTGCAGCACCAGTTCGTTCACGGCCACCCGGCCCGCGACCGGCGCGGGCATGTCGAAGCCGCCCGCCCGCGTCTCGCCCTCCCACGCCTTCGGGTCGCGCCACGCCTGGGCGAGCGCGGCCAGTCGCTCGGGCAGTTCCTCGCGCCAGCGCGCGTCCAGGTCGGGACGGCCGGTGTCGGGAGGGGTGTCGGTCTGCGGGCCGAAGTCCTTGCGCCCGGCGGCGGCGAACGCACCGGCCAGGACGGTCAGATGCCCCAGCAGATGGCGCACGGCCATCTCCCCGCACGGGGTGGGGTCCTCCAGCCGCGCGTCGGGCACCCGTTCCGCCAGTGCCGCCACCAGCCGCGTCTGCCCCGTGAAGTCGACCGCCTCGTCCATGGGCCCCGCTCCTCCCGTACGCCGTCTCCCCGTTCCTCACCCCGTACCGACCCGGCAGGGCGTCCCAACTCATCGCATACCGTGGGAACGATCAAGAGCGCCCCGCCGTGACCTGGCGGGGCGCGGGTGCGAGGGAAGCGGGGAACCGATGAGCGGTCCGACTGTCGAGCCGGTGCGGAAGCGCACGGCGTACGAGGGCGCCGCGCGGCTGTGGCACGGCGCGCTGCTCGCCGTCGTCCTCGCCGCGCTGCTCACCCAGGTCGTGCTGGTGGTACAGGGCGGCGAGGACGTCAACTCCGGTTCGACGGGCCCGCACACCGGCGCCGGCGCCCGACTGGTGCAGATGTTCAGCTACTTCACCGTGCAGAGCAACGTGCTGGTCGCGCTGAGCTGCGCCGACCTGCTGCTCTTCCCCGGCCGCGACGGGCCGCTGCGCCGGGTGCTGCGCGCCGACGCGCTGATCGGGATCGTGATCACGGGGCTGGTGTTCGCGCTGGTCCTGGCGCCGGACATCGAGGTGAGCGGCATCGGCCTGTGGGTCACCTCCGGCTTCCACTACGTCGCGCCGCCCGCCGCGCTGCTGGGCTGGCTGCTGTTCGGGCCGCGCGGGCGCATGGACGCGGCGACCCTGGTGCGCGCCTTCGTCTGGCCGCTCGCGTGGCTCGCCTACACGCTGCTGCACGGCGCGGTCACCGGCTGGTACCCGTACCCCTTCCTGGACGTCGCGGCGCGCGGCTACGCCACCGCGCTCACCAACACCTCGCTGGTGCTGGTCTTCGCCATAGCGCTGGCCCTGCTGTTCCGTTGGGTGGACCGTTTCCTTCCGGGGGCGTACGGCGTACGGTGCGAGCGCACCCCGCAAGGCGGCTGAGCAACGCCCGCGCGCGGGTGGGGAGTTGACGTGACGGCGCCGGGGAGCGCCGGTCGAGGGGAGGAACCACGGGTGGGCCGCGAGGAGCCGGGCGCACGGAAGATCGAGCGGACGGCGGCGGGTGAGCTCGCGGCGCCGGGCGAGTGCCCGGTCCGGCGGGGGCCCGGCGGGGTCTGGCAGGTGCACGGGTATCGCGCGTCGCGCGCCGTGCTGCGCAGCACCGGCACCGTGCAGGCCGGGCTCGGCGTGGAGACGATGGAGAAGATGCCCTCCACGCTGCGGCGCCCCGTGCTCTACCGGGACGGGCCCGAGCACCGCGAACACCGGCGCCAGACCGCGCGCTTCTTCACCCCGCGCCGGGTGGACGAGGAGTACCGCGGCCTGATGGGCGAGGTGGCCGAGCGGCAGATGGACGTGCTGCGCCGCGAGGGCAGGGCCGAACTGTCCGGGCTCAGCTTCCAGTTGGCCATCGAGGTGGCCTCGGCGGTGATCGGCCTCACCGAGAGCCGCCCCGGCATCCGCGCCCGCCTGGAGAGCTTCTTCCCCGAGCGCTTCGGGAAGCCGGGGCTGACCAGCGCGCACGGCCTGTACTGGATGGTCAGGCAGAACGTGAACTGGGCGCGCTTCTACTTCGCCGACGTGCGCCCGGCCGTCCGCGCGCGCCGCACACGCCGCCGCGACGACCTGATCTCGCACCTGCTGGACGAGGGCTGCTCGGCGGGCGAGGTGCTGGGCGAGTGCCTGACGGTGGCCGCGGCCGGCATGGTCACCACGCGGGAGTTCGTGAACCTCGCGGCCTGGCACCTCTTCACCGACCCCGCGCTGCGGGAGCGCTACCGGAAGGCGGAGGAGCCCGAGCGGCTGGCGGTGCTGCACGAGATGCTGCGCCTGGAGCCGGTGCTCGGCAGCCTTCGGCGGCGTACGACCGAGCCGCTGGAGCTCCCCGAGGACGGCGAGGGCGGGGGAGCGGTGACCGTGCCGGCCGGCGAGATCGTCGAGGTGCGTCTCGACCGCTCCAACATCGACGAGCGGGTGGTCGGCGCCGACCCCGAGCGGCTGTGCCCCGCACGCGAGATGGCGGACGGCGGCGCGGCCCCCGGCCTCTCCTTCGGCGACGGCCCGCACAAGTGCCCCGGAGCGACGATCGCGGTGCTGGAGACCGACGCGTTCCTGACCCGGCTGTTCGCGCTGCCCGGCGTGCGGATGGCGAGCGAGCCCCGGGTGTCCTTCCAGGAGGGCATCGGCGGGTACGAGCTGCGCGGGCTGACCGTGGCGCTCGACGGGGCGCGCGGCGGCGACTGAGCGCGCGGTCCGGGCACGTACACCGGGGGCGGCCTGCCCAGCGGATTTGGGGCAGGCGCCTCCCGGAACATATAGTTGAGCTATGCATCTATCCTCGTCGCACGGTCCTCCGGACGACGAGCGGCGCATCGCCCAGGCCGCCCAGGGCCTGCAGGTGGGCCTCGGAAAGCTCACCCGCGACCTCTTCGCGGCCGGTGAGTTCGGGATGTCCCGGACCCACGCCACGCTGCTCGCCTCCCTGGAGGAGGGCCCGCAGCGGATCACCGGACTCGCCGTACGGCACGGCCTGACCCAGCCGCGCATCACCGTCGCCGTACGGGAGCTGGAGGAGCGCGGCATGGTCGAGCGCACACGGGACGCCCGCGACATGCGGGTGGTGAACGTCGCGCTCACCGACGACGGCGCCCGGGTCCTGGAGGAGGGGCGGCGGCGCACCGCCGCCTTCCTGCTGGAGCGGCTGCGCAGCCGCGTCGAGGACCCCGAGGCGGTGGTGGCGGCGGCGACCGAGGCGGTCGCGACGCTGCTGGACGCGCTGGAGGCGCCGGAGGAGTCCGGTGCGCGGGACGCGCGGTCGGTTCCGGAGGAGCCCGCGGCTCCCGATTAGCGGCGCGCGCTCGTACGCAGCCGAGAACGGCAGTAGCCGAACCGCCGCACCCGAGAACCGGAGCCCACTTGAGCGTGCACGCGCCCGCCCCCGCACGACCCGCCACATCCCGTACGTCCCGCCGTCCCTTCGTGCCAGACCGCGTCGGCGCCGGCCGGAGCTGGGGCGACGTGGTCCTCGCCGCCGACCCCGGGCTGGGGCGGCTGCAGACCGGCTGGCGCACCGCCGTGTCGATGGTGGCCGGGCTCGCCGCCGGCTACGGGATGGCCGTACTGCTGGGCGCCCCCGTCCTGTTCGGGCTCATGGTCGGCGGCATGCAGGGCATGATCACCAGCATCACCGTCGGCGAGAACACCCCGGGCGGGCTCGCGAAGTGGCTGCTGTGGACGGTAATCCCGTTCAGCGGCGGGCTCGCGCTCAGCGCCGCGCTGCACGCACACCACACCGTGGAACTCGGCGTCCTGGTCGTGGTCCTGGCGGCCCAGCTCTACGTGACGCGGCTCGGCAAGATCGGGCTGTACTCCGCCGCCGTGTTCTTCTCCGCTTACCTCAGCGGCGTGATCATCGGCATCCCGCCGAGCGCCCTCGGCGGGCTCGTGATCATCGCCGTCACGGTGGTGCTCGCGCTGGTGGCGGCCCGGCTCGTGCTGTGCAGGCCGACGCCGCGCGAGGACCTGATCCGCACGCAGCGCGCGTTCGTGGTCGAGGCCCGGCGCTTCGCGGACGCCGCCGCCTCCGCGCTGGACGGCAACGCGGACCCCGAGCGCTCCGTGAAGCGCATGCGCCGCGCCCTGTCCCGCATGAACGTGGTCACCCTCACCGTGGACGGCAGGCTCGCGCAGCCCGAGTCGGCCGCCGACCCGTCCGCCGCCGAGCAACTGCACCAGCACCTCTTCGACGCGGAGCTCGCGCTGCACGGGATCGGGCGCGCCGTGCAGGAGATGGACCGCGCCGCGCTCCCGCCCGCGCTGCGCGAGGCCCTGGTCGTCGCGCTGGTCCTCACCCGGGACACCCCGCTGGGCCGCGCCGACGCGCTGCGCCCCGCGGCCGACCGGATACGCGAGCAGGCAGAGGCCGTACGGGCCGAAGCCGCAGGCACGGGGGCTGACGGCCCTCAACTGGGCGCGCAGGCACGGCGGATCGCCGACCTCCTGGACTCCCTCGCCGCCTCGCTCGCGCACTGGCTGGAACTGGGCGACGCGACCCCCACCTCGGCGGGCGAGGTGCCCTTCCGCACCGGCGTCGCGCTGGAGGGCGGCCGCCCGGCGGGCGCGGGAGCCGCGGCGCAGCGGGTCGCCGAGGGCGGAAAGGGGCCGCGGCTCAGTCCGGCGTTCCGCGCCGCGCTGCAGGCGGCGGTCGCCGGTGCGGCCGTGCTGCCGGTGGCCGAGGAGATCAACAGCCAGAAGTTCTACTGGGGCATCATCGGCGTGATGATCGCCCTCACGGGCACCAGCACCACCCACGAGCGCCTGCGCAAGACCGCGCGCCGCCTGGTCGGAACCGTCGTCGGCGCCGTCCTCGGCATCGCGCTGCACGACCTGATCGGGCCCACCCACGTGCTGTGGAGCCTCGCGGTGATCGTGGTCGCGGTGTCGGTGGGCGCCTGGGGGATGCAGCGCCAGTACGCGATCTGGGTCGCGGGCCTGGTGACCGCGCTGGTCCAGCTCTACGGCTTCACCACGCCCGGCAGCCTGGACGTGCTGTTGGCGCAGCGCTTCGTCGACAACGGTGTCGGGATGGGTCTCGCCACGCTCGCTGCCGCGCTGATCCTGCCGCTCTCCACGGGCCGCATCCTGCGCGAGACCGAGCGCGGATACCTCGAATCGGTACGGGAGTTGCTGGACCTCACGCGGGAGCGCTGGAGCGCGCAGGACAGCCCGGTGCGGCTGCGCGGCGCGGCCCGCGCCGTGGACGCCGCGCACTTCCAGGTGCAGAGCGCGGTGCGCCCGCTGGTGCGGCTGCCGCGCGGCGTACGGCGCGGAGGCGACAACCTGCTCGCCCTCTTCGACAACGCCACCAGCCACGCGCGCCGGCTGGCCCGTACCGCGGACACCGACATCGACATGGCGCCCCGGTTGCGGGCCGACCTCGGGGACATCCTCGCCACGTTCAGCGGTTCGCTGGACGCGCTGATCCGGCACACGGCGGCGGGGGCCGCGGGCGCGCCCGTACGGGGCGAAGGCGAAGGCCCCGCCGAGTGGACCCGGGTCACCCCGCTGATCCGCGACGTCCAGGCCGCGCTGCGGGCGCCCGCCGGACCGCGCAGCCCGGCCCTGTACGCCGCGCTCGGCGAACTGGCCGCGCTCGACGAGTGCCTGGCCGCGCTCAGCGCCGAACGCGGCCTGCCGACGGGACCGCTGCCCGCGTACGGGGGTGTGAGCGCGCCCTCGTACGGGGCGGTGGCGGGCGATCAAGTGCCGCCGCCTGCGGGGGAGTTCGCGACGCGGACCCCGGCCCCGGCTCCGGCCCCGGCGCCGGCCGCCTCAACCCGTACGGCCGCGCCCACCGCCACGAAGACCGCAGCAACGGGCGACTCCGCTTCCGGCACCTGCGCCGTCGCCGGCACCGTCCGCTGCGCCGATCACCCCGCCGGGCACACCGCCTGGATCACGGTGGTCAGCTCAGGCGGGCAGCGACGCGGCGGCGTGCGCACGGTGCGCGGCGCCTACCGCATCGCCGGCCTCGAACCGGGCAGCTACACGGTGATCGCCTCCGTACCCGGTCACACCCCCGAGGCGTCCTTCGTCCTGCTCGGAGGCATTGGGGGAACGGTTCACCACGACGTCACGCTGCACGCCGGGTGACCAGCGCGGTTACGAGTACCACGTGGGCTGCGGCAGCTCCCCAGTGAGCACGTGGCGGCCCACCTCGCGGCGCTTGTAGGCCACCGGGTCGTGCAGGGTGTGGGTGCGCACGTTGCGCCAGAAGCGGTCCAGGCCCTCCGACGAGGCGGTGGCCCGCGCGCCGGTCACCTCGAAGACGCGGCTGGTCACCTCCAGCGCGACGTCCGTGGTGCGGGCCTTGGCCGCGGCCACCCGCACCTCGAACTCGCCGCGCGCCTGCTCGGTCACCGCGTCCGGGTCCTCGTGCAGCGCCTGCCCCTCCTGGGCCACCTGGTCGGTGAGCGCCTCGGCGGCCCACAGCTTCGCCGTCAGGTCGCCGTAGGTGTCGATCACGTACGGCTCGTCCACGGCGCGCTCGTACCCGCCGTGCAGCCAGGGCCGCGACCTGTTGGTGGTGTAGGCGCGCGCGGTCTCCAGGGCGCCGGCGGCGACGCCCAGGTAGAGGTTGGCGAACACGAGCTGGATCGTGGGCACGTTGAGGGTGTTGTAGACGCGCGGCTGGAAGGTCTTGTCCACGTAGCCCGCCGCCCCCGACCAGGGCACCCGCACCGCGTCCAGGCTCACCCCGCCGCTCTCGGTGAGGCGCTGGCCGATGTTGTCCCAGTCGTCGTGGAAGGTCAGGCCCTCGCTGTCCGAGGGGACGATCGCGAAGACGTGCCCCGCGCCCTCCTCGCTGCCCTCGAACACGCCCTCCAGCACGGTCACATCGGAGACCTTGCTGCCCGTGGAGAAGGACTTGCGGCCGGTGAAGGCGATCGTCTCGCCCTCGTCGCGCACCACGACGTCCGCGTCGCGCGGGTTGACCGCGCCGCCGAAGAACCACTGGTTCTGGGCCGCCTGCTTCTCCACCTCCTCCCACTGTTCGCGGGTGCCGACCAGGCGGGCCGCCCAGTTCCACAGGTAGTGGTAGCCGAGGAGCTGGCCGATCGAGCCGTCCGCCTTGGACACCTCGCGGACCACCCGGTACGCGGTCGGCCAGTCCTGCCCGCCGCCCCCGTGCTCCACCGGGCCGAGCAGGGTGACCAGCCCCGAGTCCTTGAGCAACTGCACTTCCGCGTACGGGGTCTTGCCCGCCTTGTCGCGGGCCGCGGCATCGGTGGCCAGCACGGCGGAGACCTCCGAGGCGCGCGCGAGCCACTCCTCGGGTCCTTCGGGGGTGGGGAGGGACTGCCAGTCGGCGGGGGCGACGGTGCTCATGTGCTTCTCCTTTACGGGGGCGGGGTGCGGGGCGCGTACGGGGTCAGGCGCGGGCGGCGGTGGTCAGCGACTGCGGCCGCCGGTCGTCGTCGGGGAGCTGCGCCTCCAGTTCGCGTACGAGGGGCAGCACGCGGCGGCCGAAGTACTCGACCTCCTCGTGGTAGTGCAGGAAGCCGAGAAGCAGCAGGTCGACGCCCAACTGCTTGTAGGCCACGATGCGTTCGGCGATCTGCTCGGGCGTGCCGATGAGGCCGGTGCGGAAGCCGTCGTTGTACTGGACCAGGTCCTCGTACGAGGAGTCCTGCCACATCCCCTTGCCGTCCGACGTGGACCGCCCCGCCTGCTGTACGGCCTGCTGGAAGCCGTCCACGGCGCGGGTGTCCGCCTTCGCGACGATCTCGCGCAGGGTCTCGCGGGCCTCGGCCTCGGTGTCGCGGGCGATGAGGAAACCGTTGAGCGCGAAGCCTGGCGGTGCGGCGCGCCCCGCCTTCTCTGCCGAGGCCCGTACGTCGCGGAGCTGCTCCTCCACTCCGGCGAAGTCCTTGCCGTTGGAGAAGTACCAGTCGGACACGCGGCCCGCCATGCCGCGCGCCGCGGTCGAGTTGCCGCCCTGGAAGATCTCCGGGTGCGGGCGATACGGGGTGGACCGCGGCTTCGGCTTGAGCGAGAAATCCCTGATCCGGTAGAAGTCGCCGGCCAGTTCGGCGTGGTCCTCGGTCCAGATGGAGCGCAGCGCGGTGATGAACTCCTCCGCGCGCCGGTACCGCTCGTCGTGCTCCAGCCACGGCTCGCCCAGCGCCGTGAACTCGCCCTTGAACCAGCCGCTGACCACGTTCACCGCGAAGCGCCCGTCCGACAGGTGGTCGGCCGTCGCGCCCAGTTTGGCCAGCACGCCGGGGTGCCAGAGGCCCGGGTGCACGGCGGCGATCACCTTGAGCCGCTCGGTGGCGAGGAGCAGCGCGAGACTGAAGGAGACCGACTCGTGCTGGTACTCGGCGCCGTAGCTGGCCATGTAGCGGACCTGGCTGAGTGCGTACTCGAAGCCGTTCTGCTCGGCCAGCCGCGCGAGTTCGCGGTTGTATTCGTAGCCCCAGTCGGTCCGCTGCTCGACGGTGCTGGTGACCAGCCCGCCGCTGACATTGGGAACCCAATAGGCAAAACGCAGGGGGTCGGACATGCTGAACTCCCGTGAGGGTGAGGGAAAAGGAGAGCCCGGCCCCTGGGAAACGGCTCCTATTTCGGGCAGCCGAACAGTCGGGCAGCCGAAAAGGTCCGGCGGGAACCGGGAAAAGGAAGGACGGCCGAGCCGCCGAGCGGCTCAGCCCACGCCGCGACAGGCAGCACTGCACACGAGCGCCAGATCCACGTGGCGCCGTCGCGTGAGCACGGGCGCAGAAAGCCCGTTCCGCTGCTGCCTCATGCCCTCACCCTAGGGCGAATTCCAGCCCTTCCGGAAGCCCGAATTCATGAACTCTCTATTGCGAGTTGATGATTCGGCGCGAAGTGCCGCGAAGTACGGGGAGTGCGCGGAGCGCTATTCGGCGAGCAGCGGAAGAGGCCCGAAGGCGTGGTGCTCCCACAGAGCGCGGGAGGTCGTCTCCGGGTACGGAGCCAAAGTCGGCGGGGTGTCGAGGAGTTGGGTGTGGTGGTCGGTCGTGTCGTAGGCGGGCCAGCCCGGGGTGCCCTCGGTGGCGAAGCGGGTCCAGGCGCGGCGGATGTACGCGGAGAGCTCCCGGGCGCCGGCGTTCGACGCGTCGCCGAGCAGGAGCAGGGCGATGTCGGCGTCCAGGGTGCCGAAGGTGAGCGGCACGTCCAGCGCGTGGCAGGCGCCGAAGGCGCCGTCGTACGCGGGCGCGGGCCACGTCAGCTCGTACAGATGGGCGCTGCCGCCGGCCTCGGACTGTGCGCGGGCCAGGGCGAGCGTGGGCATGCGGAACAGCCAGTCGGACTGGACGACTTCGCACAGCTCGGCGGGCCCTGCCCCCGGGAAGCCCTCGCGATAGCGGCGCGGCCCGTCGGGTCCCGGAGCGAAGACCCGCAGCGCGGTGTCGGCGCGCTCCTCGCTCACCGTGACCGGCAGCCCCTCCCAGGCGAGGAACAGCCGATACTCGTCGCGGGTGTGCCCGGTCAGCAGCGCGACGTCCCGCGCGGCGCCGTCGGCGACCGCCTCCCACGGCGTACGGCTCAGCAGCTCGCCGTCCACCACGGGCGAGAAGGGCGTCGGCGTGTGGGCCACTGCGCCCCACCGCGCCTCGTGCTGCCGCATCTTCGCGGCGATCGCGTCGCCGGCGGCCGGCAGCCGGCCGGGCGGCACCGTGGACAGGTCGGCGGCCGTGGGCCGCAGCCCCAGCTCCCCCGCGATCGCGGCGCCGATGTCGGCGGCCAGCCCGGCGGAGAAATACGTGCCGGGCACGCTCTGCAGCACGGCGCGCCGGAAGAGCCCCGCCGCGCGCTCCGTCGCGAGCAGCGCGGCGATCGACCCGGCGCCCGCCGACTCGCCGAAGACCGTGACCCGCGCGGGATCGCCGCCGAAGGCCCGCACGTTGTCCCGCACCCACTCCAGCGCCGCTATCTGGTCGAGCAGCCCCCGATTGGCCGGGGCGTCCTCCAGATGTGCGAATCCCTCGACGCCCACGCGGTAGTTGAGGGTGACCACCACGGCGGGCCCCTCGCGCGCGAGCAGCGCGCCGTCGTACCCCGGGGAGGAGGACGAGCCGTTCTGATACGCGCCGCCGTAGATCCACACCATGACCGGGAGGCCGGCGCCGGGCGCGGGGTCGGGGCTCCAGACGTTCACCGTCAGCCAGTCGTCGCTCTCGGGCTGCACGGCGGGCACCTCGGCCATCGAGGCGGCCTGCGGCGGTGGCGGCCCGAAGTCCCGCGCCTCCCGCACGCCGTCCCAGCCGCGTGCGGGGCGCGGTGCGGCGAAGCGCAGCGCGCCGACCGGCGGCTCGGCGAAGGGGATGCCGCGGAAGACGGCGACGCCCTCCTCGGACCTGCCCCGCAGCCGCCCCGCGGCGATGCGGACCTCGGGTGCGTCGTCGGTGGCCATGACGGGCTCCTTGTCCTGGGGGTCCTGCAGAGCCGGGCGCCGAGGGGCTGCGCCCCGGGCTCCCGGAGACCAACTCGCGGGCACGTCCGGAGGTTCCCGCGCGGCGCCCGCACACGAAGGGGCGGCGGGAGCGCGGGAGGCGTGTTACGGTTTCCGGAGTTGCAGTTTTGGTACCCATGAACTTTATGCGCGCCTGACGGAATGCTCCTTCAGGCGCTTTATTGTTTTCCGGCCACTCCGGAGTGTGGGGCTCAACGCAGCGAAGAGAGGTGCGCAAGGTGCGGGCCTCGTTCTGCCCCATAGAGGAGATCAGTATGGCCACCGGAACCGTGAAGTGGTTCAACTCGGAAAAGGGCTTCGGCTTCATCGAGCAGGACGGCGGCGGCGCCGACGTCTTCGCCCACTACTCGAACATCGCGGCGACGGGCTTCCGTGAGCTCGTCGAGGGCCAGAAGGTGACCTTCGACGTCACCCAGGGCCAGAAGGGCCTGCAGGCGGAGAACATCGTCCAGAGCTGAACGCTCGGCGCATGACCCGCGGCCGGGGCCCGCACCTTCGTGGTGCGGGCCCCGGCTTCTGTTGTGTCCGGGGCCTCTGTGTCCGGGGCCTCTTCCGTGTCCGGGCTTCGCGCACGGATCAGGAATGCTCGGCGAGCAGCGCCATGTCCGCCCGCGCCAGCACCGCGTCCGCCGCATGCCGCAGCGCCGCCACGCGCGGATCGTCGCGGCGCTCCGGGAGCCAGGCCAGCACCGCCGTGCACGGCGGCAGGTCGGTGACCTCCACATAGCTGACGCCGGGGCGCGGATACAGCTCGCGCGCGACCGAGGGCACGAACTGGATGCCCTCGCCGAGCGCGATGAGCGGCAGCGCCGACTCGTACCCCGCGACCTCGTGGCCCGAGCAGCGCGCCCTGCTGCCGTCCGGGCGCGGATCGGCCGACCACTGCTCGCGCCAGGCGCCGGGCACCCCGGGCGCCCAGCCGATGACGGGGCGCGCCGCGAGGTCGGCCAGGGTCAGGGTGCCGCGCCCCGCGAGCGGGTCGGCGCTGGATATCGCCGCGCAGCGCGGGCCCGTCGCCACGGTGCGGGTCTGCACGCCCTCGGGCACGGGCAGGAAGGTGAAGGCGGCGTCGACCAGCCCGTTGACCAGCGCGTACGGGCACTCCGCGAAGCCCTGGCAGGTGAGCTGGATGCCCAGCCCCGGCGTGCGGGAGCGCAGCGCGTCGAGGATCGCGGGCACCGGCGGCAGCGAGGCCGTGGCCTCGAAGGAGCCGAGCGTCATGGGGCCTGGTGAGCCGCGCCGCACCTCGCGCACGGCCCGCTGGAGGTCGTCGACGGCGGACAGCACGGCGCGCGCGTACGGCACGAGGGCGCTGCCGGCGCCGGTGAGCGCGACGCGGCGGGTGGTGCGGTCCACGAGGGACAGGCCGAGGCGCCGCTCCAGGGCGCTGATCTGCTGCGAGAAGGCGCCCTGCGAGAGGAAGACGCGCCGCGCCGAGCGGCGGAAATGCAGCTCGGTCGCGAGGGTGAGGAAGAGATGGAGCTGATGGGTGCTCGGGGCGCTGTGGCGCCCGTAATCCGTCGGCATTCGTTCCCCCGATGTATCCGTGTTCCGGCCGAACGGTCGGCTACCAGAATCCATCATCGCGGCGCCCCGCACGGGGGCGTACGGGAGCGTGGGCGGAGCACTCCGGCGCACCGTGGCGGGGAATCGGCGGGGAGTCGACGGGGAATGCCGGGTTCCGCGCAGCGTTCGGCGCTTATCCACGGAGCGAATCAATGCGGCGGAAAGGCCGAACGGCAAAGCGTTGCCGTGCACGGTGCCATTCCCCCAAGGTTTGTGATGTACCTGCTCATCGACACGGCGCCGCCCGGAATTCCGATTCCCGCGCCGCCGGATTCGGGGGAACACCATGCGCAAGAACCGTGCGCTCGCCGGCGTCCTGGCCGCGCTGGCCTGTGCGGCCGGAATGACCGCCGCCGCGGCGGCCCCTGCGGCAGCCGGCCCCGCCAAGGGCGCGGTGGCCGTGCAGAACACCCAGGTCACCGCGTGGGCCGACTACGGCGTCTACAGGAACCCCAACAACGGGAGCGAGAAGCTGAGCTACGTCACCCCGGGCGGCACCTACGACGCCATGTGCTGGACGCCCGGCCAGAAGGTGACCGTCGGCAACGTCACCAACCACATCTGGATCAAGATCGACCGCACGTGGCCGCGGGACAACGGCTACGTACCGGCCGCGGCGCTCCAGGGCGACGCGCACGCGAACGTGCCCAACCAGTGCTGAGCCGACAGCGCTGACACGTCCCGCTGCGTGAGCAGCACAGTGCCCGGCCGCCACCCAGGCGACCGGGCACTCTCATGCCGTGTGGGGTGTCGCTACCGCCCCGCGTGCCCCGGATCCCGCTCGAAGGCCGCGAAGGACTCCTCCAGCTTCCACTGGAGCGACGCCTTGGGGTTGCCCGCCAGGTACTCGGCGCAGGCGCGGCCCGGCGCGCCCTTGCCCGGCCGCTCGGAGCGGCAGGCGGGCACCGTGCGGTAGCCGTCCTTCGCGGGCCTGCCCTCCCACAGGCTGCGCCCGGGCTGGAAGGCGTACTGGAGCGAGGCCCGCGCCAGGTCCTTGAGCTCCGGGTAGCCGAGCCCGTAGGTCTGCGCGGCGTGCTGGTACTGGTGGCTGATGTCGGTCCTGGACACCCCGGGGTCGTCGGTGGCGAGCACCACCGGCACCCCGTACTTCCGGTACGACTCGAAGGGGTGCTCCTTCCCCTTCACGCCGAGGATCTGCTCATTGCTGGTGAAGGGCACCTCGACCGGCACGTCGCGGGCCGCCATCGCGCGCGCGAGCCGGGGCCAGCCGTCCTCGTGGCGCAGGTCGACGCCGTGCCCGATGCGTTCGGCCTTGCCCGTCCGGACGGCCTCGCGGATGTGGTACGTCAGCTCCTCCGGCTTGACCATGCCGGGCGCCAACTCGCCCGCGTGCAGCGAGATGTGCGCGCGCGGGTAGGTGCGGTGCAGGTAGCCGAGCATGCGCATGTGCAGCCGGTAGTCCCGCAGCGAGACCGGCGCGTCCTCGGGCTGTACGAGGTTGACCGCGGCGAACCTCGGGTCCTCCTGCGCCAGCCGCATCCCGAGCACCATCTGCGTGAAGACCTGCTCGCGCGAACTGGCGCGCAGCACCTGCGAGATGAACCGCACCGGCAGGCGGCAGCCGGCGTGCGGGTGCCCCGTGCCGCACTTCCCGGCGCGGCGGAACTGCTCCTCCGCCTGGTCCGCCTCCGTGCGCGCCTGCCGCACCAGGCGGTCCATCCGCCCGTGCGCCTCCAGCTTGCGGCGCATGGAGCCCAGGTCCTTGTCGTAACCGACCGAGTCGGCGAGCTTGTTGGCCTGGTCGACTGCGGGGCTGACCATGGTCTCCAGGTAGGACTGGTTCTGCCGCGCCAGGGAGTCGGCGACCTCGGAGAGCATGGTCCCGGTCTCGCCCCGCGTGGCCTTGTCGAACTTCCCGAAGGTGTCGAAGAAGTGGTCGTGCCCCTTGTCGCCCGTGTAGTCCTGCATGGACCAGGCGCGCAGCACCTTCTCGCGGAAGCCCTTGTCGCGCTGCGCGTCGGCGGCGGGCCGCTCGCCCTTCGCCTTGTCGCACGGCCCGGCCACCGCGGTGGTGGTGCGGTCGATGCACAGGCCCTTCTCGCCCGCCAGCTTGATCAGCAACTCGGTCGTCGCCGCTCCCGGCAGGTGATTGTGCAGGTCGGCGCCCTTGGGCAGCGCGGTGAAGAACCTCCGCAGCTTGGCCGGGTCCTGCCGTACGGAGTCCAGGTACGTGGCGGCGCGCAGCTCTCCCGGGGTGCGCGGGGGCCGGGCTCCGTCCTTTCCGGGAGCCCCGGTGGAGGCCGGCTTCCCGGCGGCGGAGTCCTGCTGCGCCGTGGCCGACTGGGCGGGCAGCAGGGTCAGGACGAGGAGGGCGCCGAGCCCGGCCCGCGCGAGGGCGCGGCGCGTACCGGCGGAAGGGTTACGCGTGTAGATCATGCCGCATCATGACCGAACAGCGGTGCTCATGCCAAGCACCGGACCCTCGCGCCCCCGCATACCGGCCACTTGGCCTCCGTACGCACCCCGCCCCTCCCGCGAGGCCCGCACCCCAGGTGCCGCGCGCCACCCCGTACCCCCTCGCGCCCCGTCCCACCCGTAGAGTCGGAGGTGCCGTAGGAGCCGTGAGAGCGCGGCCCGCCACCGCTGGAAGGCCACCGTGACCGTGCAATTCGACGCCCTGGACCTGCCCCCGCTGAGCGCGGAGCACTTCGCCCGCATCGAGGACAAGGCCGCCTCCGTGCTGCGGACGGGCAACGACGTGATCGTGATGCAGGGCGAGGCGCTGCTGCCCCTGGAGGCGTGCATCCGCTCGGCCGCGCGCCCCGGCAGCACCGCGCTCAACATCGTCACGGGCCCGTACGGCGAGACCTTCGGCAACTGGCTGCGCGGCAGCGGCGCCGAAGTGATCACGGTGACCGCCCCCTTCACCGGCGCCGTCAGCGCGGAGCAGGTCGCCGGGGCGCTGCGCGAGCACCCGGAGACGGAGCTGGTCAGCCTCGTGCACGCGGAGGCAGCCACCGGCAACACCAACCCGGTGCCGGAGATCGCCTCCGTGGTCCGCGAGCACGGCGCGCTGCTGATGCTGGACGCCGTGGCCTCGGTCGGCGCCGAACCGCTGCTCACCGACGAGTGGGGCGTGGACCTGTGCGTGATCGGCGGGCAGAAGGCGCTCGCGGGTCCCGCCGGGGTCTCGGCGGCCGCGGTGAGCCCGCGCGCGTGGGAGCGCATCGAGGCCAACGAGCAGGCGCCGCGCGGCTCGTACCTCTCGCTGCTGGACTGGAAGAAGCGCTGGACCGACGCGGGCCGCACCGCGCTCCCGCATGCCCCGGCCCAGTACGAGATGCTCGCGCTGGAGCAGGCGCTCGACCGCGTCGAGGCGGACGGCCTGGACGCCACGATCGCCCGGCACCGCGCGGCGGCCGCTGCCCTGCGTGCCGGCGCACGCGCGCTGCCCGAACTGGAGCCGTACGTCGTACGGGACGAGGACGCGGCGCCGGCCGCGACCACCCTGCGCAGCCCGGCGCACCTGGACGCGCGCGAGGTGGTGGCCGGGGCTGCCGCCGCCGGTGACGTGCCGGTGCAGGCCGGGGGCGGCGACCTCGCAGCCGAGATGATCCGAGTGAACCACTACGGCCGCGCCGCCTCCCGCGAAACGGTGCTGGCCTCCCTCGACGCCCTTGCGCTGAGCCTCGGTTCGCTGGGGTACGCGGCGGACGCCGACGCGGTGCGCGCGGCCGCGGAAACGGCGTGGGACGTGGCGCTCAAGGGCTGAACGACGCGGCGCCGAGGCCGCGGCGGGACTCGAAACGGGCCGCGCACACCGGGTGAACTGCCTGGTGTGCGCGGCCCGTTGGCGTGGGCGGCGTGCGCACTCGCCGGGGCGCGGTGGTTGACGCGGGGTGCGGCCGGTACCCAAGATCTTCTTCGGTCCCGTCCGCCGAGCGCCGAACGCCGTGCCGAACACCGCGCCGCACGCCTCCCGTTCACGGTCCGCAGCGGGCACGTCCGGTTAGGAGCCCCGATGGAGCAGCCGTCCAGCACCAGCAGCGCGGCGGCGGAACCGCCGAAGGAGGAGCCCGGGCCCGCGGAGGGTGAGGGGAGACCGGAGGGCGCCGGCGCGCCGGACGCGGCCGAGGCGAGCGTCGAGCACGCGGGCTACCAGCGGCAGTTCGCGCGCACCCTGAGCCGCTTCGAGTCCTTCGCCGTGGCCTTCTCGTTCATATCGATCACCACGGGACTCTTCACCACGTACGGGACCGTGCTCGGCTACGGCGGGCCCGCGGGGATCTGGACCTGGCCCGTGGTGACCATAGGTACCGCGCTGGTCGCCCTGGTGTACGGGATGCTGGCCTCCCGCATCCCGCTCTCCGGCTACAGCTACCAGTGGGCGAGCAGACTGGCATCGCCGCTGCTGGGCTGGTGGTTCGGCTGGGTCTCGTTCGCCTTCCTGGCCATCGTCGCGGTGGCCGTGGACTACGGGCTCACGCAGGTGGCGCTGTTCCCGCTGTTCGGCATCGAGTACACGGCGACCGCGGGCGCCATCGGCACGGCCGTGGTCCTGCTGCTCCAGATGACGCTGATCATCTGGTCCACCCCCATCGCCACCCGGGTCAACAACCTGGCCGTGGGCGCCGAGGTGCTGGCCATGACGGGGCTCACGCTGCTGATCGCGGGCGCCTGCGTGTTCACCGACACCGGTGACTGGTCCAACCTCGCGTCCGTCGGAGAGGCCCCGGCGAAGGGGTACTTCGGTTTCCTCGGCCCCTTCATGCTCTCCGCGCTGCTGGGCGCGTTCACCCTCGTCGGATGGGAGTCGGCGGCCAACCTCGCGGAGGAGACGCACGACCCCAAGCGCGTCGTGCCCCGCGCGATGGTGCGCGCCATCCTGCTCAGCGGCGCCATCGGGATGCTGTTCCTCATCGTGATCACGGTCGGCGCGGGCTCCAAGGTGCCCGAGCTGACCAAGAGTTCGGCCCCCGTCGCGGCCATCATCGAGCAGACCCTCGGGCACGTGGCGGCCTCGGTGATGCTGGTCGTGGTCAGCATCGCGATCTTCGCGTGCGGGCTGGTCATCATGGTGAGCAACAGCCGCCTGGTGCACGCCATGGCACGCGACGGGCGGCTGCCCTGCTCGGGCGTGCTCAGCCGGGTGCCGCGCCCCACCGGCGGTCCCACCTGGGCCACCGCGACCGTCGCCGCCGCCTCCATCGCGATCGTCGCGGCCTTCGGCACCAACCCCGACGCGCTGCCCCAGCTCCTGAGCGCCGGAACGCTGATGCCCGCGCTGCTCTACGCCGGGACCGTGGCCCTCTTCATCGCCACCCGCCGCAAGTACACGCCGCGCCCGGACGACTTCACGCTCGGGAAGTGGGAGAAGCCCGTGGTCGCCGGAGCCGTGCTGTGGCTGGTCGCCGAGCTGTGCATCTTCGGCATCCCCGGCGACTTCCGGCAGGCGCAGCTCTACGCGCTGGGCACGCTGGTGCTCGGCGCCCTGGTCTTCGCCGGCGTATGGGTACGGCGTCGCGAGGCCCTCACCCGCGAACCCGGCGTGGAGGTCGAATCCCTGTGACCGTCATCCTCGCCCTCGACCAGGGCACCTCGGCGACCAAGGCGGTCGTGCTCGGCCCGGGCGACGAGGTGCTGGCGGTCGCCGAGGCACCCGTGACCCCCGAATACCTGCCGGGCGGCGCCGTCGAGCAGGACCCCGGCGAACTGCTGGAGTCCGTGTACGCGGCGGGCCGACGCGCCTGGGAGAGCGCGGGCCGCCCCACGCTGGGCGCCGTCGCGCTGGCCAACCAGGGGGAGACGGTGCTCGCCTGGGACCGGCACACCGGGCGCCCGCTCTCCCGCGCCATCGTGTGGCAGGACCGGCGGGCCGAGGGGATCTGCCGGGAGCGCGCGGCCGGAGCCGAGCGGATCGCGCAGCGGACGGGCCTGGTGCTCGACCCGTACTTCTCCGCGCCCAAGATGACCTGGATCAGGGAGAACATCACCCGCGAGGGCGTGGTCACCACCACCGACTCCTGGCTCCTGCACCAGCTCACCGGCGCCTATGTGACCGACGCGTCCACCGCGTCGCGCTCGCTCCTGCTGGACCTGGACACCGTCGCCTGGGACCCCGAACTGGCCGCGGTCTTCGGGCTGGAGGACGAGGAGCTGCCCCGCGTCGCCGACTGCGACGAGACGGTCGGCACCACCACGGCCTTCGGCTCGGGCGCCCCGGTGCCGGTCGCCGGGATCGCGGTGGACCAGCAGGCCGCGCTCCTCGCCGAGGGCTGCACCACGCCGGGCACCGCCAAGTGCACTTACGGAACGGGCGCGTTCCTGCTCGCCAACACGGGGAAACGGGCGCTGCGCCCGGCCTCCGGGCTGACCTCGTCGGTCGCGTGGCGGGTGCGCGGCGAGACCTCGTACTGCGTGGACGGGCAGGTCTACACGGCGGCCTCCGCGGTGCGCTGGCTCCAGGACCTGGGGCTGATCGAGGGGCCCGCCGACCTGGACCGGGTGGCGGCCTCGGACGCCGACGGCGTGCTGTGCGTCCCCGCGCTGGCCGGGCTCGCGGCGCCCTGGTGGCGGCCCGACGCCACGGCGGCCTTCACCGGCATGACGCTCTCCACCCGCCGCGAACACCTCGTGCTCGCCGTGCTCCAGGGCATCGGCGCGCAGGTCGCCGAGCTCTCCTCGCTGGTGCAGCGGGAGTTGGACGTGCCGCTGACCCGGCTGCGCGCGGACGGCGGCCTCACCCGCAGCCGCACCCTCGTCCAGGCGCAGGCCGACCTCGCCCAGGTGCCGGTGGACGTCTACCCCTCGGAGCACGCCACCGCGCTCGGCGCGGCCGCCTTCGCGCGGCTCGCCCTCGACCCGGACCTGCCCCTGGAGCGGGCCGTTCCCTCCTGGACGCCGGGGCGCACGGTGGAGCCGCGCTGGAGTGCCGGGCGCGCGGCGGGACACCTGGAGCGCTGGCGGGAGGCGGTGCGCACGGCGGCGCTGAGCGGTACGGGGGAGCCGGCGGCGGACTCCGTCGACTGAGGGGCGGTGCCGAGTGAGAGCGGCGCTGCACGAGGACGCTGCGGAATGAGTCGTTTCAGGGTCGGGGCCGCGGCGCGCTCCCACGGGTTCGTGCACGCATGCTTGTTTCAACCCTGAACAGGGAGCCGCGGCGAAATCGGGCTCAACTACCCCGTACCCGCCCCGAATTTGGACCCACGTCTCAAGAACTCGAACAACAACTTGATCCGTTCCCTGGTAGGGGGCGGCTCCGGCGCGTTAGGTTTCCCTCACACCCCGGAACGTGTGATCCCCGCCGGCGCTCTGACCAAGTGCCGGGCGTCATGTTCCCGCGCACGCACGCCATTTGAGGAATCCGAGGACCGCCTGTGATGACGCACGCCCAGCCGCCGGAACCACCCCGCTCCTCCCGCAGCGCGCACCGGCGGCCCGTGCGGCCCTCCTGATGAGCCCGCGGGGCGCACGGGGTGCCGGGGGAGACTTCAGGCCGGTGTTCAGCCCGGCCGGGTTCGACACCGCGCTGCGCGGCACCCTGGAGGAGGTACGCGCCGGACGCTGGATGAGCATGCGCACCCTGCTGCGCACCACGGGGCGCGACTGGGCGCTGCGCACCTCGCGCAGCCAGGTGCTCGGCATCGTCGCCGCGCACTCGCAGGTGGTGCAGGCATGGCTGGACGAGGTGCCGGGGGACCCCGACGGGCTGCTGATGCGGGCGCGCGTCGGCGTGGAGCGCGCGCTGCGCGCACACCGTGAACGCCATCCCAGCGCGGGGGAGTTGGAGGAGGGCGCGCGCCGCGCGTGCCTGGCGGCCGCCGAGGCGCTGCCCGCCGACCCGGTGCCCTGGGTGTGCCTGCTCGCGCTCGCCCAGGCCGACACCGGGCTGCGGCGGCCCGAACACCGCCAGCAGGCCGCTGAGCCGATGCTGCCGACCGGGCCGTGGGGGCTGCTCTACCGGGTGCGCCAGCGCGACGGGTACAACCGCGAGGCGCACCACAGGATGCTGCAATTCCTGAACGCGCGCGCGGCGGACTCCGACGGTTCGCAGGCCGCCTCGATCGACTTCATCCGCTGGGTGGTCTCCTGGGCGCCCGCGGGGTCCCCGCTGCTGGTCCTGCCGCTGTACGCGTACGCGGAGCAGTTCCGCAGACACGACAGCGCGCACAGCGCCGACAGATGGCTGCGCAGACGCTGGGCCGACGAGCCGGTCATGGTGGACACCCGCAACGCGCTGTACGGCTGGTTCGACCGCACAGACCCGACCCGTGAATCGGTGCTCGACCTCAACTACCTGGCGCACGCCGCCTGGTCGGCGCACTGGTACAAGGACGCGGCGCGCGTCTTCACCGCCCTCGGCCCCTACTACACCCGGCAGCCGTGGACGTACGTCAGCGACGGCCCCGGCGACCCCGAGGCGGCCAAGACGGAGTTCCTGCGCGCCCGGGCACAGTCCCTGGCCGCGACGGGCTGACCACCCGCCGGCCGCATCCCCCCACTCCCACCGAAGAACCAGGAGGTCCGTGGTGCCGCGCACTCGCACTGCCCCACCCCACAGGGCGGTACCGACCGACGACGACGCAAAGCTCCGCGATCTGGGCTACCAGCCGGTGCTGATCCGGCGGATGGGCCCGTTCGGCAACTTCGCCATCAGCTTCTCGGTCATCTCCGTGCTCTCCGGGTGCATGACGCTGTACGGCTTCGGCCTGATCACCGGCGGCCCCGCCGTCATGATGTGGGGCTGGGCCGCGGTCGGCCTGATGGTGCTGTTCGTCGGCGCCGGGCTCGCCGAGGTCACCAGCGCCTACCCGACGTCGGGCGCCCTGTACTACATGGCCGACCAGTTGGGCGGCCGCCGCTGGGGCTGGTACACCGGCTGGCTCAACCTGCTCGGGCTGCTCGGCGCCATCGCCGGGATCGACTACGGCGCGGCCCTGTTCACCGGCGCGCTGCTCAACCTCCAGTGGGGGATCGAGCCCACGCCCGGCATGCTGATGATGATCTACCTGTGCATCCTGCTGCTGCACGCCGCGCTCAACCTCTTCGGCGTGCGGCTGGTCAGCGTGCTCAACTCGGTCAGCGTGTGGTGGCACGTCGCCGGGGTCACCGTGATCGTCGCGGTGCTGGCGCTGGTGCCCTCGGAGCACCGCTCGGCCTCGTTCGTCTTCGGCGAGTTCGTCAACGACACCGGCTGGTCGGGGCACTTGTACGTGGTCATGATCGGGCTGCTGCTCGCGCAGTACACCTTCTGCGGCTACGACGCGAGCGCCCACCTCTCGGAGGAGACCACAGCGGCCGAGGTCAGCGCGTCGCGCGGCATCATGCGCGCCATCGTCTGGTCGTGGGTGGCGGGCTTCGTGCTGCTCGCCGGGCTGACCTTCGCGATCCAGGACTACGCGGGCACCGTGAACAGTGCCACGGGGGTGCCGCCCGCGCAGATCTTCCTCGACGCGCTCGGCGTCACCGGGGCCAAGCTGCTGCTGATGATCGTGATCGTGGCGCAGCTCTTCTGCGGCAACGCCGAGGTCGCCGCCGCGAGCCGGATGGTCTTCGCGTTCTCCCGGGACGGCGCGCTGCCCTTCTCCGCGCAGTGGCGGAAGATCAACGCCGCGACCGGCACGCCGGGCCGCGCGGTGTGGCTCTCGGTCGCGGTGGCCGCCGTGCTGGCCCTGCCCTCGCTCTACAGCGAGACCGCGTACGGCGCCGTGACCGCGATCAACGTCATCGGGATCACCCCCGCGTACGCCATCCCCATCTGGCTGCGGCTGCGCAACCGGCACCGCTTCGAGCCCGGCAAGTGGAACCTGGGGCGCTGGGGCGTCCCGGTCGGCATCGTCGCCGTGGTGTGGGTGCTCTTCGTGACCGTGCTGTTCTGCCTCCCGCAGACCAACCCGGTCACCGCCGACTCCTTCAACTACGCGCCGGTGGCCCTCGTCGCGGTGCTCACCCTGGCGACCGTGTGGTGGAAGGTGGCCGGCGACCGCGCGTACTCCACGCCCGAACGCGCCGAGGAGGACCGGGAGCTGGCCCTCATCGGGGAGGACATCGTCTGAGGCCCGTCCCCTGAAGCGCGCCCCGCGGGGCCTGGGCCGCGTGCTCAGGCCCCGCCGCGGCGTCGCGGCCCGGCGCCGGACATCACGCTCACCGTGTTCGCCGCGACGATGACCCCGATGGCGGTCCAGGCCGCCGCGTCCAGGGTCTCGCCGAGCACCACGAGCCCGACCAGCGCGGCCAGCACCGGGTTGACGCTCATGAAGACGCCGAAGAAGCGGGCCGGCACGCGGCGCAGCGCCAGCAGGTCGGAGAGGAAGGGCACCGCTGAGGACAGCACGCCCGCGACGGCCGCGTACCCGAGCGCCGCCGGCGTCGGCGGGTGGTGCAGCAGCACCACGATCCCGATCGGTACGTAGCAGATCCCGGACACCACGGCGGCGGCAGCCGAGCCCTGCGCGCCCGGGACGCGGCGGCCCACGGTGCGGTTGAGCAGGATGTACGAGGCCCAGCACACCGCGGCGAGCAGCCCCAGCGCGATGCCCGTGTAGTCGGTGGCGGGCTGCGGCCTGGCCAGCACCACCACGGCGGCGCCCGCGGCGGGCGCGCACACCAGGTCCACTGCGCGGCGCGAGGAGGCCAGCGCCACGGTCAGCGGCCCCAGGAACTCCAGCGTGACCGCGAGCCCGAGGCCGATGCGGTCGATGGCGCAGTACAGCGAGAGGTTCATGGTGCCGAACACCACGGCGAGCGAGAGCACAGGCCACCACTGCCGCCAGGTGAAGGAGCGCCAGCGCGGCCGCCCCACGGCCAGCAGCACGGCGCCGGCCACCCACTGGCGTACGGCCACCACTCCGGCGGGGCCGATCACGGGGAAGGCCAGCGCACCGGTGGCGGCGCCCAGTTGATTGGACAGCCCGCTGCACGTCATCAGCGCGGCACCGGCGAGGCGGCCGGAGCGGGCGGGGGCTTGCTCGGGGGCGGTGGCGGCGCCGGAACCGGCGGTGGCATCGGCCGCCGCACCGACCGTCGCGTCGGTCATGGCGTCGGCGGGCGCGGCTCCCGGGGCCGCGTCGCTGGTCGTGGTCGTCATGGCGCATGACTCTGGTGCGTGACCGGGCCCGCACAAAATGCGTCCGGCGCCGGATCTATACGCTGGAGTCATGGATGGAGCCAGGGGTGCGGGCCGGCGTGCGGGGAGCGGTGCGGGCAGGGAAGGGGCCCAGGAGCTGGAGCTGCGGCAGCTCCGCTGCCTGGTCGCGATCGCCGACACGGGCACCTTCACCGACGCCGCCATCGAGCTGGGCGTCTCGCAGGCCGCGGTCTCCCGCACCCTGCGCTCGCTGGAGGAACTGCTCGGCGTGCGGCTCCTGCACCGCACCAGCCGCACCACCGAACC
Organism: Streptomyces odontomachicola; assembly: GCF_039605595.1. Lineage (NCBI taxonomy): Bacteria > Bacillati > Actinomycetota > Actinomycetes > Kitasatosporales > Streptomycetaceae > Streptomyces > Streptomyces odontomachicola. The sequence continues at coordinate 456,603 of NZ_JBCFOK010000006.1, forward strand.
CACCGCAGCCGGCATGCGCGTGCTGGCCCGCGCGCGCCAACTCCTCGCCGACGCCGAGGACCTGGCCGCCGAGGCCGTCACCGGGCGCACCCGGCTGCGGGTCGGTCACGCCTGGTCCGCCATGGGCAAGCACACGCAGCGCTTCCAGCGCCGCTGGGCCCAGGAGCACCCGGGCGTGGAGCTGCGCCTGATCCGTACGAACACGCCCACGGGCGGCCTGGCCGAGGGCGCCTGCGACCTCGCCGTCGTACGGGCCGGCTACGACGAGCGGCGCTTCGACGGCGCCGTCGTGGGCCGCGAGCGGCGGCACTGCGCGCTGGCCGCCGACGATCCGCTGGCCTCCCGCCGCACCCTGCGGCTGGAAGAGGTGTCGGGGCACACCCTGCTGGTGGACCGGCGCACCGGCACCGCCACCGCCACGCTCTGGCCGCCGGAGTCGCGCCCCGAGGTCGAGCACGTCCAGGACGTCGACGACTGGCTCGCGGCGATCGCCTCGGGCGGCAGCATGGGCATCACGCCCGAGGCCACCGCCGCCCAGTACCGGCGGCAGGGCATCGTCTTCCGCCCGCTCCGCGACGCCCCGCTCATCGAGGTGCGCCTGATCTGGCCCCGGCACGACCCGCACCCGGCCACGCGCGACGCGGTGGACCTGCTGACGGAGCTGTACGGGGAGCGGCGCGGGCGCTGAGGGCTCGGGCGGGGGCGCCCGGGTGCCGGGGGCTCTGCCGAAGGCCGTCGCGGGATTCGCCGGGGCGACTTCGGATCTCCACCGGCTGTTCATGCGCTCTCCGTGAAACCTGTCAGTAACCCGTGAGAGAAACCGGGGCATGTGTGACGACGAACTGATCCCGCCCCGCCCGGACATGACCGAGGACGAGTGGCTGAGATCGGAGGACGCCCCGGACCTCGCCCCGTACGCGGGCACCGCGGCGCCCTCCGGAGCCGCGGGCCAGGACGCTCCGGCGCTGCTCAATCGCCGCACCCTGCTCGGCGGCGTCGCCGCCGGCGCGGCCCTCGCCGGTCTCTCGGGCGGCGTGCTGTCCCCCTCTCCGGCGCGCGCGGCGGACGGCAAGTTCCCGCTCCCTCAACAGCCGGGCCCCGACGGTGAGTTCGCGGTGCTGGTGACCGGGGACGCCGGTACGGGTGACGAGGCGCAGTACGCGGTCGCCGCCGCGGCGCGCAAGCTGATGCGCAGCGAGGGCATCGGGCTGGCCGTCGGGCTGGGCGACAACATCTACGAGAACGGGCCCGAGTCGGACCGCGACTCCGAATTCCAGGACAAGTTCGAGAAGCCCAACTCCGGCATCGACGTGCCGTGGCTGATGCTCCTCGGCAACCACGACTGCTCGGGCCTCATACCCGGCACAGGCGGCGATCCTTCGCGCGGCGACCGCGAGGTGGCGTATGCGAAACACTCCAGGCGCTGGTACATGCCCGCCCGCTACTACAGCGTGGCGCTGCCTTCCGGTGCCGACGGCGACCCCCTGGTGGAGTTCTTCGCGCTGGACACCATCCCCGTCACCTCGTACGTGGTGCAGACCGACCCCCACTACCAGTGGGACGGCCCCTACATGCGCGAGCAGCGCGCCTGGCTGGACCGCGCGCTCTCGGAGTCCCGCGCGCAGTGGAAGATCGTGCTCGGGCACCACCCGTACGTGAACAACGGGAAGCACGGCAGCGCGGGCTCCTACGACGGCTTCACCGTGGGGCACTACACGAGCGGCATCCACCTCAAGGAGCTGTACGAGGAGGTGGTGTGCGGGCGGGCCGACCTGATCTTCTCCGGGCACGACCACACCCTCCAGATCCTGGAGCCCACGGCGGAGAGCAAGGGCACACGGCAGGTGGTGTGCGGCGCCGCAGCCAAGAGCGGCGACGGGAAGGCGCACGGCGACCACCCCTCCGCCTGGCAGGACTTCGCGGCGCACGGCTTCATGGTGCTCAAGGTGTCGCCGCGCGGGATGAGCCTCGACGCGTACACCGTGGACGTCGCCACCCGCACCGCGCGCAAGGCGCACACGCTGCGGGCCCGCACGCCCGTGCACGCCTGACGTCGGCGCACTTCAAGGACTTCGCGTTCTCAGCGCACTTCGCGTATTCCGCTCAGCAGGGCCCCGGCCGTGGGGGAACGGCCGGGGCCCGATTTCTGCCGCTCCCCGCCGTATGGGGCCGTGTGTGGCCGTTGCCCAGACCGTGCCGAAGCTTGTTAGGTAAGCCTTACCTACCTTATGGTTCCCCGGCTGGAGCGGCCCGCCTCGCCGGGAGCCGCTCCGGCGTCCGCAGCCCTTCCGACTCCCAGGGAGTTCACCGTGACCGGAGCCGTGTGCCGTACCGACCTCGCACCTGCACGCCCGCCGCGCAAACGGCGCGCTCACTCGCGGGCGAGGGGGTCCCGATGAGGCGCGGCGGGCCGGCGGCCGACGCCGCGCTGACCGCGCTCGCGCCGGCGATCTGGGGCAGCACCTACCTGGTGACCACCGAACTGCTGCCGCCCGGCAGGCCGTTGCTGGCCTCCGCCGTGCGGGCGCTGCCTGCGGGGCTCGTGCTGGTCGCCGCGGGCCGCGCGCTGCCGCGCGGCGCGTGGTGGTGGCGTGCCCTGGTGCTGGGCGTGCTGAACATCGGCGCGTTCTTCTACCTGCTCTTCGTCGCCGCCTACCACCTGCCGGGCGGCGTGGCCGCGATCGTGGTCGCCGTGCAGCCGACGATCGTCCTGGTGCTGGCCGCGCTGCTGTTGAAGGACCGCGTACGGCCGCGGCAGGTGGCCTCCTGCGTGGTCGGCATGCTGGGCGTGGGCCTGCTGGTGCTCCAGCCCGAGGCGGGCCTCGACACGGTCGGCATCCTCGCCGGTCTCGGCGGCGCCGTGTGCATGGCGAGCGGCATCGTGCTCACCAAGCACTGGGGCCGCCCCGACGGGGTGAGCGTGCTGACCTTCACCGGCTGGCAGCTCACCGCGGGCGGCCTGGTCCTGGTGCCAGCGACCCTGGTGGCGGAGGGACTGCCCGGCCGCGTCACCGGGTCCAACGCCGTCGGCTTCCTGTATCTCAGCCTGATCGGGGCGCTGTTCGCGTACGCGGTGTGGTTCCGCGGCATCGAGCGGCTGCCCGCCTCCGCGGTCTCGGTCCTGGGCTTCGCCAGTCCCCTGGCGGCGGCCGTGCTCGGCTACGCGGTACGGGGCGAGTCCCTGACACCCGTGCAGCTGGCCGGAGCGCTCACCGTGGTGGCGGCGGTGCTCCTGGCCCAGCCGGGCCGCGCGAAACCTCCGCGCACGGAGCCGGAGAAGCCCACCGCGGCGGACACGGAGGCCCGCACCACCGCGAAGTGACCCGCCACGGGCGGCAAGCGGCGCGGAGCGTCGCAGGCCGCCCGCCAAGGCACAAGCGGCAGACGCCCACGCGCCCGAATCCCGCGGCACCCGGTCGCGAGGCCCACTCGCAAGGCGTCCACCCACCCACATCCCGCCGCAGCGGGAAGCAGCCACGCACGCAACGGACCGGCGGTCACAGTCCCCAGTGACCCCGACCCGCAGCGGGGCCGAACCTCGCAGCGCGAAGCAACCCACGGCGCGAAGCCGCCCCACCGGAACGGGGCCGCGCCGAACCCCCCACGTGCCACCCCCCCCCGTCCCACACATCACTGGCACTGCAAGGAATCCCGTGAAGACCGCTCACCTCAGCGACCCCCTGACCGCTCTCCATCAGGGCAGCCTCCCCGCGCTGCTCAGGCAGCAGGCCGCCGCGCAGCCGGACGCCGTGGCCGTCGCCTCGGACACCGGAGGACTCACCTTCCGCGAACTCGACCGCGCGGCCACCGCCGTGGCCGCGCGCCTGCGCCGCCTGGGCGCGGGCGCGGACGAACGCATCGGCCTGTACGCGGACCCCTCCGCCGGCCTGATCACCGGCGCGTGGGGAATCCTCTTCTCCGGCGCCGCGTATCTGCCGCTGTCCCCTGAGTACCCCGAGGAGCGGCTGCGCCACATGATCGAGGACAGCCGCACCCGCATCGTCCTCACCCAGGAACACCTGGCCCCGCGACTGTCCCGGCTCGTCCCGCGGGGGACCCAGGTGGTGACCCTCGGGGCGGCAGGCGCAGAGCTCCCCGCCGTCGCGGACGAGCCCCCGCCCGCCACGCCGGACCCCCGCGACCTGGCGTACGTGATCTACACCTCGGGCAGCACCGGCCGCCCCAAGGGCGTGATGATCGAGCACCGCAGCATCCTGTCCCAGATGCGCTGGATGCACGCCTGCGGCCACCTCGGCAGGGGTACCGCCGTGCTGCAGAAGACGCCGATGAGCTTCGACGCGGCGCAGTGGGAGATCCTCGCGCCCGTCGTCGGAGGCCGCGTGGTGGCGGGCGGCCCTGGAATGCACCGCGATCCCGCGGCGCTCACCGCCGCCGTCGTCGCGCACCGGGTGACCGCGCTCCAGTGCGTGCCCACGCTGCTCCAAGCGCTGCTCGAACACGAGGAGTTCGCCCGCTGCACCTCGCTGCGGCGGGTGTTCTGCGGCGGCGAGACCCTGTCGAAGCGGCTCGCCCGCGCCTTCACCGACGAGCTGCCGTGGTCCTCGCTGGTCAACCTGTACGGGCCGACCGAGTGCACCATCAACGCCACCGCGCACCTGGTCGACCCGGACACGCTCGGCAAGCCGGACGCGCACGCCGGGAACGGAGACGGCGCCGTGCCCATCGGCGTACCGGCCGACAACACCCAGTGCTACGTCCTCGACGAGAACATGGCCCCCGTGGACATCGGCGAGACGGGCGAACTCCACATCGGCGGGGCGCAGTTGGCGCGCGGCTATCTGGAGCGCCCCGACCTGACCGCCGAGCGCTTCGTGCGCTCGCCCTTCGTCCCCACCGAGCGCCTCTACCGCACCGGCGACCTGGCGTACTGGAACCCGGACGGCAGCCTCAGCTTCGCCGGGCGCGCCGACAGCCAGGTCAAGCTGCGCGGCCACCGCATCGAGCTGGAGGAGGTGGCGCTCGCGGTGGAGGAGCACACCTGGGTACGCAGGGCCGCGGCCCTGGTCGCCCAGGACCCGCGCACGGGCGCGCGCAACCTGGTGGCCTGCGTCGAACTCGACCCCAGGGAAGCCGCGTTGATGGACCAGGGCAACCACGGCGGCCACCACCAGTCCAAGGCCAGCAGGCTCCAGGTCAGGGCCCAGCTCTCGGACCCGGGGATCAGGGAGGAGAGCGAGCTCGCCGGGCGCCCCGTGCTGGAGCTGCCCGGCGCGCGGGAGACGGAGCGCCAGCGCCGCGATACCTTCGCGCGCAAGACGTACCGCCACTTCGAGGGCGGCGAGGTCACCCGCGAGGACCTGCTGCGGCTGCTCGCCCCGCGCCCGGCGCCCACCGGTTCCGGCGTCCCGCAGCGCGGCCCGGGAGAGCTGACGTACGGCGAACTCGGCGCGATCCTGCGCTGGTTCGGGCAGTTCAGGAGCGAGGAGCGGCTGCTGCCCAAGTACGCCTACGCCTCGCCCGGCGCCCTGTACGCGACGCAGCTGTACGTGGAGGCCGCGGGGCCCGAGGGCGCGGCGGGCCTCGCACCCGGCGTGTACTACCACCACCCCGCCGAGCACACCCTCGTACGCGTCGGGGACAACAAGGCGGACGAGCAGGGCGCAACCCCGTCGCTCACCGTCCACTTCGCCGGGAAGCGGCGGGCCGTCGAACCGGTTTACAGGAACAACATCCGGGAGGTCCTGGAGTTCGAGGCCGGGCACATGGTGGGCCTGTTCCAGGAGGTGCTGCCCGAACACGGCCTCGGCCTGCGCCCGTCGGGCCGCGACGAGTCCGTGCGGCACGCGCTGGACATCGCTCCCGAGGACCATCTGCTGGGCAGCTTCGCCGTGGTCGCGGCCGGGGACGCGGGCATGCCGGACGTGACGGGGCTCTATGTGCAGGCCCACCCCGGCGGCGTACGCGGGCTGGAGCCGGGCCAGTACCGGCACGAGGCTTGTCATGCACGGGGTAACAGTGGGGGCGCGGGTGCCGTCGGCGAACTGCGCCGCATCGCGGACGCGTTGATCGAGCCCCGGCACGTCATCGCCATCAACCAGCAGGTCCACGAGCGCGCCGGGTTCGGGGTGACGGCGGTCAGCCGCGGCGGGGAGGAGTGGCTGCGCTACATCGCCCTGGGCGCCGAGCTGCACCGCCTCCAGCGCAACGGGCTCGGCCTGGGGCTGATGTCCTCCGGCTACAGCTCGAAGAGCGGCCACCCGCTGCCCGCCGCGCGCCGGATGGACGACATCCTCGCCGGGGCCGGCGAACGCCCGGCCGACGCCTCGTACTTCGCGCTCGGCGGCCGGGTCAGCGAGGAGCAGATCCGCAGCGAGGGCATGCGCGAGGACGCCGTGCACATGCGGGGACCGGCCGAGATGATCAAGGAGCAACTGGCCCGCACCCTCCCGGAGTTCATGATCCCGCACCGGGTCCTGGTGCTGGACGAGCTGCCGCTCACCGCGAACGGCAAGGTCGACACGGGCGCGCTGGCCGTCTCAGAGCCGGTGGCCCGCGCGCACGCGGCGCGCCCGCACGTGGCGCCCGCCACCGAAGCCGAGCGCCGGGTCGCCGCAGAGTGGGGCAGGGAGCTGGGATACGAGGAGGTGTCCATGGAGGACGAGTTCTTCGCCTCGGGCGGCAACTCGCTGCACGCCGTGGCGCTCGTCAACCGCCTCAACCGCGCCTTCGGCACCGGCCTTCCGCTCCAGACGCTCTTCGAGTGCCCGACGCCGTCGGGGCTCGCGGCCCGCGTCGCGGAGTACGCCGGGCAGGCCGGGAATGCGGCCTCCGCTCCCGCTTCAGCGCGGCTGGTGCGGCTGAACGAGGAGCGGGAGGGCGCCCCGGTGTTCTGCTGGCCCGGCCTCGGCGGCTATCCGATGAACCTGCGCGCGCTGGGCCGGGCCGCCGGCCTGGGCCGCCCCTTCCACGGGATACAGGCGCACGGCATCAACCCGGGCGAGACCCCGTACCCGACCGTGCGCGAGATGGCGGCGGCGGACGTGGCGGAGATCCGCCGGGCGCGGCCCGGGGGCCCGTACACGCTGTGGGGCTACTCCTTCGGCGCGCGGGTCGCCTTCGAGGCGGCCTGGCAGCTGGAGAGCGCGGGGGAGGAGGTGGACCACCTGTTCCTGCTCTGCCCCGGCAACCCGGAGGTGCGGAAGGGGAGTCGCCCTGAGCCCGGGCGCGAGCGGGCGGCCGACTACCGGGACCCGGCCTACGTCACGATCCTCTACTCGGTCTTCGCGGGCTCGGTCACCGGGCCCGAGCTGGACCGGTGCCTGGAGGCCACCGAGGACGAGGACACCTTCGCGGCCTTCGTGCACGGCAGGTACCCGTCGCTGGACGAGCCGCTGATCCGGCGGATCGCCCGCGTCGTGCGGGAGACCTACGCCTTCGAGTACGCCTTCCACGAGCTGGCGGAGCGCCGGCTGCGGGCGCCAGTCACCCTCTTCAAGGCCACCGGGGACGACTACGCGTTCATCGAGGGCAGCAGCGGCTACAGCGCGGCGCCCCCGACGGTGATCGGCCTGAGCGGCGACCACTACGGGGTGCTCAGGGAGCCCGGCGTGTCCGAGCTGGCCGCCGCGATACGTCGTCGGCTGGGCCGGTGACGCCGCGAACGTGAGGGGCGAGAACGTGAGCGGGTGAGGGGCGGGGCGCCGCGTGCGCCCCGCCCCCTCCACGTACCGGACCGTCCCCGTACCGGGGCGCTAGCCGAGCCGCTTCGCCATCACGCGTTCCCGCTCCCCGCCCGGGAGGAGGTCGCCCGTCTCGCCCGTGGGCGCGAAACCGCGCCGCCGGTAGAGCGCCTGCGCGCGGGCGTTGTCCGGCAGGACGGCGAGCCGCAGTTCGCCGATGCCCTCGCGCAGCGCCCAGGACTCGACCGCTTCCATCAGGCGGTCGCCGACGCCCCGGCCGCGCACCGACGGCGCCGCGTACAGCGACCTGAGCTCCGCTCCGCCGCGTCCGTCGGGCACGCCCCTGACGACCCCTACGGGGCGCCCGTCCAGCAGCGCGAGCACGTTGTACGCGCCCGGCAGCTCCAGCCGCGCGCGCCACTGCTCCTCGCCGCCCCGCTCCCAGTCCTCGAGCCGGGCCTTGAAGGACTCCGGCGCCTCGGTCAGCGCCGCAAGCCTGACCTCCCGCCACAGCGGCCAGTCCGCGGGGGCCGCTTCCTCAAGCGTCAGCATGTGTGAACAATACGGTGGCGGGGGCCCGTTGACGTGGGGGGGAGCGACATGAGCGCACAGGACGGAACGACGGCGCGCGAGACGTCGTACGAGGTGCCGTACAAGACGTCGTACGCGGTGCCGGCGGCGGCGACCTGGGGGCTGCTGCTCGCCTTCGCCGTGCACGACGCCGAGGAGCTGGCGACGATGCCCGCCTGGGCCGCGCGCCGCGCCGACCGGCTGGAGGAGCGGTATCCGCGGCTGCCCTCGGGCGTCGTGGACGCGCTGCGCATCGACACCGCGCACGCGGCCACCGCGATCGGCCTGATGGGCGGCGTGGTGGCGGCCGCCTCCGCGGCGGGCGCGTGGAGCGGAGGGCGCTCCGCCTTCTACCAGTCGGTGCTCGCCGGGTTCGGCCTGCACTCCCTCACGCACCTGGGGCAGAGCGCGGCGGCCCGCGGCTACACGCCGGGAGTGGTCACCGCGCCGCTGGTCGTGGCCCCGTTCGGCTGCTGGGCGTGGGCGAGACTGCGCCGGGCCGGGGTGCTGCGCGAGACCACGGGACGCGACGTGGGCCGCGCGGCGCTGATGTTCCCCGCGGTGGCGGCCGGCGTGCACGCGGGGGCGTTCGCGCTGCGGGCGGCGGCGCGGAGGAAGGCGCGCAGGCGCAGCGGGTAGCAGGGACGGCCTCGGGCTCAGCCTTTCGTCGCGCGCTGTCGTCCTTCGGACGGTCACGCGGCAACCGGCAGCCGATGCCGGGGCGGCGGAGCCTCCGTACCGTCGGAGGCATGTCCGCTGATCACGACGGAGACGCCGCACCAGGCGAGGCCACCGCACCCGCCGGGGAAGCCGGACCGGCCGCGGGCGCCGCGCCCGCCGAAGGCATCGCGTCAGCGGAGCGTCCCGCGCGGCGCCGCCGCCTCCTGCCCGCGTTCGCGCTCCTGCTGCTCGCGCCGCTGGTGGGCGAGTTCCTGCTGGGCAATCAGCCGGTCACCGACCTGGGCGCGGTGCTGCTCTTCCTCCCGCTGTACGGCTGCGGCGCCCTGCTCGTACGGGAGACCGCGCGGCGTGCCGGGCGCGGCTGGCCCACGATGGTGCTGCTCGCGGCGGCGTACGCGCTGATCGAGGAGGGGCCCGTCGACCAGATGCTGTGGAACCCGCACTACGGCGGGGTCGACATGGGCGCCGTGTACGCGGCCACCCACATCCCGGGGCTCGGCACCAGCGTCGAGATGCTCCAGGACGTGCTGGCGATGCACACGGTCTGGAGCATCTGCGTGCCGATCGCCCTCGTCGAGACCTTCACCCGTGAGCCCACCAGGCCCTGGCTGCGGCTGCCGGGAGTGGCGGTGACCGGCGCGGTGTTCGTGGCGGGCTCGGTGTTCCTGGCGGTCCAGCAGGCGGTGAGCGAGGGCTTCGTGGCGTCGCCCGCGCAGTTCACGCAGGCGGGGGTCGTGATCGTGGGACTGATCGTGCTGGGCTTCGCGGTGGGCCGCCGCCAGCGCGCACCCTTCTCCGGCTCCTCCGACTCCTCCGGCTCCTCCGAGGGCCGTCCCGCGCCGAACCCCTGGCTCGTCGGCGCCGTCGCCCTCGTCGTCTCCAGCCTCTACTGGACCCGCCAGGAGATGCCCGAGGGCCCGGCGTGGAAGTGGGCGCTGTGCGCCGTGTGGTGCGTGCTCGCCGCGGGCTTCGTGGCGCTGGTCCTGCGCTGGTCGGCGCGCCCCGGCTGGGGCGCCGCACACCGCCTCGCGCTGGCCGGCGGCGCGCTGCTCACCTACGTGTGGGTGGGCTTCACGCAGGCAGCCGAGCTGGACGTGCCGCGCGCCGTGGCCCTGGCGGGGAACGCCGTGTTCGGCGCGGGCGCGCTGCTCCTGCTGGCCCTCGCCGTACGGTCGCTGCGGTCGAGGGGCCGCTCGAGTGCCGGGCGGCCGGGGCGGGGTGAGCGCGCCGCGCCCGTCGCCTAGGCTCGGCGGATGGCGAAGTACTACGACGTGCACCCGGTCAATCCGCAGCGGCGCACCATCGGGAAGGTGGCCGACGCCGTCCGCGAGGGTGCGCTCATCGCATACCCCACGGACTCCTGTTTCGCGCTCGGCTGCCGGCTGGGCAGCAAGGACGGCATGGAGCGCATCCGCTCCATCCGCCATCTCGACGACCGGCACCACTTCACGCTGGTGTGCCGGGACTTCGCGCAGCTCGGCCAGTTCGTGCAGATCGACAACGACGTGTTCCGCGCGATCAAGGCGGCCACGCCAGGCAAGTACACCTTCATCCTCCCCGCGACGCGGGAGGTGCCGCGCAAGCTGATGCACCCGAAGAAGAAGACGGTCGGGGTGCGCATCCCCGACCACGTGGTCACCCAGGCCCTGCTCGCCGAGCTCGGCGAGCCGCTGCTCTCCAGCACCCTGCTGCTGCCCGACGAGGAGGAGCCGCTGACCCAGGGCTGGGAGATCAAGGAGCGCCTGGAGCACACGGTGGACGCGGTGGTCGACTCGGGCGACTGCGGCACCGAACCGACCACGGTGGTGGACTTCTCCGACGGCGGCGCGGAGATCGTACGCAGGGGTGCGGGAGACCCCGAACTGTTCGAGTAGTCCGGCCCTGTCGTGCGGTGCGGTGGTGCCGGGCCCGCCCGGCCCCACCCCCCCCCCCGCCCCGTTAGCGCCCCGCTGGAAGCCCCAGGCGCGCAACCCGGCGGCGGCGGCGACA
>NZ_JBCFOK010000007.1:0-433466 GCF_039605595.1 Streptomyces odontomachicola
TTCGCCCGTCACTCGTCTGAGGTCGCGCCGGACCCCGTACGAGCGCGGACACGCCACCGGCGGCCGGGGGGCGCCGTGACTCCCCCGCCGCCGGGCCCCCCGGCCCCGCCGCCCGGGCGGGCCCGGGCGCTGCGCCGGGCCCCCAGGTCGGCCCCGCCGCCCCGGGGGGCCCCCGCCCCCCTCCGGGCGCGTGGATCGCGGGGCCCCGTTCCCCCGGGGGGGGGGTGGGGGCCCGCCCCCCCCCCCCTCCCGCCCCGCCGCCCCCCCGCCCCCCACATTCACCGGGCCCCCGGGGCGGGCGGCCCCCCGGGCCGGGCGGCCGGTTCCGAGGGGGAATCGGGGATGACGCACACCCACAGCAGCACCGGCGCGACGACGCAGGACACCGGCGCGCGGCGCTGGGGCAGGCGCACCATGCTGCGCGCGGGCGCCGGACTGGCGCTCGGCGCGGGCGTCGGGGGAACGGGCTGGGCCGCGGTCGCGGGTTCCTCCGCGTCCGACACCGCGTGGGACGCGCTCGCGAAGGGCCTGGACGGCACCGTGGTGCGGCCGGGCGACGCCCATTACGGCGCGGCACACAAGCTGTTCAACCCCCGCTTCGACGGCGTACGTCCGGCCGGGGTCGCCTACTGCGCGGGCTCGCAGGACGTGAAGGAGTGCCTCGCGTTCGCGCGCCGCCACGGGATACCCGTGGCGATACGCAGCGGTGGCCACTCGTACGCGGGCTGGTCCACCGGTCAGGGAATGGTCATCGACGTTCAGAAGATGGCCTGGGTGAAGCAGAACGGGAAGCAGGGCGCCAGCATCGGCGCCGGCGCCAAACTCATCGACGTCTACGACGGGTTGGCCCGGCACGGCCGCACCATACCCGCGGGTTCGTGCCCCTCCGTCGGCGTCTCCGGGCTGACGCTGGGCGGCGGCGTCGGCGTGGTGGCCCGCGCGTACGGGCTGACCTCGGACAGTCTCACCGGCGCGCGCATCGTCACCGCCGACGGCCGCATACGGGACGTGGACGCCTCGCACGACCCTGACCTGTTCTGGGCGCTGCGCGGCGCCGGCAACGCCAACTTCGGCGTCGTGACCGGTCTTGAGTTCCGTACCCACCCGGCCCACGACGGCGTCACCTTCTTCCTGAGCTGGCCGTGGTCGCGGGCCGCCGCCGTACTGCGCGAGTGGCAGCGCTGGGCGCCGGACGCGGCGGACGAGATCTGGGCGAACCTGCATCTGTCCGCGCCCGCCGGCGGCCGCCCCGGCAAGGTCATGCTCGGCGGTTTCTCGCTGGGCACGCGCGGCGACGTCACCAACCAACTCGACCGCCTGGCCGACCGGGTGGGAGCACCCGCCTCCTCGGTCTCGATCAAGAACCACACCTTCATGGACGCCATGAAGATCATGGGCGGGGTGTCCGGGTGGAGCATCCACCAGGCACACCTGCCCGGTTCGCTGCCGGGGAACAGCGCCAAGGGCAAGCTGGCGCGCGAATCGTACGCGGCGCGCTCGGACTTCTACACGCGCAGCATCCCGGCGGACGGCATCAAGGCGCTGCTGCACCGCGTGGAGAAGCTGGCGCAGCTCAGCGGGGGCGGCTCGGGGAGCGTCGCCATCGACGCGCTGGGCGGCGCGGCGAACCGGGTCGGACCGCAGTCGACCGCTTTCGTCCACCGCAACGCCCGTTTCCTGGCGCAGTACATCATCTCCTGGCCCGACTCGGCCTCGCAGACGACCGTTTCGCGGCACCGCGCGTGGCTGGACGCCACCTACGACGCGATGCGCCCGTGGGCCAGCGGACAGGCGTACCAGAACTACAGCGACCCGAAGCTGAAGGACTGGCGCCGCGCCTACTACGGCGCGAACGCGTCCCGCCTCGCCAAGGTGAAGTCGGCGTACGACCCGAAGCGGCTGTTCCGCCACCCGCAGTCGCTCTGACGCCGTCTGACGCGGGACGAGCCCCCGCCTGCTCTTTCTTTCTTCTCAAGATCCGTTGTCAGTGGCTGCTTGTACTGTTGGCAGGCAATGTGAACGGGGGACATGAACGGGGAAGGAACGAGCATGAGCGCACCACCGCCGCCTCCGCCTGGAGGGGCACCGGGGCCGTACGGAGGGACGCCGGGACCGTACGGACCGGGCGCGCCGCAGCAGCCGCCACCGCCGCAACAGCCGTACGCCGGGGCGCAGTTCGCGCCGCCGCCCGGCCAACCGGGGCCGTTCGGGCAGCAGATGCCCGCGGGGCCCTGGGGCGCGCCGCCCGTGCCTCCGCCGCCCAAGCGCAGCAACACGGGCAAGGTGCTGGCGATCGTGTTCGGCAGCCTCGCGGCGGCCGTCGTCCTGCTGGTCGTCATCGGCATAGCGCTCGGCGGCGGCAGCCGCAGCCCCGAGTACACGGTGAGCCTGCCCAAGACACTGGAGAACGGCGACCTGCGGCTGGCCAAGGACATGAGCGACACGGCCAAGGCGCAGAATCCGGACCTGAGCGCGGGCGACACCCCGTACATGGGTCTGTATGCCTCCGAGGACACCCGGCAGCAGTTCCTGTTCTCGGGAGTCAACTCGGAGCAGTCCGACGAGGATTCGCCCAACAGCTTCCTCAAGGGAATGGAGGAGAACCCGGGCAGCGAGGTCGCGGTGCCCCGCAAAAGGATCACGCCGAGCGGATCCGGCGATCCGCTGACGTGCGAGGTCCTCACCAAGGACCAGATCGGCCAGAAGATGACGATGGCGGTCTGCGCTTGGGGCGACACGGGCGCCTCCGGCAGCATCGCCGACAACTCTCCGGAATCGCTGACGACGCCACCCGCCGACGTCGACCTCGACAAGCTGGCCGAGCGCGTCGACGGCATGCGGGACGAGATACGCAGCCCGGCGGAGTAGGGCGGGGCAGCCGGTGCGCCGCGGGCGGAGAGTTCGTCGGCAAGGGGAGCCCTTTCCCGCTCCGCGGGTGGACGCCTGGCTGCTGATCCTGCCCGCGCTGGTCCCGGTGCTGGTGCTCAGCGTGGTGCCGCTGGCCTACGGGCTCGGGCTGGCGGTGACCGACGCGCGGTTCGGGCGTACGGCGGAGACCCACTTCACGGGCGCGGAGAACTTCCGTGTCCTGGCGGGGGATTCGCTCTTCCTGGAGTCGTTCCGCATCGGGCTGGTGTGGGCGGTCGCGGTCACCGCGCTGCAGTTCGCGCTCGCGCTGGGTCTGGCCCTGCTGCTCGGGCAGCGGCTGCGGCTGCGCTGGCTGGCCCGCACCCTGGCGCTGCTGCCGTGGGCGGTACCCGAGGTGGTCGTCGGCATCATGTGGCGGCTGGTCTACCACCCGGACGCGGGCGTGCTGAACGACCTGCTCGGGCTCCGGGGCCGCGACTGGCTGGCGGACTTCGGGTGGGCGCTGCCCGCGGTCGTCCTGGTCGGGGTCTGGGCGGGGATGCCGCAGACCACGGTCACGCTGCTCGCCGGGTTGCGGAACGTTCCGCACGAGCTGAACGAGGCGGCGGCGCTGGACGGTGCCGGCCCGTGGCGGCGCTTCGCCTCGGTGACGTGGCCCGCGCTGCGCCCCGTCGCGGCCGCGGTGACCGCGCTCAACTTCATCTGGAACTTCAACTCCTTCGGCCTGGTCTACGTGCTGACCAGCGGAGGTCCCGGCGGGCGCACCCGGCTGCCGATGCTCTTCGCGTACGAGGAGGCGTTCCGGTACGGGCAGTTCGGGTACGCGGCGGCGATGGGCGCGGCGATGACGGCGGTGATGGCGGTGCTGCTCGCGGTCTTCCTGCGCAACCGGCTCAGGGCGGTGGAGGAATGAGGCGGCGTACGGGGCGAGCGCTCGGGCGCGCCGGCCAGTACGCGGCGCTCGCCTGCTATCTGGCGTTCCTGGTGCTGCCGCCCGCGTGGCTGGCGTCCACGGCGTTCAAGGGGCCGCGGGAGCTGGGCTCTCCTGATCCGGACTGGATCCCGCGGCACCCGACCACGGCGAACTTCGCCGAGGCGCTGGGCCAGCAGCCGCTGCTGCACGCGGCGTTCAACAGCCTGCTGGTGGCGGGCGGTTCGGCGGTGCTGTGCGTGCTGCTGGCGGCGCCGGCGGCGTATGCGGTGGCGCGGTTCCGTTCGGGGGTGGGGCGGGCCACGCTGGTGTGGGCGCTGGTCAGCCAGATGTTCCCGCTGGTGCTGGTGATCATCCCGCTGTTCCTCGTGCTGAAGACCCTGCGGCTGGTGGACTCGCTGGGCGGGCTGCTCGCGGTGTATGTGGTGTGGAGCCTGCCGTTCGCGCTGTGGATGCTGCACGGCTTCGTACGGGCGGTGCCGCGGGAGGTGGAGGAGGCCGCCATGGTGGACGGGGCCGGACGGTGGCGGACGCTGCGTTCGGTGGTGCTGCCGCTGCTCGCGCCGGGGCTGGCGGCGACGCTGCTGTTCGCGTTCATCACGGCGTGGAACGAGTTCTTCTTCGCGCTGGTGCTGCTCAAGTCGCCGGAGCAGCAGACGATGTCGGTGATCCTGACCCGGTTCATCGGCGCCGAGGGCGCGGCCGACCTGGGCCCGCTGGCCGCCGCCGCGCTGCTGGCCACGCTCCCCTCGCTGCTGTTCTTCCTGCTGATCCAGCGCCGGTTGACGGGCGGGCTGCTGACGGGGGCGGTGAAGGGGTGAGCGGTGCGGGATGCGGCGGCATGGAATTGGGCGGTACGGGGGTGAGGCGGCGGGCCGTGCTGCGCGCGGCGGGCGCTGCGGCGCTCGCGGCCCCGGCGGCGGTGGCGGCGTCAGCGTGCAGTAGCAACAGGCGCGGCGGCGGGGGCGGCCCCGTGCGGCTCCAGTTCCTCTCCCTCGCGTGGCAGCGCGAGTCGGTCGCGGCGAACAAGCGGCTGGTGGCGGAGTGGAACAGGTCCCATCCCCACGTACAGGTCGCCTACCGGCAGGGCAGTTGGGACGGGGTGCACGATCAGCTGGTCACCTCGTTCGAGGCGGGCGAGGCGCCGGACATCGTGCACGACGCCTCGGACGACCTGTCCGACTTCGCCTTCGGCGGCTATCTGCGCGACCTCGGCCCGCTCCTCCCCGACGGCTTCCTGGCCTCGCTCCCCCGCCGGGCCGCGGCGAACGGTACGTGGGACGGGCGGCTGTACGGGGTGCCGTTCCTCCAGGAGCCGCGCGTGCTGGTGGCCAACCGGCGGCTCCTGGACAGGGCGGGCATACGGCCGCCGGCGCCCCGGCAGCCCTGGACGTGGGAGGAGTTCACGGAGGCGGCGCGGGAGCTGTCGTACGGGAGGGGCGAGCGGCGGCGGTACGGGACGGCGTGGGCGCTCAAGGAGCCGGTGAGCGTGACGTTGAACCTCTCGGCGGCCTTCGGCGGGCGGTACTTCGAGGCGGAGGGCTCCGGGCACCGGGTGCGCTTCGAGGAGCCGGAGCAGGCGCTGCCGCGGCTGATCCACGCGCAGGTGCACCGCTATCGCGCGGCGCCCGCCTCTGCTCTGGGGCTGGGCGGGGCCGATGCGCTGCCGGGGTTCTTCGGGGGGCGGTACGCGATGCTGCCGCTGGGGTTCGCGTTCCGGCAGCAGGTGGCGCAGCAGGCGCCGGAGGGCTTCGAGTGGGTGGTGCTGCCGGCGCCTGCCGGGCCGCGCGGGGCCGTGCAGGAGAGCAGCGCGCAGACGCTTTCGGTGTCGTACGACTGCGCGTGGCCCGCGGAGGCGGCGCGGTTCGTGGCGCACCTTCTCGCGCCGGGGGCGATGGCCGAACTGGCCGCGGGTGACTGGCTGTTGCCGACGGCGCCGGCGGCGGAGCGGCATCCGGCGATGCCGCGGGAGCGGCGGTACGGGTGGAATGTGGGGGTGGCGGTGCGGGGGAATCTGCGGGCGCCGCGGTCGCAGGGGGTGCGGGGGTATGCGGAGTGGAAGGACAAGGTGGCTGCGGGGGCGTTGCAGGAGTTCTACGCGGGGCGGTCAGGGATGCGGCGCCTGAGGGAGCGGCTCGTGGTGGAGGGGGACAACATCCTGCGGCGGTACGGGCGTTGAGCGCGGGGCGACCGCGGTGATTCCGGAGCGGGCCGACCAGCAGCCAACCGGCGGCAGCGCGGAGTTCTCTCGTCAGATGTCACGCCCACCTCAGGAGTGCGAGGGCATGACCATGATCCAGCTCGCTCAAGGACGCCTGACGACGGGGACGGGCAGCGAAACCCGGGGAGGCGTCCGCCCCGTGGTGGGGTCAGGTCGCGGTGACGGTTTTGATGATCCCTCTGGCGTGGGCGAGGGCCGCCCGCGATTCGGGGAGTTGGGGCAGGCCGACGAAGACGTGGAAGGCGTCGGGGTAGAGGTTGATCTCGGCGTCGGTGCCGGCGGCCTTGGCCTTGGCGACCATCTTCTTGACGTCGGGGTACAGAATGTCGCGTTCGCCGTGGAGGACGGAGATCCGGGGCAGGGCACGCAGGCTGTCGTTGAGCGGGCTGAGCCAGGGGTGTTGCAGGGGGCGGTCGCCGGCCCAGCGGCTCATGGCCCATCGCGCTCCCTCGCTGCCGACCATGGGGTCTCGCGGCTCGATGGCTGGGATCTCGGGGTTGGTCAGGGTCGCGTCCGCACAAGGCGAGAACAGCAGGACCGCGTCGGGAAGAGGACGGTGTTCGTCCCGGGCGCGGATGGTGAGAGCCATGGCGAGGGCGCCGCCGGCTGAATCGCCCGCGGTGATCACCGGCAGCCCGGATTCGGTCAGGCTGTCGTAGAGCTTGTGGAGCTTGGGGTAGGTCTCGTCGCCGGTGTGCTCGGGTGCGAGCGCGTACAGAGGGACAGTCACGCGCAGCGGGGAGGTCAGGCCCAGGCTTCCGATGATGTTCCAGTGCGGTGTGACCAGCGGGTGCACGTACGCGCCGCCGTGCGTATAGAGCAGCTCCCCCACTGGGTCAACACCCTTCGGGGTGAGCGTGATGACCGGCATGCCCTCGATGCTGCCGCGGCGGACGTCGTACGCCCTGAGGAGTGTGCGCGGCACCTCGGCGTCGGGGCGGTCACGGTCGACCTCCGCAGCGATCGCATCGGCCGAGGCGAGAGGCTTCGGCCGCAACCGTAGGACCTGCACGAGCGCTTTCATTACCAGAGACACCATGTCTCCTTCTCGTTCACGGAGTTATGCCTGAACAGGTCACTTACTACATGGGTTTCGGGGCACCCGCCTCACGGGCGGACCGCCAGCAGCCACTGAGCTGAGCGGAGGCGCTGGTGTTCACTGGCCTGTGGTCAGGCCCAGAACAATGCCGCGGACGACGGCTTCGCGGACGGCTTCGGGGTCGTCGTGGAGCGGCGACTGGGTCATCGCGCCGACGTGCGCGGTGATGACGGCCCGGGTGAAGTCCTCCGGGGAGTCCAGCGGTCGACGGCCGGTGAGCTCCAGGGCGTGCATCAGCAGCGGCTGGAGGTGCCGGCGGAGCTGCTCGGCGTGCTCGCGCAGTACGGCCGCGACCTCTGGCCTGTGCTGGGCCTGAGCCGCGAAACTGGTGCGGATCGCGACCCACTGCGGATCCATCGGCAGCGCCCGCAACGCCGTGGCCACGACGGACTCCAGGGAACAGTGGGCCTGCTCAGGCGATGGCGCGTCGGCGGCCAGCGCCTCCAGTCGCTCCTGGACCTCGGCGTTGCGCTGTTCGTACAGGGCGAAGAAGACGTCGTCGACGGTCTTGAAGTTGGAGTAGAAGGCGCCGCGGGTGAACCCGGCGCGCTCACATATCGCCCCGATGCTGACGTTGGTGGTGCCCTGCTCGGCGAACAGGCCGGCGGCCGCGGCGATCAGCTGCGCGCGGGTCGCCTTGCGCTGTCGGGTCGGTCGGGCCGGCGCGGGCGTGGGGGTGGTCGGGTGATTCATGGGGCCATCCTCTCCGTCGGCCGCTGCGAGCCTGCCTCGTGGTCGAGTGGCGAGCCGCTGTCGAGGTAGTCGTGTACGGAGCTGACCGGGCTGAGGGTCAGGTCGGTGAGGATGTGGCTGGCGGAGACGACCTCGAGCACCGGCAGATCGGCCAGGGGGGCCATCACGTGCTCGAACAGCTGCAGACGGGCGGGCCCGGTCCAGGCTTCCTTGACCACGATGTCGGTGATCTCGGTGCGGACCAGGTCCGAGGCGCGCAATTGCCCGGTGAACACGTTGGGCACCTGCTTGAGCGCGAAGGTGGGCACGGTGATCTGCGCCCGGGCCGCATCGGGGTCGAGGGGCTGCCACTTGTAGGGCATGGTCGCGGTGGCCACCCGCTGGCCGCCGCGGTCCAGGGTGCCGACCAGCGCACCGGTGTCGGTGAACAGCGCCGGGCTGCCGGCCACCTTCGGATAGGCACTCAGCTCCCGGCCCGCGGCGGTGGCGGCGAAGCTGTCCAGATACATCGCATGCAGGTACTCGCCCACCTCGCCGTCGAACTCCACGGCGATCGCCTGGCCGCACTCCAGGTAGGGGCCGAAGCCCTCGACGTCACCCATGTTCATCACTTCGAACCGCACCAACGGCTCGGGCACTTCCAGCGGCTCGGGCACCACCGCGCGCAGGACATCGGGGTCGGTGCGGTAGACGATGTTGAAGTACTCACGGTCGGTGAACCGGGTCGCCCGCACCGGATAGACCGGCACCCCCAGCGGCGTGACCGGCTGACGCGCCACCTCGGACTCGCGCACTGCTCCACGCTCCTTTCCACTCCCCTTGCGATACAAAATGCATTGAGTACAGTTTGCATCGAGTCCGCGTGCCGGGCAACCCGCCCGGCCGGACGCGCACCAGGGAGTCCCGTGATGACCCACACTTCTCGTCAGCTCGCCGCTCGCCCGGTCGCGGTGATCGGCGCAGGCACCCTCGGCCGCCGCATCGCGATGATGTTCGCCTCCGACGGTGGGCTGGTGCGCCTGTACGACCTGTCTGCCGACGTACGGGCAGCGGCCCTGGACTACGTCACCGCAGAGCTGCCGGAGGTGGTCGCCGCCCGGCCCGGCGCCACCGAGGGCCGGGTGGTCGGCGTCGACACCCTGGAAGCCGCACTGGACGACGCGTGGCTGGTCATCGAGGCGGTGCCCGAGCGGCTGGAGCTCAAGCGCGCCCTGTTCGCCGATCTGGACCGGATCGCCCCGGCCGACACCATCCTGGCCAGCAACTCCTCCTCCTACGCCTCCCGTCTGTTCGTCGACCGGGTGGCGCACAAGGAGCGGGTACTGAACACGCACTTCTACATGCCGCCGGCGCAGAACGCGGTCGACCTGATGAGCGACGGGGCCACCGACCCCGCGGTCATCGAGCGGCTCAAGAACGAGCTGCCGCGCTATGGAGTGCACCCCTTCGAGGCCCGCCGGGAGAGCACCGGCTTCATCTTCAACCGGGTCTGGGCCGCGATCAAGCGCGAGGCGCTGGAGGTCGTGGCCGAAGGGGTGACCACGCCGGAGGATTTCGACGCGATGTTCCGGGTGAACACCGGCGCGAAGCTCGGGGTGTTCCGGTTGATGGACCAGGTCGGCCTGGACGTCGTCCTCGACATCGAGAACCACTACGCAGCGGAGAATCCGCACCTGCCCGAAGGCCCCCGCCGACTGCTGCACGAGTACGTCGACACCGGCCGCCTCGGCGTGAAGACCGGCCGCGGCTTCTACGACGACTACGCCACCGCAGCGAGCGACGCCTGACGCACCGTCCGCATCACGTCGGGCCTCACGCGGAGGCAAGGGGCTGCGGCCGGCGCGGAGCGTCTCCGGTCGCGCCGTCACTCACAGGGCAGTCGGAACCACCCACCCGAATCCCGCCGCAGCGGCAGGCAACCACACACAAACGGGTCGGCGGTCAGAGCGGAACGCTCAGGAGCGGCGCAAGCGGCGCCACACGGCGCGAGCCGCGTGGTGGCCGGGCATGCCGTGCACCCCAGGCCCGGGCGGGGTCGCCGAGGAGCACAGGAAGACGGCGGGGTGCGCCGTCTCATACGGAACCCGACGGAGCTGGGGCCGCAGCACCAGCTGCAATCGCTGCACGGACCCGCACCCGATGTCGCCGCCCACATAGTTCGCGTTGTGCGCCGCGAGCTGCGGCGGGCCCGCCGTGGCGCGGGCCAGGACGAGGTCGCGGAAGCCGGGCGCGTACCGCTCGATCTGCCGCTCGACCAGCTCCGTCGCGTCGCCCTCCCAGCCGTTGGGCACGTGCCCGTACGCCCACAGCACGTGCTTGCCCTCCGGCGCGCGGGACGGGTCGACGAGCGAGGGCTGCGAGGTGATCAGGAAGGGGCGCTCGGCGGGGCCCCGACCGTACGCCGCGGCCCGCATCGCCGCGTCGATCTCCCGCGCCGACTCCCCCACGTGCACGGTGCCGGCCCGCCGCGCCTCCTCCGAGACCCACGGCACGGGCCCGTCCAGCGCGTAGTCGACCTTGAAGACGCTGGGGCCGTAGTGGTAGCCGTCGTACGCGCCGCCGAGCCCGGCGATGCGGGCCAGCGCGGTGGGCGAGGTGTCGAAGACGTACGCGCGTGCCGGGGGCAGTTCGTCCAGGCGCTTGACCTCGACGCCGGTGTGGATCGTGCCGCCCAGCTCGCGCAGGTACGCGGCGAGCGCGTCGGAGATCGACTGCGAGCCGCCGCGCGGCACCGGCCAGCCGTACTCGTGCGCGGCGAGCGCGAAGCACAGCGCGGGCCCGGTGACCGTCGGCGTGGACAGCGGCGCGATCACATGGCCCGCGAGCCCGGCGAGCAGAGCCTTCGCGCGTTCGCCGTGGAAACGCCGGCTGATCCACTCGATCGGCTGGAGCGCGAGCAGACCGAAGCGCGCGAGCCGCACCGGGCCCTTCGGAAGGCGCCCGTTGAACACCGAGCCCAGGCCCATGAAGTCCGCGGCCAGCGTGTCCCAGTGCCCGAGGAAGGGCGCGACCAGACGCCGGTAGACGCCCGCATCGCGCGCGCCGAAGGACATCGCGGTCTCGCCCACGGAGTGCGCGAGCACGGTCGCCGTACCGTCGTCGAAGGGCTGTGCCATGGGCAGTTCGGGGTGCAGCCACTCCAGCCCGTACCGCTCCAGCGGCATCGCGCGGAAGGCGGGCGAGCCGACGCCGGTGGGGTGCACCGCCGAGCAGGGGTCGTGCCGGAAGCCGGGGAGGGTGAGTTCCTCGGTGCGTGCGCCGCCGCCGATGCCCTCGCGGGCCTCGAAGAGCTCGACGGAGAGGCCGCGGCGGGCCAGTTCGACCGCGGCCGTCAGGCCGTTGGGTCCTGCCCCGACGACGACGGCGTCGCGGATTCTTGGCACGTTCGGCACCTGTCGGCTCTCCCCTCGTACCTCAGCGCTGAGGTCAGCTACGACGGCTGCGCGGACGGTCACCCCTGCGTACGGGGCAGACGGCCGGCGGCGGGCGATCAGCCGCCGTCGCGCAGCAGCCCCACCATACGCCGCACCGTTCCCGCGTCCCGCGCCGCGGTGAAGGGAAGCGCGTTGCCGCCGGCGAGCCGGAACTGCTCGCCCTCGACCGTCGCGCTGGCCCCGCCGGCCTCGGAGACCAGCAGCAGTCCCGCCGCGTGGTCCCAGGCGGCCTCCCAGGAGAAGGCGAGCGCGTCGAGTTCGCCGCGCGCGACGGCCAGGTACTCCAGTCCGGCCGAGCCGCACGGCCGCGAGGCCACGCCCTCGGTACGCAGGCCGAGCAGCGCGTGCTTCTGCTCGGGAGTGGTGAAGTCGGGGTGCGAGGTGGCCACCCGCAGCTCCTCCCCCGGCTCCGGCGAACCGGCGCTCAGCGCCTCGCCGTTGAGCAGCGCCCCGCCGCGGCGGCGCGCGACCGCCATCAGGTCCAGCGCGGGCGCGTACGTCCAGGAGGCGAGGATGTCGCCGTGCCGGGCGAGGGCGACGAGGACGGCGAAGTCCCGTTCGCCGCGCACGAATTGGCGGGTGCCGTCCACCGGGTCGACGATCCACACCGGCGCCTCGCCGTGCAGCGCCTCGTACGTGGCCGGCTTGGCGTGCACGGTCTCCTCGCCGACCACCACGGATCCCGGCAGCAGCGCGGTGAGCGAGCGGGTCAGATGCTCCTCGGCGCGCTGGTCGGCCACCGTGACCAGATCGTGCGGCCCGGCCTTCTGCTGCACCTCGGCCTCGCCGAGCTGCCGCCAGCGGGGCATGACCTCTTCAGCGGCGGCGCTCCGTACAGCGCGCTCGACCTGCGCGACCAGCTCATCGTCGATCATGCGTTCCATGGAACCACGGTGCGGCCCCGCGCCCACCTGCGATGCCCGCCTTCGGCGTGAACGGGCCGTGAACGGGGCCACCGCGGGTGCCGCGCGGCGAACGCCTGCACGCTACGGGTGGCTCTCGCGGGGGCAGCACCGCGCGTGTGGCGCTCACCGCCCGACTACTGACCCGCACGCGGCGTCCTCGTACGAAGGAGCAGTGGCAGCCGCACCGCAGCCTGCAGTGGACCCTCGACGCGATGACCGTGGGGCCCGCCTTCGTGCGCGACGGCCGCCTGGACCTGCTCGCCGCCGACCCGCTGGGGCGCGCCCCCCACTCCGAGGTCTACGAGGGCCTGGAGATGGCCGCCGAACCGGGCTCGGCCTCCGAGGAGGGGCTGCGCCTCCTCGCCTCCTGGGCCGCCAGCGAGGAGGCCGAGACCGCCGGGGAGAACGAGGGGCCCGCGCCCTGTTCCGCCCGGCGGACGGCCGGCTGAGAGGCGCTGAGGCGCGCCCCTCGCGCCCCCTCACCGGCCGCTCGACGACTCCTCAGCGGCCCACCGCGTACCCCTGCATCCCCCGCGGGTTCGCCGCCGCGCTCAGCACTCCCGTCTCCGGGTCGCGTGCCACCGCGCTCAGGCGGCCCTCGGACCATGCGGGGCCCGTCTCCAGGTCGTGTCCCCGTGCGCGGAGCGCGCTCAACGCCGCCTCGCCCGCGCTCGGTTCGACCGTCAGGTGCCCTGGCCGCATCGCGCGCGGGTAGAAGGAGCCGGGGAAGCTCTCGGTGTGCCAGTTGGGCGCGTCGATGGCGCCCTGGAGGTCGAGCCCGCCGCGTACGGGCGAGCGCAGCACCGCGGCCAGGAAGAAGTGGAGCTGCCACTGGTCCTGTTGGTCGCCGCCGGGGGTGCCGAAGGCGAGGACCGGCTCGCCGTCGCGCAGTGCGACCGACGGGGTGAGGGTCGTACGCGGACGGCGGCCGGGGGTCAGGGTGTTGGGCAGCCCGGTTTCGAGCCAGGTCATCTGGAGGCGGGTGCCGAGCGGGAAGCCGAGCGCGGGCACGACCGGGTTGGAGTGCAGCCAGCCGCCGCTCGGGGTCGCCGAGATCATGTTGCCCCAGCGGTCCACGATGTCCAGGTGGCAGGTGTCGCCGCTGGTGGCGCCGTTGCGGAACACCGTCGGCTCACCGGCGCCCGCCGCTCCCGCCGCCCCCGAGGGGACGAAGCTCTCGTGACCCTCGGCCACCGCCGTGGCGTGCCGCGCGACCCGCGGAACGCGCCCGCCGGGACTGCCGGGCCGGAGCGCGTACGAGGCGTCCTGGCCGATCAGGGCCCGGCGTTCGACCGCGTACGCCGGGGAGAGCAGGTCGTCGAGCGGCACCTCGGCCGCGTCCCCGTACCAGGCCTCGCGGTCCGCCATCGCCAGCTTGGTGCCCTCGACGAGGCGGTGGATGTACGCCGCGTCCGCGCGCCCCTCACGTCCCCCGTAGGGGATGTCCTCGGGTATCAGCGCCAACTGCTGGAGCAGGGACGGGCCTTGGGACCAGGGGCCCGCCTTGCAGACGGTCCAGCCGTTCCAGTCGAGGGAGACCGGGTCCTCGTACGTGGCCTCCCAGGCGGCGAGGTCGTCTCCCGTAAGGGTCCCGGCGTGCCGCTCCCCCGAGGTGTCCAGCGTCGGGGTCGCGGCGGCACGCTCCAGTTCCTCGCCGATGAACCCCTCGCGCCACACCCGGCGCGCGGCCTCGATCTGCGCCTCCCTGTCCCGGCCTCCCAGGGCCTCGGCCTCGCCGAGGAGGCGGCGCCATGTGGCGGCCAGTGCGGGGTTCTTGAGGAGTTCGCCGGGGGCCGGGGCCTTGCCGCCGCGCAGATAGAGCTCGGCCGAGGAGGTCCACTCGGTCTCGAACAGTTCCCTTACGGATTCGACCGTCTCCCCCACGCGGTCCACGGCGGGGTGGCCGTGCTGCGCGTACCCGATCGCGTACTTCAGCACCTCTGACAGGTGGCGGGTGCCGTAGTCGCGGAGCAGCAGCATCCACGCGTCGAACGCGCCCGGCACCGCGGCGGCCAGCGGTCCTGTGCCGGGGACCAGGTCGAGGCCGAGCGCGGTGTAGTGCGCGGGGGTCGCGGCGCGGGGTGCCACGCCCTGCCCGCACAGGACCCTTACGGGTCCCCCCGCAGGGGCGACCAGCGCCGGAACCTCGCCCGCCGGGCCGTTCAGATGCGGCTCCACGACGTGCAGCACGAAGCCGGCGGCGACGGCTGCGTCGTACGCGTTGCCGCCGTCCTCCAGCACGGCCATGGCGCTCTGCGAGGCGAGCCAGTGGGTGGACGCCGCCATGCCGACGGTGCCCTGGAGGGTGGGGCGCGTGGTGAAGAGCGGGGACACGGGCGCGGGTGCTCCTTTGCGTACGGCGGCTGTGCGGGTCGGCGGTGCGGGATCGCTGTACCGGTCGGGGAATTCCGCTCAGGGAATCTACGGGCGCCGCGCGCGACCGTGAAGTGGTTCAGAGGTGAAGGAAGTTGTGGGAGGGACGCCGCCCCGCCTCCCGGAGCCCGTGATTACCCTGGCCGCATGGCAGCAGCGCAGCAGACCGTCCCCGGCGGCACCGTGGCCCTGCTCACCGGCGCGGGCGTCTCCACCGACTCGGGCATCCCCGACTACCGCGGCCCGCAGGGGCTGTGGCGGCGCGACCCCGAGGCGGAGAAGCTGGTCACCTACGGGTACTACATGTCGGACCCCGAGGTGCGGCGCAGGTCCTGGCAGATGCGCCGGGACAGCCCCGCCTGGAAGGCCAGGCCGAACGCCGCGCACGAGGCGGTGGCGCGGCTGGAGCGCTCGGGGGTTCCCGTACGGGTCATCACCCAGAACGTCGACGGGCTGCACCAGCTCGCAGGGGTTCCCGAGCGCAAGGTGCTGGAACTGCACGGCAGTTCGCGCACCGTGCTGTGCACCGCCTGCGAGGCGCGCTCCACGATGGCCGAGGCCCTGGAGCGGGTCGAGGCGGGCGAGGAGGACCCCGCGTGCGTGCTGTGCGGGGGCATCCTCAAGTCGGCGACCGTGATGTTCGGGCAGGCCCTCGACTCCGAGGTGCTGGGCGAGGCGATGGCGGTCGCGCGGGCCAGCGAGACCTTCATCGCGGCGGGCAGCAGCCTCCAGGTCCAGCCGGCGGCCTCCCTCGCGGGGATCGCGGCGGACAACGGGGCACACCTGATCATCGTGAACGCCGAGCCGACCCCGTACGACGCCCTGGCCGACGAGATCATCCGCGAGCCCATCGGCGAGGCGCTGCCGGCGCTGGTGGAACGGCTGACGCCCGCCGGGAGTTGATCTCCGCTGGGAGCGACTGTCAGTGCCCGTGGCTACGCTGTGTGTCACCTGGATCAGCCACCTGCGGAGGCGCATCACGGCAGTCATGTCGGACCACCCGATGACGAGAGACGTCCCCGCAGCCCCGGCCCGCTTCCAAGCGCTGTGCCGGACGCTGCTCGCCATGGACGTGCCCGACGGCTACCGGGCAGAGATCATCGGGGGGAACATCGTCGCGTCACCGCGGTCCAAGGGGTACCACCTCCCCGTCATGCGGTCCCTGCGCACACAGTTGGAGCCGCACGCCCCCGAGGGGCACATCGCCGACAGCGCGCCGTATCTCTTCACCTTCCCCGAGGCGGAGCGCGGCTACGGCCCCGACGTCTACGTGGCGGCCGAGAGCGCCTTCCTCACGGGCAAGCGGTATGTCGACGGTGAGGCGCTGTCCCTCGTCGCCGAGCTGACCTCGGCGTCCACACGGGACGCTGACTGGGACGACAAGACGCCCGTCTACGGCAGGAGCGGGGTGCCGGTCTATCTCCTGCTCGACATGCAGGAGGAGACCACGACCCTCTTCTGGCATCCGTCGCCGCGCGGCTACCTCTCCCGGCTGAGCCTGCCGTTCGGGGAGAAGCTCCACGTTCCCGAGCCCTTCGACTGCCCCCTGGTCACCTCGGGCTTCGCCGCCCTGCACGGCGGCTGCGACCCGGCCTGACACCGCTGCGGGCGGGGCGCGGCCCTCCCCGTGGCGGATGCGTGTGCGGCGCGGTCGGCGCAGGCTGGGAGGCATGACGGCTCCGATCGTGGTGCATCCGCCCTCCGCCGAGGGGCGGCGGCGGGTCACGTCGCACGGGAACACCCTCGGGCACGCCGAGGGGATGGTCGACGTGATCGAGTTCCTGCGGCGCGTGGGGCTCGACGTGGCCACGATCGACCTGCACGACGAGGAGCTCATCGAGTGGCGCGGGGGCGGGCCGGAGTTCTGGCTCTGAGCGCGTCAGCGGGACCGCCGGGGCCCTGTGCGCGGGGTGCAGCCGCGTGGGCGCCCGCGCCGAGCGCGTGCGTGGGGTGCGTGGGGTGCGTGGGGGCGAGACCTCGCGGCCGGCGGTTCCGGTGTGCCCGCCCGTTCCGCCCAGCCACGCCGCGAAGGCCGCGCGCGTCCGACGCGTCGCAGAACCCGATGCCGTCGGCGCCGGCCGGCATCTGTTCCACGTAGCGGACCCGCTGTTCCCCGGTGAGCGCGTGGCCATGCCGCCTGTGCCGCGCCGGCGCCGCCGCCAGAAGGGAGCGCGCGAGGGCTCACGGGGGGGCACACCGGCGCCGCGTACGGGCAGCGGCATACCGGTATCAGCGCCGCCAGGCACGCGTGTCCGGCTGTCGGACCGACGCATTACGCTCGGTGAGACCGGATGCGGCACGAAGCGGAAAACGAAGCGGCAGCGGTACGAAACGGGAGCGGGAGGCAGCGCGGTGCACGGTGAATACAAGATCCCCGGCGGCAAGCTCGTCGTCGTGGATCTGGAGGTCGAAGGGGGCGCGCTGCGCGACGTGCGCGTGGCCGGGGACTTCTTCCTCGAACCCGACGAGGCGCTGCTCGCCATCGACGCCGCCCTGGAGGGCGCCCCGGCCAACACCGACGCGGCGGCGCTCGCAGCCCGCGTCGACGCCGCGCTGCCCGAGTCCACGGTGATGCTCGGCCTGACCACCGAGGGCGTCGCCACCGCGGTGCGCCGCGCCCTCGCGCAGGCCACCGAGTGGGGCGACTACGACTGGCAGCTCATCCACGACGCGCCCCAGCCGCCCGCGCTGCACATGGCGCTGGACGAGGTGATCGCCGCCGAGGTCGCGGCGGGGAACAGACCGCCGACCCTGCGCGTGTGGCAGTGGGACCGCCCCGCGGTGATCATCGGCAGCTTCCAGTCGCTGCGCAACGAGGTGGATCTGGAGGGCACGGCGCGGCACGGCGTCGACGTCGTGCGCCGCGTCTCCGGCGGCGGCGCCATGTTCGCCGAGCCGGACAGCACGATCACGTATTCCCTCGCGGTGCCCCAGTCGCTGGTGTCCGGGCTGTCGTTCGCCGACAGCTACGCGTATCTGGACGACTGGGTGCTGGAGGCGCTCGGCGACATGGGCATCAAGGCCTGGTATCAGCCGCTGAACGACATCGCCACCGAGGTCGGCAAGATCGCGGGCGCCGCGCAGAAGCGCGTGGTCGGCCCGCACGGCGGACCCGGCGCCGTGCTGCACCACGTGACGATGTCGTACGACATGGACGCCGAGAAGATGACCGACGTCCTGCGCATCGGTAAGGAGAAGCTGTCGGACAAGGGCACCAAGTCCGCGAAGAAGCGCGTCGATCCGCTGCGGCGGCAGACCGGGCTCCCCCGCGCCGAGGTCATCGACTGCATGATCGGCTCCTTCCGCAGCCGCTACGGCCTCACCGACGGCGCGGTCAGCGACCGGGAGCTGGCCTGGGCGGAGGAGCTGGTGCGCACGAAGTTCGCCAATCCGGAGTGGACGGCACGGGTGCCGTGACCCCGCGGGAGTGGACGGCGCGGGTGCCGTGAGCACGGAACAGACCAGGCGGGCACGGAGCCGCGCACCACTCCCGTACGCCCGCCGTGCGCCCCCGCCTAGAATCGGTGCGGCAACAGGGCCGCGGGGCCACGAGGAGCGCGGTTCCGCGGGGACGGCCGGGACGGGAGAGTGACGGTGGCGGCGAGAGGCGTCGGCGAGTTCGAGGACCCGCCTGCTGAGGTTCTCGCGGAGACCGCCGCGGCGTTCGGGCTGCTGGCCTCGCCCGCGCGGCTGCACATCGTGTGGGCGCTGGCGCAGGGCGAGAGCGATGTGAGCCACCTCGCCGAGCGGGTCGGCGGCGCGCTGCCCGCGGTCAGCCAGCACCTGGCGAAGCTCAAGCTCGCGGGCCTGGTGCGCTCGCGCCGCGAGGGGCGCCGGGTGGTGTATCTGGTGGACGACCCCGACGTGGTGCCCGTCGTGCAGTGGCTGGTCGAGCGCAAGGCCGGGCGCCCCGCACCGCCGGGGAGGGCCCATGACCTGGGGGCCTGACGCACATGTGGCCTGGGGGCCTGACGCACATGCCGTGGGGGTCTGAGCACGGGGCGCCGGCGCGGGAGCACGAGGCGGACACCGGTCCCGGCGGGTTCCCGCACGCGGCGCAGCGCACCCTGGCGGGTCCTGGACGCCGCCCCGGCACACCTCTGGAGGTGCTGCGCCGGCTGGAGACCGGGCCGCGCGGGCTGCTGGAGGCCGAGGCGGAGCGACGGCTCGCGCGGTACGGCGAGAACGTGCTGCCCGCCCAGCGCACCGCCCGCTGGCCGCGCCGCCTGGCCCGCGGCCTGCGCGATCCGTTCACCGCGATGCTGCTGCTCCTCGGGCTCGTCTCGGCCTCCATCGCCTCCTGGGCGACGGCCTGTGTGATCGCCGTGCTGGTCGCGGTGGCCTGCGGGCTGCGCGCCGCGGGCGAGTACCGCGCCGACCGCTCCGTCGCCGCGCTCGGCGAGCTGGTCGCCACCACGGCGACGGTGCAGCGGCGCGCGTACGAGGACGCCGCGCCCGCACCCCGCGAACTCCCCGTCGAACAGCTCGTACCCGGCGACGTCATCCGCCTCGGCCCCGGCGAACCAGTGCCCGCCGACGTCCTGTTGCTGCGCGCCACCGGCCTGCGGGTGGCGCAGGAGGCCCTCACCGGCGAGTCGGCACCCGTACCCAAGTACCCGGCGGATCCCGCGGGTCCGGCGAGTGCGGCAGGTCCAGCGGGTCGAGAAGGTCCAGCGGCCCCGGCGGGTCCGGCGCACCCCGCCCACCTGACAACCCAGGCCCCGGACGACGACCCCGTCGACTTCGATCACCCCGAGCTCTGCTTCCAGGGCAGCAGCGTGGCCTCCGGGCACGGCACGGCCGTGGTGCTGGCGACGGGCGCGGCCACCCGGTTCTCCGGCACCTGGCGCGGCCGGGAACCGCGCCACAACGGCGCCTTCGACCGCTCGGTGAACGGCGTCGCGTGGCTGCTCATCCGGCTCATGCTGCTGGCCCCTCCGGCCGCGCTGCTCGCGGACGCGGCGCTGCGCGGTCGCGGGCTGGCGACCGTGCCGTTCACCGTGGCCGTCGCGGTGGGACTGACCCCCGAGATGCTGCCGGTCGTCGTCACCACGGCGCTGGCCCGCGGCTCGGCCGTACTCGCGCGCAGCGGCACCGCGATCGTGAAGCGGCTGCCCGCGCTGCACGACCTGGGCGCGGCCGACGTGCTGTGCACCGACAAGACCGGCACCCTCAGCCAGGGCAGGCCGGTGCTGGACTGCGCGCTGGACGCGCGGGGCAACGCCGCGCCGGACGTCGCGCACTGGGCCGCGATGAACAGCATGTGGACCCTGCACCTCGCCGAACTGCCCGCGCCCGACGCGCTCGACGAGGCCCTGCTGGAGGCGGCCGAGCCGGGCGGGCTGCTGGACACCGAGACCTTCGCCGGGAGCCCGCGCGCGGGCGCCGAGGCCCCGGACGCGCTGTGGGAGTGCGAGCCGGTGGCCGCCGTTCCCTTCGACCCCGTACGCCGCAGTTCCTGCGCCGTCGTGCGGCGGCCAGGGCACACCGGGCGGCACACGCTCATCGTCAAGGGCGCGCCGGAGGACGTGCTGGAGCGGTGCGCGCGCGTACGGCTCCCGGACGCCGACGGCGGCCACCGCTATGCCGAGCTGGAAGGCGCCGAGCGGGAGCGGCTGCACGCGCTGGCCGCGGAGAAGGCCGGTGCGCAGGGGCTGCGGCTGCTCGCCGTGGCCGTGGCGGAACGGCCCGCGCGGCTGCGGCCCTACACGCCGGCCGACGAAAACGGCCTGGACTTCCTCGGGTTCGTGGGGCTGCGCGACGCGCTGACGCCCACCGCGGCCGAGGCCCTGGCCTCGCTCGCCGAGCAGGGCGTCGAGGTCAAGGTCCTCACCGGCGACCACCCCGGCACGGCGGCCCGCGTCTGCCGCGAACTGGGGCTGTACGGAGGCGAGCCCGGCTGCAAGGGGTCCGCGGACCACCCCGCGCTGACCGGCGCCGACATCGACCGGCTCGGCGACGCCGAACTCTCCGAGGCGGCGGCCCGCACCACCCTCTTCGCGCGCTGCACGCCCGAGCACAAGGCCCGCGTCGTCACCGCGCTGCGCGGCAGCGGGCGCACCACCGGCTTCCTCGGCGACGGCGTCAACGACCTGCCCGCGGTGCGCGCGGCCGACGTCGGCCTGTGCCCCAGGGACGCGGCGCCGGCGACCCGCGAGGCGGCCGACGTGGTGCTCGCCGCGAAGAACCTCACCTCCATCGGCAGCGCGGTCGCCGCGGGCCGCACGGCGAGCGGCAACGTCGCGACGTATCTGCGCACGGTGCTCTCCTCCAACCTCGGCAACGTCATCGCGATGCTCGCTGCCGGGCTGCTGCTGCCCTTCCTGCCCATGTATCCGGCGCAGGTGCTGGTGCAGAACCTCTGCTTCGACGCGGCCCAGCTCGCCTTCGCCTTCGACCGCCCGGCGCCGGGGTCGCTGCGCGCGCCCGCCGTGCTGCACCCGCGCGCGCTGCTGCGCTTCATCACGCGCTTCGGCCTGCTGAACGCCGCGGCCGACCTGGCGACCTTCGGCGTGCTGGCGCTCACCGTGCCCGGGTCGCTCGCGCCGGGCGGCGAAGTGTCCTTCCACTCCGGCTGGTTCACCGAGAACCTGCTCACCCAGGCCATGGTCATGCTCCTGCTCCGCTCGGGCCGGGGAGCCCCGGGCACGCCGCTGCCGGTGCGCCTCGCGGTCGCCGGCCTGGCCGTCTCCGGCCTCCTCCTCCCCCTCACGCCCCTGGCCTCCCCCTTGGGCCTGAGCCCGCTGCCGCCCGCCTACTACGCCCTGCTGGCCCTGGTCCTGGCGGTCTACGGCTATGCGCTGGCGCGGTGCGCCGGGGTGTGGAACGAGAGGGAGCACGGGAGGAGGGCTCAGGGCGTGACGGCGTGCTCGGTGAATTCGCCGCAGGGGCGGAAGCCCAGCCGCCGGTAGACCGGTTCGCCCTCCGCCGAGGCCTGCAGCACCGCGGTGCGGTGGTCCAGGTCCCGGGCCGTGTGCAGCGCGGCGAGGGTGACGGCGCCGCCGTAGCCGCGCCGGCGGTGGGCGGCCAGGGTGCAGATGTTGTAGATGCCGGCGACCCCCGCGTGCAGGAAGACCTCGCCCGAGCACACCGGGCGGCCCGCGGCGTAGCCGACCAGATAGCGGGCCGGGCAGTCCGGGGCCAGTGCCCGCGCGATGGACCGTACGAAGAAGCGGCGGACGGTGTCGGCCGGCGGGCTCCAGTTCGCGGCGAGGACTCCGGCGTAGTCGGCGAGCTGTTCCAGCGTGGTCACGGGCTGGATGTCCAGACCCTCCACGGCGGGCCGGGGCAGGGCGCCGTCCAGCTCGGCCCACATGGCCGTCTCCCGCTCGGCGGCGGGCAGCCCGGCGGCAGCGAGCCGGTCGCTCAGGTCGGACGGCGCCGAGGCTGGACCCACCCACCAGGAGAACCGGCGGCCGGTCGCGGCCACTTCCCGTGCGGTCCCGGTGATGCGTACGGGGGCCGTGTCCGGGGTGAAGCGGGCCAGGGCGACGATGTTGAACGTGTCGTCGTCGAGACCGCTGTCCGCGACCAGCAGGTCGTCGGTCTCCGTGACGGTGGCGCCCGGCGTGCCGCGGTGCAGGTGGCAGGCGTGCTCGGCCAGGTTCCTCTCCATCCTGGCGAGCAGGTCGGGCCCGGCGGTGTGCGGGGTGTTCGGTGCGTTCATGGTGGAAGATCCCAGCATGGCCGGGCGAGGGCCGCACAGGAATTTGGCGGCGCGCCGAGCACCGATACGGGTCACCGGTGTGAGAATCCGCGGATGACTCCGACCCATGACGATCCCGAACCGGTCACCCTCCGGCCCGCCGACGCCGAACTCCGCCCCGTCATCGAGCAGTTGGCGCAGCTCTACCGGCATGACATGTCGGAGTTCCTCGGGCATCTCCCGGAGGCCGACGGGAGGTTCGGGTTCCGGGGGCTGTCGCGGTTCTTCGAGGAGCCGGGGCGCGAGGCCCTGCTGATCGGGGTGGGCGCGGCGCCGGGCGGGTTCGTGCTCACCCGGCGGATGTCCGAGGGGCCGACCTCGATCGGGGCGTTCTTCGTCGTACGGGCGCTGCGCAGGCGCGGCGTGGGCCGCCGGGCCGCCCTGGAGCTGCTGCGCTCCCGGCCCGGCGCCTGGGGCATCGCCTTCCAGGAGGCCAACGCGGGGGCCGCGCGGTTCTGGCGGGGCATCGCCGCGGAGGCCGTGGGCGAGGACTGGCGCGAGGAGATCCGCCCTGTGCCGCCGACGGCCCCCGCCGGCCTGCCGCCCGACCACTGGATCTTCCTGGACACGACGGCGGGGGCCGGCCGGCCCGCGTACGACCGGCCGTAGCCGTACGCGGCCGGCGACGGAGTCGGGGCCCAGGACGGAGACCCGGGCCCCGACTCCCCTCACCCGTACGACAGATCCGCGCACACGTCGTCGTCGGCCGACCTGTTCTTGCCCGAGGCCGGGGGCGCGTCGCGGCTCGCGTAGTCGTCGCCGAGGGTGACCGTGACCCCGGGGGTCTGCCCCTCGGTGACCTTTGCTCCGGGGAACAGGCGGGCCGCCTTCTGCGCGCCCTCCTTCTCGCCGGGCCCGTACGAGACGGCTGTGGTCGGCACCTGCGTACCGTTGCCCGTCCCCGTGACCGTGAAGCCGTGCTCCTTGAGCTCCCCCGCGGCGCGCGCCGCGAGTCCGGAGACGGCGGTCCCGTTGGACACCCGCACCTGCGTGCCCTCCCCCGACACGGCCTTCTTGGAGGCGCCGGAGGAGCCCTTGCCCCCGCCGCCGCCCCCGCCCGACGTGAGCGGGCGGTCGTTCTTGAGGTCGGCCCACAGCTTGTCGGCGGCGGGCTTGTCGACGCCGATCCGGGCGCCCGCGTAGTGCGAGGGCAGGGTCACGAACTTCGTGTTGTGCAGGTCGATGTCCTTCATCTGCATCGCAAAGGCAACCATCTTCCGCGCCGAGCCCAGCTCCTCGTCCACGGTCATGGACTTCACCGCCGCCTCGGCCAGCGGGAACAGCGTGCCCGGCGAGAAGCCCTGGTCCTTGACCTTCTTCATCAGGCTCGCCACGAACGCCTGCTGGCGCTTGATGCGGCCGATGTCGGAGCCGTCCCCGATGCCGTGCCGCAGGCGCACGTAGTCCAGCGCCTTGCGCCCCTCGACGGTCTGCTTGCCCTCGCGGAAGACGCGCTGCCCCTTGGCGCCCTTGTTGGGGTTGAGGTCGCCCTCGTAGATGTCGTTCGGCACGCACACCGGCACCCCGCCGATCGCGCTGGTCACCCCGGCGAACCCGGAGAAGTCCACGACCACGGTGTGATCCACCCGCAGCCCCGTGAGGTGCTCCACGGTGTTCTGCGTGCAGGCCGGGTTGCCCTCGGCGGTCTGCCCCACCGTGAAGGCGCTGTTGAACATCACGTTGCTCTGCGGCTGCGTCCAGCCGCCCTTCGGCTCCTTGCAGGCGGGTATGTCCACCAGCGCGTCGCGCGGGAAGGACACGGCGACCGCGTGCTTCTGGTCGTCGTATATGTGGAGCAGGAACGCGGTGTCCGAGCGGCCCACGTCCCCCTTCCCCCCGCCGAAGTCGCTGTTCTTGCCCGAGCGCGAGTCGGAGCCGATGACCAGCACGTTCTGACCGCCCGCTCCCTGGCCCGGCCGGTCCTTGCTGAGCCCGTCGGTGCCGAAGGTGCTGATGTCGCCGTCCAGGCGCAGATACACCCACCCCGCGCCCGCAGTGAGCAGCACCAGGAAGGACAGGCCCGCCGCGAGGGCTCTGGCCCGCCTCGGCCGCCCGCGCCCGTTTCCGCGCCGCCGCCCTTGGGCCGCCGCCCTGTGACTTCCCGCCATGTCCGACCTCGACCGTCTCGCTCGTACGACGTGCCAGCGCCGGGGCGGAAAAACGCGCGCCCCGGCGGGACGGAGCCCGCAGGGGATGCCGCGCACCCCGGCTTGTATAGTTGCGCAATGTAGCAAGTCTTAAAGCGGCGGAAGGAAACGGCCACGATGCTGCGCAACGGCCTGGAGCCCTGGCACCTGCTGATCGTGGTGCTCGTCTGCGTCATCCTGTTCGGCTCCAAGAAGCTGCCGGACGCCGCGCGGTCGCTCGGCAGGTCCGTACGGATCCTCAAGAGCGAGACGCGCGCCATGCGGCAGGACGGAACGGACGGCGGGGCGGAGAACGGCACGGAGGACGCCACTCGGAAGGGCGCGGAGGAACCCGCGGAGAAGGGGGCGGACGGGGGCAGTCCCGAGGCCCTGACCAGCACGGAATCCCGGAATGTGACGGAGGACGCCTCGCGTACGCCGCGTACCTGACACTAGGCTGGCGCGCGGTCAACGCATCGTCAGCACGGGGGAGTTGTACGGGTCATGGCACCGCACGCCCAGTCCGCACCGTCCACGCAGGCACCGTCCGCACAGGCGCCGTCCACGGAGGCGGCGTCCACGCGGGCGCGGGAGTCCTCGGCGCGCAAGGCACCGCGCTCGCGCCCGCGCGCCCTGCGCTCCAGCACGGTGATCCTCGGCAGCATGGGCGCGCTCGCCGCCGCGCTGTCCGGGTGCGCCTCGGAGCCGGACAAGCGCTGCGTGGACCGCGACAGCTACGACGCCGTCCGCGGCTACAAGACGCTCAGCGCGAGCGAGTGCGCACCCGGCGGCGCGCAGTCCGGCGCCACCACGCAGAGGTCCAGCACGCACAAGACCGACGCGATGCAGGCCAACGCGACGCAGACCCACGTGACGCAGACCCACGCGGTGACCGACCGGTCCCCCGCGTCCAAGCCCCGCACCGCGCGCGCCGCCGGCACCGAACCGCGCTGGTACTACGGCGGCGAGGTGGAGGGGCGCCGCGCCGAGGGCGGGACCTTCAGCCACGATCTGGCCGTGGAGCGCGGCGGGTTCGGCTGCGACGACGATGACTCGTCCTCCTCCGGCGGAAGCTTCGGCGGCTGACGGCGGCGGAACGCACGAGGAACGGGCCCCGCGCATGGAACGGCACCGCATCGAACCGCGCCCCGACTGGCAGGAAACCGTCGAGGAGCAGGGCTGCATCTACCCGCTGACCCGCTTCCCCGACGGCTCGCTGCGCCCCTACTGGGACGAGAGCGCGTACTACGCGTTCACGCTGCCCGAGGTCGAGGCGCTGGAGGACGTCGTCGAGGAGCTGCACGGGATGTGCCTGGCGGCGGCCGCGCACATCGTGGAGCACGGCCGCTTCGCCGACCTCGGCATCACCGACCCGGCGATCGCCGCGCGCGTCGCGGAGTCCTGGCGCCGCCGCGCCGAACTGCCCAGCCTGTACGGGCGCTTCGACCTGCGGTACGACGGCCGGGGCGGCCCGGCGAAGCTGCTGGAGTACAACGCGGACACGCCGACCTCACTGGTGGAGGCGGCGTCGCCGCAGTGGTTCTGGATGGAGGACCGCTTCCCCGGCGCCGACCAGTGGAACTCGCTCCACGAGCGGCTGGTGGACGCGTGGAAGAAGCACGCCCCGCTGCTCCCTCCCGGCGCTCCCCTGCACTTCGCGCACTCGGCGAGCGACGAGCTCGGCGAGGACCTCATGACGGTGGCCTACCTCCAGGAGACCGCCGAACAGGCCGGACTCGAAACCGTGGCCATCCCGGTCGAGGAGATCGGCTGGGACCGGCTGTCCGGCCGCTTCGTGGACCAGCGCCTCAAGTTCATCCGCGCCTGCTTCAAGCTGTACCCCTGGGAGTGGCTGGCGACCGACACCTTCGGCGGCCATGTGCTGGACACCCTGGACAACGGCGGAGGCACCGGCAGCACCCTGTGGATCGAGCCCGCGTGGAAGATGCTGCTCTCCAACAAGGCGCTCATGGCGATCCTCTGGGAGCTCTACCCGGAGCACCCCAACCTGCTGCCCGCGTATCTGGACGGCCCGCGCGAACTCGCCGCCGGCACCGGCTGGGCCGCGAAGCCCCTGCTGGGCCGCGAGGGCGAGGGCGTCACCCTGCACGAGGCGGGCTCGGAGCCCGGGGTGCGGGACGAGCCCTGCTGCTACCAGGCCCTGTGCCCGCTCCCCGACTTCGACGGCAACCGCACGGTGCTCGGTGCCTGGGTGGTGGACGGCGAGGCGGCGGGTCTGGGCATCCGGGAGTCCGAGGCGCTGGTCACCGACGAGTACGCGCGCTTCCTGCCGCACGTGATCCTCTAGCCCGCGCCGCACTCAACTCCCGTCGGCCAGCGCGGGCATGACCTCCTCCCCGTACGCGTCCACCGTCCGCTCGATCGCGTCGTGCATCGCGTACACCGCGAACTGGTCGACGCCCAACTCGCGCAGCTCCCGCAGCCGTTCCACGTGCGCCTCGGGCGGGCCCAGCAGGCAGAAGCGGTCCACGATCTCGTCCGGCACGAAGGCCGTGTCGGGGTTCCCGGCGCGGCCGTGGTGCGCGTAGTCGTAGCCCTGGCGGGACTTGATGTACGAGGTCAGCGCGCCGGGGACGGCGTCCGAGGTCTCCCCGTAGCGGGCCACCAGGTCGGCGACGTGGTTGCCGACCATGCCGCCGAACCAGCGGCACTGCTCCCGCGCGTGCGCGAGGTCGTCCCCGACATACGCGGGAGCGGCCACGCAGATGGTGACCCCGGAGGGGTCGCGGCCCGCCTCCGCCGCCGCCTCGCGCACGGCGCGCACCATCCAGCCGGTCAGATACGGGTCGGCGAGCTGGAGGATGAAGCCGTCCGCCTCACGTCCCGCCATGGCCAGCGCCTTCGGCCCGTACGCGGCCATCCACACCGGCAGCCGCCCGCCCTCCACCCACGGGATGCGCAGCCGGTGCCCTTCGAGGTCCGTCTCGCGCCCCTCGGCCAGGTCGCGGATGGTGCGCATGGCCGCGCTCAGCCGCGCGAGGGTCGTGGGCCTGCGCCCCGCGAAGCGCATGGCCGAGTCACCGCGGCCGATGCCGCACACCGTGCGGTTGCCGTACATCTCGTTGAGCGTGGCGAAGGTGGAGGCGGTCACCTCGGGCGCGCGCGTCGCGGGGTTGGTCACCATCGGGCCGACCGTGAGCTCCCGTGTGTGCTCCAGGATGCGCGCGTACAGCGTGAACGGCTCCTGCCACAGCACGGCGGAGTCGAAGGTCCAGCCGTACCGGAAGCCCCGCGCCTCGGCCCGCCGCATCAGCTCGACGGTGCGCGAGGAGGGCGGGTCCGGCTGGAGTACGAGGCCGAAGTCCATGGTCATCGACGGAACCCCATTTCGCCTGGTCAGCCCAGCAGTTGGCAGATGCCGCGCGGCACATAGCGGCCGTGGCCCGCGCGCCCGGTGAACTCGCGGCGGTCGATGACCGTCTCGCCGCGTGACAGGACGGTCTCCACCCGTCCGGTGATCCGCTTGCCCTCGTACGCCGAGTAGTCGACGTTCATGTGGTGCGTCTCCGCCGACAGGGTCTGCTCGGCGTGCGGGTCGTAGAGCACCAGGTCGGCGTCCGAACCGGGCGCGAGCGTGCCCTTCTTCGGATACATCCCGAACATCCGCGCCGGCGTCGCGCAGGCCAGCTCGATCCAGCGGCGACGGGTCAGATGTCCCTCCACGACGCCCTGGTGGAGGAGGTCCATGCGGTGCTCCACGCCCGGCATCCCGTTGGGGATCTTGGAGAAGTCACCGCGGCCCAGCTCCTTCTGGCCCGAGAAGCAGAACGGGCAGTGGTCGGTGGAGACCACCTGGAGGTCGTCCGTGCGCAGCCCCCGCCACAGCGCCGCCTGGTGCTCGCGCGGCCTGAGCGGCGTGCTGCACACGTACTTCGCTCCGCCGAAGTCCGGCTCGGCGAGGTTGTCGGTGGAGAGGAAGAGGTACTGCGGGCAGGTCTCACCGAAGACCGGGAGGCCCATGCGGCGCGCCGCGGACAGCTCCGCGACCGCCTCCTCGGCCGACACGTGCACCACGTACAGCGGCGCGCCCGCCACCCGCGCGAGCTGGATCGCGCGGTGCGTGGCCTCGGCCTCCAGCAGCACCTTGCGGACCTCGCCGTGGTGCCGCGGGTCGGTCTCGCCGCGGGCCAGGGCCTGTTCGACCAGGACGTCGATGGCGATGCCGTTCTCCGCGTGCATCATGATCAGCCCGCCGTTGGCGGCCGAGCGCTGCATCGCGCGCAGGATCTGCCCGTCGTCGCTGTAGAAGACGCCGGGGTACGCCATGAACTGCTTGAAGGAGGTGACCCCCTCCTCCACCAGCAGGTCCATCTCCTTGAGCGTCCCCTCGTTCACATCCGAGAGGATCATGTGGAACGCGTAGTCCACGGCGCACTGCTGGTCCGCCTTGGCGTGCCACATGTCCAGGCCCTCGCGCAGCGGATGCCCCTTGGTCTGCACGGCGAAGTCCACGATCGTCGTGGTGCCTCCCCAGGCAGCGGCGCGGGTGCCGGTGGCGAAGTCGTCGGAGGAGAAGGTCCCGCCGAACGGGAAGTCCATGTGCGTGTGCCCGTCCACGCCGCCCGGCAGGACGTACCTGTCCGTCGCGTCCAACTCCCGCGCGTCGCCCCACGCTTGTGCCGCGTCGCTGCCGTGCGCGGCGAGCGCCGCGACCCTGCCGTCCTCGATCAGGACGTCCGCGTGCACCTCGTCCGCTGCGGTGATCACGAGCCCGCCGCGCACCACCGTCCTGTCGCCGGTCATGACCTGCTCCCTCCGAGCCTCGCGTCGGCCGCGCGCAGCGCGCCCTCCAGGATTCCCGCGCCCTCCTCGGCCTCGGCGACCGTGAGGGTCAGCGGCGGGGCGATGCGCAGCACGCTGCCGGTGGCGTGCCCGCCGCCCTTGCCGACCAGCAGCCCGCCCTCGCGCGCCGCCTCCAGCACGTACGAGGCGGCCTCGGGCGACGGGGTGTCGCCGCCGGGCAGCACCAGCTCGACCCCGATCATCAGGCCGCGCCCGCGCACCTCTCGTACGACGCCGAGCGGGGCTGCCGCGGCGCGCAGCCGCTCCAGCAGCAGGCCGCCGACGCGGCGCGCGTTGCCCTGCAGGTCGTGTTCCAGCACGTGGTTGAGGTTGGCGTTGGCCGCGGCCATGGTGACGGGGCTGCCGCCGAAGGTGGAGAGGGAGTTGGCGCCGAGGCAGTTCATGACCTCGGCGCGGGCCACCACGCCGCCGACCGACATGCCGTTGCCGATGCCCTTGGCGAAGGTGACGATGTCCGGCGGCCCTGCCCTGTCGTGCGCCTGCCAGCCCCAGAAGTGATCCCCGGTCCTGCCCCACCCCGTCTGCACCTCGTCGCTGATCCACAGGATGCCCTCGCGCTGGAGCACCTCGCGGAAGGCGCCGAACAGCCCGTCGGGCGGCGAGGTGAACCCGCCCACGCCCTGCACCGGTTCGGCGATCAGCGCGGCGACGTTGCCCCGGGTCTGCCCGAGCACGTCCTCCAGGTCCTCCACGCAGGCCGCGGTGAACTCCGCGTCGCCGAGGTGCGCGAAGGGCCCGCGGGTGCGCACCGAGCCGTGGACGTAGAGGGTCTGGAGCGGCGAGAGGCTGGTCGCCGACCAGGAGCGGTTGCCGGTGATGCCGACCGCGGAGAAGGAGCGCCCGTGGTAGCTGTTGCGCATCGCCAGCACCTGGTTGGAGCTGCGGTAATTGGTGGCGAGCAGCAGCGCGGTGTCGTTGGCCTCGGTGCCCGATGTGGTGAAGAAGACCCGCGCGTCGGGGATGCCGGAGAGCGCCGCGATGCGCTCGGCCAGGTCCACCATGGGCCGGTTGAGATAGAGCGTGGAGGTGTGCAGGATGCGCCCGGCCTGCTCGCTGACCGCCTTGGTGACCTCGGGCAGCGCGTGCGCGGTCATGGTGGTGAGGATGCCGCCGAAGAAGTCGAGGTAGCGGTTGCCCTCGCCGTCCCACACATGCCGGCCCTCGCCGTGGGTGATCTCGATGGGCCGCTGGTAGTTGAGCGCCATCCAGTCGGGCATGACGGCGCGGTGCCGGTCGTAGAGCTCGCCGGGCGCCCCGTGCGGTGCGTGCGTCACGGCCGCACCAGCCCCTCGTACGCGTCGGGGCGGCGGTCGCGGTAGAAGGCCCACTGCTGCCGCACCTCGTCGATCAGCCCGAAGTCGAGGTCGCGCACGACGAGTTCCTCCTCCTTGTCGCTGGCCACGTCGCCGACGAACTGGCCGCGCGGGTCCACGAAGTAGCTGGTGCCGTAGAAGTCGTTGTCGCCGTACTCCTCGGTGCCGACCCTGTTGATCGCGGCGATGAAGTACTCGTTCGCGACAGCGGCCGCCGGCTGTTCGAGCTGCCACAGGTACGAGGAGAGGCCGCGCGAGGTGGCCGAGGGGTTGTAGACCAACTGGGCCCCGGCGAGCCCGAGTTCCCGCCACCCCTCGGGGAAGTGCCGGTCGTAGCAGATGTACACGCCCACACGTCCGACCGCCGTGTCGAAGACCGGCCAGCCGAGGTTGCCGGGGCGGAAGTAGAACTTCTCCCAGAAACCCTTGAGTTGGGGGATGTGGTGCTTGCGGTAGCTGCCGAGCACCGTGCCGTCCGCGTCGATGACCGCCGCGGTGTTGTAGTAGAAGCCCGAGCCGTCGACCTCGAAGACCGGCACCACGACCACCATGCCGGTCTCCCGCGCGAGCTCCCGCATCCGCCGCACGGTGGGCCCGTCCGGCACCGGCTCGGCCCACCTGTAGTGCCCGGGGTCCTGCACCTGGCAGAAGTACGGGGCGTTGAAGACCTCCTGGAAGCCGATGACCCGCGCGCCCTGCGCGGCCGCGGCGCGCGCGTGCTCCTCATGCTTCCGGATCATTGACTCGGTATCGCCGGTCCAGGTCGCCTGGACCAGCGCGGCGCGCACGACCTCGGGCATGAGCAGCTCCTCCGTAAGGGCAGCGGCATGTGCGACACGCGTAGATCACGTGAGGCTGTGACCGTAAGTCCGCTTGTGGGCGGTGACAAGACCACTCGCGCGACACCGGCGAATCGGCCACCTTTCGCCGTACGCGACTTCGTTACCCGCACGTAACCTACCGACGGGTTACCTCGGGTAAGCAACTCGCCTTACTCTCCAGTCACTTCGGTCCCCCACAGGACGACGACGTCTGGAGCCGCTCATGGCCTCGTCCGGCACGCCACGGATCCCCCGCTCCCTCACCCGCCGCGGCACCGGCGGCCGCCGCTCCGCTCTCACCGCGCTCGCCGCCGGAATCGTCGCGACGGGCTCGCTGGCCGCCGCGCCCGCGGTGCGCGCCGACGACAAGCCCGCGCAGGCGCCCGGCGTCCGCTTCGTCGACATCGCCGGGGACGGCGGCACCACGCTCAAGGCCAACGTCGTCACCCCCTCCGGCGCGCGGCCCGGCGAGCGCTTCCCCGTCGTCGTGCTGCCCACGAGCTGGGGCATGCCGCAGGTCGAATATCTGGCGCAGGCGAAGAAGTTCGCCGACTCCGGCTATGTGGTGGTCAGTTACAACGCGCGCGGCTTCTGGCAGTCCGGCGGGAACATCGAGACGGCCGGGCCCGAGGACGTGCGGGACGCCTCCAAGGTCATCGACTGGGCCCTCGCCCACACCCCCGCCGACCCCTCCAAGGTCGGCATGGCGGGCGTCTCGTACGGCGCGGGCATCGGGCTCCTGGCGTCGGGCCACGACAAGCGGATCAAGTCCGTGGCCGCGCTGAGCGGCTGGGCCGACCTGATCGGCTCCATCTACAGCGGCCGTACGCAGCACGCCCAGGCGGCGGGGCTGCTGGGCGGCGCCGGCGCGCTCACCGGGCGCCCCAGCCCCGAACTCAAGCAGGTGCTCAAGGACTTCCTCTCCTCCAACCTCGCGAAGGAGGACGAGATGATCGCCTGGGGGAAGAAGCGCTCGGCGGCCTACGAGCTGGACCGCATCAACCGCAACAAGCCCGCGATCATGATGGGCAACGCCTGGGGCGACTCGATCTTCCCGCCGAACCAGTACGCCGACTTCTTCGAGAAGCTCAAGGGCCCCAAGCGGCTGGAGTTCCGTCCGGGCGACCACGCGACGGCCGAGGCGGGCGGGCTGCTCGGGCTGCCCAACGACACGTGGACCAGCGCGCACCGCTGGTTCGACCGCTACCTCAAGGGCGAGCGCAACGGCGTGGACCAGGAGGCCCCCGTACGCCTCAAGTCCCGTTCCGGCGGCGGCTACGAGGGCTATCGGAGCTGGTCGGACGTGCCCTCGGGCAGCCGCACCCTCGACCTCGCCGCGCCCCGGAAGATCAACGGCCGGGACTCGGGAGCGGACGGCGGCGTGATCTTCCTGTCCAGCATCCTGGACCAGTTCCTCAAGGCGCCGCCCGGCGTATCGCTGCCGCTGCTGCCCCGCGAGCGGGCGGCCGTGTGGAAGAGCGCGCCGTACGAGAAGGGGCTGAAGGTACGGGGCACGCCGCGGCTGAACACCACCGTGCGGAGCGCGAAGTCCAGCGGCACGGGCATCGCGTACCTCTACGACGTGGGCCCGCTCGGCGGCGGGAAGCTGGTCACGCACGCGCCGTTCACCTTCCACGACAAGGAGCCGGGCAAGG
Organism: Streptomyces odontomachicola; assembly: GCF_039605595.1. Classification (NCBI taxonomy): domain Bacteria; kingdom Bacillati; phylum Actinomycetota; class Actinomycetes; order Kitasatosporales; family Streptomycetaceae; genus Streptomyces; species Streptomyces odontomachicola. Next base: position 32,969 of record NZ_JBCFOK010000007.1, read on the forward strand.
CGTTCCCGGTGTCGGCGGACCTGTTCTCGACGGCGTACGACGTGCCCAGGGGACACAGGCTGGCGCTGGTCGTGGACGGGGCCGATCCGCTCTACATCGACCACAATTCCTCCGGCTCCCGCCTCTCCTTCTCCTCGCCGGAGGGGCGGCCGTCCCGGCTGGAGGTGCCGACCGGGGACTGACGCACCTCCCGGAGCCGGAGGACTCGACAGGGAAACTTGCAAGTTTCCCTGTCGAGATTTACCGTCGGCCGCATGGGAAGGGACAGCGCTCACAAGGGCGCCCAGGACAGCGGCCACCTCGCGGCCGACCTCGCGGTGACCGTGGGCGGCCTGCACCGCAGGCTCCGCGCCGCGTCGCCCACCGAGGACGGGCTGACCCCCTCGCAGCGCGCGGTCCTGCACCGCATCGACGCGGAGGGCCCCACCACCATCGCCGCGCTCGCCCGCGCCGAGCTGGTCCGCCCGCAGTCCATGCGGGCCACCCTCGGCGTGCTGGAGGAGCACGGCATCGTCGAGCGCAGCCCGCATCCGACCGACGGGCGGCAGGTCGTCTTCGCCCTCACCCAGCTCGGGCGGGACACCCTGGCCACGGTGCGCAGGGCCAAGTACGACTGGCTGGCCGAGGCCGTGGACACCCGCCTCACGGCGGACGAGCGCCGCACGCTGGCCGAGGCGAACGAGCTGATGAAGCGCCTGATGCAGCAGTGAGCGGGATAGCCAGGGGTACGGCGAGCGGCGCGGGCGCCGCGGACACAGGAACCCCGGGCGCGGACACCGCGCCCCGTACCGCGGCCGGCCCCGCCGATCCCGGGGACCGCTCCCCCTTCGGCGCCCGCCTCATGACGCCGCTGCTGCTCGGCGCGGTGCTCAACCCGGTCAACTCCACGATGATCGCCACGGCGCTGGTCGCGATCGGCCGGGCCTTCGGTGTCGGTGCCGCCGACACCGCGTGGCTGGTGGCCTCGCTCTACCTGGCCAGCGCCGTCGCGCAGCCCACCATGGGCAAGCTGGCCGATCTGCTCGGCGCGCGGCGGGTGTTCCTCGCCGGGCTGCTGGTCGTGGTGGCCGCGGGGCTGGTCGGCGCCCTCGCGCCCGCCTTCGGGTGGCTGATCGCCTCCCGTGTGCTGCTGGGGATCGGTACGTCGGCCGCGTACCCGTGCGCCATGGCGATGCTGCGGCTGCGCGCGGCGCGGCTCGGGCGGCAGGTGCCGCGTACGGTGCTCGCGCGGCTCTCCCTCGCCTCGCTCGGCAGCGCGGCCGTGGGCCCGGTGCTGGGCGGCGCGCTCGCCGCGACGCTGGGCTGGCGCGCGATCTTCGCCGTGAACATCCCGGTGGCGCTGATCGGCCTGCTGCTCGCGCTGCTGTGGCTGCCCCGCGACGACGGGAGCGCGGCGGAGGACCGGGAACACGGCGCGGCACACTCCCTCGACCCGCTCGGCATCGCCCTGTTCGCGGCGACCCTCACCGTCGGGATGCTCTTCCTGATGGACCTCGCGCACCCGGAGTGGCTGCTGCTCCTGCCCGCCGCCGCGCTCGGCTGCGCGCTGGTGTGGTGGCAACTGCGCACCCCGCGGCCCTTCCTGGACCTGCGGATGCTCGCCGGCAACGGCCCGCTGGTGCGCACCTATGCGCGCCACGGGCTCGCGTACCTGGTCATCTACTGCGTCATGTACGGCTTCGCGCAGTGGCTGGAGGAGGCGCACGGCATGTCCTCCTTCCATGCCGGGCTCGTCACCCTCCCCATGTCCGTGGCGGCGGCGGTGTGTTCGCTGCTCGGCGCCCGCACGAAGGGCATCGCGGGGCCGCTGGCGCTGGCCGCCGTCGTGCTGCTCGCCGGAAGCGGCGTGCTGCTGCTCTCCGGGCACGGCACCCCGCTGCCCGTGCTGCTCGCGGCGGCCGTGCTCTTCGGGCTCCCGCAGGGCCTCGCCGGGACCGGCAACCAGGCGGCCGTCGCCGCGCAGGCGCCCCGCGACGGCGTGGGCGCGGCCGCGGGGCTCCAGCGCACGGCGCAGTACATCGGCGCGATCACCGCGTCCAGCCTGATCGCGCTGTGCTACGGGGCCCGCGCCACCGACGCGGGGCTGCACCAAGTGGCCACCGTCACGGCCGTGTTGAGTGCGTTGCTGATCGTCCTGACCGCGACGGACGGCGCGTTGCGGGCGCGGGGGCGCTGAGGGGGCGAGGGGCGCAGAGCGCCTAGGCATGTTCCGGAACCCCCGGCAGTCCCGTACCCCGCAGCGCGTTCGCCGTGGAGTCGTAGGCGTGGGGCGAGACCTCGCGGGCCGCGGAGAGCAGTGCCGGGACCAGGACCCGCGGCCCCGCGTGGGCCGCGGACGCCGTCTCCACCGGCGTACGGGAACGGATCAGCGCCGCGAGCAGCGTGCCGAGCTCGGTGAAGCGGCCCGCCCCGTGCAGCTCCAGCGCCGCTTCCGCCACCTCCTCCACGGGGCGCGCCACCCCCTGCCGCAGCAACTGGGCGCACTCGGCGTCCCGCCCCGTCGCGGCGAGCGCGTCGGCCGCCGCCGCGAGCTCGCGGGGCGGAAGGCAGGCCGCCTCCCACAGCAGGGTCGTACCGTCGGCCGCCCACCCCGCGGCGTCCAGCTCCCCCACCAGCACGGCGAGCTCCAGGGCCGGTCCGCGGGCCGCGGCGCACAGCCGCACATGCGCCCCTCCCGCGCGGTCGGCGCGGTGCAGCGCCGCGAGCTCGCGCAGCACGTCCCGCGCGCGTTCCCGCGCGACGTCGAGCTCCTCCGCGTCGGGATCACGGTGCACGGGACCCGCGTCGTCCACCGCCCCCGCGAAGCGCGCGCCGCCCTGCGGGGCCGCCGCACCTCCCGCCTCCATGCCAGGCGGTACGAGCGAGGGCCCCGGATCCTCCCCCGCACCCTTCACCCCGGCGAACCGCGAACCGCCGCCCCGCGCCCGCCTCTCGACCGGGGCCGGGGCGGGGCCCGGGGCGGGGACGGGGTCCGGGTCCGGGGCGGGGCCCGCGTCAGGAGACGGGCCGGTGACCGGGGTCGCCGGCCGTCCCCCTTCCAGCCGCGCCCGCAGCTCCGCGCAGCGGGCCTCGGTCCGCTCGCGGTAGTCACGCGCCCACGCCGCCTCGGAGGCGGACGCGCCCTCCGCCAGGAGTCCGCGCTCACGCACCGCCGCGGCCTCCCGTTCCCTCTCGGCCGCCCGGAGGCGCCCGCGCAGCGCCTCCTCACCGCCCGCCCGTTCGTCGTACGCGGCAACCGCGCGCGGGTAGCTCTCGCCCAGGCGCCGCCGCGCCGCGTGCGCCGTCCCGGCGCCGTGCCGGACCGCCACGTCGTGCAGCAGCGAGGCGAGCACGTCCCACGGCGGGACCTCCCGCCCCTCCAGACAGTCCCGCAGCCCGGCCGGATCACCCCCGGCGAAGACCGCGTACCAGCCCTCCCGCGGATCGAGCAGCCCGGTCAGCCGCCGCAGTTCCCCGGCGAACGCTTCCAACGGGCATGCGGCGGCGCGCTGTTGAGACATGGGCATGCGACGCATGCAACACCCGCGGTGTTACGACCCGCGTTACGCGCGGGCTACACCCTCCTTTCCGTTCCCTCCCCGCCCCCGGGCTCAGCCCACCAGGTCGGGCACCGAGACCGGCAGCCTCCGCACCCGCACGCCCGTCGCGTGGTACACCGCGTTGACCAGCGCGGGGGCCACGCCGACCGCGCCCAGCTCGCCGATGCCCTTCGCGCCGATCGCGCTGGCCACCGGGTCGTGGTCGTCGACGAAGGACACATCGAGCGCGGAGGGAGGGGGCACGTCGGCGTTCACCGGAACCACGTACCCCGCCAGGTTCTTGCTGGTGAAGCGGCCGAAGCGCTCGTCGAATCGGGAGTCCTCCAGCAGCGCCTGGCCGATGCCCCAGGCCATGCCGCCGGTCATCTGGCTGCGCGCGGCGAGCGGGTTCACGATGCGGCCCGCCGCGTAGACGCCGGTGCAGCGTGCCACGCGTACGGTGCCGAGCTGCTCGTCCACCCGCACCTCGGCGAACACGGCGCCGTACGTGTGCGTGGAGTAGCCCGCGCGCTCCGTGGTGTCGGGCCGCCAGGACGCCTCGGCCACCAGTTCCTCGCCGGCCCCCGGGCGGTCCCCTGTCTCCAGCATCCCGCGCAGCTTGACCGCGGCGGCGTGCACGGCCGAGCCGAGGCCCATGGTCGAGGTGGAGCCCGCGGTGATCGGGGTGTCCGGCAGGTCCGAGTCGCCCCACTCCAGGCGCCGCACCTCCTCGGGCCGCACGCCCAGCACCTCGCCGACGATGGTGGCGATCATCGCGGGCTGCCCGGTGCCGATCTCCTCGGTCGCGGCCTCCACCATGATCCGCCCGCCCCGGTCCACGCCGACCCGCGCGAGGGTGGGGCCGGGAGGGAAGGTCTCCATGGTGGCCGCTGCCATGCCCCAGCCGATCAGTTCGTCGCCCTCGCGCCAACTGCGCGGCTCGGGCGCCCTGTTCGCCCTCTCCGCCCAGCCGAAGCGCTCGGCGCCGGTGCGCAGGCACTCCCGCAGCTTGCGCGAGGAGAAGGGCAGCCCGCTCATGGGGTCGGCCTCCGGCTCGTTGCGCAGCCGCAGTTCGACGGGGTCCAGGCCGGTGGCCCAGGCCAGCTCGTCCATCGCGCACTCCAGCGCGAACATGCCGGGACCCTCGTGCGGCGCCCGCATCGGCGTGGGCATCGCGCGGGTCAGATGCCGGACGCGGCGCCGGACGCGGATCGCGGGAGAGGCGTACATCCAGGTGGACCCCGGGGTCGTCTCCTCGCCGTGGTCGCCGTCCAGCGCGCTCGCGTTGACAGAGCGGTGCTCCAGCGCGGTGAGCCGTCCCTCCTCGTCGGCGCCGAGGGTGACGGTCTGGCGGGTGCGCGGCTGGTGGCCGCAGGCGGTGAACATCTGGGCGCGGGTGAGCACCAGCTTCACGGGGCGGCCCACCGCCCTGGCAGCGGCCGCCGCCAGGACCTGATGCGGCCACACGAAGCCCTTGCAGCCGAAGCCGCCCCCGGTGAACGGGCAGATCACCCGCACGTCCTCGGGGCGCACCCCGAAGACCGCGGCCAGCGCGTCCCGCGTGCCGGTGATCGACTGCACGCTGTCGTGCAGCGTGAGCCTGTCGCCCTCCCAGCGCGCGTGCGTGGCCGAGGGCTCGATGGGGTTGTGGTGCCGGTCGGCGGTCTCGTACGTCTCGCGCACGGTGGTGTGCGCCGCGGCCAGCCCGGCGCCGAGGTCGCCGCGCTCCTCCTCGGGCGGCGTGATGTTCACCCGCGGGACCGCGTCCTCCGCGCCCTCGAAGGCGCGCACCTGCTCGGTGCGGTCGTACTCCGCGCGCACCAGCCGGGCCGCGTACCGCGCCTGTTCGCCCGTCGCGGCGAGCACGATCGCCAGCGGCTGGCCCTCGTAGCGCACCCGCGCGGCGAGGCCGCCGTGCATCGGCAGCAGCGGCTGGCCCAGCGGGAACGGCGTCTCCAGCGCCATCGGCGGCAGGTCGGCCGCCGTCAGCACCGCGGTCACGCCGGGCGCGGCGAGCGCGGCTTCGATGTCGAGCGAGGCGATGCGCGCGTGCGGCACGGCGGCGGTGACCAGCGCCGCGTGGTCGGCGGGGTCGAGTCCCGCCGCCGTGGTGTCGCCGGCGTAGCGCGCCGTCCCGGTCAGCTTCTCGGGCCCGTCGGGCCGCCGGTACCCCGCGGGGGGCGTCTCCGTCACGCTCATCACCGCTCCCCCTCCCCGGTGCCTCGCCCGGTGTCCGGTCCGGTGTCCGGCTCGCTGTCGGTCGTGTGCCTGTCCACGGTTTCGGAGTCCGTCGTGTGCCGGTCGGCGGCGCCGACGTCGGTCGTGTGCCGGTCCGTCGTGCCGACGTCCGTGGTGTGCCGGTCCGTCGCGGTGCCTCCGCCGTCCTCCGCGTACGCCGCCTCGCGCAGTGCCCGCAGCGCGGTGCGCAGGGCGAGTTCGCGCTTGTACGCGTTCCGGCCGCCCGGCAGCGGGCGCGCCTCGTCGAACGACCGCTCCAGCGCGCGCCGTTGGCCCGCCACGTCGTCGGGCCCGACGCCCGCCAGCGCCTCCTCGGCCGCGTACAGCCGCCACGGCCGGTGCGCGACGCCGCCGAGCGCGATCCGTACGGAGCCGAAGGCGCCGCCCTCCATGCGCGGCAGCACCACGGCAGCCGAGACCAGCGCGAACTCGTACGAGGCGCGCTCGCGCACCTTCACATAGCGGGACCTGCGCGTGGCGCTCCCCCACGGCACCCGCACCTGGGTGATCAGTTCGCCGGGCCGCAGCACGGTGTTCCGGTGCGGCGGCGCGTCCTGCGGGGTGAGGTGGAACTCGGCGGCCGACAGGGTGCGCCGCCCTCCCGCCGCGTCCTCGGTGCGGATCTCCGCGTCCAGCGCGGCGAGCGCCACCGCGAGGTCGGAGGGGTGGGTGGCCACGCACTCCTCGGTCCAGCCGAAGAGCGCGTGCCGTTCGGTCTCCCCCGACATCAGCGCGGCGCATCCCGAGCCCGGGGTGCGTTTGTTGCAGGGCAGCTCACCGTGCTCGGCGCGGAAGTACGGGCAGCGGGTGCGCTGTTGGAGGTTGCCGCCGAGGGTGGCCATGTTGCGCAACTGCGGTGAGGCGCCGAGGAGCAGCGCCTGCACCAGTACGGGGAAGGCCGCGGCCTCCGGGTGCGCGGCGACCGCGCTCATCCGGGCCGTGCCGCCGAGCACGAGGTGGCTGCGGGACGCGGTCACCTCGTCCAGGGGCAGGGCGCCGATGTCCACCAGGCGGTCGGGCTCCTCGATGCCCTCCTTCAGCCAGTTGAGCAGCTCGGTGCCGCCGGCCAGCGGCTGGGTACCGGGCTCGGCGAGCGCGGCGAGCGCCCCCGCGAGATCGGCCGCCCGCTCGTACGCGAACTCCCTCATGTCCCGCCACCGCCCTCCCCCTCGCCGAACCGCACCGCGCCGCCGCCGGCCGGTCCACGGTCGCCCGCGCCGCCGTCACCCGAGACGGCCGCGGCCGCCGCGACCGCCGCCGTGATCTGCGGGTAGGCCGCGCACCTGCACAGATTGCCGCTCATCCACTCGGCGATCTCCTCGGCGCTGCCCGTGTGCCCCTCGCGCACGCACGCGACGGCCGACATGAGCTGACCCGGCGTGCAGTAGCCGCACTGGAACGCGTCGTGCTCGTGGAACGCCTGCTGCATGACGCGCAGTTCGCCGCCGGCCGATGCCAGGCCCTCGACCGTTCCCACGTCGCGGTCGGCGGCCGACAGCGCCAGGGTGAGGCAGGACAGCACCCGCTTCCCGTCCAGGTGCACCGTGCAGGCACCGCACTCGCCCCGGTCGCAGCCCTTCTTCGCGCCGGTCAGACCCAGCCGCTCGCGCAGCAGGTCGAGCAGCGTCATCCGCGGGTCCACACCCGTCAGTTCGCGCTTCTCCCCATTGACCGTGAGGAACACGGTCCGTTCACCATGAGTGCTCATACGAGGCTTCATAGCGAAGAACCCCCGCAAGACAACCTTTCGGGCAGGAAGTTCACTTACGGATTCCGCCATGCTTCCCGCCGCGGCGGCGGGCGACCACAGCCCAAGGGGCCGGCGGTGACGGCGGGTCACGCACCGGCCCCAGTGGCGCAGAGGGAATCAAGCGCGAAGTGTCACGCAGCGGGACGGCGGTCCGCCCCACGAGGGGGCGAGACCACGCGACCGGTCACGGAGTCGGACGCACCACCATCGCGCTGCCCCCGCCACGCCGCTCACGCTCAGCGGCAGCCAGCCAGCGGCCGTCCGGCAGGCGCTGGATCCCCGTCGCGGCGCCGATCTCGTCGGTGCGCTTGAACTTGTGGCCCAGCGCCTCCAGTTGCTTCGCGACCGGGCTCCCGTACAGCTTCGGCTCGGCCTCCGTCTCCGCCGCGTTCCGCTGCGACAGGCGCGGCGCGGCGATCGCGTCGACCAGCGGCATGCCCCGGTCCACGTGGTTGACCAGCGTCTGGAGCACCGTGGTGATGATGGTCGCGCCGCCGGGCGAGCCCAGCGCCAGCGCCGGCTTCCCGTGCTTCATCACGAGCGTCGGCGACATCGAGGAGCGCGGCCGCTTGCCGGGCCCGGGCAGGTTGGGGTCAGGCACGCCCTTCTGCGCGGGCGCGAAGGAGAAGTCGGTCAGCTCGTTGTTGAGCAGGAAGCCGCGCCCCGGCACGGTGATCCCGCTGCCGCCGGTCTGCTCGATGGTGAGGGTGTACGTGACGACGTTGCCCCACTTGTCGGAGGCCGTCAGATGCGTGGTGTTGGGGCCCTCGTACGTCGTCGGCGCGGCCTTCCCTCCCTTGTCGCAGCGCTCCGGGTGGCGCGGGTCGCCGGGCGCGAGCGGGCTGGTCAGCGCCTTGTCGTCGCGGATCAGGCACGCGCGCGAATCGGCGAACCTCTGCGAGAGCAGCCCCTTGGTGGGCACGTCCTCCTGGGTGGGATCGCCGACCCACCGGCCGCGGTCGGCGAAGGCGATGCGGCTCGCCTCCAAGTACCGGTGCAGGTACTGCTTTTCACTGAGCTTGCTCATCCTGCTGCGCTCGAGGATGTTGAGCGCCTCGCCCACGCTGGTCCCGCCGGAGGAGGAGGGGGCCATGCCGTACACGTCGAGCCCGCGGTACCTGCTGTGCGTCGGCCTCTGCTCGCGCACGCGGTACTCCCGCAGGTCCCGCTCGGTCATGTCGCCCGCGCGGACGTTCCGCTGCGCGCCGTCCCGCACCGGGGGCTTGCGCACCGTGCGTACGACGTCCTTGCCCAGGTCACCGCGGTACATCGCCGCGGGGCCCTTGCGGGCCAGCTCCCCGTACGTACGCGCCAGGTCGGGGTTCTTGAGGGTCGAGCCGACCTCGGGGAGCTTGCCGCCGGGCAGGAACAGCTCGGCCGTCGCGGGGAAGTCGCGGAAGCGCTTCTCGTTGTCCGCTGTCTGCTTGCGGAAGGTCTCATCGACCCGGAAGCCCTTCGACGCCAGCCGCTTCGCGGGCTCGAGCGTGTCGCCGAGCCGCTTGCTGCCCCACTTGTCCAGCGCGGACTGCCAGGTCGCGGGCGTGCCCGGGGTGCCGACGCCGAGTCCGCTGGTGACCGCCTCGTCGAAGGGCAGCGGCTTGCCGTCCTTGCCGAGCAGCAGGTTCTCATCGGCGCTGAGCGGCGCCTTCTCGCGGCCGTCGATCGTGCCGACCTTGCCGGTCCTGGCGTTGTAGTGCACGAAGTAGCCGCCGCCCCCGATGCCCGAGGAGTACGGCTCGGTCACGCCCAGCGCGGCCGCCGTGGCCACCGCCGCGTCCGTGGCGTTGCCGCCCTTGCGCAGCACCTCGATCCCGGCGGCCGAGGCGTCGGCGTCCACGCTGGAGACGGCTCCGCCGCTGCCGACCGCGACGGGCGACTTGGCCGGCGGGCTCGAACTCCCGCCGCTCTGCGAGGAGTCGGGGGCCGGTGCCGTTCCCGCCGTCAGCGTGCCGACGGCCGCTGCCGCCGCGGTGAAGGCGGCGAGGAGTCTGGCGGAGTGGCGCTGGCGCTGACGCCGCATGGTGCACCTCCAGGAGACGGAAGTTCCAAGATCCACGAAGCCTAGCCGGATGTCGCGGACGCGTCAGCACATCACGGAACCGGCAAGTACGCTCCGGCCATGGTCGAAAATCTCCGCGAGATCCTGCTCGGCGTGCTCACCGCCGTGCTGACCGCCGCGCTGGGCTGGACCGGCCGTACGTTCCTGTGGCGCAGGAAACTCCGGCGCAAGCAGCGGTTCTTCGGACTGCCGGACGAGTCCGCCTGCCTGCTCGTGGTCAACAGGCACGCCAGCGCCCCGAGCGACCACTCGGTGAACCGCCGCGACGTGTACGCGCTGCTGGAGCTCTCCGCGGTGATCAAGGAGTGCGGCGCGCACGCGGAGTTCGTCTCGCACGACGCGGCACGCCAGGGCTTCGGCGAGCGCACCGAGTTCTGCATCGGGGGCCCGACCTCGAACCGCCGCACCGCGGCCCACCTCCAGGCCCTGCTCCCCGGCGTGCGGGTCAACACCGAGCACGGACTCGGCCCCGACGGCGGCGCGTTCACCGTCGGCTCCGAGCGCTACCGGTACGAGGACGGCCTGCGCGAGCACGTGCTGCTGGCCCGCCTGACCGCGGGGCGGAACGGGGGCACCCGCCCGGTGTTCCTGATCTGCGGCCAGAGCGCCATCACCAACCAGGCGGCGGCCCGCCATCTGGCCAGGAACTACGCGCAACTGGCCCGCAAGCACGGCACCGACCGCAGCTTCTGCCTGGTCCTGAAGGTGGTCAACTCCCAGGCGTACGGCCCCGACGTGGTGGAACAGGTCGCGGACGTCTCCTCGGCGGCCCTGAGCCCGCTGCCCCACGCCGCGCCGAACCCCCGTACTACCGAGAGGAACCCGGCATCGTAGGCCCGGCCTGCCCCACCTGCTGCTCGTCCAGGTCCACGGCCTCGGTCTTCACGTTCCTGCGCTCCCGCTGCGCGACCCAGCGCGCGAACCAGGAGAGCAGCATGCACAGGCCGATGTAGATCGCCGAGATCACCAGCACCACGGGGATGAACGGCATCCCGTAGTCGAGGTTGATGGCGATCAGCTTGCCCGCGTGCAGGAACTCCTCGTAGGTGATCAGGTAGCCGAGCGAGGTGTCCTTCAGCGCGACCACGAGCTGGCTGATGATCGTCGGCAGCATGGCGCGCACCGCCTGGGGCACCAGCACATGCACCATGACCTGCGTCTTGCGCAGCCCGAGCGCGTACGCCGCCTCCCGCTGGCCCCGGTCGACCGAGTGGACGCCCGCGCGGAAGACCTCGGCGAGCACCGAGCCGTTGTAGAGCGCGAGCCCCGCCACCAGCGCGGGCAGCGCCTGCACCTGGAGCGCCACGAAGATGAAGAAGATCATCACCAGCAGCGGCATGGCACGGAAGAACTCCACGAACAGCGTGGCGATCCAGCGCACCGCCCTGTGGTCGGACAGCCGCCCGGCCGCCAGCACCGCGCCCAGCACCAGCGCCAGCACCGCGCCGCAGGCGAACGCCTTGAGCGTGTTGCCGAGCCCCCGCAGCAGCAGCTCCTGGATGCCCGCGTACGTGAAGGGCCGCCACCGGATCGCGGCGAACTGCCCGGTGTGCACGAGCAGTCCGACCGCCAGCACCAGGAGCACCACGATGACGGCCGCGGTGAGCACCCCGTACAGCAGGTGCCGGGCGCGCGCCTTGGGGCCCGGGATGTCGTAGAGCGCGCTGGCCCTGGCCTGGAGCCTGCTCCGCGGCGACCGTGTCAGCAACGTCAAGGGGCTCACCTCGGGACTCCCCAGCGGCGCTCCATCGCGTGGAAGAGCGCGCTGATGGTCAGGGTCAGGATCAGATAGCCGAGCGCGATCCACACGAACGCCCAGACCACGCTGTAGCCGTTCTCGTTCAGCGTCTTGTACGTGCTCAGCAGCTCGACCACGCTGAAGGAACCGGCGATGGCGGAGTTCTTGGCGAGCGCGATCAGGGTCGAGCCCACCGGCGGGATCACCGTGCGGAACGCCTGCGGCAGCACGATCCCTGTGAGCGTCTGGCCGAAGGACAGCCCAAGGCTGCGGGCCGCCTCGCCCTGCCCGAGCGGCACGGTGTTGATGCCGGAGCGCACCGCCTCGCAGATGAACGCCGAGGTGTAGCAGCCCAGCGCCAGCACAGCGAACACCTCGAAGGGCAGCGCCACGCCGAACCGCGGCAGCCCCAGGAGCAGCGCGAAGAACAGCAGGGTCAGCGGGGTGTTGCGCAGCACCGTGACCCAGGCCGTGCCGAGTGCGCGCAGTGCCCGCACGGGCGCCACCCGGAAGCCGGCCACGATCACGCCGAGCACGAGGGCCATCACCGAGGAGTAGACGGTGAGTTCGATGGTGCCGAGGAAGCCCTCGCCGTAGAGCGCGTAGTTGTCGGTGAGGACGTCGAGTCCGTTCATCGGCGTGCCCTTCAGCTCGTCAGCGAGCGGTCGACGGCGGGCGGGCGGGGCGCGGGCACGCCGGACAGCGCGAGCGTCGCGTCGTAGGCGCGCTTCCAGTCGCCGTTCTTCTCCCGCGCGGTGAGCGCGGCGTTCATGGCGCGGCCGAGCGCCTTGTCGCCCTTGGGCAGGCCGATGCCGTAGGGCTCCTTGGAGAACTGGGGCCCCACGACCCGCATGTCGCGCGGCTTCTTGGCCGCGTAGCCGAGCAGGATCGTGTCGTCCGTGGTGACCGCGTCGACCTGCTTGTTGAGCAGGTTGTCGACGCAGATCGCGTACGAGTCGTAGGCGACGGCGACGGCCTTCGGGTAGTCCTCGGTGATCCGCTGGTACGGGGTCGAGCCGACGGCGGAGCAGATCTTCCGCCCGCTCATGGTGTCCGGGCCCGTGATGTCCTTCTCGTCGCGGCGCACCAGCAGCCGCTGCCCCGCGATGGAGTACGGGCCCGCGAAGCCGACCAGCTTCTTGCGCCCGTCGTTGATCGTGTAGGTGCCGACGTAGTAGTCGATCTGCCCGTTCTGCAGGGCCGTCTCGCGGTTGGCCGAGGCGATGGCCTTGAAGGTGACCTGGGTGCGCGGGTCGAAGCCGAGCGAGGCCGCGATCATCTTGGCGATCTCCACGTCGAAACCGGAGTACCTGCCCGTCGCCGGGTTCATCTCGCCCATCCCCGGCTGGTCCTCCTTGGAGCCGACGACGAGGTGGCCGCGCGCCTTGGCCCGCTTCCAGGTGGCCGAGTCCGGCAGCCGGAAGCCCTGGTCGACGGCGTACCGCGGCAGCTTCCCCGGCTGCGGCCCGACGGCCGGCGGACTGCCCGCACGGCCGCATCCGGCGGCGAGCAGCGCGAGCGCGCACAGGGCGACGGCGGCGCGTGCGGCGGGCTTGTTGCGCAGGCGGTTGCGCTTCGACGGCACGGTCCCGTCCCCTCTCAGTGCTTCAGGATCTTGGACAGGAAGTCCTTGGCGCGGTCGCTGCGCGGCGCGGTGAAGAACTCCTCGGGGGACCGGTCCTCGACGATCTGGCCGTCGGCCATGAACACCACACGGTTCGCGGCCGAGCGCGCGAAGCCCATCTCGTGGGTGACGACGACCATGGTCATGCCCTCCCGCGCGAGCTGCTGCATGACCTCCAGCACCTCGCTGATCATCTCCGGGTCGAGCGCCGAGGTGGGCTCGTCGAAGAGCAGCGCCTGGGGATCCATGGCCAGCGCGCGGGCGATGGCCACGCGCTGCTGCTGTCCGCCGGAGAGCTGCGCCGGGTACTTGTCGGCGTGCGCCGCGAGCCCGACCCGGTCCAGGAGCTGCCGCGCGCTCTGCTCGGCCTCGGCCTTGGGGCGCTTGCGCACCTTGACGGGGGCCAGCATCACGTTGGCCAGCGCGGTCTTGTGCGCGAAGAGGTTGAAGGACTGGAACACCATGCCGACCTCGGTGCGCAGCCGCGCCAGCTCCTTCCCTTCCTCCGGGAGGGGCTGCCCCGCGATGCGCACGGTGCCGGACTCCACGGTCTCCAGGCGGTTGATGGTCCGGCACAGCGTGGACTTGCCGGAGCCGGACGGGCCGATGACCACGACGACTTCCCCGCGGCCCACGGTCAGTTCGATCTCCTGCAGGACATGGAGACTTCCGTAGTGCTTGTTGACGCCGCGCAGCTCGATCAGCGGTTCCGGTTCCATAGAAACCGGAAACTATCCCGACGTTTCGGACTCATCGGGCAGGACACGCCCGCGCCCGGAGCCCGGCGCGGGCGGCCCCCAACTCCCGTGCGCCCACCGCCCCACGCCCCGCGCCCGTCCCCCGTACCGGCGAACTCCGTACCGCGCCGCATCCGCCCCGCCATACTCGGAACCTCGCAACGCCCTTGCGCGGCACGGCCGGTGATCCTCTTCCCCGCTCCCCCGCCTAGGTACGGAGGGCACTCCTGCGTACCTAGCCTCGCCGGACAGCCGCCCGGCCGACGGTGTGCCCAGGCGGCTGCCGGCGGGTGAGGTGAGGCGAAGGGAGCCGAAGATGACGAGGCCGGTGTACCAGCGGATCGCCGACGATCTGCGCCGCCAGATCGACGACGGCAGCCTCCGGGTCGGCTCCCGCATCCCCTCGCGCTCCGAGCTCAAGCGCGCGTACGAGGCCAGCGACCAGACCGTGGACCGCGCGGTGCGGGTGCTCAAGGCCGCGGGGTACGCGGAGGGGCAGTTCGGCCGCGGCGTGTTCGTCTCCGACCGCGCGCCGGCCGGCACCCTGCTGCGCTCCACCGGCGCGGTGGACTCGCCCTTCGCCGCGCACATCGCGGCGGCCGGCGAGGAGCCGGTGGCCGCGCTCGTGTGGGAGGCCACCTCGGCGCCGGCGACGGCCACGGCGCGGGTGGCCGAGCGGCTGCGCATCGCGCAGGGCGACCGCGTGATGCGCACCCAGTACGAGTACCTGGCGGACCGCCGCCCGGTCCAACTCGCCACGAGCTGGGAGCCGTTGGCCCTCACCGAGGGCACCGACGTGGTGCACCCCGAGCTCGGTCCGTACGCGCGGCGCGGCGTGCGCGGCCGCTTCGCCGCCATCGGCATCCGCATCGTGCGCGCCGCGGAGCTGGTCACCGCCCGCCCCGCCACGAGCCCCGAGGCGGAGAGCCTGGGCTGCTCCCCCGGCCAGTGCGTGACGGCGGTGGAACGCACCCACTACGACGAGAACGACCACCCCGTGGAGACGTCCGACCTGGTGGTACGCGCGGACCGCTGGCGCTTGGAGTACGCGATCCCGTTCACGGGGTGAGCGGCACTGTGCTCGGGGCGCTAGCCCTCCGACGCCTCCCCGTACACCTGCGACAGCTCCGGCGTGCCCGTCTCCGCCCAGGACGTGCCCTCGGCGAGTACGTCGATCTCGCGCTCGGAGGGCAGGCGCACCACGGGCTCTCCGTCGGGGCGCAGCCGCCAGTAGGCGCCGGGGACGGTGCGGACGATCACCGTGCCCAGATACAGCCCCGCGTCGCTGCCCAGCCACGGCGTGACCTCGGGGTCGTCGCGCCAGCGCGGCAGGAGCTGGTCCAGCGCGCTCAGCGAATCGGCGGTGTCGTCGAGCCGCACACCGGCGCCGCCCGCGTGATAGCGCAGCAGCTCGCACTCCGAGAGCAGCTCGGCAGCGCGCTCGGGGTCCTCGGCGAGGGGGTCGGTGGCCACGCCCGTGCCGCCGGCCGCGCCGCTCGTGTGCCGTCTCCGCCAGTGGTCGAGAAAGGGGATGTTCACCGCATGTCACCTCGCGAAGGCAGCCCGAACTGCCAGCGTGGCATCCCGCACGCCCTCAGCACCACAGGGCGCGCGGCAGCGCCCCGCACGCCCTCACCGGGCGCCGCGCCCCCTCACGGCCGGCTCACAGCTCCAGGTCGACCACCACGGGCGCGTGGTCGGAGGCGCCCTTGCCCTTGCGCTCCTCCCGGTCCACATAGGCGTCCTTGACCGCCGAGGCGAAGGGCGCGTTGCCGTAGACCAGGTCGATGCGCATGCCCTTGTTCTTGGGGAAGCCCAGCTCGCGGTAGTCCCAGTACGTGAAGGGCTGGTCGTACTTCAGGGGGCGCGGCACCACGTCGGACAGGCCCGCCTCGCGCAGCGCCGAGAGCGCGGCACGCTCCGCCTCCGTGACATGGGTGGCGCCGTCGAAGCGGGAGATGTCCCACACGTCGTCGTCGGTGGGCGCGATGTTGTAGTCGCCGAGGATGGCGAAGGGCTGCTCGCCGGGCGCGCCCTTCTCCGCCGTGCGGCGCAGGGCGTCCAGCCACTCCAGCTTGTACGCGTAGTGCGGGTGGTCCACCTCGCGGCCGTTGGGCACATACACCGACCAGACGCGGACGCCGCCGCAGGTGGCCGCGGCGGCGCGGGGCTCCTCCGCGCCGTCGTAGGCCGGTCCCTCGGGGAGGCCCACGACCGGGTCCTCGATGCCGACGCGGGAGAGCACCGCGACGCCGTTCCACCGTCCGTCGCCGTTGACCACCGCCTCGTACCCCGCCTCGCGGAGCTGCTCGGCGGGGAACGCCTCGGCGGAGCACTTCAGCTCCTGGAGGCAGACCACATCGGTCTCGGAGCTCTCCAGCCAGGCGAGCAGCCGCGGCAGCCGGGCGGTGACGGAGTTGACGTTCCAGGTCGCGATACGCATACCCGGAATCTACCGCGCGAGACCGACAGTCTCCCCGGGGGCCAGCCTGCTGTGCGGGGCGCCGCCCAGATTCTCGATCATGCCGTCGTACACCGGCCTGGCCAGGTCGGTGAGGAGCGCGTCGTGCACGTCGATGGCCTGCTGCGGGGCCACCTCCCGCACGTAGTCGATCACTTCGGAGACCTTGCTCCACGGCGCGTGCACCGGCAGCAGAAGGGTCTCGATCTCCCGGTCCGGCACGGTGAGCGCGTCGCCGGGGTGGAACACCTTGCCGCCGACGACATAGCCCACGTTGGCGATGCGCGGGATGTCCGGGTGGATCACCGCGTGGAGCTGCCCGTGCACCTCCACCTCGAAGCCCGCCGCCTCGAAGGCGTCGCCCTCGCCGACGGTGTGCACCCGCCCCGGGAAGGCGGTCTCGATCTGCTCGGCCACGCTGCGCAGGGTCCAGATCTGCGCGGCCGGATTGTCCTCCAGCGCCGCGCGCAGCCTGCCCTCGTCGAAGTGGTCGGGGTGCTCGTGGGTGACGAGCACCGCGTCGGCGCCGACCGCGGCGTCCGGCTCACTGAACCCGCCCGGGTCGATGACGAGGGTGCGCCCCTCCTCCTCGATCCGTACGCAGGAGTGCCCCTTCTTGATCAAGTCCATGGGACCCATTGTGCCTCCGGGGGCAGGACCCGGGCGCGCTCGGCCCACTCGGCCCCGCCCGGCCCCGTTCAGCCCCGTTCGGTCCTGCTCAGCCCCGTACGGTCCCGCTCAACCCCGTACAGCCCCGCTCAGTCCTCGGTGGACTCCGGGGAGGTGTCCTCCTGGATGATCTTCTGGGCCACCGCGAAGGCGGAGTTCGCCGCGGGCAGGCCCACGTACAGCGAGGCGTGCAGCAGGACTTCCTTGATCTCGTCCGGGGTGAGGCCGTTGCGCAGCGCGGCGCGGGTGTGGAAGGCCAGCTCCCCGGTGTGCCCGCCGGCGGCGAGCGCGGTCAGCGTGACCACCGAGCGCATCCGGCGGTCGATGCCGGTCCTGGTCCACACCTCGCCCCAGGCGTAGCGGGTGATGAAGTCCTGGAAGTCCTGGGTGAAGTCGTCGGCCTTCTCGGCCGCCCGGTCCACGTGCGCGTCGCCCAGCACCTCGCGGCGCACCTTCATGCCGCCCTCGTACGGGTCGGTGCGGATCGCCGCGGCCTCCGCGGTCTCCAGCTCGGCGACGGCGCTGGCCTGCTGCGGCTGCGGGGTGATCACCGGCGCGGGGGCCGGCGGCCCTGCCGGGGACTCCTGCCAGGTGGTGGTGAAGTGCTTGATCAGCAGCTCGGTGACGGCGCCGGGCTGTTCCACCGGCGTCAGGTGCGAGGCGCCGGGCACGATGGCGAGCCGCGCGTCCGGTATCCCGGCGACCAGGGCGCGCGCGTCGGCGGGCGGCGTGGTCTCGTCCTCGGCGCCGGACACCACGAGGGTGGGGACGCCGATCCGATCCAGGTCGGTCTTGGCGTCGTAGGAGGCCAGGGCCTCGCAGGAGGCGATGTAGCAGCCGGGGTCCGTGGTGCGGACCATCTGCACGGCCCACTCCACTATGGCGGGCTGGGCACCGGCGAAGCCGGCGGTGAACCAGCGCTCGGGCGTGGAGCGCGCGATCGGGTCCAGGCCGTTGGTGCGCACCACGACGCCGCGCTGCCGCCAGGCGTCGGGGGTGCCGAACCGGGGCGCGCAGGAGACCAGCGCGAGCGAGGACACCCGCTGCGGAGCGGTGAGCGCGAGCTGCACGCCGACGGCGCCGCCCAGCGAGCAGCCCGCGTAGCCGAACCTGTCGACGCCCAGCGCGTCCAGCGTGGCCAGCAGCCGGTCCGCGAGCTCGGAGGCGGATTTCGCGCCGTAGGCCGGCGCGCCGCCGTGGCCCGGCAGGTCGAAGCGCAGCACCCGCCAGTTCCTGGTGAGTTCCGGGATCTGCCGGTCCCACATGTGCCAGGTGGTGCCGAGCGCGGGTCCCAGGACGAGCACGGGGGCACCGTCGGGACCGTCTACACGGTGTTGCAGTGTCTGGGCTGTCTTGGTCTCGCTCACGCGTTCACGCTACCGACTGACATGTACGGGCCTGCGTCCGGGTCTGTTGAGAAGGGAACAACCTCACGGGTGGGCCGTGGAGACCACGTACACCCGCGGCTGTCCCTTGTACGACGTGTCGACGGTGATGTCCAGGTCGGGCTGGCGTCCTGCCTGGTCATGGTGGGTGCCCCAGTAGGAGTGGCCGCTCTGGTGCAGATTCCAGCCGACCATGTCGGCGTGCTCGCGGCTGATGGTCACCTTGCCGTCCTGGAGCGCGGAGCGGTCGGTGCCGATCGTGCCCAGGAACTCGTCGAGGTGCTTCTCGGTCGTGCGGAACTGCACATACAGCCTGCTGGTCTTCCACGAGTTGGTCTCGTAGTAGGCGATCCGCTTGCCGTCGGCCGGCACCGGTACGTCGTAGATGCTCTGCTGCACCTTGCTCGGCTGGCTGTAGGTCAGCCCGGAGGCGGCGGCGATGCGCTGCTTGTCCTCGCCGCTGTCCCGGCTCTGGTAGGCGGAGAGCACCACGTACCCCGCCGGGATCGCGATGAGCAGCACCACGATGAGCAGGGTCAGCACCCGGTGCCTGGGCCGGTGCGGCGGGCCCTGCTGGGGCAGCACCGGCTCGTGGTGCGCGTCGTCGGAGTGCGGCTGCACGGTCTGCTGCGCGGTCACTGGCCCACCGCCTTGCGGAGCTGGTCGGCGGCGCGTTCGTAGCGCTCGTACCGCTCCAGGCGGCGCCGGTTGGCGCGGCGGAAGCGGCGCGCGACGAGACGGGAGAGGTCGGCGGCGCCGACGAGGCCCGCCTCGGGGCCGAGCTGTGCCTTCACGATGCGTGCCTCCGGTCGGTATCCGCGGCCGGTGAGCTGACGCCTGAAGGCGTCCCGGGCGGGGTCGATGAGCAGTTCGTCGGCGGCGCTGACGCCGCCGCCGATGACGAAGCAGGACGGGTCGAGGGCCGCGGCGAGGTTGGCGATGCCGACGCCCAGCCAGGCGCCGATCTCCTGGAAGAGCTCGGTGCACATGGCGTCGCCCTCGCGCGCCAGTTCGGTGATGAGGGGCCCGGAGATCTCCGGGATGTGGCCGGCGACCCGCTCGATGATCCCGTACGCGACGGGGGACTCGGCGGCCGCCAGCTCGCGGGCCTCGCGGACCAGCGCGTTGCCCGAGCTGTACTGCTCCCAGCAGCCGCGGTTGCCGCACGGGCAGCGGTGCCCGCCGGGCACCACCTGCATGTGGCCGAACTCGCCGGCCACCCCGTACTTGCCGCGCTTGACCCGGCCGTCCTCCAGGATCGCCCCGCCGATACCCGTACCGAGGGTGATCATGACGAGGTGGTCCTCGCCGCGTCCCGCGCCGAACCGCCACTCGCCCCAGGCCGCGGTGTTGGCGTCGTTGTCGACCATCACCGGCACCGCGAGGCGCGAGGTGAGGGCGTCCTTGAGCGGCTCGTCCCGCCACGCGAGGTGCGGCGCGAAGAGTACCCGGGAGCGGTCGGCGTCCACCCAGCCGGCCGCGCCGATGCCCACGGCGTGCACGTCGTGCCGGTCGGAGAGGTCGAGCACCAGCTCGGCGATGGTGTCCTCGACGACCTTGGGGCTCTTGGACTTGTCCGGGGTCTCGGTGCGGACCTTCTCCAGGATGTTGCCGTCCGCGTCGACCACGCCGGCCATCACCTTGGTGCCGCCGATGTCGATGCCGACGGTGGGCACCCGCGGCGCCGAGTCGGGCGAGCGCCGCTCCCGGGTGCTGACCGTGCGCAGGACGCTGTGGCTGGGTGCGCTGGTGCGGCGGCGGTGGATCCGCTCCGCGCGCTCTCGGTACGTGGTCATGCCCGCTCCGCCCCCGACTTCCCCGTACGGCGTGAGGGCTCGGGGCGGCGGCTGCCTGATGCTGCTGCGCGCAACGGTCCTCTCGTCTCTGCGTGACGGCGTGGTGTGCCGGTGTGCTGGTCGGTACCGGTCTGCTGGTCTGTGGTCGCGGCCGTACGGAGCGGACCCCTGGTCCGTCCCGCCCGGGCCGTGCGGGTCCGGTAGGTGCCCGCTCGCCGATTGTGCCTCACCGGCGTGCGGGCGCACCGGTACCCGGGGCCGTGCGTGATCACTCCGCGCGGCCGCCGCCGAGGTGCGGCGCGGGGGCACGCTCCAGCTCGTGGCTGAGCTGGTCGAGCTCGCTGCCGCCCGCCATCTGCCTGGTCAGCTCGTCGAGCTCCAGGTCCGCCTTCTCGTGGCTGCCGGCCATCGCACCGCGCTTGAGCAGCACGAACCGGTCGCCGACCAGGTACGCGTGGTGCGGGTTGTGCGTGATGAGAACCACGCCGAGCCCGGCGTCCCGCGCGGCGGCCACGTACTTGAGCACGACGCCTGACTGCTTCACGCCGAGCGCGGCGGTCGGCTCGTCCAGGACCAGCACCTTCGCGCCGAAGTAGACGGCGCGGGCGATGGCCACGCACTGCCGCTCGCCGCCGGACAGCGTCCCGATGGGCTGGTCCACGTCGCGCAGGTCGATGCCCATGCGCGCCAGCTCCTCGTGGGTGGTGCGGCGCATGGCGTCCACGTCGAGGCGCTTGAACGGGCCGCGCCCGACGGTCGGTTCCGAGCCCAGGAAGAAGTTCCGCCAGACCGGCATGAGCGGTACGACGGCCAGGTCCTGGTAGACGGTGGCGATGCCGTGGTCCAGGGACTCGCGCGGCGAGGAGAGCCGGGTCTCCTCGCCCTCGATGCGGAAGCCGCCCGCGTCGTGCCGGTGCAGCCCCGCGATGATCTTGATCAGCGTGGACTTGCCCGCGCCGTTGTCGCCGAGCACGCAGGTGATCTCACCCGCGTGCACCTCCAGCGAGACGTCCTCCAGCGCGCGGATGTTGCCGTAGAACTTGCTGACGCCGTCCAGCTCGACGAGCGGGCGCGGCGCGTCGCCGCGCGCCTCCGGCGCCTTGTCCTGCGAGGTCGAGGGGGTCATCGGCTCGCCTCCGCCCGCTTGCGGATCCATGCGTTGAGCAGGGTGGCGAGCAGCAGCATCGCCCCCAGGAAGAACTTGAACCAGTCCGGGTTCCACTGCGCGTACACGATGCCCTTGTTGGTCATGCCGAAGATGAACGCGCCGACGGCCGCGCCCACCGCCGAGCCGTAGCCGCCGGTGAGCAGGCAGCCGCCGATGACGGCAGCGGCGATGTAGATCAGCTCGTTGCCGACGCCCTCGCCCGACTGCACCACGTCGTAGTTGAACAGCAGGTGCTGCCCGGAGATCCACGCCCCGAGCGCCACCCCGAGGTAGAGCCCGATCTTGGTGCGGGCCACCGGGACGCCCACCGCGCGGGCCGTGTGCTCGCCGCCGCCCACCGCGAAGATCCAGTTCCCGGCCTTCGTACGGAGCAGGATCCAGGTGGCGAGGACGATCAGCGCGAGCCACCAGACCACCGTGATCTGGAGGTTCACCGGGCCGAGCGTGAGCTGCGAGGCGAACAGCGCGTGCGCCGAGGAGAAGCCGTCCATGTCGCCGATGCCCTTGGTGGACACGGTGCCGCTGATCAGCTTGGTGAGGCCCAGGTTGAGCCCGGTCAGCATCAGGAAGGTGCCCAGCGTGATGATGAAGCTCGGCAGCTTCGTGCGGACCAGCATGTAGCCGTTGAAGAAGCCGATGGCGAGGGTCACCACCAGCGAGACCAGCACGCCCACCCACACGTTGGCGGTCATCTGGTAGCTGGCCATCGAGGAGACCAGCGCGGAGGAGGTCACCATCACGCCGGTGGACAGGTCGAACTCGCCGCCGATCATCAGCAGCGCCACCGGCACCGCCATGATCCCGATCGTGGACGACGCGTACAGCACCGTGGAGAGGCTGGACGCGCGCAGGAAGCTGTCCGCGGCGAACGAGAAGAACAGGAACACCGCGACCGCGCCCACCACGGCGCCCAGCTCGGGCCGCGACAGCAGCCGCCGCAGCAGCGAACGGTGCAGGAGTCTCTCGTCGGAGCCGCCGCCCCCGCCCTCGGGAGCGGGCGCGGAGGCGGGGGTCGGTGCCGGGGTGCCGGCCGTCATCGGGTCCCTCGCTTCGTGTACTGGGACAGGGTGTCGGCGTCCTTCTTCGTGAGGATCTGCGGGCCCGTCAGCACGGGCTTGCCGCCGCCGAGCATGTCGGCGTTGTAGCGGTGCAGCCACATCAGGTCCACGGCCTCGTAGCCCTGGAGATAGGGCTGCTGGTCCACGGCGAAGCCGATCGAGCCGTCCTTGAGACCCGCCGCCACCTGGTCGTTGAGGTCGAAGGTGTCGACCTCGGCGTCGCTGTTGGCGTCCTGCGCGGCCTTCGCCGCGGTGGGCGCGAAGGGCGCGCCGAGCGTCAGCACCGCGTCCACCTTCGTGTCGGACTGGAGCTTGGCCTCCACGGAAGACTGCACGCCGGGCATGTTGGTGCCGTCCACATACAGGTCCTCGACCTTGCCGTCGAAGGTCTTCTTCACACCGCGGCAGCGCTCCTCGTGCCCGACGTTGCCCTGCTCGTGGAGCATGCAGACGGCCTTCTTCCTGTGCCGCTTGTTGAGCTCGCGGCCCACGGCCTCGCCCGCCATCACCTCGTCCTGGCCGATGTGCGTGAGCGCGCCGAACTTCTTCGACTCGTCCTGGCCCGAGTTGATGGTGATCACCGGGATGCCGGCCTTCACCGCACGCTGGACCACGCCCTTCATGGCGCTGGGCTTGGCGAGGCTGACGATCAGGCCGTCCACCTTCTTGTCGATGGCGGCCTGCACGAGCTGCGCCTGGCGCCCGGCCTCCTTGTCGTGCGAGTACAGGAACTCGACGTTGTCCTTGGCCGCGGCCTCCTCGGCGCCCTTCTGCACGATGTCCCAGTACGTGTCGCCCTCGCCGGAGTGCGACACCATGGCCACCTTCCAGCGCGGCGTGCCGACCTTGCCGCCCGCGCCGACGCCCGCGTGCGCGTTCGCCTTGTCCTCGGCGCGTTTGCCGCCCGTGCTGCTGCACCCCGCGAGGGCCGCCGCGATCACCGTCGCCATCAGCGCCCCCAGGACCCGTACGGCGGTCCGGCCCCGTACGGCGGTACGCGTACGGGCGCGGCGCCGTGCCGTGCCGGATCTGCCGTCGGCCTGCTGCCCGTCGGCCTGCTGCGTGGACACGCGGTTCTGCCCTCTCGGTGCGGATGCTGCTGCTCCCCGCGGCGGCCGCCGGGGCGCCCCGTGCCGGTGCGTTTGCTCCGGTTATCACCGCGGATCTCCGCACAAGTATCCGTCACCGTGATCGGCCCGGCGGTCACCGGGTCCCGCGCTCCGTGTACTTCTCCAGCCGTGGTACGTCGTCGCGGGTGAGGATCTGCGGGCCGGTGAGCACGGGTTTCCCGCCGCCGAGCACGTTGGCGTTGTAGGCGTGCAGCCACAGCTCGTCCACGGCCTCGTAGCCCTGGAGGTAGGGCTGCTGGTCCACGGCGAAGCCGATCCGCTTCGCCTTCATGTCCTTCACTACCTGCGCGTTCAGGTCGAAGGTGTCGACCTCGGCCGGGCTGCCCGCACGTTCCTTCGCCTTTCCGGCCGCGGCGGTGAACGGGGCGCCCAGCGTCAGCACCGCGTCCAGCCCCTTGTCCGCCTGGAGCTTCGCCTCCAGCGAGGACTGCACGCCGGGCATGTCGGTGCCGTCGACGTTCAGCGTGGTGAGGCTGCCCCTGAAGGTCTTCTTCGCACCCGCGCAGCGTTCCTCCAGCGAGACGTTGCCCTGCTCGTGGATGACGCAGAGCGCCTTCTTCTTGCCGCGCGCCGTGAGTTCCCTGCCCACGGCCTCGCCGGCCACCCGCTCGTCCTGGCCGATGTGCGTGAGGGCGCCGAAGCGGGCGCTGTACTCCGCGCCGGAGTTGATGGTGACCACCGGGATGCCGGCCCGCACCGCCTTCTTCACCACGGCGCGCAGCGCGTCCGGCTTGGCGAGGGTGACGATCAGGCCGTCCACCTTCTTGTCGATCGCGGCCTGCACGAGCTGCGCCTGCTGGCCGCCGTCCTTGTTGTTGGAGTAGTCGAACCTGACGTTGTCCTTGCGCGCCGCGTCCTTGGCGCCGCTCTGCACGATGTCCCAGAAGGTGTCGCCCTCACCGGAGTGGGAGACCATGGCGACGGTGATGCGGGGCGTCTTCACGCCTTCGCCGTCGCCGTCCTCGGACTCCTTGCCACCGGAACCGCTGCATCCGGCCGTTGCCGCGAGTGCCGCCACCGCGGCCAGGGCCATCGCCGTACGTCTAGCTCTGCGCGCTGAACGCCGAAGCACCATGGCGGAGTTGTAGCGGGGCGCTGAGAGAGCGTCAATGAATCCGCACGAAGTGCAGGGAACGCTACGGCCGCACCAGGAGCTGGAACTCGAAGGCGTAGCGGGTCGCCCGGTAGAGGTGCGAGGCGTATTCCACGGGCCGGCCCGTGTCGTCGTAGGTCGTGCGCTCCATCGTGAGGAGCGGGGCACCCTCCGGCTCGCCCAGCAGCTCGGCCTCCTCCGGCGTGGCCGAGCGCGCGCCGACCGCCTGGCGCGCGCTGTGCAGCGTGACGCCCCCGCTGCGCAGCAGCCGGTACAGCCCGGTGGACTCCAGCTCCGCGCCGTCCTCGCCGAGGAGTCCGGCCGGCAGGTGGTTCGTCATGTACGCCATCGGCTCGCCGTGCGTCAGCCGCAGCCGCTCCACCCTCCGTACGTCGCTGCCCTCGGCGATGCCCAGCGCGGCCCCGACCTGCGCGCTCGCCTCCACGGTCGCGTACGAGAGCACCCGGGTGGCCGGCTTCTGGCCCGCCGCCTCCAAGTCGTCGTACAGGCTGCTGAGTTCGAGCGGGCGCTTGACCTGGCTGTGCACCACCTGGGTGCCGATGCCGCGGCGGCGGACCAGCAGGCCCTTGTCCACGAGCGCCTGGATCGCCTGCCGCACGGTGGGCCGGGAGAGGCCGAGCCGCCCCGCGAGCTCGATCTCGTTGCCGAGCAGACTGCCCGGCGCGAGCCTCCCGTGCTCGATGGCGGACTCGAGCTGCTGGGAAAGCTGGAAGTAGAGCGGAACCGGACTCGTGCGGTCCACGCTGAACTTGAGATCGGCCGGATCGACGGGGGCTTTCTTGGTCACGTGGGGAGCGTAGTCCTCTCCCCCACTCCGTGGGAACGTCAGGTTCGATTGTCCGGACATTCCATTGACAGCCCGGACCGCCCCGGGCAGCGTGTCCGCCATGCGCATCGGACTCATCGGCACCGGCCGGATCGGCGCCTTCCACGCCCGTACCCTCATCGCGAACCCGGAGGTCACCCACCTCACGGTCGCCGACCAGGACGCCGAAAGGGCCGCCGCGACGGCCGAGTCGCTCGGCGGGAACGTCACCGCCGCCGACGCCCCCGCCGGGCTGCTCGCGCAGGACCTGGACGCGGTCGTGATCGCCTCCGCCACCGCCTCGCACGCGGCGCTGATCCGCGCGGCGGCGGAGCGCGGGCTGCCCGCCTTCTGCGAGAAGCCGGTCGCCCTCGACATGCCCGGCACGCTGGACGCGCTGCGCGCGGTGGACGCGGCGGGAACGCTGCTCCAGATCGGCTTCATGCGCCGCTTCGACCCCGGGTACGAGGCGGCCCGCGAGGCCCTGCGCGCGGGCCGGCTCGGGCGGCTGCACACGGTGCGCGCGATCACCTCGGACGCGGCGCCGCCGCCCGCGGAATTCCTCCCGCACTCCGGAGGGCTCTACCGCGACTGCCTGGTGCACGACTTCGACGTGCTGCGCTGGGTCACGGGGCGCGAGGTGGAGACCGTGTACGCGGTGGGCTCGGACGCGGGTCCGCCGATGTTCCACGAGGCCGGCGACGTGGGCACGGCCGCGGTGCTGCTGACGCTGGACGACGGGACGCTGTGCACGGCGACGGCGACGCGGATGAACGGGGCCGGGTACGACGTGCGGATGGAACTCGCGGGCGAGAAGGACCAGTTGGCGGTGGGCCTGGACGCCCGCACGCCGCTCACGTCGACGGAGCCCTCTGCTTCCGCGGCTGCTCCGGCCCCGCACGAGTCCTTCATGTCCCGCTTCGAGGCGGCGTACGAGGCGGAGTTGGCCGCGTTCCTGCGCGCGGCCCGCGGCGAGACGCCGAACCCGTGCGACGGCTGGGAGGCCCTGACGGCCCTCCGCGTGGCCGAGGCCTGCGAACTCTCGCGCCGCGAGGGACGGTCGGTACGGATGCCGGAGATCCCCGCG
Source organism: Streptomyces odontomachicola (assembly GCF_039605595.1). Classification (NCBI taxonomy): domain Bacteria; kingdom Bacillati; phylum Actinomycetota; class Actinomycetes; order Kitasatosporales; family Streptomycetaceae; genus Streptomyces; species Streptomyces odontomachicola. The sequence continues at coordinate 59,306 of NZ_JBCFOK010000007.1, forward strand.
GGGTGACCCCGTTGCGTACGGGGCTGGGCGGGTGCAGGGGGCGCAAGTCCGCTGTGCCCACCCGTTCCGCCCCTGCGGAACGACTGCCCACAGCTCGTACGGGGGGGGGCGCTGCGCGCACTCACCCCACGACGTCAGGCAGCGCCTTCACCATGAACACGCACGCGTCCGCCACCCGATGCCCGACCCCCTCGCCGTCCTCGTACGACCAGCAGTCGAGGTACGGGACGGACGGCAGGTATCCGAGGCTCTTGTAAAGCGCCTCGGCCCGGGGGTTGTTCTTCTCGACGCCCAACCCCAGGTGCGCGCTGCCCCGCGCAGCGGCCCGCTCCTCGGCCGCGCCCAGCAGCGCGCTGCTCACCTCCTGGCTGCGCAGCGCCTCGGGCCACAGGCTGAGCCCGTTCACCTCGGGGCAGCCGGGGTGCGCGGCCCGCACCTCGGGCGCCTCGCACCCGTCCCAGCGGACCTCGCAGCTCCCGACGGGACCGCCGTCCCGCCAGGCGACCAGCAGCGTCGCCGTACCCTCGCGCTGCCTGGCGAATCTGCCGGCGTGCCGCGCCCCCGCGCTCAGAAACGGCATGTGCTGATCGAGGACGGCGACGTCTTCTTCCCGGCACTCGCTGATCCGCATCCGCTCACCCTAATCGGCGACCCCGGGGACGCACCCCGGTCCCGCGCCCCGCCCCGAAGCCCGCTCCGTACTCAGCGCCGGGCCCGGCGCGATCCGCGCGGTCCGGCCGCCGGGACCGCGTCCTCCAGCCGCTGGAGGAGCTCGGTGACCCGCTTGGTGACGGTCTCCCTGTCCCCCTCGGCGAGCGCGGAGCCCATGCCGCAGGCGACGGCCCCGGCGGCGATCCAGTCGGGGGCGTTCTCCAGCGTGACCCCGCCGGTGGGCAGCAGCGGCGCCTGCGGCAGCGCCGCGCGCACGTCCTTCAGCCAGCGGGGACTGTGCCCCGAGGCGGGGAACAGCTTGAGCGCGTCCGCGCCGGCCTCCAGCGCGGAGATCATCTCGGTGGGGGTGGCGACACCGGGGAAGACCGGCACGCCGTAACGGTGTCCGGTGCGTATGACCTCCGTGTCCAGCGCGGGCGAGACCAGGAAGCGGGCGCCCGCGTCCACCGCCATCCGCGCGCTGGGCGCGTCCAGCACGGTGCCCGCGCCGATCACGCAGTCGTCACCGGTCTCCCGGCGCAGCGTGGCGATGGCCTCCAGCGCGTACGGAGTGGTCAGCGAGATCTCCAGGCTGGTGATCCCCGCGCCGAGAAGGGTGTCGGCCGCCGCCGTCGCGCGCTCGTAGCTGTCGCTGCGGACGATGGCGAAGACGCGCTGTTCCAGCGCGGCGCGGGTGATCTCCCAGCGGTACACGGCAGTTCGCCGCCTCTCTTGTCCTCTGAACGCGTTCCGGTCGGTGGTGCGTGGTGCTTCCTGCTGTGCGGTACGTGCGGGCCGTGCGGTACGTACGAGCTGCGCGGGAGGTGTCCCATGCGCGGTGCGCTGCGCGCTTGTTCGCTTCTGCCGTACGTTTCCGGTTGTGCCTAGCGGTGTACGGTATCGCTCCCCTCGGCGAAACCCCGCAGGGCCCTGTCCCGGCCCGCCGCCGTGGGCAGCCCGTCGGTGTCGGTGGGCGACTGCACCACCAGCGCGGCCACCGCGGCCCCCTCGGCGAGCGCCCGCTGCGGACCGAGCCCGCGCAGCCAGGCCGACAGCCACCCCGCGGCGAAGGCGTCGCCCGCGCCCACAGGATCGACCGCCGGCACCTCGAAGTGCGGCTGCTCCCAGCGCCCTTCGGGGCTCAGCGCCACCGCCGTACGGTCGCCGCGCTTGACCACCACGGTGTGCGCGCGGCCCAGCTCCAGCAGCGCCTTGGCGCCTTCCTCCGCGCCGCCGCCCAGGAGCAGTTCGAGCTCGTCCTCCCCCGCGAGCACGAGGTCGGCCTCCCGCAGCAGCGGGCCCACCGTCCTGATCCAGGCGTGGTCGCTCCCGAGCTTGCGCCGCACGTTGGGGTCGAGGCACACCGCGGCGCCCGCCGCACGCGCGCGCTCGATCAGTGCCCATGTGGCCTGCGCGGCGGAGGCGGAGAGCATCGGCGTGATGCCGGAGACGTGCACGACGCGCACGCCCTCCAGCGCCTCGGGCCTGATGTGCTGCGGGCCGAGCAGCGAGGCGGCGGAGCCCCCTCGGTAGTACTGCACGTCGATGGCGCGCCGCGGATGACTGTCGCGCAGCAGCATGCCGGTGGGGGCGTCCGGGTCCATCTCGGCGCAGGAGACGTCCACTCCGTCGGCGCGCAGCTCGCGCAGCACCGCCTCGCCCGCCGGATCGTCGCCGACCCGGCCGATCCAGCGCGCCCAGTGGCCGAGCCGGGCCAGGCCCTGCGCGACATTGGACTCGGCTCCCGCAACGGAACGGCGGAAGGACACCGCGCGGTCGAGCGGGATGCCGGGCTCGGCCAGCATCAGCAGCATTGCCTCACCGCACGTGACCGCTTCCGGTCCGTTTGTCACCCGTATCTCCCCACAAGTGGCATGCCAGCATCACTCTCTGTGGGGAACGTTACCCGCTCACGCCGTCAAAGCCACCCCCAGGGCGGCCCCTCTCGCACTCCCGCCCGACGCCCCGCGGCACGGCACCGCACACGAGCGTACGCCGTGCCCACCGGTACGCCCGGGCCCCAACTGCCGCCCCCGGAACGGCGGTCCCGCCAGAGGTGTGCGCCTGTGCAGGCGCGTGCACGCGCCTCCCGGAGCCGGGCATGCGAGGGCGCCCGGCACGGGTGGCCGGGCGCCCTGGTACGGGATTGCGCGAGCGGTCGTGGGGGACCGTCAGCAGCCGTAGTCCACCGCGTCGAAGGACTTGTAGTGGTCGGCCGTGTAGTAGTCCTCCTTCTTCTCCTTGTCACCGGTCACGATGCGGCGGGCGCCGCGGTCCTCGGAGCCCGGGGTCTTCACCGTGAACTCGTGGTAATAGCCCTTGTCCTGGTCCGGGAGGATGCCCTCGCGGTTGTCGAAGACGGTGCCGTCCTGCGGATACGGGTAGGGCCCGCCCTTCTCGATGAGCTTGAGGGTGTCGTGGGCCTCGGACGGCAGCTTCTTGTAGCAGATCTTGCCGATGTCGGCCTGCGCCGCCGCGGTCCGTACGGAGGCGCTGTGGGCCGGTGCGGCGTGGTCGGAGACCGCCGCGCCGGCGAGGGCGGGACCGCCCGCGAGGAGACCGCCCGCGAGGGCCGTGACGGCTGCGATGCGCGTGATACGTGGGGGGAATCTCATGCCTCATATGGTGACGCGCGTAGAGCCGGTGTCAACGCCAAGTCCCTTGATTTTTCCCATCGTTCACGCGAAGTCCGGCCCGTTACGGAGATCACCGAGACCCCCCTTGTCCCCCGGAAGGCGGAATCACCTGGGCTTCCGGTTGGCGCGTGCGGCTCGGCGAGCACGATGCGGGCATGAACCACCTCGCGCGAGGCGCGGCTTCGGCCGCGCCGGTTCTGCTGTGTGCGGCCCTGCTCTGCGGCTCCGCGCCTCCCGACGACGACGGCCACCTGGACGTACCGAGACCCGATTCCCGTATCGGCGGCCTGGATTCGCTGCCCAGATCCTCACTGCCCCACCCCTCGCAGCCGCGTCCCGGCGCCTCCGTCTCCGCGGGTACGCACACGCGGGTCGACGTGCGCGGGCGCGGGCCCGGCGGGCTGCCCTCGCTGTGCCTGGAGGGCCGCACCTCGGCGCGGGTCGACCCGCCGGGAACGGGTCGATCGGCGCACGGGCGCGTCGAGTTCAACCACGGGTGCGGTGCGGCGAAGCCGCCGCCGGAGCCCGCGCCGAAGCCACCGCCGCCCCCACCGCCCAAGCCGACGCCGACACCGACGCCCGCACCCCCGTCGCCGAAAACGCCGTCGCCGAAACCGCCGCCGCCGTCCCCCACTCCGCCGCCCGAGCCGGCCCGCAAGCCCGCTCCCCCGCCCTCGAAGCCTCCGGAGCGCCGCACCCCGCAGCCCGTGGCGAAGGTCCCGGATGTGCCGCCGGTCCCCGAGGACCGCAAACCGCAGGCGGACGACACGCAGATGTCCTCCACCATCCTGGTGGTCATGGTGCCCGCCGTACTGGCGGCGGTGTTCGCCGGCGGCCGGAGGGGCCGCAGGTGACGGCCTCGTAAGCGAGGCGGATGCCGCACAGAGAAGGGAGGCACGGGAGCGGCCGCGGGAACGCGGGCTCACGTGCCTCCCGGAAGAGGCCGCGAAGGGGGCGCGGAGGGTCGTGAAGGGGTCGCTGCGAGGTCAGTCGCCGGTGGCGAGGAGCTGCTGCAGCTGGTCGGGCTCGACCGGCATCGAGCCGCCGAAGGGCGGGTTGATCGTCCAGATAACGAAGAGCGTGTAGGCGATCATCGCGGCCATGGTGGTGACCACGGCGAGCTGCGGCCAGCCGCGGGTGATCGGGTACGCGAAGGCGAAGGCGATCGTGATGACCGCGCCGATCACCACGCCGAACCACAGGATCGGCGACATCTCCCCGCCCTGGCTCGCGTCGTCGCCCCGCACCGCGCGGGCGGCCGTCGCGTCGGCGAGCTGCTTGGCCTGGGTGTTGTAGACGGTGATCTGCTGGGCCGTCTTGGGCTGGAAGTCCGAGACCGCGTCCCGCAGATGCTGGAAGCGGCGCTCGCTCTGCGGGTCCATGCGCTCGTGGTCGCGCATCTGCGTCCACTCGTCGTCGACGACGCCGCGTACGTAGTCGTGCAGCACCCGGTCGATGCGTTCGTGCTGCGCCGCGGGCAGCACCTCGGCCGAGTCCTGGATCTCGCGCAGGGCCACGGCCTCGTCGCGGGCGTTGTCCGAGGCGCCGTTGCGGGCGTCCCAGACCGCGACCACCGCGAGCCCGAGCATGATCGCGTACAGCACGCCGACCCACATCGTCGCGTAGTCCACGATGCCGACGTCGGCGTCGTCGTCGCGCGGTCTGTCGCCGCGCACCTGACGCCAGCGGTAGAGACCGGCCACCGCGCCGGAGAGCAGGAGCACGAAGACGAGCGCCGTGAGGGTGTCGCGCACGAGGGGCCTTTCCGCCGTGTGGGGCACGCTTGCGCGTGAACTCTCCCCTATGTGGCGGTAGTTGCATTCGCCCGTCACTCGTATGAGGTCGCGCCGGACCCCGTACGAGCGCGGACACGCCACCGGCGGCCGGGGAGCGCCGTCACTCCCCGGCCGCCGGGCGCACCGGCCCCGCCGAGCGGGCGGGACCGGGCGATGCGAAGGGCCCTCAGGTCGGCCCGGCCGCCCCGTGGGTCAGCCGCCGAGCTCCTGGTGGCGCGCCGCCAGGCGCCGCGCGCCCTCCTCGGTCAGCGAACCGTGCAGCCGCAGCCGCGCGATCCCGCCGTCCGGGTAGATGTCGATCCGTACGTGGGTGACGGCCGGGGCGTCCTCCAGCAGGAAGCGGTGGACGGTGTCGGGCTGCATGCGGGTACGGGGCAGCAGCTCGACCCACTCGCCGTTCTCGCCGTCCTTGCCGGAAAGGGAGGCCCAGCCGGCCGAGTTGCCCTTGAGGTAGCCGGTGTCGATCTCCACGGCGCGGATCCGCGCCTGGCCAGCGAGGGCGTAACGGATCCAGTCGTTGCCCTTGTCGCGGCGGCGGCGGGTCTCCCAGCCGTCGTCCATCTTCCGCGAACGGCCGGGCTGGATGGTGTTGGTGGCCGGCGAGTAGAAGCGGTCGGAGGCGTCCTCCAGCGCGCCGCCGTTCTCCAGCGCGACGAGGTCGAAGGTGCCGAGCGCGCCCAGCCACGCCGGGTCCGGGGCGACCTCGCCGTACACGCGCAGCCGGGCGATGCCGCCGTCGGGGTGCTGCTTCACGCGCAGGTGCGTGAAGCGCTGCTCGGCGTCGACGGCGAAGCCGTTCGCGGCGTGGCCGCCGATGTCGGTGCGCGGGACGATCGTCGTCCACTTCACGTCGTCGGCGAGCAGCTCCTCGGGGGAGGCCGCACCGTCGACCGAAGTGGCCTCGATGGAGACGGCCTTGGGGTAGTTGCCGCGGAAGTGCGCGGTGTCCACGACCACGCCGCGGATGACGCCGGGGGCGCCGAGGCGTACGAGGGCCCAGTCGTGGTCCTCGTCGGTCGGGTGCGGGACCTCGGCCGAGACGCCGCGGCGGCGGCGGGTCTCCCAGCCGTCCATGATCTTGCCCTTGTGGCCGAAGTGCTCGGGGTCGAACTCGGCGCGCTCGGGCTTGAGCAGGTTCTCGCGCTCGGCGAAGAACTCGTCGTTGGCCGCGATGACTCCGGCCCCCAGGCGGCGGTCCGCCAGGTCGGCGAGCTGAGCGAACGGGAAGTCGGCCGTGCGGTAGTCGGCGTACGGGTCACCGCCGCCGTACGGGCTCGCGTCGCCGGTGAAGCTGGGTATCCCGGGGTTCGCCGCGGTCATGCCGTGGGCCTCTCAATCAGTCGTCCGGTCTTCTGTGTCGGCTCACCGCGGTCGGCGATGCGCTCGCCGCGCAGCCAGGTCGAGTGCACGACGCCGTGCAGGGTGAGCCCGGCGTAGGCGGTGACCTGGTTGCGGTGGTGGAGCCCGGCCGGGTCCACGGTGAAGGTCTCTTCGGGGGCGAGGACCGCGAAGTCGGCGTCCAGGCCCGGCGCGATGGCGCCCTTGCGGCCCTGGAGCCCGACCTGCCTCGCGGGCTCGGCCGACATCCAGCGCACGACGTCCTCGAGGCTGTGGCCGCGCTCGCGCGCCGCGGTCCAGATCGCGGGGAGGCCGAGCTGGAGCGAGGAGATGCCGCCCCAGGCGGTGCCGAAGTCGCCGGTCTTGAGGTCGGCGGTGCAGGGCGAGTGGTCCGAGACGATGCAGTCGATCACGCCGTCCGCGAGGCCCTGCCACAGCAGGTCCTGGTTCTCCTTCTCGCGGATGGGCGGGCAGCACTTGAACTCGGTCGCGCCGTCCGGCACGTCCTCCGCCGTGAGCGTGAGGAAGTGCGGGCAGGTCTCCACGGTGATCCGCACGCCCTCGCCGCGCGCCTTCGCGATCATCGGCAGCGCGTCGCTGGAGGACAGGTGCAGCACGTGCACGCGGGTGCCGTGCTTCTTGGCCAGCTCGATGAGCAGCGCGATCGCGTCGTTCTCGGCCTCGCGGGGACGGGAGGCGAGGAAGCTGCCGTACGTGCCGCCGCTGGCGGGCGGTGCGCTCTCCAGGTGGTGCGGGTCCTCGGCGTGCACGATCAGCAGCCCGTCGAAGGCGGCGATCTCGGCCATCGCCGTCTCCAGCTCCTCGCGCGGCAGCTCGGGGAACTCATCCACACCCGAGGGCGAGAGGAAGCACTTGAAGCCGAACACCCCGGCCTCGTGCAGCGGGCGCAGCTCCTTGGAGTTGCCGGGGATGGCACCGCCCCAGAAGCCGACGTCGATGTGCGCCTTGTCGCGGGCGACCTCCTGCTTCGTACGGAGGTTGTCGACGGTGGTCGTGGGCGGCAGGGAGTTGAGCGGCATGTCCACGAGGGTGGTGATGCCGCCGGCGGCCGCCGCGCGGGTGGCCGTCCAGAAGCCCTCCCAGGACGTGCGGCCCGGGTCGTTGACGTGCACGTGGGTGTCGATGAGGCCGGGCAGCACCACGTGGTCGCCGACGTCTTCCAGGCGCGCGCCGGGCGGCAGTTGGGCGTCGTGCGGGAGCACCTCCGCGATGCGGCCGCCGGCGACGGCCACGGACGCCGCGCGCGTACCCTCGGGAGTGAGGACGCGTGTCGAGCGCAGCAGCAGCTCTACCTCGTGCCCGCCGGGGGCCTCGGGGACGTCGGTCAAGGCTGCCCTCCTGTTCTTCTGTTGCCGTGCGGTGCCGAACCCCTCGCGGGGCTTCCCGCGAAAGTGTTCAACGTTCTGTTGAAGTCTTCACTCGCGCACACGGCCAGTCAAGACCCTTCCCTCTTGGCGAATTCCACAAATTGAAAGTACGCTTTCGGGATACAGAATGTCTCTCCTGACGATCGACGGCGTCAAGAGCGGAGGGGAGATGCGGACAAACCCGCACTGACCGGCCAGTACGCCGGGCCGCGAGCCATGTGGGGAGCCGGGCCTGCCGGTAGCATGCGGCCCAGCCCGCAGGCAGCGCCGCCCAGAGAAAGGAATGCGACGTGCCGCCGTCCGCCGACCGGAAGACCCCTGCCCCCGCCACCGGCGGAGTGCAGTCACTTGAGCGTGCCTTCGACCTGCTGGAGCGGATGGCCGACGCGGGAGGCGAGGTCGGGCTCAGCGAGCTCTCCAGCAGCAGCGGCCTCCCCCTGCCCACCATCCACCGCCTGATGCGGACCCTGGTGGCCTGCGGTTATGTGCGCCAGCAGCCGAACCGCCGCTATTCGCTGGGCCCGCGCCTGATCCGCCTCGGCGAGAGCGCGTCCCGCCTGCTGGGCACCTGGGCGCGGCCGTACCTGGCGCGGCTGGTCGAGGAGACCGGCGAGACCGCCAACATGGCACTCCTCGACGGCGACGAGGTGGTGTACGTGGCGCAGGTGCCCTCGCGGCACTCGATGCGGATGTTCACCGAGGTCGGCCGCCGGGTGCTGCCGCACTCCACGGGCGTCGGCAAGGTGCTGCTCGCGCACACCCCCGCCGAGGAGGTACGGGCGCTGCTGGGCCGCACCGGCATGCCGGCGGCCACGGAGAAGACGATCACCACGGCCGACGGCTTCCTGCAGGCACTGGAGCAGGTGCGGGATGCGGGGTACGCGGTCGACGACAACGAGCAGGAGATCGGGGTGCGGTGCATCGCGGTCGCGGTGCCGGACTCGCCGACCCCGGCCGCGGTCTCCATCTCGGGCCCCGCGGGCCGCGTGACGGACGCGGCGACGGACAAGTTCGTCCCGCTGCTGCACGAGGTGGCGGAGGACCTGAGCGCGACCCTGGCGAACACGACGGCATGAGGCTCGGCCCGGACAGGGCGTAAAACCCCTGTCCGCCGCAGCGGCACGCAACCACTGCGGGAGCCGTCGGCGGTCCATGGCCAACGGCCCGCAGGAACACGCGAGTTCAGTCCGGACAGCAGCGGCACGCGGCGGAAGCGACCCGGAGCTCAGCACCACGAGGGTGCACCCTCGCGTGAGAGGTCAGCTTCTCGGCGGGTCCCCGAAAAGCTCGACCGCCTTCCGTACGTCCGCCAGCGCGGCGGCGAGTGCGCTCACCGAGCCCACCGCCGAGGCCACCAGCAGCAGCGCGTGCCGGAGCTCCGGAACCTCGGGGCCGCCGCGCGCCATCTCCTCCAGCGCGGCGAGCTGCTCCTCCGCCGTGCAGCGGTCCCGCAAGTCGGCGGGATACGCGTCCAGTTCGCCTCGCAGGCGGGTCACCGCGCGCCGCAGAGCGGCCACACGCGGGTCCTCACCGTCCGGCACGACGGCCGCTCGCGTCGCGGCCGCCTCCGCATCGCCTCGTACCACTGATCTCCCCCACACCGAGAATGCCTGCGCCTCCGCACGGTGGTCAGCCTCGGGAGGGCCCCGACATTAAACGACACGCTCCGCGCACCGCGCCACACGGAGTGCGATATTCAGGGCGGGAATTCTGCCTTCCGGAAGGGCCGTTGGCAATCGGTTTCGCCACACTGCGCCACCCCTGAACCACCCTCCGCGCTTCCCCCGCCACCTGCGTCACAGCGAGGGTGTAGAGAAGGGTCATGGCATCTGTTCCACAGGAGGCGGCCCCGCGGGTCGCCGGTGTCCTGCTCGCGGCGGGTGGCGGCCGCAGGCTGGGCGGACGCCCCAAGGCCCTGCTCCCCCACCATGGTCGCCCCCTGGTCGAACATGCTGTCAGAGCGCTCGCTGAGGGCGGGTGCTCCCCCCTGTACGTAGTGCTGGGTGCGGCACCGGCGCGCGAGGTGGCGGCGCGCGCCGACCTGGCGGGCTGCGTCCTGCTCGACAACCCCGACTGGGCCGAGGGCATGGGCACTTCGCTGCGCCTGGCACTGGACGCGCTCGGCTCGTCGCGTACGGAGGACGGCGTGGACGCGGCGCTGTTCTCCCTCGTGGACCAGCCCGGGATCGGGGCCGACGCCGTGGCCAGAGTGCGGGGCGCGTGCGATACGGCCGACACACTGGCCGCCGCCTGCTACGGGGGACGGCGCGGGCATCCCGTACTGGCCGGTGCGCGGCACTGGGCGGGCATCGCGGAGGGTGCGCGGGGCGACCAGGGCGCGCGGTCCTATCTGCGCGCGCACGCGGGCGAGTTGGCGCTCGTGGAGTGCGGGGACATCGCCTCGCCCGAGGACATCGACACCCCGGAGGACCTCAAGCGGCTGGAGGCGTGAGAAGGCTCACCGGCTGAGGGGGGGGGCAGGGCAGGGCGGCAACAGGGCTCATCCTCCGACGCGTTCCCTCTCCTCCGGGGTCCCGCCTGGTGTCTCGCCCGGTGGCCCGTCCCGCTCTCCCGGGGCGCGGCGCCGCCTGCCGCTGCCGGCGCGGAACACGCGGCGCAGCAGGAAGGCGGCCACGGCCAGCACCGCCGCCGCCAGCACGACCTTGGAGTACACGCCGACGTACTCGGTGATCAGGTGCCACTGGCTGCCGAGGGCGTAACCGGCGAGGATGAAAAGGGAGTTCCAGATCAGGCTGCCGAGTCCTGTCAGCACCAGGAAGATCCCGAGCGGCATCCGCTCCACCCCGGCGGGCACCGAGATGAGGCTGCGGAAGATCGGGATCATCCGGCCGAAGAACACCGCCTTGGTGCCGTGCCTCCGGAACCACGCCTCGGTCTTCTCGATGTCCGCGACCTTGAGCAGCGGCAGCCGCGCCGCGAGCGCGACCGTGCGGTCGCGGCCCAGGAGTCTCCCGATCCAGTAGAGCGCGAGGGCGCCGGCCAGCGAGCCGGCGGTGGTCCACACGATGGCGGCCACCAGGCTCATCCGGCCCTGCTGTGCCGTGAACCCGGCCAGCGGAAGGATCACTTCTGAGGGGAGCGGCGGGAAGAGGTTCTCCAGCGCGATGGCGATGCCCGCGCCGACCGCTCCCAGAGAGCTCATCAGCCCCGTGGCCCATTCCTGGATCATACCGAGAGCTTAAGGAGAGAGTCTGTGAATCACCAAAGAGAAGTAAAGGAATCCGCTGTGCGCGCGGCACCGATTCCGTGACGGGGCCCGATACGGGCGGGATACGGGCGCAAGAGGGGTACCCGGTGCGGGAGTTGGCGGCGCACCGTAACAGGGGTGGCACTCTGCGCCGCCCCGAAGGCCCCGGAGGCGGATGTGAGATATCTCGATGTCGACAGACCGTTGAAGTTCCACCATAAGGAAACTATTCTCCACTGGTCAGAAGCGCCCACTACATAGGACGGCGCCAGCGACCGGACCCCGGAGCCCTGCGGGACCCGACGGCACCCCGTGCCGCGAGACCACCGGGAGGCCTTCGCCGGCCGTCAGGCACCGCCCCTGCTGAAGGAGTGACACACATGTCCGCACCAGCGCCGTCCCCGCTGGAAATCGTCGACGCGACGCCGGTGGAGCGTCAGGACGAGGTGCTGACCGAGGAGGCGCTGGCGTTCGTCGCCGAGCTCGCCCGCCGGTTCGGCCCCCGCCGTGACGAGCTGCTGGCCAAGCGTCACGAGCGGCGCGAGGAGATCGCCCGCACCAGCACGCTGGACTTCCTTCCCGAGACCGCCTCGGTGCGCGAGGGCGACTGGCAGGTCGCCCCGGCCCCGGCGGCGCTGAACGACCGCCGTGTCGAGATCACCGGTCCCACCGACCGCAAGATGACCATCAACGCGCTGAACTCCGGCGCCAGGGTCTGGCTCGCCGACTTCGAGGACGCCTCCGCTCCCACCTGGGAGAACGTCATCGGCGGCCAGCTCAACCTGACCGATGCGTACGAGCGCCGCATCGACTTCACGGACCCGAAGTCCGGTAAGTCGTACGCGCTCAAGGACGCCGGCGAGCTGGCCACCGTCGTGGTGCGTCCGCGCGGCTGGCACCTGGACGAGCGGCACCTGACGCTGGACGGCAAGCCGGTTCCGGGCGCGCTCGTCGACTTCGGCCTGTACTTCTTCCGCAACGCGCAGCGGCTGCTGGACATGGGCAAGGGCCCGTACTTCTACCTGCCCAAGACCGAGTCGCACCTCGAGGCCCGGCTGTGGAACGAGATCTTCGTCTTCGCGCAGGACTACTGCGGCATCCCGCAGGGCACCGTGCGCGCGACCGTGCTGATCGAGACGATCACCGCGGCGTACGAGATGGAGGAGATCCTCTACGAGCTGCGGGACCACGCGGCGGGGCTGAACGCGGGCCGCTGGGACTACCTGTTCTCGATCGTGAAGAACTTCCGTGACGCGGGCGAGAAGTTCGTGCTGCCGGACCGCAACGCGGTGGGCATGACGGCGCCGTTCATGCGCGCGTACACCGAGCTGCTGGTGCGCACCTGCCACAAGCGCGGGGCGCACGCGATCGGCGGCATGGCCGCGTTCATCCCGTCCCGCAAGGACGCGGAGGCCAACCGGATCGCCTTCGACAAGGTCCGCACCGACAAGGACCGGGAGGCCGGGGACGGTTTCGACGGCTCCTGGGTCGCGCACCCCGACCTCGTTCCGGTCGCGATGGAGTCCTTCGACAAGGTGCTGGGCGACCGCCCGAACCAGAAGGACAAGCTGCGCGAGGACGTCGACGTGAAGGCCGCCGACCTCATCGCGGTCGACTCCCTCGACGCGAAGCCGACCCATGACGGGCTGGTCAACGCGGTGCAGGTGGGCACGCGCTACATCGAGGCGTGGCTGCGGGGGCTGGGCGCCGTCGGCATCTTCGGGCTGATGGAGGACGCGGCGACGGCCGAGATCTCGCGCTCCCAGATCTGGCAGTGGATCAACGCGGGCGTCGTCCTCGACACCGGCGAGAAGGTCACGCCGGAGCTGGTCCGCAAGGTCGCCGCCGACGACCTGGCCGCGCTGCGCTCCGAGCTCGGCGACGAGACCTTCGCTGCCGGGAAGTGGCAGCAGGCCCACGACCTGCTGCTGCGGGTCGCGCTGGACGAGAAGTACGAGGAGTTCCTCACGCTGCCGGCGTACGAGCTGCTGGACTGAGTCCGGCAGCTCGGGGTTCCCGGGCCCCGTGTGGCGGTCCCGTGCCTTTGGGGTGCGGGGCCGCTTTTGCGCGATTCACGCTTTGACCGCCGGTCGGGTCCGCTTCTTGTTGCTTCCCGCTGCGGCGGGATTCGGGTGGGTGGTTGCGCCCGACTTTGTGCGTTACGGCCCGCCCGGCAACGCTCCGCGCCACCGGACGGGCCTCCGCCCGGTCTGCGGCGTCCGCGGGTGACGTACGAGGCGTCGCGACGGTTTCGTGGTTCCGCGCACGTGCCGCCCCGCGCCCACGGAAACCGTCGCGGGGCGAGCCCCGCGGGTAAAGGCCGCGCAACGTGTCACTTGCGCCTCATTGCGCCCCTCCCGCCACGCCCACTACGTTCTCGCGCAATCGTCTACGCGCGTCACGGCGCGCACGAGAAGGGATGGCGCATGACTCGGAAGATCCTGCTGCCCCTCGCGGGCGGCGCGGCCGTCGCGCTCAGCGTGACCCTCGGTGCGCTCAACGCCCAGGGCTCCACGGGCGACTGGCACAAGATCGGCGACGGCATGACCGAGGGCGTCAGCGGCATCGCCCCCATGGGCAAGGACCGGTCCCTGATCGTCCGCGACAACAAGGAGCCGGGCCAGAACCGCGTAGCCGAGGTCACCCACGAGGAGGGTCAGAAGCCCCAGGTGCGCACGCTCACCTGGAAGGGCTCCCCCGTCCCGAAGGACTTGGAGGCCCTCGACGCCGTACCGGGCGCGCCCGGCGACTACATCGCCGTCGCCAGCGAGGGCAAGGGCTACCGCATCCACGTCTCCGGCGACACCGCGCAGGCCGCGGGCGACGGCTTCGCGCTGCCCGGCCTCGCCAAGGGCGCCAACATCGAGAACTTCGCGCTCACTTCGCAGCACGGCAGGCTCGCCGCCGTATGGGGCGACCGCGGCGACGGCAAGACCCCGGCCACCCTGTACGCGGCCCCCATCGCCCTCGGCAAGGGCGGCAAGGCCGACTTCGGCGACGTCACGAAGCAGCAGCTCAGCGTCCCGTACCCGGAGAAGAACGTCCGGCACGCCTCCGACACGAAGATCACCGACGACGGCCGCCTGCTGGTGAGTTCGGCCTCCGACCCGGGCGACGACGGCCCGTTCGACTCGGCCGTGTACGACGCGGGCACGGTGAAGGCCGAGGGCGGCAGCGGCATCGCGCTGGACGTGTCCGAGAAGCCCGAGCTGGTGAAGAAGTTCGCGGGGCACAAGATCGAGGCCCTGTCCTGCCCCGACGGCGGAAAGAGCGAGAACGGCATCCTCGGCACCGACGACGAGAACGGCGGCGGGTCGCTGACCACCGCGCCCGTCTGCGGCGGATGACGACAGGCGGCTGACCCCACAAGGCTGAGGGACCACCCCTCAGCCGGCCCTCAGCCGACCCGTACGGGGTGCCGCACCACCGCCCCGAACAGGTACCCCTGCTCGTTGAAGACCGCCCGCTCCGGCTGCACCGTCCCGCGGGTGTCGGTCGCGCGCGCCAGCAGTGAGCGCGGGCCGTCTCCCGTGGGGCGCCACGGCAACGACCAGCGCGTCCAGTTGGCGGCGCGCGGCGGATCGTGCAGCGCCGCCGGGGTCCAGTGCGCGCCGCCGTCGGTGCTGACCTCGACCGAGCGGATGCCGCCGCGCCCCGACCAGGAGCGCCCGGTCAGCAGCCGCGGGCGCCCCGCGGGCAGCCGCGCGTCCCAGGGCAGTTCGAAGGCGGACTTGACGGTCTGGCGGGTCAGCGGCGCGCTGCCGCCCGGCGGGTGCGCGGGCCCGAAGAGCCGGTACAGCTCGGTGTTCCAGGGCGAATAGAGGGGTTCGGCCGCCACCTCGATGTCGCCCAGCCACTTGATGGAGGAGATCCCCACCCAGGAGGGCACGACGACCCGTACGGGATAGCCGTGGTCGTACGGCAGCGGCTCACCGTTCATCTCGTACGCCAGCAGCACGTCGTCCAGGGCCTTGGCCAGCGGCAACGGGCGGCGTACGCGGCCCAGTTCGCGGCCGTCGTCCACGAAGGGCGCGTCCAGGCCGCGCGGCATCACATCGACCGCGTTCCGCGCGAGGCCCGCGCGGCGCAGCACCTCGCCGAGCCGTACGCCGCGCCACCGCGCGCTCCCCACGGCGCCGAGCCTCCACGCCGTGCCGCTCACGCTCTGCCTCTGCTGCGTGTCGTAGAAGCTGCGCGCGTTGCCCGCGCATTCGATGAGCGCGGTCGTCTCAGTGACCGGGAGGCGCCGGAGGTCGTCGAGGGTGAACTCCGCGCCGCCGCCGCGCAGCCCGCTCCCCCATACCCGCAGCCGCCAGGTGTCCGGGTCGAGCCGGGGTGTGGAGGTGTGGTTGCGCACGAAGAAGCGGTCGGCCGGTGTGTGCCGCCCGGTGCCGCGCAGCGCCTCGAAGCGGGTCTCGGCGTTGGTGCCGCGCACCGTGAACAGGTCCTCGGGGAGCGGCTTCACGATGCCGGGCTTCCCGTTCCCGGAGGAGGAGGTGCCCCGTGTGCGGGCCGACGCCGTGCCCGGGAGCCCCGCCGGCAGTGCGGTCCCGGCTCCCGCCGCGAGCGCCAGGCCCAGCAGTCCGCGCCGCCCGACGCCCCGCGCCCGTGCCTCGCCGCTCAGCCGCTGCGCCAGTCTGCGGCGGTCGTACGCGGCCTCGTCCGTGCCCTCCTGGAATCCGTCCATGGACGGGAATCCTGCCGCCGCGCCGTGCCGAACTCCATTTCCCGCGCGTGAAGTTCGTACGACGTCATCAGGAGGTGTCACGCAAGGGAACTGGCCGCCTCCGCCGCCAGGCGTGTCGCCAGGGCGCGGGCCAGCAGCACCGGCACCCCCTCGGAGTGCGCGGCCGCCGTCTCGCGCATGGCCTGGGTGTAGCCGATGCAGTCCAGGGCGAGCCAGCGGCTGCCCGCCGCGGCCAACCGGCGGGCAGCCTGCGCGACTTGATCGTGGGCGTCGGGCGCGTACGGATCGGCGGGCTCGGTGCGTACGGGGCCCTCCAGCAGCCGCGCCCAGCGGCGGGCCACGTCCTCGCGCTGGTCGGGAAGCGGGCAGATCACGCCCACGGGGTCGGCGCCGGCGATGGCGCGTACGCCCTGCTGGACCAGCGGTTCCGCGTACAGGAGCGGGCGTTCGGCGGGTACGGGTGGGAAGTTGCCGGTGCAGAGGAGGAGGGTCGCGGTGGCGCCCTCGGCCTCGCAGCGGGCGACCGCGTCCCGCATGCGCGGGGCGAGCGGCCCGTGCCCGAGCAGGACCGAACCGCCGTCGCGGAGGCGGGAGACGAGGGGCGCCTCGCCTGGCTCCGGTGCCACCTCGGCGCGGGTGCGGGCGGCGTCCGGGCCGTCGAAGCGGTCGCCGTCCAGGGCGCCGTGCTCGACCGGGCGCAGGCCGCCGAGCAGCGGGCGTACGTCGTCGAGCAGGTCGGTGCGGGGTGCCTGGCCGATGGTGACCAGGCCGAGGGCGGGGTTCGTCGTCATGTGGATCACAGCGCCTTGTAGATCTGGCTGACGTCGCTGATCGAGCTGCCGGCGACCAATCCGGCGCCGACGAGCGCGAGTTCGTTGTCCGCCGCGTCGTCGCCGGTCGCGACCTCGTCCTCCGGAGAGCGCGCCTTGCGGCGGCGGTCCCAGCGGCGGTAGGCGACGCGCACGGCGAGCGCGATCAGCACCAGCCAGCCCGCCTGGGGCGTGGCGACCAGCAGGCCCGTGGCCAGCAGCACGCCCATCTGCCGCGAGGAGCCGCCGAGGAGCTGGATCAGCGCGCCGGGCACCGCCCACAGCAGCATCATGGTCAGCGCGTGGGTGTCGGTGAGCCCGGCCTTGATGGTGTCCACGTACACCTGCGCCACCGGCGGGACCCGGCCGCCCTCGAAGAACGGCTTCCAGGCGACCGCGACCACCAGGACCGCGACGGCGAAGCCGACGAGCTGGGAGAGGTACTGCTGGCGGCGCCCGTCCATCTCGTACGGATGCCAGGGCACCGCGTCCTTGCGCAGCAGCCAGCCCGCCTTGAAGTCGAAGCCGACGTCGGCGAACGCGGGCCCGGTGGAGGCCGCGTACCCGACCAGCAGCGCCAGCGGCACCATCGGGATGCCCAGCACCAGGCCGACGATCAGGAAGATCAGCGTGACCGCGAAGGCCGGGAACCATCCCGAGTGCATCGCCGCGAGACCCACGATCAACTGGTGCACCAGCGCGGCCACTCCGGCGAGCAGCACCCAGCCGAGCAGCCCTGCGCCGCCCAGGCCGCCCGCGATCCCGCCGAGCAGCGCGACCAGGAAGGCGCCGGCGACGAAGAGGACCAGCCCCTCCAGCAGCCCGCGGCGCAGCCGCCGCGCGTCGACGGTGCGCACCTCGGGCGTGAAGTGGTCCCCGGACGTGGGGCGTTGGCGCTGCTCAGCGGCCTCCCGCTTCGCCTTGCGGTCGCGCATGAGCAGCACCGCCTGGACCAGCGCGACGAGGCCGGCGCCGATCATCACGCCGTGCGGTACGTAGTTGGCGCTGAGGTCCACGTCGAGGAGGCCAGGGGCGTACTGGGCCACGAGCAGGCCCACGCCGAACATCAGCAGCGCCCAGATGTTGCCCAGGAAGGCCACGCCCGCGGCGCTCATCGGCAGCTTGAACAGCGAGCCGACGAAGCCGACCAGCGCGCTGACGCCGAGCAGCCTGGCCTTGCGTCCTCCCTCGTCGCCCGCCTTGATCGTCTCGGCGGCCGCGATGCCCGCCGGCCAGGCGGCCGTTGCGGGCAGCAGGCGGGAGTCGAAGACGCGGTAGAGCACCCAGCTGTCCACGGCGAGCCCGGCGACGGCGCCGGCCAGCATCGGCCACACCAGGTCGGGCTTGCCGATGAGGAAGGGCACGGCGATGGGCGTGACCAGGGAGTTCGCCGCGGCGAAGGTGGATCCCGAGACGGCCGACTGGACCAGGTTCTGACGGTGCGGATCGCGCATGCGCGACAGCGCGGCGAACGAGATCCGCCCGATCAGCATGGCCAGCAGCGCGCCGATGACCGAGGTGTTGGGCGCGATGCCCAGCGTGGTGATCAGCACCAGGCCGATGACGGAGCCGAGCAGCGAGAGCAGCACGGTCACGACGAGCGTGACGGGCTCCAGCGCACGGGGGTGCGCGCGCCGCGCGGCGGGTTCGGCCTCTGCGGGGGCCGGGGTGTGACTCATGGGGCGCTCCGTGGCGGGAGGAGGGCGGGCCCCCTCGCGGAGGCGCGGCCTCGTTGAGGGGCACGTGGCCCGGTCTGGTTCAGGTCTCGTCGGCTCCGGCCGTGGACTGGAGCGCGGTCATCGGTCCGTACAGCTCCACGAGCCGCGCGAATTCGGCCTCGTCGTGGAAGGCGGCCGCGCCCCGCCCGAACTCCTTGGCCGCCTCCACCGCGAACCGCCCGGCCGCCGCGATGTCCGTCTCGTGGCTGGCGCCGGTCGCGCAGCCCGCGACGGCGCTCTGGGTGGTGAGCGCGAGCCCGACCACGGGCGCGTCGGTGGCCACGCACGGCTGCATGATCGAGTTGATGTGATGCACGCCGTTTCCGTACGGGGTGATGTCCTGGGTCGTGATCGGCAGTATCCGTGCCGCCTCGCCCGTGACGGTCTCCAGCACTCCGAGCAGGTCGTCGCTGACCCGCAGGATCCAGCCCTGCTTCACGGTCGGGGAGAGCGCGACGCCGCGGTGGTTGAGCAGCCTGTTGCCCTTGGTGGTGTCAATGGAGACCACGGCGTCCATGGCCGGGTCGATCTCGGCGCGGTTGCACTCCAGGACCGAGACCGGCGAGTCCATGAACGGCACCGGGTCGTGCGGGCGGGTCGGCGCGTCCGGGCACACGTGGGTGCTCAGCAGGACGTCGCCCTCCAGCACGTCGCCGCGACCGTGCATGTCGAGCAGCTTGGCGGCGGCGGAGAGCGCGGCGACCGCGCCGTCCGCGTCGGAGACGATGCCGGTGCGCTCGGGGCGGGCGCCGACGCCGCCGAGGCGGCCGAGGATGCCGAGGGTCGGCGCGTCACCGCCGTTCGTCCTGCCGCGGCTGCCGGGCACGAGAACCTTCACGAAGTCGGTGCCGCCGCGCTCGCCCTCGACCCGGGTCACGGTGATCTCCGGCTTGGGCCCGTCGGGCGCGGCGACGGCGGCGGCCGCGTCCCGTACGGAGCGGAGGTAGGCGGCGAGGAGTTCGCCGTCCGCCTGCGGCCGGTCGAGCAGGTCGATGGTGTCGAGAACGTGCTTGAGCACTGCGACTCCCTGGTGCGGTGTGGTGCTTGGCTTGTTTCGCAGAGTGCCCCTGCCGTTCTCCTCACAGCAAGACTTTCTCTATATGAGAGAAGGGGTTACATATAGCGCTAGGCTGCCCTCATGACCACAGACCCTGAGCGGCCCGGCGGAGCCCAGCGCGCTCCTCTCCAGACCGCGGACCGGGTGCTGCAGGTGCTGCTCGCCTTCTCGCAGGACCGCGAGGAGTGGGGGGTCACCGACCTGGCCGCCGAGTTCGGCTGGGACAAGTCGGTGGCGCAGCGGCTGCTCGCCTCCCTCGCGCACCGCGGCTTCCTCGTCTCCGACGAGATCACCCGCAGATACCGGCTCGGGCCCGCCGTCTGGCACCTGTCCACCGCGTGGGAACGGCACGGCGGCATGGCCGGACTCGTACGCCCCGCGCTGCGCGAACTCGCGGCGGAGACCGGCATCACCGCCCTGTACGCGGTCCCCGACGGCGCCCACATGCGCTGCGTCGAGTCCGCCGACGGCGCCTCGGGCCCGCTGCGCCACTACCGGCTCGCCGACGAGCTGTACCCGGCGCACGCGGGCGCCACCTCGCGCGCGTACTTCGGCCTGCTCGCCCCCGGCGCGCGCGCCGCGCTGCTCTACGGCCGCCCGATGGCCCGGTTCAGCGAGCTGACCGTGACGGAGGCGGAGCGCCTGGAGGAGCTCATGTCCCGTGTGCCGGCGGAGGGTTACGCCTTCTCCGAGGGCGAGTACGACCCGGCCACGGCAGGGCTCGCGGTGCCGGTCACCGTACGCGCGCAGCCGGTGGGCTCGCTCAGCCTGGTCGGCCCGCACGAGTCGCTGGGCTCACCGCGCGAGGAGCTGCTGCGTCCCCTGTGGTCGGCGGCCGCGCGCCTGGGCGAGCTGCTGACGCCGCGCCGCGGACGCCCCGAGAACCGCACATCCCGTTGAGAGACCTCACCATCGGAACGATCGAAAGGCGGATCACATGCCGGCCGAGTCCAAGCTCCTGCTCCTCTCCAACTCCACGGCGCCCGGCCGCGGTTATCTGGAGCACGCCCACGAGGTGATCGCCGACCACCTGCGCGGCGTGCGCGAACTGCTCTTCGTGCCCTACGCGCAGGCGGACCACGACGGCTATACGGCGGCCGTCGCGGCGTTCATGGAACAGCTCGGCATCCGGGTGCGCGGCGTGCACACCGGGGAGCCCGCGCGTCTGGCGCGGGAGGCCGAGGCGGTGTTCATCGGCGGCGGCAACAGCTTCCGGCTGCTCAAGTCCCTGCAGCGGCACGGCCTGTTGGAGGCGGTCCGCGAACGGGTGGCCGAGGGCGCCCCGTACATGGGCTCCAGTGCCGGCACCAACATGGCCTGCCCGACCGTGCGCACCACCAACGACATGCCGATCGTGCAGCCCGAGGGCTTCGGCACGCTGGACCTCGTGCCGTTCCAGATCAACCCGCACTACCTCGACCCGGCGCCGGACAGCGCGCACATGGGCGAGACCCGCGAGAAGCGCCTCACCGAATTCCTGGAGGAGAACGACGTGCCGGTGCTGGGGCTGCGCGAAGGCACGTGGCTGCGGCGCGCCGGCGAACGGCTGGAGCTGGGCGGGGTGTCGGCGGGGGCACGGCTGTTCCGCAGGGGCGCGGAGCCCGTGGAGCACGGTCCCGGTGCGGACCTGAGCGAACTCCTCTCTGCTGGGGCGGGTTTCGACGTACGGGATCGGGATGCCGGGGGCGGCGCCTGAGTACCTGAGTGCCTGAGTAGCTGTGTGCCTGGGCGGGCGGCCGCTGACCGGCGCGCGGGTGGTGCGGTGCGGTAGGCGGGTGCGCGCCGTACGCGGGTGCGCGCCCGTCCGTTCGCCGTGCTCCCTCGCGACCTCGGCCGATCAGGTGGCCGCACGGGCCACCCGCTTGCTCCGGGCTGTGCGGCTGCACTTCCATGCGGTGCGGAAGAGGTCCCGTTTCGCACCGTTCTGCTGGAGTTGCCATGTCGTTCGCCCGGAAGGTGGCCCGCGCGGCCCTGCGCAGCACCGCCCTGTCCGCCGTGGCCGCGGCCATGCTGGTGGCCGGCGCCGCGGCCCTGCCGTCCCACCTGCTTCCCGGCCACGCCCAGCCGCACCACAGCGAGGGCGACTCGGACGGCACCCGCGCCCCGACGGGTTACTCCTCCATGGGCTACGGGGACGCGATGTGAGAGTGGACGTCGGGCCCGCGCGCCGTCGCCCACCCGTTTCACCAGGGCAGCGGCCCCTCCGCTGAGAAGAAGCCGCCCGTCGGGCCGTCGGCGGGGACCTGCGCCATGCGGACGATGATCTCGGCGCCCTCCTCGACGGTCTGCACGCCGGTGTTGCCGTTCAGGTCCGTCCGCGTGTAGCCGGGCTCCACCGCGTTCACGCGTATCTCGGGGAAGGCCTTCGCGAACTGCACGGTGGTCATGTTGACCGCGGCCTTCGACGCGGGATACGCGACGCCCGGGTAGGCAAACGTGGGCGTGCCCGGCGTCGTGACCCTGGTCAGCGACGCCAGTCCGCTGCTGAGGTTGACCACGACCGGCGCGGCCGAGCGGCGCAGCAGCGGCAGGAAGGCGTGGGTCACGCGGACCGTGCCGAAGACGTTCGTCTCGAAGACCTCGCGCATCTGGTCTGCCGTGACGTCCGCGGCGCCGATCACGTCGTTGCTCTTGTCGCGTCCCTCGATGCCGGCGTTGTTGACCAGCACGTCGAGACCGCCCGCTTCGGCCTCGACCTCCTTGGCCGCCGCCGCGACGGAGGCGTCGTCGGTGACGTCGATGCGTACGCTGCGCACGTTGCGCGAGCCCAGTGCCTCGGCGGCGCCGCGGCCGCGCTCGGGGTCCCTGCTGCCGAGATAGACGGTGTGGCCCGCGGCGAGCAGGCGCCGGGCGGTCTCATAGCCGAGGCCCTTGTTGGCTCCGGTGATCAGTGTGGTGGTCATGCGTCCAGACTGCGGCGGCGCGCCGCGGGCAGCCAGCAGTCAGTTTTTCCTGGGATCGGGAGTACCAGGCTGTCCGGAGGCGGCGCGCTCACACACCCCCGCGCGGAGACATGCCCGCGCCGCGACGTACCCGCGCTGAGACGTACCGGGTGGCGCGGCACACTGGTGACCATGGCGACGGCGGAGTCCGGTCGGGAGAAGCCCGGTCAGGAGGAGTTCGGGCGGGCGGTGCGGCGCTGGCGGGACCGGGTCGCGCCGGAGGACGCCGGGCTGTCCGCCGGCGGGCACCGGCGCGCGGCCGGGCTGCGCCGCGAGGAGCTGGCCGTGCTGGCCGGCATCTCGGCCGACTACGTGACCCGCCTCGAACAAGGCCGCGTCTCCAGCCCGTCGGCGCAGGTCGTCGAGGGGCTGGCGAGGGCGCTGCGGCTGTCGGGCGAGGAGCGCGGGCACCTCTTTCTGCTGGCCGGGCTGAGCTCCCCGGGCCCCGGGACGGTTCCCGGGGAGCTCACCCCGGGCGTGCGGCGCATGCTGGACCGCCTCGAAGGGACCCCGGTCGCGGTGTACGACGCGATGTGGACGCTGCTCGTGGCGAACCGGGCGTACGCGGCGCTGATGAGCGACCCCTCCGGCTGGAGCGGTCACGAACGCAACGGCGTGTGGCGCACGTTCCTCGGCCCCGGCGGCCGCGTACGGCTCTCCGCGCGGGCTCGTACCGACCTGGAGACGGCCATGGTCGCCGACCTGCGGACGGCAGCGGCCGCCTATCCGGACGACGCGCGGCTGCGGTCCCTGGTCGCCGAACTCCGTTCGCGCAGCGGTCGGTTCGCTGAACTGTGGGAGTCCGGGGCGGTGGGCCGCCACGAGTCGGCGCGCAAGACGATCGACCACCCTGAGGTGGGCACGGTGACGCTGGACTGCGACATCCTGACCGTCGCGGGAAGCGATCTGCGCGTCATGGTCTACACGGCGGACCCCGGTTCGGAGGACGCCGCACGCCTCGCGCGGCTCTAGGGCCCGGCGCTACAGGTCGAGTTCGGCGCGCACGGTCTTGCCAGGACCCGACGGGCGGTCGGTGACGGACCAGCGGGTCGCGAGGGCTTCGACCAGGAGCAGGCCGCGGCCCGTTTCGTCGTCGGGGGCCGGTACGCCGGGGGCCTGCGGCGGGCGGCGTTCCGCGCGGGCGTCGGAGACCTCGATGCGTACGGAGGTCCGGGCGGGGGTCGTGATGTGGCTGAGGACGAGTTCGAAGTCGCGGCCCGGTACGCGGCCGTGGGTGACGGCGTTCGCGGCGAGTTCGGCGACGAGGACGGCGGCGGTGTCGGAGACGATGCCGCCGTACGGGAGGCCCCAGACGTCGAGCTGATGCAGCGCGAGCCTTCGCGCCAGCCGCGCGCCCCGCCGGGTGGCGCTGAAGCGTTGCGTGAACACACGCACCGTGACCAGGTTGTCCGTGTCGGACTGCGTTGCCATGGGGGAGAGCCTTGCCGCCGCGTCCGGGTTTGTACCAGGGCAGCAACTCGTACGGCGGGTCAGCGTACGTGTGCGGAGGGTGGACAGGGGTGGGGTGACCCGTAACCCTGGGTGAGTTCACGAGCGGGGAGCTCGGCCACGAGAGGGTTGCCGGATATGGCGCAGAGCACGGAAACCGGGAACGAGCCCGAACGATCGGACAGCTTGCGGACGTTCGGGGCGGTGTTGCGCGTGTTCCGCGAGCGAGCGGGACTGACGCAGGAGGCGTTCGCGGAGCGCATCCAGTACTCGCGAGAGACGGTCGCGAGCATCGAGCAGGGGCGCCGCTTCCCGCAGCGGGATTTCGTGGAACGCGCGGGGGAGGTGTTGAACGCGTTCGGCGCCTTGAGGGAGGCAGCGCAACACTTGTCGCGCCAACCGGGGTTGGCGTCCTGGTTCCGCCAGTGGGCGAAGCTGGAGAAGCACGCGATCAGCCTGGCCATGTACGAATGCCTCGCGGTGCCGGGCCTGTTGCAGACGGAGGCGTACATGCGGGCGGTGCTGCACTGCACAGTTCCGCCGTTGAGCGACGAGGAGATCGAAGCAAGGCTCGTCGCACGTCTGGAACGTCAGGACTTGCTGCACAACAAGCCCAACACACTGTTCAGCTTCATCGTGGAAGAGTCCCTGTTGCTGCGGCACACAGGGGGTACGAGTGTGACGCAGGGGCTGGTCGAGCACCTGCTGGGCTGCGCAGAGATCCGCAACGTAGAGATCCAAGTCATGCCGCTGAAGCGCATCATCCACGCCGGGCTGGAGGGGCCCTTGCGGCTGCTGGAGACCCCGGACAACCAGTGGCTCGGGTACTCCGAGGGGCAACGCACGGGGACCCTCATCTCGGACGCGAACGAGGTCAGCGTTCTACAGATGCGGTATGCAAAACTGCGTTCGCAGGCCCTCACTCCCGAGGACTCCGTGGGCCTGCTGACGCGGATGCGAGGAGCGCTATGAGCACCCCCGAGCAGGCATGGTCCAAGAGCAGCTACAGCACAGGGGACAACGACAGCTGCGTTGAAGTCGCCCTCTCCTGGCGCAAGTCGAGCCATAGCGGCGGAGACGGCAACGAATGCGTCGAGGTCGCGGTGGCGCCGCGCACCATCCACGTACGCGACTCCAAAGACACGGCGCGCCCACACCTCGCACTCTCCCCCGCCGCGTGGCGCGCCTTCATCTCGTACACCACACGCGGGAGTTGAAGGCCGCGTTCCGGCTGGCGCAAAACGTGCTGCCGCAAAGGCGTTCACTCGTGTGGGTGATGGCCCGTCCTCCGGGGTCCGCCTAGCTTCGTCCCCGGGCCAACGGGGGTGAGAGGCCCGCCCACCACGGGCGGGCCTCTCACTGCACGGGCCGCCAGGCCAACACTCCCTCACCCTCGGCGTACGGCAACTTGCCCCGTACAGCCGGGCCGCCTTCCAACGCGTCGGCGACTGCCGCAAGGAAACCGTTCAGGGACGGCCATCTCGGCTTGCTCGGTCCGGTCTCGTCCATCCAGTTCCTGACCGCGCCGTGGTGCGGGCCGGACCTCTGATCGATGAGGAGACACATCGGAGAGGTGTGCTCGGTGAAGGGCACGAAGGCGCGGTGCCACCAGAGGGCAGCTTCGTCCTCGTCCAGGTCCGACGTCTCCACCTGTACAAGCTGGCCCTGCCTGTACGCAGCGATCTCCGCTGCACCCAACAGCCGTTGTCCGCCCGGCAGGAACGCAGCCGCATCGGGATTCTCCGGCGGCTCGGTGCACCCATTGCTCAGGTGCAGCAGCCCCAGGAGTTCAGGCGGAAAGGCCAGCCCCATCGTCGCCTCCGCCTCATCGATCTCGCGCGATTCAGCCGGAGCGTTCACGCACGCGTGGCTCGTCGGCGCGTTGACGGACAGCCAGCTCTCGATGCGCCGCCACGACGCTTCCAGTTCCCGAAGTGACTTCATGGTTCCTCGTCCGGTGCGTACAGGTCAGCGAGGCACAGGTAACAGTTACCCGGCGAACCGGCAAGTGACGGTAGGCCTGTCACTCCTGCAATGCTCGAATCCCGGCGTATCGATCCAGTACTGGTCCTCGTCCATCATCCGGAACGTGGCGGCAAAGCTCGAAAACCGCCCCATGGACCCGGAATTCATCCACCTGGACATCGACGAGCGCCCGCAGACTTCCTTCCATGTGGGCGCCGCATACCGGTCATCGTCATAGAGTTTCCACTTGCCGTACCGGAGCCGGGTGGCGACCGTCTGCACGCACTGGTCTCCCGAGGCGACCGGATTGGTACCGCCCATGCTGGCCGGCATGCCCCCGCTCTGGTACGTCGCAGCGAAGGCGAGTTCGTCACAGCTCGGCCTGTCGGTCGGATCCGCAGCCGTCACCAGAGCGGTATCCGGGTGGTACTTGTACGGTCGGCAGATGACGGCGCGGTTGTCGTCCGGGTCCCGCCCGTGCTTGTTGTCCTCGGGAAGGTACGAGAGTGGCCTGCCGTATTTCTTGCTGCCCGGATGGTTGGGGAGCTTCTCCTTCATCAGCCAGGCGTGAGCGGCAGCCGCGGGGTACTTCTTCGAGTTGAACGGGTACGTTGGCCGGTATTTCGGGAACACGCATCCCGCGCTCTCGGCCACTTCCGAGTCACACCGGATTTCGAGATCCGGGTCCGTGGTTCCGAGGTCCTCGTACACCTCCAGCGGGTACCGCGAAATGCGGCCGCCCAACTCCCAGTTCAGCAGGACGTCTTCCCGTCCCTTGCCGTTCCACTTGGTCTGATACAGCCCACGTGCCGTGTGCCGGTCCTCCGGCCCCGTCCACAGGGGCTCGCCCCGCCACCTCTGCTGGGACTTCGTACAGTCCGTGCAGTCGTCGGTGGCCCACCACTTCATCTGGACCGTGCCGAGATTCCGGTCGATCCTGGTGGGCACGAGGGTCATGTACTGATCGAACTCGTCCTGATTGCCGTGGAGTTGTATCTCCTGCTGCATGGCGAAGTCAGCCCACCCGATCTCCTTGCCGTCGTACATGTAAAACAGGGAGATGGGCGTGATGTCCTTCAGGCAGGCCTCAGTGCGTGTCATATAGGCCTTGCCGACGGGCTGCGCGTCACACCAAGGGACGTGGCTCGCGGCCTTCAGCCTCTTCTTGGTCGCTGCCCCGACATCGGTGTTTCCGTTCCTGTCCCGTCCGATCCGGATGCACACGGTGCGCTTCCGGCCGTCCTCCTTGGCACATTTCATCTTCTTGCTCTCGCGTGCCCCGGCAGGGCCGCCTCCCGTATTGCGCTGTGCCACGCGCGGTGGGTTGTGAGGGCCGTACGCCGGAGGCGGTGCCGCGAGTTGCGGCTCGGAAAAGCTGATGTCGACCTTCGGCTTGCGCTCTTCGTGTGAACCGCTCCGGGACTTTGCCTCCTGGTCAGGGAGATTGTCCGCCAGCGCGGGCGGCGCCAGACCGGCACCCAACACCATCGCTGCGAGCACGCCGGTGAGCGCTCTTCTCTTGTGGCGCATGAAATCCTTCCCCCGAGATGTCATGACCACGCCGACGCTAGTTCTGGGGGCGAGGGAACATCAACAAGCCTCAGAGGACTGGCCGAAACCTGATCCCGGCGCGTCACGCGCCGGGGCCGGTCACGAACCGCGTTCGTGACCGGCCCCGGAAAGAGGAATCGGAGAAGGCCGAAGGCCTCAGTGCGTACCGGCCGCGCTCCCCGTCTCCGCGCGCTGGTGCGGGATCTCACCCCCCGGCTCCATCGGCGCCGTGACGTCGTCCGCCTCGCGCCTCGACCTTCCGATGTGGTTGAAGACGAGGTTGAGGACGATGGCCGTCACGCAGCCCGTGGAGATGCCCGAGTCGAGGATGATCTTCGCGCTGTCCGGGAACGCGTGGTAGAAGTCCGGCGCGGCGATCGGGATGATGCCGACCGCGAGCGAGACGGCAATGATCAGGACGTTGTTGTCGCGGTCCAGCCCCGCCTTCATCAGGTTCTGGATGCCGCTCGCCGCGACCGAGCCGAACAGGACGACCCCCGCCCCGCCCAGTACCGGCTGCGGAACGGTCGCGATCAGTGCGGCGGCGACCGGGCACAGGCCCATCAGGATCAGGATGCCGCCCCCCGCGGCCACCACGAACCTGCTGCGGATCCTGGTCATCGCGACCAGGCCGATGTTCTGCGCGAACGCGCTGCACATGAAGCCGTTGAAGAAGGGGCTGACGAAGGAGCCCAACGTGTCCGCGCGCAGACCGGCCGCGATCGTCTTCTCGCCTGCCGGCTTCTCCACGATCTCGCCCAGCGCCAGCATGTCGGCGGTGGACTCGGTCATGGACACCAGCATCACGATGCACATCGAGATGATGGCGGGCAGCGCGAACTGCGGCGCGCCGAAGTGGAAGGGCTCCGGGAAGCCCACGATCGACGCCGACTTGAGCGCGGAGAAGTCCGTGATGCCGACGGGTATGGCGATCAGCGTGCCGATCACCAAGCCGAGCAGGACGGCTATCTGCTTCAGGAAGCCGCTCGTGAAGCGGCGGAGCAGCAGGACGATGACCAACGTGACGCCGGCCATCGCGATGTTCGCGCCGTCCCCGTAGTCGGGGGCCTTCTCGTCGCCGCCCTGGGCCCAGTTGAAGGCCACCGGCATCAGGGAGATGCCGATCAGGGTGATGACGGTGCCGGTCACGACCGGCGGGAAGAACCGTACGAGCTTGGAGAAGAAGGGGGCGATGAGGAAGCCGAGCGCGGCGGCGATGATCGTGGCGCCGAAGATGATCGGCAGCGCGTCCTCTGGACCCTCGGACTTGTTGATCGCCAGCATCGGCGCGACCGAGGCGAAGGTGACGCCGTTGACGAACGGCAGCCGGGCGCCGATCTTCCAGAACCCGAGGGTCTGGAGCAGCGTCGCGATGCCGGCCATGAAGAGGCTGGCCCCGGTCAGGAAGGTCATCTCGGTGACGGAGAGGCCGACGGCGGCCCCGATCACCAGGGGCGGCGCCACCACGCCCGCGTACATCGCGGCGACGTGCTGGAGGCCCGTGGTGGCGAGCTTGAGCACGGGGAGCGACTGGTCGACGGGGTGCTTCCCCGCGGCCCCGGCCTGCTCGGCCGCTCTCTCCTGCGGTGGTTCTCCTGGCGGTTCCTGCTCGGTGAACCTGGGCTTTTCGGCCACAGCGTTCCTCCTGTCGATGTTCAGCGCCGGATGGTCCGGCACCCGCTTTCAGGGAGGTGGTGCGGTGTGGGGGTACGCGAGATGCGCGGGCTGAGGCGGTCGTCCGATGTGGTGCGCCGCTGTGCCGTTGCGCCCGTGTGGAAGGACGGAATCCCGTACGCGCACTGCCCGTACGGGGGTGAGGGACCGCCCCGGGGGCGGGTGTGTGCCCCGCCCCCGGAACGCGCCCCAGCATCCCGCTCGGCTGCTGGGGCCCCGGCCGGGAGCCGTCCCTCCCGGCCGGAGATCTGTGGTGCGGCCGCGCTGCGTCGTGCGTACCGCCGTGTTGTCGTGCTGTGCCATGCGGCTGTCGGGCCGCTGTCGTACGGCGCCGTGCCGCTGCCGCGTGCCGCCGGGATCAGCCGGCGTCGGCGGCGATGCGGGCCAGGCGGTGCGCCTGGTCCCGCGCGCCGCGGGCGATGTCGTCCTCGTCCGCGGTGGTCAGATGCCCGTCCTCCACGACCGGTCGGCCGTTGACCAGGGACAGGGTGATGGGTGCCGCTGCGCCCAGGACGAGCGCCGCGACCGGGTCGTCGATCGTGGAGTGCCCGAGGCCGTCGAGCTTCCAGAGCACCAGGTCGGCGAGCTTGCCGGCCTCCAGCGAGCCCGTCTCCTGGGCGCGGCCCAGCACTTGGGCGCCGCCGTAGGTGCCCAGGCGCAGGGCCTGACGCACCGTCATGGCGTCCTCGCCGTGGCCGACGCGGTTGATGAGCAGCGCGTTGCGCAGTTCGGTGTGCAGCTCGCCGCTCTCGTTGGAGGCCGTGCCGTCCACGCCGAGCCCGACCGGCACTCCGGAGCCGAGCATGTCCGGGACCCTCGCGATGCCCGCCGCGAGACGGGCGTTGGAGGACGGGCAGTGCGCCACTCCGGTGCCGGTGCGGGCGAACGCGGCGATGTCCGCGTCGTTCATGTGGACGCAGTGGGCCATCCACACGTCCTCACCGAGCCAGCCGGTGGACTCCAGGTAGTCGGTGGGGCCCATGCCGAACAGCTCGTGGCAGAACTTCTCCTCCTCCTTCGTCTCCGACCCGTGGGTGTGCAGCCGGACCCCCTTGCGGCGGGCCAACTCGGCGGCCTCCCGCAGGAGTTCGGTGCTGACGGAGAACGGCGAGCAGGGCGCGACGCCGATCCGCAGCATGGAGTCGAACGAGGGGTCGTGGTACGTGTCGACGGCCTCCTCGGTCGCGGCGAGCGCGGCCTCGGTGGTCTCGACGGCGAAGTCCGGCGGCAGCCCGCCGTCCTTCTCGCCGCGGTCCATGGAGCCCCGGGTCGGGCTGAACCGCACGCCCAGTTCGCGAGCGGCGCGGATCTCGGCGCCGAGCAGGTCTCCCGTGCCCTGCGGGAAGACGTAGTGGTGGTCCATCGCCGTGGTCACCCCGCCCCTGGCCATCATGGCCAGGGAGCCGCGGGCCGCCTCGTACACCATGTCCTCGTCGATGCGGGACCAGGTGGGGTAGAGCGCCACCAGCCACTGGAACAGGTTGGCGTTCTGGGCGAGGCCACGCGTCAGCCACTGGTAGAAGTGGTGGTGCGTGTTGACCAGTCCGGGGGTCGCGAGGTGGCCGGTGCCGTCGATCCGGCGCACCACGTTCTCCAGAGCCGTGGGCGCAGGTCCCGCGCCCACCGACTCGATCCGGTTGTCCGCGACGACGATGTGCCCGGAGGCGAACTCCGTGTCACCGGCGTCGACGGTGGCGACGGCGCAGTTCTCGATGACGATGCGTGCGGCTCGCCCGGCGGTGTCCGCCACGTCTTCTGCCCTGTTGTCTGCCATTTGAGGTGTTACCTCGTTCTCACTCGGGTGTGGGCACGGCAGGACCCTCAGGTGGTTTGAGTGCCGGAGGCGACGGGCGCGGATGACAGGACCGCTCCCGCCTTGCGCTTCCGGGTGCCGAGATGGTTGAAGCAGATGTTGAGCACGACGGCGGTCAGTGCGCCCGCGCTCACGCCCGTACCCAGGATGGTCTGGATCCAGGACGGGAAGTCGGCGTAGAAGTCCTTGGCTACCACGGGGATCAGGCCCATGCCGAGGGACACGGCGACGATGACGATGTTGGAGCCCTCACCCAGGTCCACCTTGGCCAGGGTGCGGATGCCGCTCACCGAGATGGTGCCGAAGAGCGCGATGCCGGCTCCGCCCAGTACGGGGAAGGGCACCAGGGACACGACCGCGCCGAGGATCGGGAAGAGGCCGAGCACGACGAGCACGCCGCCGGCCGCCGCGACCACGTACCGGCTGCGGACCTTGGTGAGCGAGACGACGCCGACGTTCTGGGCGAAGGCGCTGGTGGCGCAGGAGCCGAACATCGAGCCGAAGAAGGTGGCCAGCCCGTCGGTGCGCAGGCCCCTGTTGATGGTGTCGCCGTCGGCCGCGCGGTCGCAGATCTCGCCGATCGCGAGCATCCCGGCGGAGCTCTCGGTCATCAGCACCAGCATCACGATGATCATCGAGACGATGGCGGCCGGCTGGAACTCGGGGATGCCGAACTGGAAGGGGGTGGGCAGCGAGAAGACCGGCGCCGTCTCGAAGCGCGAGGCGTCGAGCATCCCGAACGGGAGCGCGGCCAGCGTGCCGACCACCATGCCGGCGAGCAGGGCCACCTGCTTGAAGAAGCCGGTGAACAGCCGCTGCATGGTGACGATCACGATGAGCGTGAACGCGGCCAGCGCGAGGTTCGAGGGGGCGCCGAAGTCGGGGGCCTTCACATCGCCGCCGCGTGCCCATTCGACGGGCACGGACATCAGCGAGACGCCGATCAGGGTGATGACGACGCCGGTGACCAGGTGCGGGAAGAACCGCATGAGCTTGCCGAAGAACGGGCCGACCGCGAGGCAGAAGACCCCGGCGACCATCACGGCGCCGAGCACCGTCTGGATCTTGTGGTCGGGGTGCGCGCCCTGGGCGATGGCGAGCATCGGGCCGATTCCGGCGGAGGAGGCGGCGTTGACGAAGGGGAGGCGGTTGCCCACCCACTTGCCGATGCCGAGTGTCTGGAGGAGCGTCGCGCAGCCCGCGATCAGCAGGCTGGCGGCGATCAGTGCGGTTTGTCCTGCCATGCTGAGACCGCAGGCAGGGCCGACGATGAGGGGCGGGGCCACAACGCCGGCGTACATGGCGGCGATGTGCTGGAGAGAGGCCGGGAGAAGCCTTTTGAGGGGGAGCTTTTCGTCCACGGGGTGACAGTCGGACGCCGCGTCGGCGCCGGAACCGTCGGAAGAGGCGGTGGACGGGGACGTGCTGGATGCTGTGCTGGAGTCCTCAGGGCCTGGGCCGTCGGCCTCCGTCTTTGCAGGCTTTGCCATCGTCGTTCCCTCCGGTATGCCACGTCCCCGGGGTGCGGGCCCCCGGGGACGTGGCAATCCCGCGATCAGAGGTTGGTCATGTCAACCGGTATGCGGGCCTCCGCGCCGTCCCGAAGGATCGTTGCCTCGATGAGGCCGTAGGGGCGGTCGGCGGCGTAGTACACGGCGCCGTCCGCGGCCTCGTTCTTCATGTCGAAGGGCGAGAGGTCCACCTTGAAGTGGTGCTTGTTGGGCATCGAGAAGCGGATCTCCTCGATCTCCCCGCGGGAGTTCAGGATCCGCGAGCCCATCTGGTACAGGGTCTGCTGGAGCGAGAGCGAGTACGTCTCGGCGAAGGCGTGCAGCATGTGCTTCTTCGTCTGCTCGTAGCTCTTCTCGAAGTTGGGCCGGCGCTTCTCGTCGCAGTCCCAGTTGTGCCGCCACACCGCGGCCACCTCGGTGGCCAGGATGCGGTCGTAGTCCTCCTGGAGCGTCGTGTACTTGTCCTTGATGTAGCCCCAGAACTCCGAGTTGGTGGAGTTCATGACGGTCAGGCCCTTGAGGCCGCTGAGGACCTCGAAGCCGCTGCCGTCGTAGGTGATCTGCGCGGTGCGCGTCTCCTGGCCCTTGCGGACGAAGGAGTGCTGTACGTCGTCGGCGCCGATGAACTTGGAGTTCGCCTCGGAGGTGGC
The DNA here is from genome assembly GCF_039605595.1 of Streptomyces odontomachicola. NCBI lineage: Bacteria > Bacillati > Actinomycetota > Actinomycetes > Kitasatosporales > Streptomycetaceae > Streptomyces > Streptomyces odontomachicola. The sequence continues at coordinate 92,149 of NZ_JBCFOK010000007.1, forward strand.
GATCCGCTCCCAGGAGTACTCCTCGATGCGGATGCGCGCGGTCCCGATCGGCTCGCAGCTCTCCACGAAGTGCCGGGCGAGCAGGATGCCGAACGCCTCGGCCGACTCGATCCCGTGCTCCTTCGCGAAGGCGAAGACGGTGTTCTTGGTGGTGTCGGTCGGCAGGACGTGCGCGTTCGACCCCGAGTAGTGGACGTCGTCCAGGTCGCCCTGGAGCGAGACCGAGACGTTGAGGTCCTTGATGTGGTGGGTGTCGCCGTCCCGCTCGATCTTGACGACGCGGTTTTCCGCCTTGCCGTACTGGTTCTGGCCGAGAATCGTGGGCATAGAGGTGTCAGCTCCCTCGGTACACGGAGTAGCCGAACGGGTTGAGCAGCAGCGGTACGTGGTAGTGCTCCCCGGGCTCCACCGCGAACGTGATGGTCACCTCGGGGAAGAAGACACCGCTGTCCCTTACGCGGGGGGCGTCCTGCTGTTCCTCGGCTTGGTTGTCTGCCTTGTTACGGAAGTACGGCTCGACCTCGAAGTAGAGCTGTACGTGGGTCGTCCCCGCCGGCAGCACCGGCAGGTCCTTGCAGCGCCCGTCGGCGTCGGTCTTCGACGTGCCGTGCGCGGCCCAGTCAGCACCGCTGCCGGAGCGTACGGACAGCCGGACCCCCACGCCCTCTGCCGGGCGCCCGACACTGGTGTCCAGGATGTGCGTGGACACCGAGGCGGTGTCACCGGAGTGCTGGGTGGTGCTCATGCTGCTCAAGCTCCTTCTTCCGCAAGGCGGTTGAGGCGAATGCGGTTGATCTTCGTGAGCTCACCGCGCACGATCTCCCGCTCCTGTTCCGGGGAGTTGTCGATGCGGTTACGCACGGCGTCCCGCATCTGCTCCCCGGTCAGGCCGGTCGCGCAGATCAGAAAGACATGACCAAACTTGTCCTGGTATGCCAGGTTCAGTTCGAGCATCTCCTCCTTGAGCTCCTCGGAGGCCCCCGCCATCCCGCGCTGCTCGCGCGAGGAGGTCGGGTCGCCGGGCTTCGGCCGGCCGATCGGCGGGTGGCCCGCCATGGCCTGATCCAGGTCCTCGGCGGTCAGCTCGGCCATCGCGGCATCGCTCGCGGCGGCCAGCTCCTCCTCCGACGCGTACGGGCGCTGGGCGAGCACCTTCCCCACCCAGGAACCCGAGGCGCAGACCTCGGTGAGCGCCGCGCGGGCATCGCCCTCGCCGGCGGAGTTGAACCAGGTCAGACCTGATGCGTCAGACGAAGTCACGTGGGCCTCCGTGGCCGTGGTGCTGTTCGGGCTGGGAATAGCTAAGCCCCCCAAGAACCCTGAGTCAACAGTTTGTTGAAGATGCATGAACAGAAAAAACCCGCGCTTGAAACGCGGGTCGCCCCCGTTCCGGCCCGCTGCTACCCGGGCCGGAACGGAGGAGGTCATCGAGGGTTACCCATGAGTTACCCAGGGGTCGCGCGAGCCTCTTGAGAGGGGTGCTCATGGGGCGGCACTGAGGGACACGGGGAGCCCCGCGGCACGCATTGTCGGACGCATATGCCGGGGTCTCCCGCGACCGTGTGCCGCCCCTGAGCGGCCTCAGACCTTCAGCGTCCTGATGGCCGTGGGAGCGTGCTCGGGCTCCGTGGCGATCTCCTCGAATTCGTTCACGGACGCCAGGTCGCTGCCGCTCATCGAGATATTGGTGATCCGCTCCAGGATCGCCTCGACGACGACCGGGACCCGGTGCTCGGCGGCCAGCTTCTTGGCCTCCTCGAAGGCCTGACCCAGCTTCGCGGGGTCGGTGACACGCAGTGCCTTGCAGCCCAGGCCCTCGACCACCTTGATGTGGTCGACGCCGTAGACGCCCAGCTCCGGGGAGTTGATGTTCTCGAACTCCAGGTTCACCTGGAAGTCGATGTCCAGGTTGCGCTGCGCCTGGCGGATCAGGCCCAGGTAGGAGTTGTTCACCAGCACATGGACGTACGGGATGTTGTGCTGGGCGCCGACGGCCAGCTCCTCCAGCATGAACTGGAAGTCGTAGTCGCCGGACAGCGCCACGACCTCGGCGTCCGGGTCGGCCTTGGCCACGCCCAGGGCCGCGGGGACGGTCCAGCCGAGCGGGCCCGCCTGGCCGCAGTTGATCCAGTGCCGCGGCTTGTAGACGTGCAGCATCTGGGCGCCGGCGATCTGCGAGAGGCCGATGGTGGTGACGTACACGGCGTCCCTGCCGAACGCCTTGTTCATCTCCTCGTACACCCGCTGCGGCTTCATCGGGATGTTGTCGAAGTGCGTGCGGCGCTGGAGCGTGGCCTTGCGCTCCTGGGTCTCGGCGGCCCACGCGGAGCGGTCGGGCAGCTCACCGGCGGCCTTGAGCTCCCGTGCCACCTCGACGAAGAGCTCCAGCGCGGACTTGGCGTCGGACACGATCCCGAAGTCCGGGGCGAAGATCTTGCCGATCTGGGTGGGCTCGATGTCCACGTGGACGAACTTCCGGCCCTCGGTGTACTTGTCCAGCTTGCCGGTGTGGCGGTTGGCCCAGCGGTTGCCGATGCCGAGGACGAAGTCCGAGGCGAGGAAGTTCTCGTTGCCGTAGCGGTGCGAGGTCTGGAGGCCGACCATGCCGGCGTTCAGCTCGTGGTCGTCGGCGAGGGTGCCCCAGCCCATGAGGGTCGGGATCACCGGCGTACCGGTCAACTCGGCGAACTCCACCAGCAGTTCGGAGGCGTCCGCGTTGATGATGCCGCCGCCCGCGACGATGAGCGGGCGCTCCGACGCGGTGAGCATCTTCACCGCGTGCTCGACCTGCTTGCGGGTGGCGCGCGGCTTGTGCACCGGCAGCGGCTCGTACAGCTCGGGGTCGAAGTCGATCTCGGTGAGCTGCACGTCGATCGGCAGGTCGATCAGGACCGGGCCCGGGCGGCCCGAGCGCATCAGGTGGAACGCCTCCTGGAAGACGCCCGGGACCTGCGCGGCCTCCTTGACCGTCGTCGCCTTCTTGGCCACCGGCTTGGCGATGGCCTGGATGTCGACGGCCTGGAAGTCCTCCTTCTCGATCACAGCGACCGGGGCCTGCCCGGTGATGCAGAGGATCGGGATCGAGTCGCCGATGGCGGAGTAGAGCCCGGTGATCATGTCGGTGCCGGCGGGGCCCGAAGTCCCGATGCAGACGCCGATGTTGCCGGGTGCGGTACGGGTGTAGCCCTCCGCCATGTGGGAGGCGCCCTCGACGTGCCGGGCGAGGGTGTGGTTGATCCCGCCGGCGGCCTTCAGCCCCGCGTAGAACGGGTTGATCGCCGCTCCGGGCACACCGAACGCCTCGGTCACACCTTCGCGCTTGAGGATCTCAACGGCCGCGCGGGCGGCTGTCATTCGGGGCATCGCGCACTCCTGCTTCGCTACTTATGCGGGGACCCATCACGCGACTTCCACCGCGCGCCTTTCACCATGCGGAAGTCATGTTCTGCGATATGGAAGCAAGGTAAGCGCGGTGGCTGACGCCGTCAAGAGAGCAGCCGTCAAGAGAGCGCCTGTGCCGCTTCGCGCGATGACCGCCGGTGGGGTGCGCTTCTGCTTGCTTTCCGCTGCGGCGGGATGCGGGTGGGTGGTTGCGCCCGACTTGTGAGTGACGGCCCGCCCTACGGCGCTCCGCACGCAAAAAGCGCCCCGGCCGGAGGCCGGAGCGCTTTGGGGTGCCGAGAGGGGCTACTCGCCCTTCTCGCGGTTGAGGTAGTTGTAGACGGTGAAGCGGCTCACGCCGAGCGCCGCGGCCACGGTCTCGACCCCGTGCCGCACGGAGAACGCCCCCCGCGTCTCCAGAATCCGCACCACCGACTGCTTGCTCTTGCGGTCGAGCTCGGACAGCGGCATGCCGTGCCGCCGCTGGAGCTCCGCCAGGATGTGGTCGAGCGAGTCGGACAGGTGCGGCAACTGGACCGCCACCACGTCCTCGCCCTCCCACGCCAGCACGACGTCGTCGCCCTGCGCCTGCGACGGCGGCACCATCTGCCCGCCCATCGCGTCCACCAGCGGCTTCACCGCCGCGGCGAAGGGGTGGTCACCGGGGTCCGTCATCCGTCTTCCCCTCCCCCTCGCGGTCCACCACGTTGACCTGGAGCGACACCCGCGTCGCCCCGGCGGCGAGGGACTTGCGCAGCAGCGCGTCCACCGCCGTGAGCACCTCGTCGGCCGCCCCCTCGGCCGTGTTGCCGAACGGACCGACGTCCACCGCGTCCAGCTCGGCGCCCTGCACGACATCGCGGGCCACCAGCGCGTGCCCCGGTGGTTCCTCGAGATCGAACGGCTCTGTAGTGAACTCAACTCGCAATCTCACGGCGACAAACCTAACCGCTGTGCGGCGCCGCGCACCCACGGCCGCGGGGTCCGCCGGGTGTCCGAGGAGCAAAAAACGTCCGGCAAGCCTTGACAGCTCCCGTGACCTGGTAGCAATCTTCCATCACGTAGAAACTTACTTCCGTCATTCGGAATCTCCCGGAAAAACTCAGGAAGGGAGCGCGATCCCGTGGCCCCCCTCGCCGAAATCGGCAGCGCCGACTACCGGTTCACCGTCAACGCCTCGATCCTCTTCACCGAGCTGCCGCTGCTGGAGCGCCCCGCCGCCGCTGCCGCCGCCGGGTTCTCCGCCATCGAGCTGTGGTGGCCGTGGGTCGACGCCCCCGTACCCGAGCAGTCCGAGCTGGACGCGCTGCGCCACGCGATCAAGGACGCGGGCGTGCGGCTCACCGGGCTCAACTTCTATGCCGGACAGCTTCCCGGGCCCGACCGCGGCGCGCTGTCCATCCCGGGCGAGGAGTCCGAGAAGTTCCGCCGGAACATCGACGTGTGCGCCGACTTCGCGCAGTCCCTCGGCTGCACCGCGCTGAACGCCCTGTACGGCAACCGCGTGGAGGGCGCCTCGCCGCAGGAGCAGGACGAACTCGCGCTGGAGAACCTCAAGCTGGCAGCCCGGGCCGCCGACCGCATCGGCGCCGTACTGCTCATCGAGGCGCTGAACGAGCCGGAGTCGCCGAAGTGCCCGATCGTGAGCGCCCCGAAGGCGATCGAGATCGTGGACAAGGTGAACGCGGCGACCGGCCTCGGCAACGCCAAGTTCCTCATGGACCTCTACCACCTGTCCATGAACGGCGAGGACCTGCACCAGATCATCGACGCGTACGCGGACAAGACCGCGCACGTGCAGATCGCCGACAACCCGGGCCGCGGCGCCCCCGGCACCGGTGAGCTGAACTTCACCGACCTGCTGGGTCGGCTGCGCAAGGCCGGGTACGAGGGCTGGATCGGGCTCGAGTACAAGCCCGGCGACAACCCGAGCGCGAGCTCCTTCGGGTGGCTGCCCCAGCCGCTGCGCAAGGCGTGACCCAGCGCTTCGCGCACCCGTACCGCCGCACCTCGTGTCCCCGCTTCCCAGTCCGTCCGTCAGGGCGTGGAAGAACCACCGCACTCAGCCTCCGGACCCGAAAGGCAAGACCCTCATGAGCTACACCGCGGACAGCACCAAGGTCGCGTTCATCGGCCTCGGCATCATGGGCGCTCCCATGGCGCGCAACCTCGTCAAGGCGGGCTACGACGTCACCGCCTTCAACCGCGACCAGGCCAAGGTCGAGGCGTTCGTCAAGGACGGCGGCAAGGGCGCGGGTTCGATCACCGAGGCGGTCAAGGACGCCAACGTGGTGATCACCATGGTTCCCGCCTCGCCGCAGGTCGAGGAGGTCGTGCTCGGTGAGGACGGCGTGCTCGACCACATCAAGCCCGGCGGCCTGATCATCGACATGTCCTCGATCACGCCGCAGACCTCGGTGGACGTCGCCGAGGCCGCGAAGAAGAAGGGCGTGAAGGTCCTGGACGCCCCGGTGTCGGGCGGCGAGGCCGGCGCCGTGGAGGGCGTGCTCTCCATCATGGTCGGCGGCGAGCAGGCCGATTTCGACGAGGCGAAGCCCGTGCTGGAGGCCCTCGGCAAGACCATCGTGCTGTGCGGCCCGCACGGCTCGGGCCAGACCGTGAAGGCGGCGAACCAGCTCATGGTCGCCGTGCACATCGAGGCGCTGGCCGAGGCCGTGGTCTTCCTGGAGAAGTCCGGCGCCGACCTGAACGCGGCCCTCGAGGTGCTCGGCGGCGGCCTGGCGGGCTCCACCGTGCTGGCCCGCAAGAAGGACAGCATCCTGGCCGGCAACTTCCAGCCCGGGTTCAAGATCGACCTGCACCACAAGGACATGGGCATCGTCACCGACGCCGCCCGCAACGTGGGTGCGGCCGTTCCGGCCGGCGCGCTCGTCGGCCAGCTCGTCGCCGCGCTGCGGCAGCAGGGCGACGGCGGCCTGGACCACTCCGCGCTGGTCCGCTCTGTGCGCCGCCTCTCCGGCGTGAAGGTCGACTGACACCGCCGACCGACCCGCACGCTCCACGTACGTACCACCGGCCGGGGCCCGAGGGGGGCTTTGGACTCCGGGTGGCGGCGGCGCTGACACCTGTCCTGTCGCGCCCAGGCGTCGCCGCCGCCCGGTCATCTCTCAGCAGTCCGGCATTCAGCAGCCCGGCCGTTTTTCAACAAAGTGTTGACGCCTTATGAGGCGCTCCCTAGGCTCCAACATGCGGAAAATGCCTTCCGTATGGCTCGCACGAAAGGTCACCATGTCGAAGCCCACGCTGACCACCGAGTCGGGCGCACCGGTCGCCGACAACCAGAACTCCGCCACCGCCGGCGTCGGCGGCCCCATTCTGCTCCAGGACCAGCACCTGCTGGAGAAGCTCGCGCGGTTCAACCGCGAGCGCATCCCGGAGCGCGTGGTGCACGCCCGCGGGTCCGGCGCGTACGGCTACTTCGAGGTGACCGACGACGTCACCGGCTACACCAGTGCCCACTTCCTCGGCGAAGTAGGCCGCCGCACCGAGACGTTCATCCGCTTCTCCACCGTCGCGGACAACCTCGGCGGCCCGGACGCGGCCCGCGACCCGCGCGGCTTCGCCCTCAAGTTCTACACCGAGGAGGGCAATTACGACCTCGTCGGCAACAACACCCCGGTCTTCTTCATCAAGGACCCGCTGAAGTTCCCCGACTTCATCCACTCCCAGAAGCGCGACCCCTTCACGGGCAAGCAGGAGCCGGACAACGTCTGGGACTTCTGGGCGCACTCCCCCGAGGCCACCCACCAGGTCACCTGGCTCATGGGCGACCGCGGCATCCCCGCCTCGTACCGCCACATGAACGGCTACGGCTCGCACACGTACCAGTGGACGAACGCCGAGGGCGAGGTCTTCTTCGTCAAGTACCACTTCAAGACGAACCAGGGCATCCGCTGCCTCGACGCCGAGCAGGGCGCCAAGACCGCCGGCGAGGACCCGAACAGCCACCAGACGGACCTGCTGCAGTCCATCGAGCGCGGCGTGTACCCGTCCTGGACGCTGTACGTGCAGGTCATGCCCGCGGACGAGGCGGCCGACTACCGCTTCAACCCGTTCGACCTCACCAAGGTGTGGCCGCACAAGGACTACCCGCTGCAGCGCGTGGGCCGCCTGGTGCTGGACCGCAACCCGGACAACGTCTTCGCCGAGGTCGAGCAGTCCGCGTTCTCGCCGAACAACTTCGTGCCGGGCATCGGCCCCTCGCCGGACAAGATGCTCCAGGGCCGGCTGTTCGCGTACGCCGACGCGCACCGCTACCGGCTGGGCGTCAACCACACCCAGCTCCCGGTGAACGCGCCCAAGGCGACCGAGGCCCGCAACTACGGCCGGGACGGCTTCATGGCGTCCAACGCCTACGACCGGTACGCCAAGAACTACGAGCCCAACTCGTACGACGGCCCCGCCGAGACCGGTGCGGCGCTCTCCGCCCCGCGCCCGGTCAACGGCTACACGGGCAACCACGAGGCGGCCCAGCACTCCAAGGACGACGACTTCTTCCAGGCCGGCGAGCTCTACAGGCTCATGTCGGAGGAGGAGCAGAAGCGCCTGATCGCGAACATCGCCGGCGGCCTCTCGCAGGTCTCCCGCGACGACGTGATCGAGAAGTGCGTGGCCCACTTCACCGCCGCCGACCGGGAGTACGGCGAGCGCGTGGAGAAGGCCGTGCGCGAGCTGCGCGACGCGTGACCCGCGCAGGGCGGTGCCGCCGAGCCGCGAGGACGCGGTAGAGGCGAGGCGGCACCGCTCCGACGAGCGGCGCGACGGGCCCGATTGGGAGGTCGGCCCGACGCGCGGTCCCCGTACCGGCGATCCGCAGTGATGAGGGGTGGTCGCCGGTGCGGGGACACAACCATGTCCGCTTCCGTGAGCGCGGCGCCACACGGCGAGGACGTACGGTGAGGTCCGTACGGTGACATGGCCGTACGGCCGCGTGCGCACCGGATGCCGGAAGCCGCCGGATCGTGCAACGAAGGCCGACAACCCGCCGTTCGACTTCTTCTCCCCGCCGCCATCGGGGACGATACGAGGGGACGCCCCAGCGGTGCCCCGCACCCGTCGCGTACGTCCGAGCCCACTGGAGCCCGAACAATGGCCGAGAGCGTGCCCGTGCGCTGCCCCGTCTGCCGCCGCGAGCACTCCTACACGCCTCCGGTCTATCCGTGTGCCTGCGGGGCTCCCGTGACCCTGCCGGTGCGCGACGGCGCCGAGCCCGTGCTGGTCGAGCATCGCACCTGGGCCGGCTCCTGGGTGCGCGTGCGCTGCGGCTGCTGCGGTGCCGAAGCGGACTGGCCGCACCCCGAGTTGGGCTGCGGCTGCGGCGCGTGCCTGCATCTGCCGGTGGACCACGAGCGGCTGACCGCGGGCACGGGCGGCGAGCCGGCAGGACCCGAGTCGCCGGCGTTCCTGGACGGAACGCTGGAGGGCGGCCCGAGTGGCGCTCCCGCGCAGCGCATTGAGCGCGGCGCCGACGCACGCCCCGAGCGGCCGAAGCCTCCCGAGCCCGCGCGCAAGAAGCCGCCGGTGCGCCCCGCGCCGCCCAGGCCGCGGCCCGCCTTCCAGCCCGTGACCATCCGCACCGCGCAGGACGCGCGCACCGCGGCCGCGCAGTATCTGCGCTGGCTGGGGTACGCGGATGTGCGGATGACCGAGAAGCGCCCGGCCTCGGGAGTGGACGTGCGGGGCACCGGAGTGGTCGGGCACGTGGACCCGACCACCAGCCTCACCGCGCTGCGCGCCATCGAGACGCTCTGGCTGAACGGCCTCAACGAGACCGCCGTCGCCGTCTGCTTCTCCCTCGCCGGGTACGCGCGCGAGGCCCGCACCCGCGCCGACGAGCTGAGCGTGCCCCTCTTCGTCCTGGACCTGACCGGCACGCCCCAGCCCGTCAACGACGCGGCCGACGACCTCCTGCGCACGTAACGGCCGCGCGGGCGCCGCTACTTGTCGCGACGGCTCGTCGCCGTCACTTGTCGCGGTATTCCGTCGACGGGTTGCCCGCCGCGTGGTCCTTGAGCTGCACGCGGCGGATCTTCCCCGACACCGTCTTGGGCAGCTCGGAGAACTCCAGCACCCGCACCCTCTTGTACGGGGCGAGCGCGGCCCGCGAGTGCGCGAAGATCGCCTTCGCCGTGTCCTCGCCCGGCTCCCACCCCGCGCTCAGCACCACGTACGCCTTCGGCACCGCCAGCCGTACGGGGTCGGGCGAGGGAACCACCGCGGCCTCGGCCACCGCCTCGTGCTGGAGCAGCGCGCTCTCCAGCTCGAAGGGGGAGATCTTGTAATCGGAGGCCTTGAACACTTCGTCGGCGCGCCCCACGAACGTGATGTACCCGTCGGCGTCCCGCGCCCCGATGTCCCCGGTCCGGTAGAAGCCGTCCGCCATGACCTCGGCGGTGCGCTCCGGATCGCCGTGGTACCCGGTCATCAGCCCCACGGGCCCCGCCGACAGATCGAGGCTGATCTCCCCCTCGTCCGCGCCGGGCCGCCCGGTCGCGGGGTCGAGGAGGGTCACCTCGAAGCCGGGCGTGGGCTTGCCCATGGAGCCCGGACGGACCTCCTGGCCTGGGCAGTTGGCCACCTGCACGGCGGTCTCGGTCTGCCCGAAGCCGTCCCTGATGGTCACGCCCCAGTCCCGCCGGACGCGCTCGATGACCTCCGGGTTCAGCGGCTCGCCCGCGGCGACCACCTCGCGCGGGACCTTCTTGAGCGCGGTCAGGTCGGCCTGGATGAGCATCCGCCACACCGTCGGCGGCGCGCAGAAGCTGGTGACGCCGACCCGCTCCATCTCGCTGAGCAGCCGGTGCGCGTCGAAGCGGCTGTAGTTGTGGATGAAGACCGTGGCCTCCGCGTTCCACGGCGCGAAGAAGTTGGACCAGGCGTGCTTGGCCCAGCCAGGCGAGGAGATGTTGAGGTGCACGTCGCCCGGCTGGATGCCGATCCAGTACATCGTCGCCAAGTGCCCCGCGGGGTACGAGAGATGCGTGTGCTCCACGAGCTTGGGCAGGGCCGTGGTGCCCGAGGTGAAGTACAGCAGGAGGGGGTCGTCGGCGCGGGTCGGCCCGTCGGGGGTGAACTCCGCGCTCGCCCCGTACGCGTCCTCGTACGCCTCCCAGCCCGGCACCTCGTCGCCGCCCACCGCGATGCGGGTGTAACTCCCCGGCACGTCGGCGAACTTGGCGGTGTCCTCGCGCCGCACCACCACGTGCTTCACGCCGCCGCGCTCCACCCGGTCGCGCAGGTCGGCCGCGCCCAGCAGCGGGGTCGCGGGGATCACCACGGCGCGCAGCTTCATCGCGGCGAGCAGGGTCTCCCACAGCTCGGCCTGGTTGCCGAGCATCAGGAGCAGCCGGTCGCCGGCCCGTACGCCCTGGGCGCGCAGCCAGTTCGCCACCTGCGACGAGCGGCGGCGCATCTGGTCGTAGCCGATGCGGATCTCGGTGCCGTCCTCCTCGACGATGTGCAGCGCGGTGCGCTCGCTGCCCTCCGCGATCCGGTCGAACCAGTCCAGCGCCCAGTTGAAGTGCTCGGGCCGGGGCCAGCTGAACGCGGCGCGCGCCGCGTCGTAGTCCGTGCGGTGCCGCAGCAGGGTGTCGCGCGCAGACCGGAAGGCTTCGGTGGCCGTCATCTGTCCTCGTCCTCCTCGCTCGCCTCGGCAGCCCCAGTGACCTGGCGCCCCGGGGGTCATCCTGACACCCGTTCCTTCGTCAGTCGCCGGGTACGGCGCACTTCCGTTCCTTCGGTACGCGGGAGCGCCCCGTGGTGTTCCGTGCTGCTCCGGCGCGCTCCGGGGCACGGGGTGGCCGGCGGGGGCCGCCCTCCGTATGCCATCGCCGTCTGTCGCGGGGCGCGGAGCGCGGTTAGTGTGCCGCCGGTCGCTCCCCTCGGCCGGGCTCCCACTCCGGCCGGTACGCCCCCACCAGGAGGACATATGCGCACCCGTCCCCGACGCCTGCTCCTGCCCGCCCTGGCCGCCCTCGCGGCGCTCTCCGTCGCCGCGCTCGCCGCGCTCCCCGGCGGGCACGGGGCGGCTGCGGCCGACGGCTCCTCGCCGGCGGGGAAGGGGAAGCCGGACGCGCACCGCGTCGTGCTGGCCGTGCACGGCGGCGCGGGCACGGCGCTGGACCGGAAGACGACCAGCAACAAGGAGGCCCGGGCGTACCGTGACGGGCTGTCCGACGCGCTGCGCGCCGGGCGCCGGGTGCTGGACGACGGCGGCAGCAGCCTGGACGCGACCGAGGCCGCGGTGCGCGAGCTGGAGGACAACCCGCTGTTCAACGCGGGCAAGGGCGCGGTCTTCACGGAGAACGCCGACCACGAGCTGGACGCCTCCGTGATGCGCGGCTCCGACATGAAGGCCGGTGCGGTGGCCGGTGTGCGCAACGTCAAGAACCCGGTGTCCGCCGCGCGCAAGGTCATGGACGAGACCCCGCACGTGCTGCTCCAGGGCGAGGGCGCCGACGACTTCGCCGCGGCGCAGGGCCTCAAGACGGTCACCCAGGACTACTACTCGACCAAGCAGCGCTGGGAGGAGCTCCAGCGCGCCAAGGCGAAGGAGCGCAAGCAGCAGGGCAAGGACGACGGCGAGGACGTGGGGGCGCCGGGCTCCTCGACCAAGGGCACGGTCGGCGCCGTCGCCAGGGACGAGGACGACAACCTCGCCGCCGCGACCTCCACGGGCGGCACCACCAACAAGATGGCGGGCCGTGTCGGCGACTCCCCGCTCATCGGCTCCGGCACCTACGCGAAGAACGGCGTCGTCGCCGCCAGCGCCACCGGCCACGGCGAGACCTTCATCCGGGGCGCGGCGACCTCCACGCTGGCCAACCTCGTGGAGTTCGGCGGCAAGGACGTGGCGTCGGCGGCGTACGAGGTGCTGATCAAGCGGCTGCCGAAGCTGGGCGGCGACGGCGGGGTGATCGCGCTCGGCCCCGACGGCACCTTCGACGCGCCGCACAGCAGCCCCGGCATGCTGCACGGCTACCTCACCGAGGACGGCGACATGGTCACCAAGATCTTCCCGGACGAGACGCCGCGCAACAGGTGAGGGGGCGGCGCGGCTTGGGTGTGCGTGCGCTTCGGGTGTGCGTGCGACCGGGCCGTACGGGGGTTTCCCGCTTGGCCGTACGGGGGTTCGGCGGGCCGACACGGTATCGGCCATTCCGTGCCGCTCCGCGCGGTGATCGCGCCAAATGACCGGCGGGCGCGGGTCCTTCGGCGCACCGCGCGCGCGATGAGGCACCATCGGGGGTGTGCTGACGGGGGAAGAGAGCCACCACGGACTGCAGGCGCCGGACCGGCGCCGCGGCGGTCCGGCCGGTCTGCGAGGCGGGCGGCGGCCGCGCCGGCGACGGCTGCGCCTGCTCGCCTGGGCCGCCTGGCTGACCCTCGCGGGCATGAGCCTGCCGCTCGCCGCGCGCGCGGCCGACGCGGACGGGCCCACGCCGCTCCCCCAAGTCCTCGCGTTCCTCCCGTGGTTCCTGGTGCCGGGGTGGCTGGCGCTGCTGATCGGCGCGCTGGCCAGGCGGTGGGTGCTGGTGTGCGCCGCGGTGCTGGCGCTCGCCGCGACGGGGTGGTTCCTGCGGCCGTACGGGCCCGACGCGGCGTCGGGCGCCGAGGAGCGGGCCTCCGCGGCGCGCTTCCGCGTGCTGACCGCGAACCTCCAGTTCGGGGGCGCCACGAAGGACCTCGTCGACACCGTACGCAGGGAGCGGCCGCAGTTCGTCGCGGTGCAGGAGTGCGATCTGCGGTGCGCGGACGCGCTGCGCTCGGGGCCGCTCAAGGAGGCGTATCCGTACCGCATCATCATGGGCGCCGGCACCGACCGTTCATCCGACGGGTCGGCGCTGCTCAGCGAGTTCCCGCTGCGCGAGTCCGAGGCGGTGCGCGGGGAGATGGCGATGCCCGGCGCGGTCGCCGACGTGCGGGGGCGGTCCGTGCGGGTGCAGGTGGCGCATCCGATGCCGCCCGAGCCGTCGTCGCTGGGCACGTGGCGTACGGAGCTGGGGAGGCTGCGCGCCTTCGCCGCCGCGCGGGGTGACACGCCCACGCTCATGGCCGGTGACTTCAACTCCTCGCAGGATCACGCCGCGTTCCGCCGGATCCTGGACACCGGGATGCGGGACGCCGCGCGGCTCACCGGGCAGTCGCGCACGCCGACGTGGCCGTCCGGCGCCTCTCCGCTGGGCGCCCAGATCGACCACGTGCTGACGAGCTCGCCGATGACCACGGTGGACGCCCGCTTCCTGACCTTCCACGGGACGGACCACCGGGCGCTGCTGGCGGACATCCGCTTGTTCTGAGGCGTCTTGCTCGTCTCGTACGCCGTCGCGGCGCCGGAAAATGCGTGGCCCTCACCCCTCCCGTCCTGGAAGGGTGCCGGTCATGACGACCGCGCCCTCGCTCACCCGCCTCAACCCCTCCGGGCTGCACGAGACTCCCGGCTACCACCACATCACCATCGTCGAGGCGGGCCGGACGGCCCATCTCGCGGGGCAGTGCCCGCTGGACGCGGAGGGCGCGGTGGTCGCCCCCGGCGAGGCGCTGCCGCAGACCGACCAGGTCGCGGCGAACGCCCTGACCGCGCTGGCCGCGATCGACGCGGCGCCGGAGCAGGTGGTCCGCTCCGTGATCTACGTGGCGAGCACGGAGGAGGAGGTGCTGGCGGAGGTCTGGCACCGCTTGAACGCCTCGGCGCTGGCCCCCGCGTTCACCTCCGCGAGCACCCTGCTGGGCGTGGCGTCCCTGGGCTTCCCCGGCCAACGCGTGGAACTGGACCTGACAGTAGCCCTGGGCCCGTCCACGACCTGACGCCGCTGCAGGCGGTTCAGGCCGAGCGGGGCCATGGAGGCCGGTGCTCGTGGTGGATCGGGGTGTGGGCGCCGTGGAGGGGGCGGCCGGTGCCGCCGTGGCGCAGGGCCACGATCTCGGCGGCGATGGAGAGCGCCGTCTCCTCCGGTGTGCGGGCGCCCAGGTCGAGGCCGATCGGCGAGTGCAGGCGGGCGAGCTCCAGTTCGCCCAGCCCCGCCTCGCGGAGCCGGCGCAACCGGTCCTCGTGGGTCACGCGGGAGCCCATCGCGCCCACGTACGCCAACGGCAGACGCAGCGCCCGCTCCAGCACCGGCACGTCGAACTTCGCGTCGTGGGTCAGCACGCACACGACCGTACGGGCGTCCAGATGCGGGGCCTGCGCGTCGAGGTAGCGGTGCGGCCACTCCACCACCACCTCGTCGGCGTCCGGAAAGCGCGCGGCCGTCGCGAAGACGGGCCGCGCGTCGCACACGGTGACGCGGTACCCCAGGAAGCTCCCGGCCCGCGCCAGCGCGGCCGCGAAGTCGATCGCGCCGAACACCAGCATCCGCGGCGCCGGCACCCGCGTCTCCACCAGCAGCGTGACCGCGCGCCCGCACTGGCTGCCTTCCGAGCCGACGGTGACCGTGGCCGTGCGCCCCGCGTCGAGCAGCGCCGCGCCCTCGGCAGCGGCCGTACGGTCCAGCGCCGCGGGCCCGCCCAGCGACCCGGCGACCTCGCCGTCGGGCCCCAGCCACAGGGCGGCGCCCAGCAGCGAGGAGGGCCCGTCGGTGACCCGTACGAGTGCCGCCGTCTCCCCGCGGGAGGCGGCGGCGACCACGGCGGCCACCGTCTCCCGTACGGGCGAGGACACACGCACCGGAACCACCAGCACATCGATGACCCCGCCGCAGGTCAGGCCCACGGCGAAGGCGTCCTCGTCGCTGTAGCCGAAGCGTTCCGTCATGGCGGAACCGCTCTCCAGGGCCTCCTGGCACAGGTCGTAGACCGCGCCCTCCACACATCCGCCGGACACGCTGCCGACCGCCTCGCCGCCCGCGTCGACGGCGAGCGCGGCGCCCGGCTGCCGGGGCGCGCTGCCGCCGACGGCCACCACGGTGGCCACGGCGAAGTCGCGTCCCTCCGCGCACCAGCGGTGCAGTTCGGCAGCGATGTCCAGCATCTGTGTGCTCCTTAGCGGCCCTGCCGGCCTTCGGGAGGCCGACGCTACTTCGCGCCGAGCCAGCCCTCGATCGGACTGAGGGCGAAATACACCAGGAAGACCAGCGACAGACCCCACATCAGCCATCCCGGGTCGCGCCACTTGCCCTGTACGGCCTTGATGAGGACGTACGAGATGGAGCCCGCGGCGATGCCCGCGGTGATGGAGTAGGTGAAGGGCATCAGCACGGTCGTCAGGAACACCGGGATGGAGACCGAGGGGTCGTTCCAGTCGATGTGCCGTGCGTTGGTCATCATCATCGAGCCGATGACGACCAGCGCGGCCGCGGCGACCTGGGTCGGGATGACCTGGGCCAGCGGCGTGAAGAACAGGCACAGCGCGAAGCCGAGCCCGGTGATCACGCTCGCGAACCCCGTACGGGCGCCGTCTCCCACGCCCGCCGTGGACTCCACGAACACGGTCTGGCCCGAGGCGCCGGCGAAGCCGCCCGCGACCCCGCCCGCACCGTCGATGGCGAGGGCCTTGGTGAGCCCTGGCATCTTGCCGTCCTCGTCGGCGAGATTGGCCTGCTGGCCGATGCCGATGATGGTGCCGATGGCGTCGAAGAACCCGGCCAGTACGAGGGTGAACACGATGACGCCCACCGTCACTGCGCCCACGTGCGCGATGCCCCCGAAGGACACGTTGCCCAGCAGCCCGAAGTCCGGCTTGGACACGATGCTGCCGCCGATCTCCGGCGCGTTGCGGCCGCCCCAGTCCTTCTTGTCGAGCCCGGCGAACTGGTGCACCGCGGCCGCGAACAGGGTCCCGCCGATGATCCCGATCAGGATCGCCCCCGGCACCTTGCGCACCTGGAGCATGAAGATCAGCAGCACCGTGACCGCGAAGCAGAGCACGGGCCAGCCGGTCAGCATGTCGTGCGTGCCGAGCTGGATGGGCTTCTCGCCGGCGACGCCGCCGGGCCCGGGCATGCTGGTCACGAAGCCCGCCTGCACGAGCCCGATGAGGCACACGAACAGGCCGATGCCCATGGTGATGGCGTGCTTCATGGCCAGCGGGATGGCGTCCATGATCAGCCGCCGCAGTCCGGTGACCACGAGCAGGATGATGACGGCGCCGTAGACGACGCACATGCCGAAGGCGTTCGACCAGGTCATCTCGGGTGCGACCTGGAAGGCGAGCACCGCGGAGACGCTGAGTCCCGCGGCCAGCGCCAGCGGCACGTTGCCGACGATGCCCATCACCAGGGTGGTGACGGCCGCGGCGAACGCGGTGGCGGTGGTGACCTGGCCGCCGTCCAGGGTGTGGCCCGAGACGTCGGGGACGGACAGGATCACGGGGTTGAGCAGGACGATGTAGGCCATCGCCATGAAGGTCGTGATGCCGCCGCGCACTTCGCGGCCCACCGTCGACCCTCGGTCGGATATGTGGAAGTACCGGTCGAGCCACGACCGCCCGGCGGGGACGCGCGAGCCGGAGCCCGCGTCCTCCGCCGACGTCGTCGGCTCGACTTGCTGCTGGGTCATGGTGCTTGCTCCCAAGGTTCAGAGGGGCCCTCCGCGCAACAGCGGAGATTTGGGAATGCACGACCCGGGGGACGGCCCGAGACGAGGGAGACGACCCGTACGTAGGCATGGGGGACGACGTACGTGGACGAAAGGGCGCACACACGGGGTGTGCAGGGAGGCTCCGGGCGGGACGAGGAGTGACGTCCCGGTGCGTCCCGCCCGGAGGGTCTTCAGTCGAACGGCCTCACCGGCCCGGTTCAGTCGGTGAGGTGTTCGGGACGGACGGGTACGCGGTTCAGCGCGCGGCCCGTCGCGTTGCGGATGGCCGAGACGACGGCCGGCGTCGACGAGAGCGTCGGCGCCTCGCCGACGCCGCGCAGCCCGTACGGGGCGTGCTCGTCGGCGAGTTCGAGGTAGTCCACCGGGATGGTGGGGGTGTCGAGGATCGTCGGGATCAGGTAGTCGGTGAAGGACGGGTTGCGCACCTTCGCCGACGGGTCGACGACGATCTCCTCCATGACGGCGAGGCCGAGGCCCTGGGTGGTGCCGCCCTGGATCTGGCCGACCACCGACAGCGGGTTGAGCGCCTTGCCCACGTCCTGGGCGCAGGACAGCTCGATCACCTTGACCAGGCCGAGTTCGGTGTCCACCTCGACCACGGCCCGGTGCGCAGCGAAGCTGTACTGGACGTGCCCGAAGCCCTGCCCGGTGTCCAGGTCGAAGGCCTCGGTGGGCCGGTGCCTGAACTCCTTCTCGACGTCGACGGACTCGCCCTCCAGCACGTCGGCCAGGGACGCCAGCACCTCTCCCCCGTCGGTGACGACCTTGCCGCCCTCCAGCAGGAGTTCGGCGCGCGCCCATGCGGGGTGGTAGGTGCCGAACTTGGCTCGGCCCAGCTCCAGGACCTTCTCCCGTACGGCCTGGCAGGTGTGCCGTACGGCGCCGCCGGTCATGTACGTCTGCCGGGAGGCCGAAGTGGAGCCAGCCGAGCCGACCTGGGTGTCGGCGGGGTGGATGGTCACGTTGGTGACGCCCAGTTCGGTGCGGGCGATCTGCGCGTGCACGGTGACGCCGCCCTGCCCGACCTCGGCCATCGCGGTGTGCACCAGGGCGACGGGCTCGCCGTTGACGACCTCCAGGCGCACCCGCGCCGTGGAGTAGTCGTCGAAGCCCTCGGAGAAGCCGACGTTCTTGATGCCCACGGCGTAGCCGACGCCCCGCACGACGCCCTCGCCGTGCGTGGTGTTGGACAGCCCGCCGGGCAGCGCCCGCACATCGACCTCGGTGCCGTCGCCCTCGCTGGTCTCCCACTGCTTCTCGGGCGGCAGCGGGGCGGCCTTGACGCGGCGCAGGATCTCCGCGACCGGCGCCGGGGAGTCCACCTGCTGGCCCGTCGGCATGACCGAGCCCTGCGACATGGCGTTCTTCTGGCGCAGTTCGACCGGGTCCATGTGCAGGGCCTCGGCGAGCTTGTCCATCTGCGCCTCGTACGCGAAGCACGCCTGGACCGCGCCGAAGCCGCGCATCGCCCCGCACGGAGGGTTGTTGGTGTAGAGGGCGAGCGCCTCGATGTCGACGTTGTCCACCTCGTACGGGCCGACCGCGAGGGAAGCGGCGTTGCCGACGACCGCCGGAGAGGACGAGGCGTAGGCGCCGCCGTCCAGCACGATCCTGCAGGTCATGTAGAGGAGTTGGCCGTCCTTGGTGGCGCCGTGCTCGTAGGTGAGCTTGGCGGGGTGCCGGTGCACGTGCCCGAAGAAGGACTCGTACCGGTTGTAGACGATCTTGACGGGCCTTCCCGTCGCCAGCGCCAGCAGGCAGGCGTGCGCCTGCATGGAGAGGTCCTCCCGGGCGCCGAAGGCGCCGCCGACGCCCGAGAGGGTCAGCCGCACCTTGTCGGCGGGGAGGCCGAGGACAGGGGCGAGCTGGTCGCGGTCGACGTGCAGCCACTGGGTGGCGATGTACAGGTCGATGCCGCCGTCCTCGGCCGGGACGGCGAGTCCCGACTCCGGACCGAGGAACGCCTGGTCCTGCATGCCCACTTCGTAGTCGTTCCGTACGATCACATCGGCCTGCGCCCTGGCCTTCGCGACGTCGCCGCGCTTCACGGGCTGCCGGTGGACGATGTTGGGGTGCGGCACGTGGCCCGCGTGGTGGTCCTCGCGCCCGGGGTGCAGCACGGTCGCGCCCTCGCCGGTCGCGCTCTCCTCGTCGTGCACGGGCGGGAGTTCGGCGTACTCCACCACGATCTTCATGGCGGCGCGGCGCGCGGTCTCCGGATGGTCGGCGGCGACGATGGCCACCGCCTCGCCGTGATAGCGCACCCGGTCCTCGGCCAGCACGGGCTGGTCCTTGAGCTCCAGGCCGAAGTACCGCACGGCGGGCAGGTCGTCGTGCGTCATGACGCTGTAGACGCCCGGTGTCTTGAGCGCCTCCGACACGTCGATCGACCTGATCTCGGCGTGCGCGTGCGGGCTGCGGAGGGTGAAGCCCCACAGCATGTCCTCGTGCCACAGGTCGGAGGAGTACGCGAACTCGCCGGTCACCTTGAGGGTGCCGTCGGGGCGCAGCGTGGACTCGCCGATGCCGCCGCGCGTGGCACTGCCCTGGGTGATCTCGGTGGGGGTGCGGGTGGCGCCGTTCCTCGCGGTTTCCGTCATGGTCACACCGCCTGTCCGTGTGCCCTGTCGCCGCGCGCGGCGGCGAGCCGCACGGCGTCCAGGATCTTCTCGTAGCCGGTGCAGCGGCACAGGTTGCCGGACAGCGCCTCGCGGATGTCCGCGTCCGAGGGCTGCTCGTTGCGCTCCAGCAGCTCGTCGGCCGCCACCAGCAGGCCGGGCGTGCAGAAGCCGCACTGCACGGCGCCGGCGTCGATGAACGCCTGCTGGATCGGGGAGAGTCGGGCGTCGGCGTCTTCCGTGGGCTTGGGCTCCCAGCTCTGCTCGGCGGCGGCCGAGGTCACCCCGGCAGCGGAGGCCCCGTCGGCGGAGGTCGTCCCGTCGGCGGAAGCCGTCCCGGCCGCCGCCCCGCAGGCACCGGTCGCGCAGGCCCCGCCGCCCGCGGCCCGCTGCCTGGCGTGCTCGGCCAGGCCCTCCACGGTGACGACCTCGCGCCCCTCGACCTGCCCGGCCGCGACCAGGCAGGAACACACCGGAACGTCGTCCAGGCGTACCGTGCAGGACCCGCATTCGCCCTGCTCACAGGCGTTCTTGGAGCCGGGCAGGCCCATGCGCTCGCGCAGCACGTACAGCAGGGACTCGCCCTCCCAGACGTCGTCCGCCTCGTGCCGGCGTCCGTTGACGGTGAAGCTCACGCGCATTGTGCGCCCCCTTCGGTCGTACGGGAGCCGCCGCGGGTCCCGCGGTAGCCCTCCCAGGCCCAGCCGAGCGTGCGGCGCGCCATGACACCGACCGCGTGGCGGCGGTATCTGGCACTGCCGCGTACGTCGTCGATGGGGTTGCAGGCCCCCGCGCACAGATCGGCGAACTGCTTCGCGACGGAGGGCGTGAGGGTCCGGCCGCTCTCCCAGAAGCCGCCCTCGTCCAGCGCCGCGTTCAGGAAGCTCTCGGCGTCGGTGGGCCGGAACGGGGTCGGGCCCGCCGAGCCCACGCCCGCCCGCACGGTGCGGGTGTCCGGGTGCAGTGCCAGACCGAACGCGCAGACCGCGATGACCATGGCGTTCCTGGTGCCGATCTTGGAGAACTGCTGCGGCCCTGTGGCCCTCTTCAGGTGCACGGCCTTGATCAGCTCGTCCTCGGCGAGCGCGTTGCGCTTCACCCCGGTGAAGAACTCCTCTGCCGGGATGCGCCGGGCACCGCGCACCGACTCCACTTCCACCTCGCCGCCCCCGGCGAGCAGCGCGGGGTGCGCGTCGCCAGCGGGCGAGGCGGTGCCCAGGTTGCCGCCGACGGTGCCGCGGTTGCGGATCTGCGGAGAGGCGACGGTGTGCGAGGCGAGGGACAGCGCGGGCAGCTCGCCGCGCATCTCCTCCACGATCCGCGTGTACGGGACACCGGCACCGATCCGTACGGTGTCCGCGCCGGACTCCCACTCCTGGAGCTCCGTGACGCGGTTGAGGTCCAGCAGGTGGTCGGGGCGGCGGTGGTCGAAGTTGATCTCGACCATGACGTCCGTCCCGCCCGCGATGGGCACGGCCGTGGGGTGCTCGGCCTTCGCGGCCAGCGCCTCCTCCCAGCCGGCAGGGCGCAGGAACTCCATGGGTGTCTCTTCTCGATCGCTGCGGTCCGGGCTCGTCGATCGCTTGCGGGCCGGGCGCGCTGTGCCCGGCGCGGTCCGCCGTTCCGGTGTTCATGTCCTGTTCACGCGGTGCGGCCTCAGTACACCGAGCGCTGGGCCACGCGGTGCAGTCACCGAAACCATGAAGCGTTTGGCCGGGCAGGTGGCGGGTCTTGTAGATTCGAACGAAAGCGAGGGAACAGAAACCTCGCGGCATTCCACCGGCAACATCCGGGCAAGCGGCGCAGCGCCGCGAGGGCCCTGGCAGAAGCCCACGCACGGCACCACAGAACGCGGAACGACAGAACGGGGCAGACCATCATGCGGCTGCGCACCCTGCTGGAGACCGGCTCGCTCGGCCTCCAGCTCCTGGGCGGCGAGGACGAACTCGACCGCACCGTACGCGGTGTGATGACCACCGACCTGCGGGATCCCAGCCGCTATCTGTCCGGCGGCGAACTCGTCCTCACCGGGCTCGCCTGGCGCCGCACGCCGGAGGACTCCGAGCCCTTCGTACGGATCCTGGCCTCGGCCGGGGTGGCCGGACTGGCCGCGGGCGAGGCCGAGATGGGCCCCGTGCCCGACGACCTGCGGGACGCCTGCGTACGGCACCGGCTGCCGCTCTTCTCGGTCCCCGAGCGGGTGGCCTTCGCGACGATCACCGAGCACGTGGTGCGGCAGGTGTCCACCGAGCGGGCCGGCGACCTGGCCGCGGTGGTGGACCGGCACAGGAAGCTGATGTCGCCGGGCCCCGCGGGCAGCGGCCCCGACGTCGTCCTCGACCTGCTCGGCTCCGACCTCGACCTGCGCGCGTGGGTGCTCTCGCCCACGGGCCGCGCGGTCGCGGGCTCGGGGGACGCCGGGGAGCTCCCCGCCGAGGTGCGCACGAAGCTCGCCGGCGAGCTGCTGTCGGCGGTGCGCACGGGTCGCCCCGGGCCCTTCCGTACGGCGGCCGAAGGCGTCACCTACTCCCTCTTCCCCATCCGCAGCACCGCTGCCGTGCCCGGAGGGCCCCCGTCGGAGGACGGCAAGGAGCAGCGCGACCTGCGCGAGACGGTGCTCTCCGACTGGCTGCTGGCGGTCGAGGCGGACGCGGGCGACTGGCCGGCCGAGCGCCTGGACCTGCTCCAGGGCGTCACCCAGCTCATCGCCGTGGAGCGGGACCGGCGCGACGCGTCCCGTACGGTACGCCGCCGCCTCGCGCAGGAGGTGCTGGAACTGGTCCAGTCCGGCGCCCCGCCCGCCGAGATCGCCGCGCGTCTGCGGGTGGCCGCTCCGGTGCTGCTGCCCGGTCTGGGCAGCGCACCGCACTGGCAGGTCGTGGTCGCCCGCGTCGAGTGGGCCGACAGCGGCCTGGAGGGCGGCCCCGTGGCGCAGACCCTCCTCGAAGAGACCCTGACCGGGCCGCGTTCCACAGGGCCCGACGTCTCGGACCGGATCGCCGTCGCGCACACCGGGGACGAGGCGGTCGCGCTGGTGCCGCTGCCCGCGGTCGCCGAGGGCGAGGAGGCCGCCGAGGGCGCGGAGGGCCTGGACGCCGACGCCCTCCTGGACACCCTGCGCCGGCCCCTGGAACGGGGCCTCGGCGAGGACGGGCGCCTGACCGTCGGCGTCAGCGCGGCCGTGCACTCCGCCGAGGGGCTGCGCGGCGCGCTGGAGGAGGCCCGCCACGCGCGGCGGGTCGCCGCGGCCCGCCCCGGCCCCGTTTGCGCCGCCGGCCACGAGGAACTCGCCTCACACGTCCTCCTCCTCCCCTTCGTCCCCGACGACGTACGCCGCGCCTTCACGGCCCGCCTCCTGGACCCCCTCCGCGACTACGACAGCCGCCACCGAGCAGAACTGGTCCCCACCCTGGAGGCCTTCCTCTCCTCGGACGGCTCCTGGACCCGCTGCGCGGGAAAGCTCCACCTGCACGTGAACACGCTGCGGTATCGGGTGGGGCGGATCGAGCAGCTGACGGGGCGTGATCTGTCGAGGTTGGAGGACAAGTTGGACTTCTTTTTGGCGTTGCGGATGAGTTGACCGGGAGGCGCGGGGGCAGGATCCCGCAGTGCTCCAGCATCGACGCGAGAGGAACGTGAGCATGCGCGACACCGACTCCGCCCTGAGCACCGCCACGTGGCGGAAGAGCAGCTACAGCTCCACCAACGGCGACTGCGTGGAGGTGGCGGACGGCTTCGCCTCCGCCGGCCTGCAGCCCGTACGCGACTCCAAGGACCCGGCTCGCGGGACGCTGCTGTTCCCCGCTGAGGCATGGACGTCCTTCACCGAGTCGCTGAAGAGCTGAGCGGCTGCTCCACAGGAAGCCGACGCCCTCCAAGCACCGGCATAGGGCCGTAACCCCCGCACGCCCAGCGGGCGTTACGGCCCTTCCACGTCTCCGGCCCGCCCCGTCGTGCCCCTACGTGTAAGCAGTACGACTGTGTGTGACGGCCCGCTCTAGGCGTGTACGCAGATGGAATACCCCTCAGGGGTATAGCGTTCACCCCAGCGCCCCGTACGGAGCGGAGAGCTGGAGGTCATCATGGAGCACGGCTCGGACCACACCGGGAACGGCTGGCGCATGGCCGCGCTGGCCACCCTGCACTGCCTCACCGGCTGCGCCATGGGCGAGGTGCTCGGCATGGTGATCGGCACAGCGGCCGGCCTGCACAACGCGGGCACCGTGGTGCTCTCCGTCGCGCTGGCGTTCCTCTTCGGCTACGCGCTGACCATGCGCGGCGTACTCCGCGCCGGGGTGCCCCTCCGGCAGGCGGTGAAGGTGGCACTCGCCGCGGACACGGCGTCGATCGCCGTGATGGAGCTGGTCGACAACGGCGTGATGGTGGGCGTTCCCGGCGCGATGGACGCGGGGCTCGCCGACGCGCTGTTCTGGGGCTCGCTCGCCTTCTCGCTGGCGGTGGCCTTCGTGCTGACCGTCCCGGTCAACCGGTGGATGATCTCCCGCGGGAAGGGCCACGCGGTGGTGCACGCCCACCACGGCCACGGCGCCGACCACGAGCAGCACACCGGCCACGGACAGTCCGGCCACGCGCACTCCGACCACACGCGCCACTGACGCCCCGCGCCGTCAGGCGCCGAGCAGCGCCCTGACGAGGGCGATGAGGACGAACAGCACACTCAGGGTCGTCAGTACCACCATGGCGATGGCCGTCCCGCGAGTGGTGCCCCGACCGCCTGGTAAACGGCCCCTGTCCACGGATGTCCCCTCCCTCGGTGCTGTGTGCACAGGTACACCTTGGACAGACGGACGTGAGTTCGTACAGAGTTCTCCGTGTCCGGACGGGTGCGCTGTGTCACACCCGCCCGGCCAGGGCCGCCGCACCGGGTCATCCGGAGGCCGGGGCCTTCTCCCACGCGGCGGCGCTGACCAGGGACGCGGTCAGCGGATGCCGAGGCCGCTTCAACACCCGTTCCGCCGGGCCGACTTCGACGATCTCTCCCCCGTCGAGAACGGCCATCCGGTGCGCAATCGCCGCCGCCTCCAGGTCGTGCGTGATAAGGAGAACGGTCATTCTCGGGTGCTCTTCGCGCATCCCGGCCAGCAGCGAGAGGACCGCGCGCCGCGACACCGCGTCGAGCCCCGAGGTGATCTCGTCGCAGACCAGGACGCGCGGCCGGGCCAGCACCGCGCGGGCGAGCGCGGCGCGTTGCAGCTCCCCGCCGGAGAGCGCGCCGGGACGGCGGGCCGCCAGATCCCCGTCGAGGCCCACCCGCCGCAGCGCCTCCCCGGCCTCGCGCGCCGCCTCGGCGCCGGACAGCCCGCGCAGCCGCTCCGCCGTACGCGCGGTCTGCGCCAGTACGGTGCGATGCTCGTCGAAGGAGGCGCGCGCGTCCTGGAACACGTACTGCACGGCCGCGAGTTGCCCCCGGTCCCGCGCCCGCACGCTCGCGGGGAGCGGCACGCCGTCCAGCCGCACCTCACCCTCGTACGCGCGGTGCAGACCGGCCAGGCAGCGCCCCAGGGTCGTCTTGCCGCTCCCGGAGCGGCCCACGAGGGCGGTCAACTCGCCGGAGGGGAGCTCCAGTTCGACGCCGCGCAGGACGGTGGCGCCGTCACCGGCCCCCGTACGGTACGAGGCCGAGGCGATGCGGACCTCGAGCCCCCCGTCGACGCCGCCGGCCGCACAGGAAACCGCCGCGCCCTCCGCACGCCCCGGACCGCCCAGAAGCTCGCCCTGTTCCGGCGCCGCGAACACCTCGGCCGTCGGCCCGCGCTCGACGACCCGACCGTCCCGCAACACGACGGTCTCGTCGGCCAGTTCGCGTACGACGTCGAGGTCGTGGGTCAGGAGCAGTACGCCGATGCCGCGCCGGGCCAGCGCGGCGAGCTCCGCCACGATGCGGCGCTTGGTCAGCGCGTCCTGCCCGGTCGTGGGCTCGTCGGCGACGACCGCACGCGCGCCGAGCAGCAGGGCCTGGGCCAGCACGACCCGCTGCTGCTGACCGCCGGAGAGCTGGTGCGGATAGCGCCTCAACACCGCCTCGCCGTCCGGGAGTTGCGCGGCCTCCAGCGCGCGAAGCACCCGCGCACGCGCCTCGGCCCGGCGCCCCCCGAGCGGCAAAGAATCCGCCGCCTGTTCCGCCCGCACCTGCCGCCGCGCGATGTCGCCGAGCAGCGCGCCCACGCGGCGCACGGGGTTCAGGGCCGCTGACGGCTGCTGCGGTACGTAGCCGACGGGGCCGCCCCCGTGGACCCGGACCGCGCCCGAGGTCTCCGCGCCGCGCGGGTACTCGCCCAGCAGCGCGAGCCCCGTCGTCGTCTTGCCGCTGCCGGACGGGCCCACCAGCGCGGTGACCGCGCCCGCGCGCACCCGGAGCGACACCCCGTCGACGAGGGCCGAACCGCCGACCCGTACACGCAGGTTCTCGACCTCCGCCGCGAGAACGGGCGTTCTCTCGCGGCAACGGTCCTCGGCGGTCATGCGCGCCCCAGCTCCTTCGTCCTCGTACGGCGTGCGCGAGGCCGTGCGAGGGCCGCGTCGCACAGCAGGTTGGTGCCCACCGACAGCGCCACGATCAGCAGCGCGGGAACCACCACCGCCCAGGGCTGGAGGAACAGTCCGGTGCGGTTGCGGTCGACCATCACCGCCCAGTCGGCGGCGTCGGGCGCGGTGCCCACGCCGAGGAACGCGGCGGTCGCCACCAGATACAGCACCCCCGTCATCCGCACCCCGGCGTCGGCAAGCAGGGTGCGCAGGGCCGCGCGGCCCACGTAGCCCACGCCGATGCGCCAGCGGCCCTCGCCCTGGAGGCGCAGCGCCTCCACAGCGGGGCGCGCCGCGGCCTCGGCGGCGCCGGCCCGCACGATGCGCGCGGTATCAGGAACGTTCACGAGGGCGACCAGCACGGCGAGCCCGGCAGGGCCCGGCGGGAACACGGTGGCCACCAGCAGCACCATCAGCAGCGAGGGCACCGCGAGCAGCACGTCCAGCGGGCGCATCAGCAGCTCTTCGAGCCGCCCGTTCCCGGACAGCGCGGCGGCGCAGCCGACCGGCAGCGCGCACAGATACGCCAGCGCGGTCGCCGCGAGCGCGGTCAGGACCACGGTCCGCCCGCCGAGCAGCACCTGCCGCCACACGTCCCGCCCCATGAAGTCGGACCCGAGCACATGGCCGCCGCCGAGCGTGAACGAGGCCGACCGCGGCCCCGCTTGCCCCGCGAACAGCGGCCCGGCGAGGGCGAGTACGAGGGGAACACCGACGATCACCAGGCCGACGGCGAACCGCCCTGACCTCGCGAGAACGACCGTTCTCACACCAACTCCCCCTTCACACACCGGCCCGGCCTCGGGAGAACGACCGTTCTCACGCCACCACCCCCACCCGCGGCGCCAGCCTCCGCACCGCGACATCGGCGCCCAGGTTGAGCAGCACCGTCGCCACCCCGAACAGCACCGCGAGGCCCTGCACCACCGGCAGGTCCCGCGCCGAGACCGCGTCCATCAGCACCGTGCCCAGGCCGGGAATCACGAACAGGGCCTCCACCACGATCACTCCGCCCAGCAGCCAGTCGGCGGTGCGGGCCAGTTGCTGCGCCGCGGGAGCCACCGCGTTCGGCAGCGCGTGCGCGAGCAGCACGCGCCGCTCCGGTATCCCGCAGCGCCGCGCCTGGGCCGCGTACGGGGAGGCCAGCGCCTCGATCATGCCCGCGCGCACCAGGCGGCTGAGCGAGCACACGGGGCGCGCGAGCAGTACCAGTACCGGCAGCACCAGTGCGGCGGGGCGCGCCAGCAGGTCGGAGCCGTAGCCGACCGCTGTGGGCGGCAGCCAGCCGAGGCGCAGCGCGAAGACGGCCACGAGCAGCACGCCGAGGGCGAATTCCGGCACCGCGTACACCCCCAGCGTCACCGAGCTGATCACCCGGTCGAGCCTGCCGCCCTCGCGCCGCGCGGCCAGCACCCCGAGCCCGGCCGACACCGGTACGAGCAGCACCAGGGTGAGCGCCGCGAGGGTGAGCGTGGGGGCCAGGGCGCCGGTCAGGTACGAGGCGACGGGGCGCCCGGTCACGAGGGAGGCGCCCAGGTCGCCGTGGAGCAGGCCGCCTGCCCAGTCCAGCAGGCGCGCGTACCAGGGCAGGTCGAGGTGCATGGCCTCGCGGATCGCGGCGATCCGCGCCGGGTCGGGCTGGTCCCCCGCGAGGGCGACCGCCGCGTCGCCGGGCAGCGCCTCGGTGAGCGCGAAGACCAGCAGCACGACGGCCGCGGTCTGCGCGGCTCCGAGCAGCAGCCGCCGTACGAGCCAGGAGCGCAGCCATGAGCGCGGCCGGGCACGCGAACGGCCATGCGACCAGGCGCGCGCGACCGCGAGAACGACCGTTCTCCCCAGCTCAGGGGGCTTGCTCACGCCAGCCACACCTTGTCGAAGCGTGCCCAGTCGAGGGTGTTCGCGGGCGCGTTGCGCTCGACGCCGCCGACCCGCTGGGCCGTGCCCACGAGGGAGTCGGCGAAGCCCCAGACGAGGAAGCCGCCCTCCGCGTACAGCCGCCGCTGCATCCGCTCGAAGAGCGCGGTGCGCTCCTTCTTGTCCGCTGTGGACTGGGCGCGCCGGTACTGCGCGTCGAAGTCCTTGTGCCGCCAGTGGGTCGCGTTGGTGCTGGAGTCGGTGAGCAGCCGCTGCGAGAGGTGGATGTCGATGGGCATGGCGCCGGAGCGGTAGCTGCACAGGACCCCCGAGTCGAGGATGTCGCTCCAATAGCTGTCCGGCGAACCGGTCTTGACCTGCACCTTCACCCCGGCCTTCGCCGCCTGGTCGCGGAGGATGCCCGCCGCCTCCGGGAATCCGGCGGCAACGTCAGCGGTGTCCAGGGTGACCTTGAGGTTCTCCGCGCCCGCCTCCTTGAGGAGCTTCCGCGCGCGGTCCAGGTCCTGTTCACGCTGGGGCAGCCCCTCCGGGTAGTACGCGTACCCCTTCCCGAACAGGTCGTTGCCGATCTCGCCGGCGCCGGACAGGGCGCCGTTCACCAGCTCCTTGCGGTCGGCGATGAGAAAGAACGCCTCGCGCACCCGCTTGTCGTCGAACGGCGGCCTGTCCGTCTTCATCGCGAACGCCTGCATGTCGCTGTTCCGCAGCCGCACGATGCGTATCTGTCCGCCGTTCTCGTGCGCCCGCGCGGTGGTGGGGCTCAGCTCGTGCGCGTACTCGATCTGGCCGCCGAGCAGCGCGTTGATGCGCGCCGACTCCTCATTCACGCCGAGGAATTCGAGTTCGTCGAGGTACGGGGCGCCGTCCCAGTAGTGCGCGTTACGGCGCAGCAGGGTGGACTTGCCGGGGTCGAAGGACACCAGCCGGAAGGGGCCTGAGCCGACCGGCTCGCGGTCGAAGGAATCCGCCCCCTTCGGCACGATGTACGCCCCGAACGCCGCCAGCACATTGGGGAATTCGGCGGTCGGCCGCTTGAGCCGGAATTCGACGGTGCGCTCGTCGACGGCGCGGCTCGCGTCGAGGTCGACCGGTTCGAGGTCGGCCTTGGAGCGGTACGCCTTCTTCGGGTCGGTGATGCGGCGGAAGCTGTAGAGCACGTCCTCGCTGGTCACCGGCTTGCCGTCGTGGAAGTCGGCCTCCCGCAGCGTCACTCGCCAGCGGTCCAGCTTCCTGCCCGGCTCCCAGCCGGAGGCCAGCCGGGGCGCGGCCGACAGATCGGCGCGGTAGTCGGCCAGCTTCTCGAACATCGCCTTCGCGCGCGCCACATCGCCGTACAGGTTGGCCAGGTGCGGGTCGAGCGTCTCGTTCGCGCCGCCTCCCGCGAAGGCCGCGCGCAGCCGCCCACCGCGCCGGGGCTTCCCGGCGCCACCGCCCGCCACCCCGCCCCGCGGCCCGCCGCAGCCGGCGAGCCCGAGCGCGCCGACCGCCGCCGCGCCCGCCCCCGCCGCGAGCAGACCGCGGCGCGGCGGGCCGGGGTACGGGCCGGGGGACGGATCGGAGCACGGACCGGATTTCTGGTCGGACATGGCAGAACTCCTCGCGATTCAGGGGCTGTTCAGGACGGAGAACGGCGGTTCTCCGGGCGGGAACGGGCCTTACGCGCTCTCGTACGAGCTGGTCAGGCGGGCGACCAGGTGCAGCCGGTCGCCGTCGGCGCGGGTGCCGGGGCGGTCGCCCTCGTACCAGCGCGGGTCGGTGCGCGGCCCCGGCCCGTCGTGCAGTTCGAGCACCGTGAAGCCGTGCGCGGCGAGGAAGTGCCGCAGCTCACGGGGGAAGAGCAGCCGCCACGCCGAGCGCTGCTCCTGCGGCGGGGACCCATCGTCGGCGGTCCACATCCGGCTGCGGCGCAGCAGTTGGTCCGTGCGGTCCACCCACAGCCTGGTCACCGAGCGGTAGGTGACGCCCTGCCAGGTGAAGGAGTGCGTGGCGGGGGCGTCCAGCAGCTCCGTACGGCCGAGGAAGAAGGCGCCGTTGCGCATCTCGGCGACGAGCAGGCCCCCCGGTTCCAGGGCGCGGCGGCAGGAGTCGAGCATGCCGTCGAGGTCGGCGTTGGTGTGGCAGTACAGCAGCGCGCTGTCGAGGCAGACCACGGCGTCGGCCGCCCGCGAACCGAGATCGAAACGGCGCAGGTCGGCGTGGGTGTAGGCGGGTCCTGGGTGGTGCTCGCGCGCGTACGCGAGCATCGCCTCTGACACGTCGGCGCCCGTCACCTCGCGCCCTGCGAGATGCAGCCGCTCCGCGTCCCGCCCGGTACCGCACCCGAGGTCCACCACCCGCCGCCCGGCCCCGTACCGCCGCAGGCAGTCCTCGGCCCAGCGGGCCGCGACCCGTTCGGGGTCGGGGAACCTCGCCTCGTACAGCGCGGGATTGTCGGTGAGCAGCGTGCGCACGGAGAGCTCCGGGGGTGTGGGGGTCATCGCGTTCTCCGTCACGCCGCGGCCCCCGCCTTCGCCGACGCCGTCGCGGGCTGGGGCTCCGGCGCGGGCAGGGCGCGGCGCCTGTGCAGCCAGGCGACCGCCGCTGCCGAGACGAGGCCGAAGGCGAGGCAGCACAGCCAGGGCAGCCATCGGGCGCCGTCCGTGCCGCCCGCGTCCATCGCCCAGCCGACCAGCGCGTTCCCGCCCGCAGCCGCGATGCCGGAGACGACGTAGAAGACGCCGAAGTACGTGCCGGTCAGCTCGGAGCGGCCGAAGTCGGGGACCATCTCCAGGACGAAGGGCTGGGCCACCATGACGCCCAGGTACAGCAGCAGCGCCCCGGCGAGCACGGGAAGCAGCGCGAGCACGGCGTACCCGGTGCCCTGCGGCGGACCGCCGGACCGCGCGGCGACGGCGAGCGGCGGCACGAACGCGAGCCCCATCAAGGCCAGACCGACCACCACCCAACGGGCGCGCGGCGAACGGGACTTGAGCCTGCGCGTGATGCGGAGCTGCAACGTCAGATTGGCCACCGTGCCGACGAGGAACACCGCACCGGCGGCGCCCGGCCACCCGGTGGCCTGCCGCGCGCCGTCGGGCAGCAGCAGGTAGAGCTGGTTCTGCAGCGTGAACATGCCGACCATCGCGACCGCGAAGGCCAGGAAGCGGCGGTTCGCCAGCACCTCACGCCAGTCGGCGAGCACCCCGCCCTTCGCCGGCGGCACCTCGCGCGCGGGCAGCACCATCGCCTGCGCCACGGTGAGCAGCGCGAACAGGGCCGCCGCCGTGAGCGCCGAGGCGCGGAAGTCCACCAGGAGCAGCGCGCTGCCCAGCAGGGGACCGACCAGCGCGCCGGTGGTGGCGAACACGTTGAACAGCGCGAACGCCTCCGCCTTCCGCTCCCCCGCCTCCTGCGCCAGGTACGCGCGCACCGCCGGGTTGAACAGCGCGCCGGCGAGCCCGCTCAGCACCGAGGCGGCGAGCAGCACGGGCAGCCCGTCGCCGAGCGCGAACAGCCCGAATCCTGCCGTACGCAGGGCGCAACCGGCGATGATGACGCCGCGCGCACCCAGCCTGTCGGCGGCCGAACCGCCGAGTATGAACAACCCCTGCTGGCTCAGATTCCGCACGCCCAGCACGATGCCGACGACCGCGGCCGACATCCCCAGGTCCTCGCTCATGTGCGTGGCGAGGTACGGGATCAGCAGGTAGAAGCCGGTGTTGACGCCGAGCTGGTTGACCAGCAGCAGCCGGATCGCGAGCGGGAACCGCCGCATCTCACGCCATATCCGCATGCCGGAGCCCCCCTTCCGCACCGCCGTCGCCCTCGGAGCCGGCAAGGTCGGCGACCGGCACCGGCGGCCGCACCTCCCGTACGCCGAGCCCCGCGTCCCCGCTGACCCGCACCGTCCCGTCCGTACCCCCGATGCCCTCCCAGGGGTCGTGCGCGAGGAGCAGATGCCCGTCGAGATCGGCCCATTCGGCGAGGTGGGCGAGGTGTACGGCGGGCGCGAGCCCGAGCGAGCTGGCGGTAAGGCAGCCCAGCATCAGCCCGGTGCCCGAGCCCTCGGCCAGCTCCGCAATGCGCAAAGCCGCGTACACGCCCCCGCACTTGGCGAGCTTGACGTTCACGCCCTGGACGCGGCCCGCGAGCCGCCGTACGTCCTCCAGGTCCACGGCGTCCTCGTCCGCGATCACCGGCAGCGGCGATGCGGCGGCCAGCCGGGCCAGGCCCTCGGGATCGCCCGGCGGCACTGGCTGCTCGACCGCGGACACCCCGAGCTCGGCATACCGGGGCAGCAGCCGCCGCGCCTCGCCGGGGCTCCACGCGCCGTTGGGGTCGAGCAACAGGCGCGCGTGCGGGGCGCGTTCGCGGACCGCGCGCACCCGCGCCAGGTCGTCCTCCGGATCGGGCGCGCCCGCCTTGAGTTTGAGCACCGAGAAGCCGTCCCGCACCAGCCGCTCCGCGAACGCGGCGACGTGCGCGGTGCCGGTGATGCCGATGGTGCGCGCGGTGGGAGCACACGGTGGTTCGGCCGCTCCCAGCATCCGGTGCACCGGCTCCCCGGCCCGCTTCCCCGCGAGGTCCAGCAGCGCGGACTCCACCGCAGCGGTGACGGCAGGGGGCACGTCCTCGCCCCGTACGCCGTCCAGTTCGCCGCCGTCCAGTGCACCGGCGTCCGGTTCACCGGCGCGCAGAACCCCGAGCGCGCTCTCCGGGTCGGGGAAACGGGCCAGCGCGGAGCACGCCGTGCCCAGCAGCCGCCCCAGCCGTTGCGCGTCGAGCCCGTAATAGCCGCTGGTCACGGCCTCGCCATGGCCGCTGAGCCCGCCGTGTTCGACGGTGAGCCAGACGGCCTCGCGCGCGTCCATGGTGGAGCGCGAGATGCGCAGCGGTTCGCTCAGCCTCAGCCGTACGGTGCGCAGCCGGGCCTTCATATGGTCCTCCTCGCAGGGTTCGTCGCCGCCGGATGCGCCGCCGCAGGGGTCGTCGCCGCGGGATGCGCCGTCGCAGGGTTATGCGCCGCCGGATCGAGCACGGTCGTGCAGCGCGTCCAGCCGTGCGCCTCCGCCGCCCAGGGGTGCGGGATCTCGTGCGGACGCGCCGCAGCGCGGTCGGGGTCGATGCCGTGCGCGGCGGTGAAGTCGTCGTCGTACACAGTGCCGAGGTAGCGGTGCGGCCCGTCGGGGAACACGGTGGCGACCTCGGCGCCGGGCTCGGTGCGCGCGGCCCACGCGGCGACCAGCGCGGCGGCGCCGGTGCTCCACCCGCCGCTCACGAAGCTCCCGCGGGCGAGCCGCCGGCACGCGTCGGTGGCCTCGGCCGGGCCGACCCAGTGGACCTCGTCGAAGGCGGCGTAATCCACGTTCCGCGGATGGATGCTGCTGCCCAGCCCGCGCATCAGGCGGGCCCGTTGCGGCTGCCCGAAGATCGTGGAGCCGGTCGCGTCCACCCCGATCAGCCGCATCCGCGGCCAGCGGCGGCGCAGCGGCCCGGCGATGCCCGCGCTGTGCCCGCCGGTGCCGACGCTGCACACCAGCACGTCCAGCCGGCTGAGCCGCCCGGCCAGCTCGTCGGCGAGCGAGGCGTAACCGGCCGTGTTGTCCGGGTTGTTGTACTGGTCTGGCCAGTACGCGCCGGGCAGCGTCTCCAGCAGCAGCCGCAGCCGCTCCAGCCGCGCGGCCTGCCACCCGCCGCGCTCGCACGGCCGGTCCACGAGCTCCAGGCGCGCGCCGTGCGCGCGGAGCAACTGCCGTACGGACGGCTCCAGTTCGGCGTCGCCGACCAGGACGACGGGGTGGCCGAGCGCCTGCCCGGCGAAGGCCAGGCCGATGCCGAGGGTGCCCGAGGTGGACTCCACGACCGGCGCGCCGGGCCGCAGTTCGCCCCGGCGGCGCGCGCCCCTGAGCATCGACACCGCGGCCCGCGCCTTCATGCCGCCCGCGCCGAGACCCTCCAGCTTCGCCCAGAATCCTGGCTGCGGGTGCGGGAGATCGACGCCGATGCGGGCCAGCGGGGTGCGGCCGACCAGCGCCAGCAGCTCGGGGTTCCCCTTAGGGGACTCGTCACCGGCAGCGGGACAGCCGGACTCCGGTACGGGGGCGCGCTCCTCGGAGGCCGAGGGCACCGTCACGGGGCTCATCGCGCACCCCCTGCCCTGCGGCCCGCCGCGCCGCCCCCGTACCGGTGCAGGGTGCCGCTCCCGCCGTCCAGCCAGAAGAACGGGTACGGCTCCGCGCTCACCGCGCTCACCCCGGCCCCCAGCAGCCGGGGCAGCACGGCGCTCCCGGTCTGCGCGAACATCACCAGCGGGGTTCCGCTGCGCAGCGCGTACCGGCGCAGCGGCTCGAAGCTCCCGTTGCCCAGCGTCATACCGGACACCAGCAGCGCGTCGCAGCGCCCGGCCGCGGCGAGCGCGTCCGTCACGATCTCCTCGCCCCACTCGGTGCGCCCGCCCTTGAGATCGCAGGGCACATAGCGCAGCCCGCGCGAACGCAGCGCCTCCAGCAGCGAGTTGACCACCCCGACGACCAGCACCCGGCTGCCCTCGGGAACCTCCAGCAGATCCACCACGGCCCTCGCCCGCGCCCGCGACTTCTCCAGCGAGCCTCCGCCCGGCAGCCGGAACGGCCTGGCCCCGTTCTCCGGCGTGTGCGGCAGCACGTGCATCAGGTACGCGTCCAGCGCCGCCACCCGCACCGCCGCCAGCTCGTGCCCGAGCAGCGTGCCGACGTCCGCGCCCACGCAGTCCTCGATCGCCGCGCCGGGCAGCGCGCCGGGTTCGGCCGCGCAGGAGCCGACGGCCGCGCCGAGCCGCAGGCTCAGCACCTCGTTGCGGTAGCCGCCGCCGCGCCCCTGATGCCGTACGGCCTGCGTCGTACCGAAGGCCACGCTGATCCGCAGCGCGCCGGGGTCGGGCCCGAACTCGCCGTCCCGCACGGCCCGTACGAGGTCTCCGTACGCCCGCACCGGGGCCTTCTCCCGCAGTCCTGCCGCCCCGCTCATCGCTCACCCACCAGCGGGCGCACGCCGGCCAGCAGCGCTTCGGCCCGCTCGCGCGCCGCGCCGGGCTCCGGGTGCGCGGTCATCACATGGCCGAGGTAGCCGTTGTTGTCCGCCGCGGCCCTGACGCTCTTCCCGGCGGCCGCGAACTGGACCTCCCGTACGCCGTCCAGCTCGGCCAGCCCTTCGGCCCCTTCGAAGCCCTCCAGCACGCCGTCGTCCGAGGGCACCAGGAAACTGATGGCGGCGCTCCCGACCCCCGTTTCGCGCGGGGTCAGTTGGGGCGCGCGGCCGAGTGCGGTGTCCACGCAGGCCGCCGCGAGGTCGACGCCGGTGACGTGGCGGACCAGCTCGGTGATCCGGTTGCCCGCGGGCCGCGGGTTGACCTCAACGACGCGGGGCCCGTACGAGGTCAGCTTGATCTCGGTGTGCGCCACGGTGCCGTCCAGGCCGAGCGCGTCGAGCGCGGCCACCGCCGTGCCGGCCGCCTCCTTCGCCTCGGCCTCCGCGAGCCCGGCGGGGAACATGTGCCCCGTCTCGACGAACGCGGGCGCCCCGCCCACGCTCTTGTCGGTCACCCCGACGACGTGCGCGGTGCCCGCGTACGACACCGTCTCCACGCTCACCTCGGGACCGTCCAGCAGCTCTTCGAGCAGCACGGACGGCGACCTGAGCTGGCCGCGCGCGTTGACCGGGAAGCCGTCCAGCGCGCGGCAGGCTTCGGCGAGTTGCGCCTCGTCGTCCACCCTCCGCACGAACATCCCCGCGCACAGGTCCACCGGCTTGAACACCAGCGGATACCCGAGTTCGCGCGCCGCCTCGGCCGCAGCCGACGCGCCCTCGCACACCGCGAACCGCGGCCCCGGCACGCCCGCCTCGGCCAGCAGCCGCCGCGTCCTGTCCTTGCGGCACGCCGCCTCCACCGCCTCCGCAGGCGCGCCGGGCAGCCCGATCCGGTCCGCGAGCAGCGCGGCCGTCGGCAGGTAGTAGTCGCACGAGGTCAGCACCCCGTCGAAGCCGAGCGCGCCGTGCAGGCGCGCGACCTGTTCCGCCAGCGCTCCGGGGTCGTTGGTGTCGGCAGTCAGCACGTTCCGCGCGCCGAGCAGCGGATGCGCCGTGCCCTCCGGGGCCGCACGCAGATAGTGGTGCAGGTCCCGGGTCAGAAAGGTGAAGTGGTGCCCGGCGTCCAGAATCGCCCGCGGCAGCAGCCGGCTCATCGCCCCGACCCAGCTCTCGACCATCAGCAGATGCCCCACGGTTCCCCTTCGCCCTGCTCGCTCGCCTCGTATCGGCCGTTGACCGCGGACACACTATCGACAATGATTTTCATTTGTCATTTCCGTCGCCGCTTCCGGAGAGCGAGACCCGTGTCACACCGAACCGCCGTGGCTGCCTTCCGCCGCCCGACCGCCCTGCTCTGCACGCTCGTTGCCGTCGGCTCCGCCCTGACGGCCGCCCCGGCCGAGGCCGCTTCCCCGCCGCCCCGGATCGACTTCGGGCGGTGCCCCGCCTCGGTTCCCGACCCGCCCGGCCCGGCGCGCGTCGAGTGCGGCTCGGTGCGCGTACCGCTGGACCGCGCACACCCCGACGACGAGCGCATACGGATCGCGGTCTCGCGCGTACGGGCCTCCGGCACGCCGTCGGAGCGCCGCGGCGTCCTGCTGGTCAACCCCGGCGGGCCCGGCGGTACGGGGCTCGACTACGCGGTCACCAAGCGCGCCAAGCTCCCGGAGCGGGTGCGGCGCGCGTACGACGTGATCGGCTTCGACCCGCGCGGCGTGGGGCACAGCGCGCCCGCCGGCTGCGGCCGCATGGGCGGTCACTTCGACGCGCCGGGCGCCGATCCCGTACCACGCGATGCGGCCGCCGAACGCGCCTACCTGCAGGGACAGTCCGCGATGGCCGGTGACTGCGCGCGGCATCTCGGGCGCGCGCTGCCGCACCTGTCGACGAGGGAGACGGCGCACGACATGGATGCCGTGCGCGCGGCGCTGCGCGAGCGCCGGATCGCGTATCTGGGGGTCAGTTACGGCACCTACCTGGGCGCCGCGTACGCCGCCGAACACCCGCGGCACGCGGGCCCGATGGTCCTGGACAGCGTCGTGGGCCCGTGGGACTGGCACGACTTCGACGTACGCCAGGCACGGGCGCTGCTAGGGCAGCGCGCGGTGCTGTTCGGGTGGCTGGCCCGGCATGAGGGGCACTTCGGGCTCGGGGGTACGGAGGGTGAGGTGCGGGCGTCCTATGCGCGGGTGCGGGGTGCGCTTGAGCGGCGCCCTGTGGACGGGTTCGGGCCGGCCGAGTTCGACCGGGCCGTGTATGACGCGCTGGGGCGGACGGAGCGGTGGCAGGGGTTGGGTGAGGGGCTGCGGGGGTTCCTCCGGTCCGGGTCGGTTGCCGGGTTGCGGCCCGAATCGCCCTTCTCCGGGGCGGAGTCGCGGAACTTCGAGGCGGCGAATCGGGCCGTGAAGTGTGGCGACGGGCCGGGCCCGTCGCCATCGGAGGTCGTGCGTGACATCCGCGGTCTGCGTTCCCTTTCTTCCCGGCCCGTGCTGACGGGGTTGGAGGCGACGGTGTGTGCGTACTGGCCGCGTGGTGCCGAGCGCACCCGGCTGGGTGGTCCGGCCGCGCGTGGGGCCCTGCTGGTCACCTCGTCCCACGACCCGGTGACGCCTCGCTCCGGGGCCCTGGCTCTGCGCCCCTCGCTCCCAGGCTCCCGCCTGATCACCCTCGAAAACGACTACTCGCATGGGGTGTTCGCGAGCCGGGGCAACGGGTGTGTGGACGGGGCGGTGGCGGCGTACTTGCTTGGGGGCCGGCTCCCTGCGACGGATAAGTCCTGCGAGGGTCCGGGCCTTCCCCGGGTCCACTGACGACCGCCGACGGCTTTGCGCTGCGGGTTGCTTCCCGCTGCGGCGGGATGTGGGTGTGTGGTTGCGCCCGACTTTGTGAGTTACGGCCCGCCCGGCAACGCTCCGCGCCACCGGACGGACCTCCGCCCGGTCTGCGGCGTCCCCGGATTGCGTACGAGCCGTCGCGCCTGGTCCGCGGCTCCGCGCCCCGCGACTCGCTACGAGGTTGCGCACCGCCGGTTCCGTACTCGCCCCCCGTACGAGCTGTGGGCAGTCGTTCCGCTGGGGCGGAACGGGTGGGCACAGCGGACCGCAGCCCCCAGCGCCAGCGCCCCCGCACCCAACGGGGCCCGGGGCGCAGCCCCGGAAAGGGGCAGCGAGGGGCCACCCCCGCGGCGCGAAGCGGCCCGCACAGGGCGGGGGCGGGCGCGGCCTCAAGCGTCGCGCACGCCCAGCTGCAGGTGCTCGATGTGGTAGACGGCCTCGTCCAGCAGCTGGGCCACGTGATTGTCGTGCAGCGAATACACGATCCGCCGCCCCTGCCGCTCGCTCCCCACCAGGCTCAACGCCCGCAGCAGCCGTAGCTGGTGGGACACCGCCGACTGCTCCATGCCCACCGAGTCGGCGAGCTCCGTCACCGGCAGCGGGCCCTCCCGCAGCCGCGCCAGTATCAGCAGGCGCGAGGGCGTGCCCAGCGCCTGGAGCGTCGCCGCCACCGACGCCGCGCTCTCCGCGTCCAGCTTCGCCGCGGGAGCGCCCTGGCGTTCGACTCCGTGTCCCATGACAGGCATGGTACGGTCCGGCAATACATGAACGCCTATTCATTCGTTCATGTCGACCGCCACTGATGACCGTACGAGGTGTCACGCGCTCATGGCCATGACCCGGATCCACCGACTTCCCGAGGCACGCTGGGCCGCGCTCGCGGCCCTCGCGTTCCTGGTGGGGCTCGCCCTGCATCTGTCGCCCGCACCGGAGGCAGCCGCCTGGTGCGCGTACGCCGTCTGTTATGCGGCAGGCGGCTGGGAGCCCGCCAAGGAGGGCCTCTCCGCACTCCGCGAGAAGACCCTCGACGTGGATCTGCTGATGGTCGTCGCCGCGCTCGGCGCCGCCGCGATAGGCCAGCCGCTGGAAGGCGCGCTGCTGATCGTCATCTTCGCCACCTCCGGCGCCCTGGAGGCGTTCGCGACCCAGCGCACGGCCGATTCCGTACGCGGCCTGCTCGGTCTCGCCCCGCAGCGCACCACCCGCATCGCGGCGGACGGCACCGAGGAGAGCGTGGAGACCGCGGCGCTGCGGCCGGGCGACACCGTCCTCGTACGGCCCGGCGAGCGCATCGGCGCCGACGGCACGGTCACCGAGGGCAGCAGCGACGTGGACCAGGCGAGCATCACGGGCGAGCCGCTCCCGGTGCCGCGCGCCGCGGGTGACGAGGTGTTCGCCGGCACCCTCAACGGCAACGGCGCGCTGCGGGTGCGGGTGGAGCGCGAGGCGGGCGAGTCCGTCATCGCGCGGATCGTCGGCATGGTCGAGGAGGCCAGCCGCACCAAGGCGCCGGCGCAGCTCTTCATCGAGAAGGTCGAGCAGCGCTATGCGCTGGGCATGGTCGCCGCGACCCTCGCCGTCTTCCTCGTACCGCTGGCGCTCGGCGAGGCGCTGGAGGCCGCGCTGCTGCGGGCCATGACGTTCATGATCGTGGCCTCTCCCTGCGCGGTCGTGCTGGCCACCATGCCGCCGCTGCTCGCCGCCATCGCCAACGCGGGACGGCACGGCGTGCTGGTGAAGTCCGCCGCGGTCATGGAGCGGCTCGGCACCGTGACGCGCGTGGCCTTCGACAAGACCGGGACGCTGACGGAAGGCGCGCCCCGGCTGGCGGAGGCGCACCCGCTCGGCGACGACGACGGACGCCCGGACCGCGACCGGCTCCTGGCCCTGGCCGCCGCGGCGGAGCGCGGCAGCGAACACCCCCTCGGCCGGGCCGTGGTGTCCGCCGCCGCACACCTCCCGTCCCTCCCCGTACGGGACTTCGAGGCGCGCCCCGGAAGGGGCGTGAGCGCCGTCGTCGACGGGGTGCACATCGAGATCGGCGCCCCGGCACGGATGCCCGTGCGCGCCACCGCGGGCGCCCCCTCCGAGGCCGGCGCCGAGACCCGCGCAGAGGACGAGCTCGCCCGACTCATCGCCCGCACCGAGGAATCCGGCCTCACCGTGGCCGTCGTCCTCGCCGACGGCGCGCCCCTGGGAGTGCTCGGCTTCGCCGACCGGCCGCGTCCGTACGCCCGCGACGCCGTGGGCCGCCTGCGCCACCTCACCGGCGCCGCACCCCTGTTGCTGACCGGCGACCACCGGCGCGCGGCGGAGCGGCTGGCGGCGGAGACCGGCTGCGGCGAGGTGCGCGCGGGGCTGCTGCCGCAGGACAAGGTCGCCGCCGTACGCGAGGCCGAGGCATCGGGCGAGCGGCTGCTGCTCGTGGGCGACGGCGTGAACGACGCCCCGGCACTGGCCTCGGCGCACACCGGCCTCGCCATGGGGCGCGCGGGCTCCGACCTCGCGCTGGAGAGTGCCGACGCGGTCCTGGTGCGGGACGAACTCCGTTCCGTGCCCGCCGTGATGGGCCTCTCCCGCCGCGCACGCCGCCTCGTCGTGCAGAACCTCGTCATCGCGGCCACCGCCATCGCGGCCCTGGTCACCTGGGACCTCGTGGGCACGCTGCCGCTCCCGCTGGGCGTCGCGGGCCACGAGGGCTCGACGATCCTGGTCGGCCTCAACGGACTGCGGCTGCTGCGGAACGCCGCTTGGCAGGAGGACGCGTGAAGTCAAAGTTTGTGAACTGATTCACACCAGCCCCTTGGCCGTGCCGCACCGAACGTGCTGAGATGCGCACACATCCGGCTCGAAGCTCGACGGCGCGCTTGGGGAGGGAACTGTGGCGGAGACCGCCATGTCACGTTCGGTACGGCTGGATCATCCGGATTCCTCACCCCTGGACCGCGCGGTGTGGCGGCTGCGCTCCCGCGGGTGCTGGGACGACGCGGCGGCGCTGCTGGAGCCGTACGCCGCAGAGGATTCCGCGGCGGCGCTGCGCAGAGCGGCGCTGCTGGTGGAGCAGTGCATGTTCACCGCCGACGGCTGGCAGGCGGCCGAGGACGCGCTGCGCGCCGCGGAGGCCGTCGCGCAGGACGACGACGAGCGCGGCGCCGCGGCCTGCGAGCGCGGCCAACTCGCGTACGCCGCGACGATCCTGGGCGTACGGGACAGAGCCGATGAGGCACGCGCAGCACTGGGCAGAGCCGCGGCCCTGCTGGCACCCGCGGCGCGCGGCCGCGCGCTGCTGGACTTCCGGCGCGGACTCCTCGCCGAACAGCTCAGCGACACCCCGCAGTCGGCGCGCGCCGCCTACCGGCGCGCCCACGCGGGCGCCACCGCGCAGGGCAACACCCTGCTGTGCTCCTTCACCTGGCGGCAGCTCGCGGGCCTCGCGCTCCGCGACGGCGAACTGGCCGAGGCCCGCCACGGCTTCACCGAATCCCTCCGGCTGCGCGAGGACCTGGGCTTCCTCGTGGGCATGGCGCCGGCCCTGGTCGCCCTGGCCGGAGTGGTCTCCGACCCCGAGGCCAGCCGCCTGCGCGAGGAGGCCTCACGCCTGTTCCGCCTCCTGGGCGGCATCCCGACCTGGCTCGAGTCCCACCTGTCGGCCTGACGCCCGTACGACGTACCCCCTGCCGCCCTCGGGGGCGACAGGGGGTCAGGGGATCAACGGGTCACAGCTCAGCCGCAGCTCAGCCGCGCCTCAGCCGAACTGCCGCTCGATCTCGGCGAGTTTCTCCTCCAGCGTGTCGAGCCGGGGGCTGGCGGCGTTGGACTTCCCCTCCTCCTCGCGCTGTTCCGCGGGGGCGTCGGAGGAGGGCCGCTCGGCCCGTTCCGCGCCGCGTTCGGAGCCGCGCGCGGCGCCCTCGTCCACGACCGCCTGCAACGCGGGCCGCGACCTCACCGGCAACTGACCGGGCACCGCCGCCTCTTCGGCGACCGGCGCGACCGCGGGAGCGGGCGCAGGCTCCGCCGCGGGAAGCCGCGCACCGCGTCCCCAACCGCGCCCGCGGTGCTGGCGGTTGAGCTCCTTCACGCGCGCACGCTCCAGCTTCTCCTGCTCCTTCCTGCGGATACGATCCTGCTCCGTCTTGCGGCGCTCGTCCCGTACCTCGTCCACCGCCTCGTCCAGCGTGCGCACGCCCTCCAGCAGCATCAGCGACCACGCGCCGAACGTCTCGCGCGGCGCCCGCACCCAGCGCGCGACCCGGATCTGCGGCAACGGGCGCGGCACCAGACCCTGTTCGCGCAGCGCGGCGCGGCGGGTCTGCTTCAGCGCCCTGTCGAAGAGGATCGCGGCGGACAGCGACATCCCGGCGAAGAACTGCGGGGCGCCGTCGTGGCCCATGCCGCGCGGCGCGTGCACCCAGTTGAACCACGCGGCCGCGCCGGCGAAGAGCCACACCAGCAGCCGCGAGCCGAGCGAGGCGTCACCGTGGCTGGCCTCCCGTACGGCGATCACGGCGGAGAACATGGCCGCGCCGTCCAGGCCGAACGGGACGAGGTACTCCCACCCGCCGGAAAGCTGGAGGTTCTGCCGGCCGAAGCCGACGAGCCCGTGGAAGGAGAGGGCCGCTGCGACCGCGGCGCAGCAGAACAACAGCAGATAGGCGGCGGTGGCGTACACCGTCTCCTTGCGGCGGCGGCGCTCCTCCATGCGCTCCCAGGAGTCCGCGGCCTCGGCCTTGCGGTCCTGCTGCTTGCGCGAGTGGCCCATCACCAGAACCGCCGCCAGGGTGCCGACGAGCAGTACGGCGCTCGCCACGACCCAGTTCAGCGGTATGTCCGTCAGTCTCATCGGGGTGCCCCTGCTCGGGTCGGTCGGCTGTCTTCCGCCGAGCATCTTGGCTCAGCGGCGCGACCGAGCAGGGGGATTCGCCACAAGAGGCCGCCAACGGGCGGCAGTGCCCACGGATAGGTGGATTTTCGGTCGAACGGGTTACCGAGTGGGGGCCAGTCGCTCGATACGCTCGGCATCCCTGGTCCGCGGGCAGGTGACGCAGGTCTCCTCGGGACGCAGCGTGTAGTACATGCAGCAGCTCGCCCGGTCCCGGGTCTGCAGCCGCTCCCCGCAGGGCCCGCTCAGCTCGCGGAAGGAGGCGCCGCGCGCGTACGGGGCGGTGCGGCCCGGCAGCAGCGCCGCGGCCTCCCGCACGGCCCGCTTCTCCTCGCCGAGCAGCCGCCCCAGGTACCAGACGCCCTCGGTGATCTCGTCCGTCGCCATGCCCCACAGGGCCCGCGCACCCCTGCGCACCCGCGGCCTGAAGCCCTCCAGTACCGGCTCCATGTGCTCGGCCACGGCCGCGCGCACCTCGGCGCGCAGGGCCTCCTCGCCGGGCACGGTCCTCGCCCCCGCAGAGCCGCCCGCCGGATCGCCGGGCAGGCACGCGAAGTCCTCGATGCGTACGGAGATCCGTCCCAGGTCACGGTTGTACGAGACCGCGTCCAGCGGAATGCGCGGGACCCTGCGGTGCAGGAACCAGGGCACGGTCACCAGCAGGCACAGCGGAAAGGCGTAGCGGTGCAGCGCGAAGCTGGCGATCACGTCGGGGCGCCCCTGCTGCCCGTAGTCGCGCTCGATCTGGGCCGCGTCCCAGGCGAGGAAGGCGTCGGCCGCAGGGCCGCCCTCCGCGAGACTGCGCGCGGTGATCCATCCCTCGCCGGTCAGCGGGGCCGCGCTCTCGATCACCTGAAGTGTGGGAAACACCTCGGTCAGCCGGTCGTAGGCCGCGGTGAGCGGG
The DNA here is from genome assembly GCF_039605595.1 of Streptomyces odontomachicola. Classification (NCBI taxonomy): domain Bacteria; kingdom Bacillati; phylum Actinomycetota; class Actinomycetes; order Kitasatosporales; family Streptomycetaceae; genus Streptomyces; species Streptomyces odontomachicola. Next base: position 135,787 of record NZ_JBCFOK010000007.1, read on the forward strand.
GAAGCGGAACCGGTCGCGGGCGCGGTGCCGTGGGATACGGCGGGTGCGTTCACGGCCATGGGGACCACCGATTCAACAGATCACGAACAGGTAAGGCTTACCTTAGCTGAAAAGATCGAGGTTTGAACTCCGGCCACGCCCGCCTATCGTTCTCAATCGTTCTCATACATCGCCTGGAGGGGACAGATGGAGCAGACCAGATCGGAGACCGCCATACGGGCGTCTCACGCAGCGCTCCGGCCCAGCGTCCCCACGCAGACCCGGCAGGGCGGGGCTCCGGTGCGCGGAGATGCTCCAGTGCGCGGAGAGCATGTGCACAGCGAGCCGGCGGCGCCGGCCGCGCCTGTGGTGCCGCCGGCGCCCGAGCCTCCTGCTGCGGCTTCCGGGCGGAAGATGCCGCGGCGGCACTCCGTACGGGGGCAGGTGCTGGAAGCCCTTCGCGAGGCCCTGCTGTCCGGTGAACTCGCGCCCGGCGAGGTGCATTCCGCGCCCGCGCTGGCCGAGCGCTTCGGGGTCTCGCCGACGCCCGTACGCGAGGCCATGCAGCAGCTGGCCAGCGAGGGCGCGGTGGAGACGGTGCCCAACCGCGGCTTCCGCGTCGCCGAGTTCAGCGCGCGCGACCTGGCCGAACTCTCCGAGATCCGGATGCTGTTGGAGATTCCCACGGTGCTGCGGGCCGCGCACAGCGCGCCCCGCGAGCGGTGGGAGGAGCTGCGGCCGCTCGCCGAGGAGACGCTGACGGCGGCCACCGGGGGCGACCGGGTGGCGTACGCGGCCGCCGACCGCGCCTTCCACCGCGCGGTCCTGGAGGTCACAGGGAACCGGCGCCTCGTCGAGATCGTCGACGACGTCCAGCGCAGGGTGCAGCGCCGCCCGGCCCCCGTCCCCGGCTCCCGCAGCGCGGCGGCCTTGTTGGGCGAGGCCTCCGAACACGTGGCCCTGCTCGACGCGTTGACGAGCCGCGACGTGGTGACGGCTGAGCGGCTGATGCGGGATCACGCAACGCTTTAGCGCTTCGCTTGGCCGGCCGCCTGTGCGGCGCCGCGCTGTGACCGCCGGTCGGCCGCGCTTGTGGTTGCTTCCCGCTGCGGCGGGATGTGGGTTGGGTGGTTGCGCCCGACTTGTGAGTTACGGGCCTGCCACCGACGCTCCGCGCCGGCCGCAGCCCCTCCGCCCGGTCTGCGGCGTCCGCGGATTGCGTACGAGCCGTCGCGCCTGGTCTGTGGTTCCTTACGCCTCCCAGACCGCTGCCGCCGTGCGGTCGTTCGCGTAGCCGCGTACGCGGAGCTGTACGTCGGCGAGGTACGCGGCGAGCCCCGGCGGCTGCGCACGGCCCGCCCACCGCACGGCGAGCTCGTTCGCGAACTCCCGCTCCCCACGAAGCGGTTCCGCCAACCCCGCGCTGCACAGCAACAACGTGTCCCCCTTCTGCCCCACACTCGCCCGGAACCGGAACGGCCGCGGCACCGACACCGCCGGCGCGAAACCGGGCGGCAACGACTCGGGCGAGGGCGCCTCGGGCCCGGCCGCACCCAGACGCATCGTGGCCCGCGGATCCGCCGCCGGCTCGGCCCCGTACGAGAGCACGGGCCCGCCCACCGCATCGGACTCCCGCGCGCTCGGCTCGATGTCCTGCCACTCCCCCTCGCGCAGCCGGAACAGCCCGCCCGACCCGACCCCGAAGAACACCCTGGTCGCGCACTCGGGGTCGGCGGGCAGCAGGAGGCAGCGCAGGTCGGCGGTGTAGTCCTCGGGTTCGAGGCCGAGGGCGGCGGCCTGGGCGCGGAGCTTGCCGTACGCGCGGTCGGTCAGCCGGTTGAGGCCGGACTTGAGCGCGCCGCGGCGGCCGAGCCTGATGTCCTCGGAGAGGCGGGCGTGGCTGCGGCCGACGGCACTGCCGATGGTCTGGCACAGTTCGCGCGCGGCACGGTGCGCGTCCGTGCCGCCGCGCGGGCCCGAGGCGATCGCGACGAGCAGCAGCGCGTCGTCCTCCGTCCCGAACCGGGCGTTGAGCAGCGCCTCTTGGCGCACCGCCGCGCGGTACCGCGCCGAGTCACCGCGCAACGACACGGCGCGCAACGTGAGCGCGCCGTGCTGTGCGCCGTCGAGCACGGTGTCGGGCGCGAGTTCGCCGAGCGCGGCGGGGTCGGCGAGCGGGAGGGTGGTGGGTTCGGGGTCATAAGCAGGCGGCGCTTCCCCCGTAAACGAGGGTCCAGCAACGACTTCGGCCGCCCGAACATCAAACGCGGGCCCCGCGCCTTCCTCGGCCTCCGGGGCCGGGGCGGGCTCGGACTCCGCCGCCTCCTCCAGTTCCGGAGCCACCGCGGTTTCCGGCACGGGCTCGGCCGGGGCCGACTCGGACTCCGGGGCCGACTCGGATTCCGGCGCGGAGCCGGATTCCGGCGCGGAGCCGGATTCCGGCGCGGACTCGGGCTCCGGAGGGGCCTCGGGTGTCCGGGCCGCCGCCTCCTCCCAGGGCGCGACCGGAGCTTCCTCGGGGGGCTGGGGCGTCTCGGGCTCCGCGGCCTCCGTGGGGCCCTCGGCACTCAAAGGCGTCTCGGGGGTGGCCCAATCGGGTGCCGGAGCCGTTTCGGGCGTCAGGGGGCCCTCAGGGGCGGGGGTCGCCTCGGCGGCCGTGCCCTCCCCTGACCTCGGGGTCGGGAAGGCCCTGGGGTCCGCGCCCTCCCCTGACACCAGGGTCGGGTCCGGGGGCTCTTCGAGGTGGGGCGGCTCCGAACCGGGCGCCCGTTCAGGGCGCGGGGACGCCTCGGGGGCCGAAGACCGCTCGGGGCGTGGGGCCGCGGCCCCCTCCGGGCTGTCCGAGGTGTCCGGGGCCTCCTGGGGCGCTGTCGGCGGTGGGCCGTATTCACCCTCGGGGACCCGTGGGGCGGGGAGGGGCGGGGCCGATTCGGGGCCCACCGTGTTGCGGATGGAGGTGTAGCGGTCGTCGAGGGTGTCGCCTGCTCGGGTGCGGCCGGTGTCGGGTGACTCGGGGTCGTACAACTCGGCCCACCAGTCGTCCCGTTCGGCCTGCCGTGGTTCGCGGTGCTCCCCCTGCTGGCTCATGCCCATATTGTCCACCGTGCTCCGGTCCGGGGAAGGCCGCTCGGAAAGTTCAGACCGGTTCCCTCCGGCGGGCGTACGGGATGACCGTCCGGCAGGCTTGGGCCATGGGGACCACGGGGACGATGGGCGCCTGGCAGCATCTGCTGGTCGGCATGGTGATGCTGCTGGGACTGCTGGGCACCGTGCTGCCGGCGATCCCGGGGCCGCTCGTCGTCTGGGCCGCGGTCTTCTGGTGGGCCATGACCGTGCAGACCTCCACGGCGTGGTGGCTGCTGGTGGCCTCGACGGGGCTGCTGCTCGCCCAGCAGGCGGTGCAGCTCGTGCTCCCCGACCGGCTGCGCCGGCCGCGGGAAGTGCCGCGCGGCGCGCTGCTGTTGGCGGGCTGCGGGGGCATCGCGGGGTTCTTCGTGATCCCCGTGGTGGGCGCCGTACCGGGGTTCCTCGGGGGTGTCTACGGGTGGGAGCGCGCCCGGCTCGGCAGCCACGGGGCCGCGGCCGCCTCGACGCGTACGACGATGCGCGCATGCGGCTGGCGGACCCTCGTACAGCTCATGGCGTGCCTGCTGGTGGCGGGCGGCTGGCTGGGCCTGGTCCTCTGGTCCTGAGTCCGGTGCGCCGGCACATGGGTCCGGCGGCCGATGACCCCTACGGGGTGCGGATGCCAGCGTGGGGCCATGAGCGACACGAGGGAAACACCCGGGAACAGCACACGCCGCCGGAGCCTCGACGCCGCCGAACTGGCCTACCTGCGCACCCAGCGCCTCGGCCGGCTCGCGACCGTGGACCCCTCGGGGCAGCCGCAGGCCAATCCGGTGGGGTTCTTCCCGCAGGACGACGGCACGATCCTGACCGGCGGCTTCGCACTCGGGAAGACCAAACGCTGGCGGAACCTGCGGGCCAACCCCAAGCTCTCGCTCGTCGTCGACGACGTCGCGGGGCCGCTGCCCCAGGGCGCGCGCGGCGTGGAGATCCGCGGCGAGGCCGAGCTGCTGACGGGGCGGCCGCACGGCCTCGGCGCCGGGATGAGCGACGAGCTGATCCGCATCCACCCGCGGTGGGTGCACAGCTGGGGCCTGGAGAACGGTACGGGGAACGACACGGACAACGGCACGGCGGAGTGAGCCGCCGGGACCGGGGCCTTCACTCCGGCAACGCGCCCTCCAGCTCCAGCAGTTGCCGCTTGCGCTCCAGCCCGCCCGCGTACCCCGTAAGGGTGCCGTCGGCGCCGATCACGCGGTGGCAGGGGCGCACGATCAGCAGCGGGTTGGCGCCGACCGCGCCCCCGACGGCGCGCACCGCCGCGCGGGAGGCGCCGATGCGGGCCGCGAGCTCCCCGTAGGTGGTGGTCGCCCCGTAGGGGATGGTCTCCAGCGCCTCCCACACCCGGCGCCTGAACTCCGTACCGGGCGTCGCGAACTCCAGCCGGAATTCCTTGAGTTCACCGGCGAAATAGGCGTCGAGCTGGGCCCGGGCCTCCCGGAAGGCGGAGTCGTCGCGCGCCAGACCGTCCGTGGCCGGCGCGCCCGTCTGGCCGGGCACGGTGAGCGAGGCGAGCGCGCCGTCCGCCGTGCCGGTGAGCAGCAGCGTGCCCAGGGGGCTGTCGTACGTGGTGAAGCGGGCGGTCATCGGGCGCTCTCCTCGTCGGCGGTGTCGGTGGTGCCGGTGGCGTTCCAGAGGTGGTGCAGGGCGTACGAGCGCCAGGGCCGCCACTGCCCCGAGCTCGCGGGGTCGGCCCCCGTAAGGGTCAGGCCATGGCGTACCCCCGCATCGCCCGGAAGGAAGACGTCGGGGTCGGACAGGGCGCGCATCCGGATGTAGCCGGCCGTCCAGGGGCCGATGCCGCTCAGCGCCAGCAGCGCGCGCTCGGCCTCGTCCCGGTCGGCGCCGGGGTCGAGGACGACCCCGCCGTCGGCGACGGCGGCGCTCAGGCCGCGCAGCGCGGAGCGGCGCGACTCCGGCATGCCGAGCTCGGCGAGGCCCGCCCCGGCCAGCACGCCCGGCTCGGGGAACAGGTGCGTGAGCCCACCGTCCTGCGCGGCCAGCGGCTTCCCGTACGCGGAGACCAGGGTCCCCCCTAGGGTGCGGGCGGCGCCGACGGTGATCTGCTGGCCGAGCACGGCCCGCACGGCGAGCTCGTACGGGTCGGCGGCGCCCGGCGAGCGCAGCCCCGGGTGCGCGGCGGCGAGGGTGCCGAGGGCCGGGTCCCTGCCGAGGGTCTCGGCGACCGCGTACGGGTCGGCGTCCAGGTCGAAGAGGCGCCGCACGCGCTGCACGGCCGTGGTCAGATCGCGCGGGTCGGCGAGGTGCAGCCGGCACTCCAGCCAGCCGCGCCGCTCCTCGGGCGGCTCGGCGACCTCGGCGACGCCGCTGCCGTACGGGAGGCGCAGGGTGCGGCGGTAGGTGCGGGCGCCGGTGGCGGGATCCGCCGTGACCTCCTCGACGCCCGGGATGGCGCGGCGCTCCAGGAAGCCGAAGACCTGCCGGGCCGCGTACGGGCCGCGGTGCGCGAGGCGCAGGGGTACGCCGTTGCCGTGCGCGCGGTGCAGGGCGCGCGCCGGCCCGTGGCCACCGCGCGCCGCGTTCTCGCGCAGCGCCGTGGGGGTGCGGGCGTAGATCTCGCGCAGGGTGTCGTTGAACTGGCGCACGCTCGCGAAGCCGGAGGCGAAGGCGATCTCCGTGACCGGCAGCTCCGTGGTCTGGAGCAGCACCCTTGCGGTGTGGGCGCGCTGGGCGCGGGCGAGGGCCACGGGGCCAGCGCCGAGTTCCGCGGTGAGCTGGCGTTGCACCTGGCGCGGGCTGTAGCCGAGGCGGGCCGCGAGGCCTGCGACGCCCTCGCGGTCGACGACGCCGTCGGCGATCATGCGCATGGCGCGGCCTGTGAGGTCGGCGCGTACGTTCCACTCCGCCGAGCCGGGGACCGCGTCGGGGCGGCAGCGGCGGCAGGCGCGGTAGCCGGCGCCCTGGGCGGCGGCTGCGGACGGGTAGAACGTGACGTTCTCCCGTTTCGGGGTGACGGCGGGGCAGCTCGGGCGGCAGTAGATGCCGGTTGTCTTTACGCCGAGGTAGAACACGCCGTCGAAGCGGGCGTCGCGGCTGCGGACCGCTTCGTACCTGCTGTCGTTGGTCATCACGTGTCCATTGTGTGCCGCGCCGCGCCGCGCTTCTGGCGGGTTTCGGACATGGCTGTCCGGCCCCCGCGTTCCGGGGCTGCGCCCCGGGCCCCGTTAGGAGCGAGGCTGGGCGGGTGCAGGGGGCTGCGGTTCCGGTGTGCCCACCCGTTCCGCCCCTAGCGGAACGACTGCCCACACCTAGTAGGGGGTAGCGCCAGGCGCGCCGGCTCGTACGTAACCCGCGGACGCCGCAGACCGGGCGGAGGCCCGGCCGGAGGCGCGGAGCGTCGTAGGGCGGGCCGTAAGGCACAAAGTCGGGCGCAACCACACACCCAAAACCCGCCGCAGCGGAAAGCGACCAAAAGCGCGGCCGACCGGCGGTCAAAGCAGGCGCTGGAGTAGGCCCCAAGTGAACTCGGCCGTCAGCTCGGAAAGGTGACCCGACTCATCCGGGGCAGTAAAGGCGAGCCGCCAGCGCGAAGGCGCTGAGCCCTCCAGCGGGCGGGCCGGGGGAAACGCTCGGGCCACCTCGTCCACCGTGCAGGACCACGGCACCAGATCCTCGACACCACGCAACACGGGTGCGGACGCCCCCGGCGCCCGCACCAGCCACTCATTCCACACCGCGCCGCCAGGCGCGACCATCACCTCGAACCGCAACGTGGCCCAGAGCGGAAGCTCCCAGCTCAGGGCCTCGCACGCGAGGTCGCCGATGCGGCGCGGGACGGACGCGACGGGCGGGCCCAGCACGGAGCGGTACCGCGAGACCGCGCCCCGCCCCCGCGGCGAGCGGATCATCGCCTGCCACCGCCTGTTCGCCTCCCGCATCTCGGCGCGGTCGGCGCCGAGCGCGCGCAGCGCGTCCTCCACGCGCCCCTGCTGGAAGTCCGCCATGCGGCGCAGCAGCACGAGCTGGAATTCACGACGGCCGAAGGTGCTCACGGCCGCACGTTACCGCCGCGCCCCGCGCTCTCCCGCAGCAGCTTCCGGTAGCTCTCGAGACGGCGTACCGACAGCGCCCCCTCCTCCACGGCGGCGAGCACCGCGCACCCCGGTTCGGAACCGTGCCCGCAGTCGTGGAAGCGGCAGCCCTCGGCCAGAGCTTCGACATCGGCGAAGGCCCGCGCGATCCCCTCCCCCGCGTCCCACAGCCCGACCCCGCGCAGGCCAGGGGTGTCGATCAGCACGCCGCCCCCGCGCTCGGCGGGCAACGGCAGCAGGTCGCGCGCGGTGGTGGTGTGCCGCCCCTTGCCGCCGCTGTCGCGGATGGCCCGTACGTCCTGGACGTCCTCCCCCAGCAGCGCGTTGGCCAGCGTGGACTTGCCCGCTCCCGACTGGCCGAGCAGTACGCAGCTACCCCCGGCGACGGCGGCGTACAGCGCGTCGAGGCCGAGCCCGGACGTCGCGCTCACGGCCAGTACGGGCACGCCGGGCGCCGACTCCCCGGTGTCGGCGACGAGCCGGCCGAGCGTCACGGGGTCCGGCACGAGGTCGGCCTTGGTGAGCGCGACCAGCGGCTGCGCCCCGCTCGCCCAGGCCAGCGAGACGAACCGCTCGACGCGCCCGGGATCGGGATCGGCGGTCAGCGACACGGCGACCAGCGCGTGGTCGATATTGGCCGCCAGCACCTGGCCGGTCGCGGGCTTCTCCGAGCGCCGCGAGGACACGGCCCGCACGAAGGCGGTCCGCCGCGGCAGCACCGCCCGCACCTCGGGCTCCGCGCCGTCGCCCCGTACCCGTACGGCGATCCAGTCGCCCGTGCACAGCGCGCGGGCCGGATCGGCGCCGGCCACGGCCGCGGTACGGGCGCTCAGCCGACCCTCGGGGCCGACCGCCTCACACGCTCCGCGGTCGACCCGTACGACACGGGCGGGCAGCAGGCCCTCCTCCTCGTACGGGGCGAAGGCGTCGGCGACGGCGGTGTCCCAGCCGTGGCGCATCAGCAGCGGCGTACCAGGAAAAGCGGGAGAAGAAGGAGACGAGGGAGAATTAGCGGAAAAAGGACGGGAGTTCACATCATGCGCCCTTCGCGAGGCTGAGCGCTCACGCTAAGCGGCGCGCACGGAGCGGCGCCAAGGATTTTCCCGCGGGTCCCGTGCCCTGCTGCTCAGCGCCGGTTGCGGGTGCGCAGCCTGCCGCGTACGTCGCCGTGCGGGAGGAACTTCGTCCAGCGCTCGGGGAATTCGGCGGGCGGGTTCGCGGTGTCGCCCGCTTCCTTGTCCGCACCCTCCTCGCCGCCCTCGCTCTCCGCCTCGCGCATCGCGCGGCGCGCCGCGGCCGCCGCGACGACCTCGGCCGCGGCGTCCTCGCGCGCCTTCTCGGTGACGCGGCGCGCCGCGGCGGTGGCGACGGAGGGCCACACGTGGTCGATGGCCGCGTTCACCGCGGCCCCCACCAACACGGCGAAGGCGGACACCCCGATCCACAACAGCACCGCGACGGGGGCGGCCAGTGACCCGTAGAAGGACGGCCCCTCCACCGTCGTGGTGATGTAGATCCGCAGCAGGAAGCTGCCCAGCACCCACATCGCGAGCGCGACCAGCGCGCCGGGGATGTCCTCCCGCCAGGGCGAACGCACGGGCACGGACACGTGGTAGAGGGTCGTCAGGAAGACGACCGAGAGCAGCAGCACGGTCGGCCAGTAGAAGACGCTGACCAGCCATTGCGCCTGGGGTACGAGGCGCAGCACGGCGTCAGGTCCCGCCACCATGAGCGGCAGCGCGACGGCGCCGATGAGCAGGGCCACCAGATAGAGCACGAAGGACAACAGCCGCGTCTTCACGATGCCGCGCTGGCCGTCCAGCCCGTACATCACGGTGATCGTGTCGATGAAGACGGCGACCGCGCGCGAGCCCGACCACAGCGCCAGCGCGAAGCCGAGCGAGATCACATCCGGCCTGCCACCCCTGATGACGTCGTCGATGAGCGGGCGCGCGAGCTGGTCGACGCCCCGGTCGGAGAGCACCGCGGCCGACGCGTCGAGGAAGTTCGTACGGATCGAGGCGATGGTGTCGGTGCCGATCCACAGGTCGAGGTAGCCGAGCATCCCGATGAGGCCGAGCAGCAGCGGCGGGATGGAGATCAGCGTGAAGAACGCGGCTTCGGCGGCGAGCCCGAGCACCCGGTACTCCATGCACGAGTTGACCGTGTCCTTGAGCAGCAGCCAGGCGAGCCGGCGCTTGGGCACGTTCCGGTACAGGACGCGCGCCCGGACCCGCGCCCGGCGCAAAGCGCCCTTGCGCCGTGGCTGCTCAGGGGTTTCGTCTGCTGCTTGCACCTCCTTAACGTATCTGGCATGCCTGCCTCGACACACACCGTCACCAACCAGGCCCCGCCCCTGGTGGACTACGACGTCTTCAGCGCGGACCCGGCCCTCACCGAGGGCGTGGCGCGGTACGCCGCCTCCCCGCACGCCGAGGAGGTGCGCTCCGAACTGGCCTCGCTGGGACGGGACGCGGGCTCGGCCGAGGCGCAGGAATGGGCCACGCAGGCGAACGAGAACGAGCCGGTGCTCCGTACGCACGACCGGTACGGGAACCGCGTCGACGAGGTGGACTTCCATCCCTCCTGGCACCGCCTGATGGACCGCGCTGTGCGGGCCGGTCTGACGGACGCCTGGTCGCGCACGGACGGACAGCTCCTGCGCACCGCGGGCTTCTACGTGTGGAGCCAGGTCGAGGCGGGGCACGGCTGCCCGGTGTCGATGACCCACGCTGCGGTGCCCGCGCTGCGCAAGGAGCCCTCGGTCGCGGCCGAGTGGGAACCGCTGCTCGCCTCGCACACGTACGACTTCGGGCTGAGCCGCCCGGCCTCCGCCAAGTCCGGGGCGATCGCCGGGATGGGCATGACGGAGAAGCAGGGCGGCAGCGACGTACGGGCGAACACGACGGTGGCCGTGCCGCTGGCCGGTGACGGCGAGTACGCGCTGACCGGGCACAAGTGGTTCTGTTCCGCGCCGATGTCGGACGTGTTCCTGGTGCTGGCGCAGGCGCCGGGCGGGCTGACGTGCTTCCTGCTGCCGCGGGTGCTGCCGGACGGGTCGCGGAACACCTTCCGCATCCAGCGCCTCAAGGACAAGCTGGGCAACCGCTCGAACGCGTCCAGCGAGGTCGAGTTCGACGGGCAGACCTGGGTGCGGCGTATCGGCGAGGAGGGCCGCGGCGTGCCGACCATCATCGAGATGGTGGCGGCCACCCGGCTGGACTGCGTGACGGGCTCGGCCGCGCTGATGCGGCAGGCCGTGGCGCAGGCGACCCACCACGCGGCGCACCGGAGCGCGTTCGGCGGCGAGCTGATCGACAAGCCGCTGATGCGGAACGTTCTCGCCGATCTCGCGCTGGAGTCCGAGGCGGCGACGACGCTGGCGCTGCGGCTGGCGGCGGCGTACGACAGCGCGGCGGGCAACGCCTCGGGCGGGGACGACCAGCAGGCCGAGCACGACCGGCAGTTGCTGCGGCTGGCGGTGCCGGTGGCCAAGTACTGGGTGACGAAGCGGGCGACGCCGCTGGCCGGCGAGGCGCTGGAGTGCCTGGGCGGCAACGGGTACGTGGAGGAGTCCGGCATGCCGCGACTGCTGCGCGAGGCGCCGCTCAACTCGATCTGGGAGGGGTCGGGGAACGTCCAGGCGCTGGACGTGCTGCGCGCGCTGCAGCGGTCGCCGGAGGCGCTGAACGCGTACCTCACGGAGGTGGGGCGGGCGCGGGGGGCCGACCACCGGCTGGACGGGGCGATCAAGGATCTGCTGGCGGAGCTGGCCGACTTGGACGGGATCGAGGCGCGGGCGCGGAGGCTGGTGGAGCGGTTGGCGTTGGTTCTTCAGGGGGCGTTGCTGGTGCGGTTCGCGCCTTCCGCCGTCGCCGACGCGTTCTGCGCCTCGCGCCTGGGGGGCGACTGGGGCGCGGCGTTCGGCACACTGCCGGCGACGCTGGACCTCGGCGCGATCGTGGATCGCGCCCGCCCCGTGACGGACTGAACGGGGCTTCGCCCCGGGCCCCGTTGGGTGCGGGGCTGGGCGGGTGCGGGGGCTGCGGTTCCGCTGTGCCCACCCGTTCCGCCCCTAGCGGAACGACTGCCCACACCTCGGTGGGGGGGCGGGGAGCGGAATCCGCGGCGCCCCCCCCCGCAGCGGGAAGCAACCACTCGTCCGAAGCCGTCGGCGGTCGTCAGGTCTTCGGCGTGCCCCGAACAGCGGCCGGGCTGCCACTCGTGGTCCACTGGTACGCGATGTCGATGGCGAGTGAAGCGCGCGGCAGCGCGCACAGCATGGAGCAGAACCTCGCGGAACACGCGGCCCATCTGCACCGGCGCACACCGGGGATGAGCGTGCGGGAGACCGGCGATCTGCTGGTCGTCGACAGCGGGTTGGACGACGACACGTTCAACATCGTTGCGGGAGCGCGCTTTTCGGCCACCGACGAGGAGACCCGCATAGCGGAGACCCTCGCGGAGCTCAAGCGCACGGGCCGCACGTTCTCGTGGTGGGTGGGCCCCGAGTCCACGCCCGGCACGCTCTCCGAGAGCCTGACCGCCGCCGGTCTCGAACCCGCCGAGTCGGAGGCCGCCATGACCGGCACGCTCGGCGACGTACCGGACCTGGAGGCGCAGCCGCCCGAGGAGCTGAGCATCCAGCCGGTCACCACCGTGGAGCGGCTGGCCGACTACGCCACCGTGCTGGCCAGCAACTGGACCCCGCCCGCCGAAACGGTGCTGCGCTTCGCCGCCGAGACCGCGCCCGCCGCGCTCGCCGAGGACTGCTCCGCCACGTACCTGGTCGGCTACCTCGACACCCGCCCCGTCGCCTGCGCCGAGGTCTTCTTCACCGAGGACACCGCCGGCCTGTACAACATCTGCACGCTGGCCCGCTTCCGCCGCCGCGGCTTCGGTACGGCGATGACCCGCGCCGCGCTGCGTACGGCCCGCGACCACGGCTACGAGACCGCCGTGCTCCAGGCGTCGGCCGACGGCGAACCGGTCTACCGCGCCCTGGGCTTCACGACCGCTGGCCACTTCACGGAGTACGCCGTCCCCGCCACGGCGCAGGCCGAGGACGAGAAGGAACCCGAGACGGAAGCCGAAGCGGAGACGGAGCCTGAAGCGGGCGCCGAGAAGGAAGCCGCAACCGAAGAAACGGCCGAGGAAGCGGCCGAAGCGCCGGAGACCGACGCGACACGCGAACGGGACGCGACCACACAAGAAGCGGCCTAACGCGGAGCGCTCCCGCTCCGCGCGATGTCCAACTCCCGCAGCGCCCCGCCCAATTCCTCCGCGCTCAGCGGTGGCGCCGGCAACGCGTGCGCGCCCTCCGCGCGGAGCCCGTCCAGCAGCAGCGCGAGCGGGCGCCGCCACGCGCCCGGCACCACCGCCTCCAGCGAGGGCACGGCCCGCCCCAGCGCCGCGAGGCTGAACAGCAGGTCCTCGACGACCACATCGCCCCGTACGAGGCCGTTCCGGGCGCACCGCTCCAGCAGTCCGCGCAGGGTCTCCGCGTTGTGCCCGTGCAGGGTCTCCAGCGTGCTGACCCCCGCGATGCCCGTCGTCATCAGGTCGTTCGCGCCGCGGTCGCCGGCGAGCACGCCGAAGACCTCCTCCAGGTAGGCGGTGAGCCCCGCCCAGGGGTCCTCGGCGGCGCGCGCCGCCTCGCCCGCCTCCAGCACCCCGGCGAGGGTGTCGTGGAAGACGGCCTCGATGAGCGCGGCGCGGTCGGGGAAGCGCCGGTACACGGTGGCGTTGCCGACCCCCGCGCGGCGGGCGATCACATCGAGCGGCGCCTCCACGCCCTGCTCCGCGTACACCTCGCGGGCCGCCGCGAGGATCAGTTCGCGGTTCCGCTGCGCATCCCTTCTCATGCGCCGCACCGTACCCGGGCCAGCCACCACGCCCGGTCCCGCGCCGTACCCGGGCCCACGCCCGCCCCAGGTCACGCACCGCATCGCACCGCATCACGCCGCACCGCACGCATCACGCCATCCCGCACCCCCGTACTGGGGACTACTCCCCACTTTGTCGTACAGTCGGCTCAGGCAAGAAACCGGGGAGCACTCCCCGATTCACCCCTGCCCTCACCGTACGACGGGAGCACCGATGCACACCGAGCACAGGCAGCAGGCGGACCACCCGGAGACCGTCGAACTCGCCGCGCTGACCGCGGACTTCAACGCCGACCCGCACACGGCGCTCGGCGCGCTCCGCGACCGCGGCCCCGTGCACCACGTCGCCTTCCCCAACGGGGACACGGCCTGGATGGTGCTCGGCTACGAGCAGGTGCGGGCCGCCCTCGCCGACACCCGCCTCGGCAACGACGTGCGGCTCTCCAGCGAGTACGACAGCGACGGCCTGTACTCGATCGGCACGAGCATGCTCCAGGTCGACCCGCCGGACCACACCAGGCTGCGCTCGCTCGTGGCCCGCGAGTTCACGGCGCGCAGGATCGGCGCGCTGCGGGCCCGCGTCGAGGAGCGGGCGCACGAGCTCCTGGACGGCATGGCGCCCAGGGGGCGCGCGGAACTGGTCGAGGAGTACGCGCTGCCGCTGCCGCTCACGGTGATCTGCGAGCTGCTGGGGGTGCCCGGCATGGACACCGCCTCGTTCCGCTCGTGGTCGACGGAGATGGTCGCGGCGACCGACCCGGAGGCGGCGACCCGCGCGATGGGCGAGATGACCGCGTACCTGACCCGGCTCATCGAGGACAAGCGGACCGCGGGGCCGGCCTCTGAGGGCGATCTGCTGCACGCGCTGGTCCGCACCCACGACGAGGACGGCGACCGCCTCGACCCCGGCGAACTCCTCGGCATGGCCTTCCTCCTGCTGGTCGCGGGCCACGAGACCACGGTCAACTCCCTCTCCAGCGCGGTGCACCTGCTGCTCTCGCACCCGGACCAGCTCGCCGCGCTGCGGGCCGACCCGGAGCTGGCGGAGGGCGCCGTGGAGGAGACGCTGCGCTTCGAACCTCCGGCGCAGGCGGGCACGTTCCGGTACGCGGCCGAGGCGCTGACCATCGCGGGCACGCACATCGGGGCCGGCGACCGCGTGGTGCTCTCGATCGCGGCGGCCAACCGCGACCCCGGCCGCTTCCACGCCCCCGAGCGCTTCGACATCCACCGCGACCTCGCCGAGGCCCGCGCCCACCTGGCCTTCGGCCACGGCGTGCACCACTGCCTCGGCGCACCCCTGGCACGCCTGGAGACGGCCATCGGCCTGCGCGCCCTGCTGGAGCGCTTCCCCGGCCTGGCGTACGACGCGACCGAGCCGGCCCCGGAGTGGAGGCCGAGCCTCCTGCGCGGCCTGCGCACGCTTCCCGTGCGCTTCTGAACCTCAGGCGTCGGCCCCGACGGGGGTGGGGCCGACGCCCTCCACAGCAGACCGGAACACCGCAGCGGAAAGCCCCACAGGCACGCTGCCGGGCAAGGGGCGGCCGCAGGCGCGAAGCGTCGGAGGCCGCCCCGCAAGACACAAGGCATCCGGAACCACCCACCCGAATCCCGCCGCAGCGAAAGGCGACCACAGACGGAGGCCGTCGGCGGTCAAGACGCGAAGCGACCGAACACCACAGCGGAACGCAAGAAAGAAGCAGGCGGCGACCACAGCGAAAAGGAACAAGCATCGGCGCCGCACCGCGCAGCGGCCCGCAGCGGCCCGCAGCGGCCCGTTTGCCGAGGCCCAAGGCGTACCGGGAAGATGGAGCATTCGGCAGAAGCCGGCGAACGCGAACCCAGCGCAGAAAGAGGCCACGCAGTGCGACGCTCCGGACCCGGACACGGCGGTCACGGCGGATACGGCGGCCAGGGCGGACAGGGCGGCCGGCGCGGCGGCGACCGCGGCTATCGCGGCGGCGGCCCCCGCAGGGGCGGCCCCCACGGCGGACACCGCGAGCAGGAGGTGCGCGAGCACAGGCCGCGCGGCCCGCGGCAGGGGCTCTCGGACGAGCTGCGGCAGCTCGACGGCGGGCAGTACGGGCGCTACAAGGGCCTGGTCGGCGAGTGGCGGATGCCCGGCGGCTGGACGCTGGAGCTGGTGCGCGCGCAGTCCGACCCGTACGCGCCGCCGGCCCGCGCTGCCCTCCACGTACCCGGTGAGCTGGCCGGCTTCGAGCCGGACCTGTGGTCGGACGCGGTACGCCGCCGTGCGCTGGCCAGTCGTCTCGCGCGGGAGGCCAGGCAGGTCGCGAAGGGCGAGCGCGCCGTGCAGATCGACGCGGGCGGCCAGGAGGTGCTGGACCGCAGCTCGTGCACGGTGAGCGGGGAGGACGGATCGGTCACGCTGCGGCTCGGCGCCGCGCTGCCGGGCAACGGGCGGCGCATCGACGGGCGCGCGGCGCAGCGCCTGCTGTGCGAGCTGCTCCCGCGGATCGCCGAACGGGCGCTGCGCCAGGACGCGTTGGACCCCGCCGAGGTGCGCCGCTTCGTGGAGACGGTCGAGGACTCGCACGCGCTGCGCGAGGCGCTGGCGCCGCGCGGGCTCGTCGCGTTCGTGGCGGACGGCGCGGTGCTGCCGCGCCGCAGCGGCGTGGACGACCGGCCGGCCTCGGGCGAGGGCGTGGTGGCCTTCTCCGCTCCCGAGGAGCTGCGCGTGACCGTTGACCTGCCGCACGCGGGCGCGGTGACCGGCATGGGCGTGCCCGAGGGCGTGAGCCTCGTGGTCGGCGGCGGCTTCCACGGCAAGTCGACGCTGCTCCGCGCGCTGGAGACCGGCATCTGGGACCACGTTCCGGGTGATGGACGGGAGTTGGTCGTCTCGCGCGCCGACACGGTGAAGCTGCGCGCGGAAGACGGGCGCCGTGTGGAGCGGGTGGACGTGCACGCCTTCGTGGACCACCTGCCGACGGGCTCGGACACCTCGGACTTCTCCACCGACAACGCCTCGGGCTCCACCTCGCAGGCCGCCTCGCTGTGCGAGGCCGTCGAGGCGGGCGCGAAGGTGCTGCTCATCGACGAGGACACGGCGGCCACGAACCTGATGATCCGCGACGCGCGGATGCAGGCCCTGGTGGCGAAGGAGCGCGAGCCGCTGACGCCGCTGGTCGACTCCGTACGCTCGCTGCACCGCGACCACGGGGTGTCCACGGTGATGGTGATGGGCGGCTCGGGCGACTATCTGGAGGTCGCCGACCGGGTGCTGATGATGGACGCGTACCAGCCCTCGGACGTCACCAAGCGGGCCCGCGAGGTCGCCTCGGTGCCCACCGGGCGGCGCGCGGAGGCCGAGCACTTCCCGGCCGTGGTGCACCGCAGGCCCGACCCGGACTCGCTGGACTCGACCGCGCGCGGCCGTACGCGGCTGAAGGCGCGCGGCGAGGACGCGCTGACCTTCGGTGACCACGAGGTGGACCTGCGGGCCGTGGAGCAGATCTCCGACCCGCGGCAGGTCGTGGGCATCGGACACGCGCTGGAGGTGCTGGTGCGGCGCGGTTTCGCGGACGGGAGGCGCACCCTGTCCGAGGCGCTGGACCTGCTGGACGGCGAGCTGCTGGGCGAGCAGGGCGACGGCGGGGTGGCCGAGCTGCTGTCGGTGCGGGACGAGGACTTCGCGGTGCCGCGCCGCTTCGAGACGGCCGCCGCGCTGAACCGCCTGCGCGGGCTGCGGATGCTCCGCGACTGAGCCGCGCATGCCGCGCGACTGCTGAGCGACGGAACGGGCGCGCCCGGCGGGTGGTTGAGTAGGGGCCCATGAGCAGCGAGACCTCGACCTCCGCCGGGCACACCGGAGCGCCCGCGACCCGCACGGTGACCGTCTGGTACCTGGAGCAGACCGACCCCGGGGACCTCTCCCCCGCCCGTATTCCGGACACTTCGTCCGCGATACGGATCGAACGGGCCGAGGTGCCCAGCCCCGAGTTCAGCCGCTTCCTTTATACGGCGGCGGGCGGAGACGTCACCTGGACCGACCGACTGCCGTGGACGTACGCGCAGTGGCGGGCCTTCCTGGAGCGGCCCGGCGTGGAGACGTGGGTGGCGTACGACCGTGGCACGCCCGCCGGCTTCATCGAGCTGAACGCGGCGAGGGAAGACCGCACGCAGCAGGATCAGCGGGAGGGCAACGGCGAAGGCGCCGTGGAGATCAGCTACTTCGGGCTGCTCCCCGCGTTCCGCGGCCGCGGACTCGGCGGCCACCTGCTGTCGTTCGGCACCGCGCGGGCCTGGGACCTGGCGGAACGCTGGCCCGGGCACCCGCGGACGCGCCGGGTGTGGGTGCACACCTGCAGCGACGACGGGCCGCACGCGATGGCCAACTACCGCGGACGCGGCTTCCGGCTGTACGACACCCGCACCGAGGAGGAGCCGTACACCCCGGCTCCCGGACCCTGGCCTGGCGCACAGCGCTGAGCACTCCGCCGAGCACGGCCCCCGTACGCATCTGCCCACTCCCGCACACCGCCGGGGCAAACCTCGGCGGTGTGTGACCGGCACCACATTGTCTCGGCATCCGGGACAGATCTGTCCGCATTTCGGAAAGCAGTGGACTGCCATCTCACGCGCGTGCAACGCTTCCGTCATGTCTCGAGCTGGAATCGCCTTGGTGAGTCGACGCCACGTCGACCTCGGCCGCATGTCCAGCGCCATCTGTCCGGCGGGCTGACAGTCACAGCACCGCCGTTGACCCGAGCCGCCCCCGAGACCCCGGGCGCGCGCTCTTCCCGCCTGACCTGACCTGCCGCACCTGACGCGGTACGCGTGTGCCCAGTGCCCGTGTGCCGTGCACGGCGTCCTACCCCGACGACCCCGCGCCCGCCGCCGTCCGCCCGAAGGATCACCCATGGCCGACTCATCCGACCGTCCCGCTCCCGCCCGCCGCAAGGCCGGACGCCACCGCGGCGAGGGCCAGTGGGCCAAGGGCCACCTGACCCCGCTCAACGGCAACGAGCAGAACAAGAAGGACGACGACGGTCTCAATGTGCGGACCCGCATTGAGACGATCTACGCGCACCGGGGCTTCCAGTCCATCGACGGCGCCGACCTGCGCGGCCGGATGCGCTGGTGGGGCCTCTACACCCAGCGCAGGCCCGGCATCAGCGGCGGCAAGACCGCCGTGCTGGAGCCGGAGGAGCTGGAGGACGAGTTCTTCATGCTGCGCGTCCGCATCGACGGCGGGCAGCTCACCACCCAGCAGCTCCGGGTGATCGGCGACATCTCGCAGGAGTTCGCGCGCGGCACCGCCGACATCACCGACCGGCAGAACGTCCAGTACCACTGGATCAGGGTCGAGGACATGCCGGAGATATGGCGCCGTCTGGAGGGCGTCGGGCTCTCCACGACCGAGGCCTGCGGCGACACCCCGCGCGTCGTGCTGGGCTCGCCGGTCGCGGGCATCGCCGAGGACGAGATCATCGACGGCACCCCGGCGGTGGAGGAGATCCATCGCCGCGTGGTGGGCAACCCCGCGTACTCGAACCTGCCGCGGAAGTTCAAGACGGCCGTCTCGGGCTCGCCGCTGCTGGACGTCGCGCACGAGATCAACGACGTGGCGTTCGTGGGCGTGGAGCACCCCGAGTACGGGCCCGGGTTCGACGTCTGGGTCGGCGGCGGGCTCTCCACCAACCCGAAGATCGGCGTGCGTCTCGGCGCATGGGTGCCCGTCGAGGACGTGCCGGACGTGCACGAGGGCGTCGTGAAGATCTTCCGCGACTACGGCTACCGGCGGCTGCGCACCCGCGCCCGCATCAAGTTCCTGGTCGCCGACTGGGGCCCGGAGGAGTTCCGCCGGGTGCTGGAGGAGGAGTACCTGCTCCGGAAGATGGCCGACGGCCCGGCCCCGGAGAAGCCCCTCCAGCAGTGGCGCGACCACGTGGGCGTGCACAAGCAGAAGGACGGGCGGTACTACGTGGGCTTCGCGCCGCGCGTGGGCCGGGTGGACGGCGCGACCCTGAGCAAGATCGCGGATCTCGCCGAGGCGCACGGCTCGGGCCGTGTGCGCACCACCGTCGAGCAGAAGATGATCGTCCTCGACGTGCCGGAGGAGCAGCTCGACTCGCTGCGCGAGGGCCTGGCGGCGCTGGACCTGACCAGCTCTCCCTCGCCGTTCCGGCGCGGCACCATGGCCTGCACCGGCATCGAGTTCTGCAAGCTGGCCATCGTGGAGACCAAGGGCCGCGGCTCCTCGCTCATCGACGAACTGGAGCGCAGGCTCCCGGACTTCGACGAGCCGGTCACCATCAACCTCAACGGCTGCCCCAACTCCTGCGCCCGCATCCAGGTCGCGGACATCGGTCTCAAGGGGCAGCTCGTCACCAACGCCGAGGGCGAGCAGGTCGAGGGCTACCAGGTGCACCTGGGCGGCTCGCTCGGCATGGAGCCCGGCTTCGGCCGCAAGGTGCGCGGGCTGAAGGTCACCGCCGACGAACTCCCCGACTACATCGAGCGCGTGCTGCGCGCCTTCCAGGAACAGCGCGAGGACGGCGAGCGGTTCGCCCAGTGGGCGGCCCGCGCCGAGGAAGGGGCCCTCAAGTGAGCGAGCGCGCCGCGCCGTTCTACTGCCCGTACTGCGGCGATGAGGACCTGCGCCCCTCCGAGGAAGGCCCGGGCGCCTGGGAGTGCTCCGCCTGCAACCGCGCGTTCCGCCTGAAGTTCCTCGGGCTGCTGGCCTCCGGGCTGCGCCGCGAGGACCCCACCGAAGGGGGCACCACCGCATGACCACCGCACAGCAGAAACAGGCAGCACAGAACGGCACACCAACGGGCTCCCCCGAGGAGCTGAAGCGCCTCGCCGAGCAGGCGGGCCGCGATCTGGAGGACGCCGGCGCGCTGGACGTGCTGCGCTGGGCGGCCGACACCTTCGGGCACCGCTTCTGCGTCACCTCCTCCATGGAGGACGCCGTCGTCGCGCACCTCGCCTCGCGGGTCTTCCCCGGCGTGCGCGTGGTGTTCCTGGACACCGGCTACCACTTCCCGGAGACCCTCGGCACCAGGGACGCGGTCGAGGCCGTGCTGGACGTCGAGGTGATCACGCTGACGCCGCGTCAGTCGGTGGCGCAGCAGGACGCCCAGTACGGGCCGAAGCTGCACGACCGCGACCCCGACCTGTGCTGCGCGCTGCGCAAGGTGCGGCCGCTGGAGGAGGGGCTGCGGGAGTACGACGCGTGGGCGACGGGTCTGCGCCGTGACGAGTCGCCGACGCGCGCGGATACGCCGGTCGTCGGATGGGACGAGAAGCGCCAGAAGGTGAAAATCTCCCCGATCGCCCGTTGGAGCCAGCAGGACGTGGAGGACTACGTGGCCGAGCACGGCGTCCTCACCAACCCGCTGCTGCACGACGGCTACGCGTCGGTGGGCTGCGCGCCCTGCACCCGGCGCGTGCTGGAGGGCGAGGACGCGCGGGCCGGACGCTGGGCCGGACGCGGCAAGACCGAGTGCGGACTGCACTGAGCGCCGGGCACGCGGGGCCGGGCCGGGACGGGCGAGCAGACATGAGTGGACGAACAGGCAGGGAGCGGGAGATGGGCGGCGCCGCCAACGGCGAGCTAGGGGCGACGGTGTGGCTGACCGGGCTGCCCAGCGCCGGGAAGACCACGATCGCGTACGCGCTGGCGGAGGAGCTGCGCGGCGAGGGGCGCCGGGTGGAGGTGCTGGACGGCGACGAGATACGCACCTTCCTCTCCGCCGGACTCGGCTTCTCCCGGACCGACCGTGACACCAACGTGCAGCGCATCGGCTTCGTCGCCGAGCTGCTCGCCTCGCACGGGGTGACCGTGCTGGTGCCGGTCATCGCCCCGTACGCCGACAGCCGCGAGGCGGTGCGCAAGCGCCACCAGGCCGAGGGCACCGGCTACGTCGAGGTGCACGTGGCCACTCCGGTGGACGTGTGCTCCGAGCGCGATGTGAAGGGCCTGTACGCGAAGCAGGCGGCCGGCGAGATCAACGGGCTCACCGGCGTGGACGACCCGTACGAGGCGCCCGAGCACCCGGATCTGGTGATCGAGGCGCACCGGCAGGACGTGAGGGAATCCACCGCGGCGCTGCGCGCGCTGCTGGCTGAGAGGGGACTGGCGTGACGACCGCTGCGAGCACCCACGCGGCCGGCGGGCTGGGGAATCCGGACGACAGCCCGTTCGCGCTGTCGCACCTGGACGCCCTGGAGTCGGAGGCGGTGCACATCTTCCGCGAGGTGGCCGGGGAGTTCGAGCGCCCGGTGATCCTCTTCTCGGGCGGCAAGGACTCCATCGTGATGCTCCACCTGGCGCTGAAGGCGTTCGCGCCGGCGCCGCCGCCCTTCGCGCTGCTGCACGTGGACACCGGGCACAACTTCCCCGAGGTGCTGGAGTACCGGGACCGGGTGGTGGCCGAGCACGGGCTGCGCCTGGAGGTCGCCTCCGTACAGGAGTTCATCGACCGGGGCGAGTTGAAGGAGCGCCCTGACGGGACCCGCAACCCGCTGCAGACCGTTCCGCTGCTGCACGCCATCGAAGAGGGCCGCCACGACGCGGTCTTCGGCGGCGGTCGGCGGGACGAGGAGAAGGCACGCGCCAAGGAGCGCGTCTTCTCGCTGCGCGATGAGTTCGGCGGCTGGGATCCGCGCCGCCAGCGTCCCGAGCTGTGGCAGCTCTACAACGGCCGCCACTCGCCCGGCGAGCACGTCCGTGTCTTCCCGCTGTCGAACTGGACCGAGCTGGACGTGTGGCAGTACATCGCCCGCGAGCAGGTCGAACTCCCGGCGATCTACTACGCGCACGAGCGCGAGGTCTTCGCGCGCTCCGGCATGTGGCTGGCCCCCGGCGAGTGGGGCGGCCCCAAGGACGGCGAGACGGTCGAGACGCGCAAGGTCCGCTACCGCACCGTCGGCGACATGTCCTGCACCGGCGCCGTGGACTCCGACGCCGACACCATCGAGAAGGTCATCACCGAGATCGCCGCCTCCCGGCTGACCGAGCGCGGCGCCACCCGCGCCGACGACAAGCTGTCCGAGGCGGCCATGGAAGACCGCAAGCGCGAGGGGTACTTCTAGAGATGTCCACTTCCCAGCCCACCCCCGCCGCCGTCGAGGAGGCCCTCGCGGCCACCTCGCTGCTGCGCTTCGCCACCGCCGGATCCGTCGACGACGGCAAGTCCACGCTGGTCGGACGGCTGCTGCACGACTCCAAGTCGGTGCTCTCCGACCAACTGGAGGCCGTGGAGCGCGCGTCCACCGCGCGCGGCCAGGAGGCCCCCGACCTCGCGCTGCTCACCGACGGCCTGCGCGCCGAGCGCGAGCAGGGCATCACCATCGACGTGGCCTACCGCTACTTCGCCACCCCGAAGCGCCGGTTCATCCTGGCCGACACCCCGGGGCACGTGCAGTACACCCGCAACATGGTCACCGGCGCCTCCACGGCCGAGCTGGCCGTGGTGCTGGTCGACGCGCGCAACGGCGTGGTCGAGCAGACCCGCAGGCACGCGGCGGTCGCGGCCCTGCTGCGGGTGCCGCACGTGGTCCTCGCGGTCAACAAGATGGACCTCGCCGGCTACGACGAGGCCGTCTTCGCGCGCATCGCCGCCGAGTTCACCGAGTACGCCACCTCGCTGGGCGTCCCCGAGGTGACCGCGATCCCCATCTCGGCGCTGGTCGGCGACAACGTGGTGACCCCCTCCGCGAACATGGACTGGTACGGCGGCCCCACGGTGCTGGAGCACCTGGAGACCGTCCCGGTCACGCACGACCCGAGCGACGAGGTGGCCCGCTTCCCCGTCCAGTACGTGATCCGCCCGCAGAGCGCCGAGCACCCGGACTACCGGGGGTACGCGGGCCAGGTGGCCTCCGGCGTGCTGCGCGTGGGCCAGCGGGTGACCGTCCTGCCCTCGGGCCGTACGAGCACGATCACGGGGCTCGACAAGCTGGGCGAGAGCGTCGAGGTGGCCTGGGCTCCGCAGTCGGTGACCGTGCTGCTGGCCGACGACCTGGACATCTCGCGCGGCGACAGCATCGTCCCGGCCGACGCCACGGTCGAGCCGACCCAGGATCTGACCGCCACCGTCTGCCACTTGGACGACTCGCCGCTCAGGCCGGGCGCGCGGGTGCTGCTCAAGCACACCACCCGCACGGTCAAGGCGATCGTGAAGGAGATCCCCTCGCGGCTCACGCTGGACGACCTCTCCCAGCACCCCGAGCCCGGCGAGCTGGTGGCCAACGACATCGGCCGCGTGGTGCTGCGCACCTCCGAGCCGCTGCCCGTCGACCACTACGCCGACTCCCGCCGCACCGGCTCCTTCCTGCTCATCGACCCCTCCGACGGCACCACGCTGACGGCGGGCATGGCCGGGCACGCCTTCGCCGAATCGGCGCGGGCCGCCGCGGCGCAGGCGCTCCAACCCGACGACGAGGGCTGGGACTTCTAGAGATGACCCTGCACACAGAGGCGTTCTCGACGTTCGACCAGACGGGCGGCCGGATCGGCTCCGGGGCGCGCGGAAGCGGCCAGGGCGGAGTGGGCCGATGCGCCCGCTGACAGACGGGCACCTGTGCCCGGCGGCGTACGGGCCGCTGCGCCCGCTCACCGCCGCGGCACACCCCGTACGTCCGCTCCGCTCCCCCGCAGTCCGCCGCTCTTCCGTCCCGCACGAGAGGACCCCTCTGTGTCATCCACCCGCCGCGCCCCGCGCCTCGTATTCGCCGCCGCCGTAGCGCTGCCCCTGCTGCTGACGGCGACCGCCTGCGGCTACGGCTCCCAGGCCGTCAAGAAGGACACGGGACCGGCCGCCGCCGGCGGCGAGAAGGTCGACGGCCTCGACAAGGTGCGCATCGGCTACTTCGCCAACGTCACCCACGCCACCCCGCTCGCCGGCCTGCGCGACGGCGGCGAGATACCGAAGGAGCTCGGCGGTACGAAGGCCGTGCCGCAGGTGTTCAACGCGGGCCCCGCCGCGATCGAGGCGCTGAACGCCAAGGCCGTGGACATGACGTGGGTCGGTCCCTCGCCCGCCATCAACGGCTATGTGCAGTCCGGCGGCAAGGACCTGAAGATCGTGGCCGGCGCCACCTCGGGCGGCGCCTCGCTGGTGGTGAACCCGAAGAAGATCAAGTCGCTGGACGATCTCAAGGGCAAGACCATCGCCACCCCGCAGCTCGGCAACACCCAGGACGTGGCGCTGCTCCACTACCTCAAGGGCAAGGGCCTGAAGGTGGACGCGGAGACCGGCAAGGGCGACGTCTCCGTGCTGCGGCAGGACAACAAGGAGATCCCGACCACGTTCTCGCAGGGCGGCATCGACGGCGCCTGGGTGCCGGAGCCCACCGCGTCCAAGATCGCGGACAAGGGCGGCAAGAAGCTGCTGAACGAGAAGAAGCTGTGGCCGAAGGGCAAGTTCGTCACCACCAACCTCGTGGTGCGGCAGGACTTCCTGAAGAAGCACCCGAAGGCCGTGGAGGCGGTGATCCGCGGTTCGGTGAAGGCCAACGCGTGGATCAAGGGCCATCCGGCCGACGCGAAGAAGGCCGTCAACGCGAAGCTGGCCGCCAACGGCGGCTCGCTGCCCCCGAAGGTCCTCGACCCCGCCTTCAAGGACATCGAGGTCACCGACGATCCGCTGGCCTCCACGCTCGACCGGGAAGCGGAGAACGCCCGCGGCACCGGCCTGCTCAAGAAGTCGGCCGACCTCAAGGGCATCTACGACCTCACGCTGCTCAACAAGGTGCTGAAGGGCGAGGGGAAGCCCGCAGTCGACGACGCCGGCCTCGGCGCCGGGAGCTGACAGCACCGCGTACGCACCGCCGTACCCCGTCCCACGCGCCTTTCCGTCCGCACCACCTTCCGGAGGTGAAGCGATGCCCACCGCACCGCTCCTCAGCAAAACCCCGGCAGAAGCCGAGGTGCCAGCGCAGCAGGCCCCGCACGACGCCGGGTTCGCCGCCCGCCTCGACGGCGTCTCCAAGTCCTTCGGCCGGGACGGCGCCCGGCAGCTCGTGCTGGACGACATCAGCCTCGATGTCGCGCCCGGCGAGTTCGTGACCCTGCTCGGCGCCTCGGGCTGCGGCAAGTCCACGCTGCTCAACCTCATCTCCCGGCTGGACACGCCCACCTCGGGCGCCATCGAGGTGC
The DNA here is from genome assembly GCF_039605595.1 of Streptomyces odontomachicola. Taxonomy (NCBI): domain Bacteria; kingdom Bacillati; phylum Actinomycetota; class Actinomycetes; order Kitasatosporales; family Streptomycetaceae; genus Streptomyces; species Streptomyces odontomachicola. Next base: position 160,959 of record NZ_JBCFOK010000007.1, read on the forward strand.
CCGGCGGCCGGCCCGCGCTGATGTTCCAGGAGCACGCGCTGTTCCCGTGGCTGACCGCGGGCCGCAACATCGAACTGGCCCTCAAGATGCGCGGCGTCCCCAAGCAGGAGCGCCGCGGCGAGGCCGAGCGGCTGCTGGAGCTGGTGCGGCTCAAGGGCGCGCACCGCAAGCGGGTGCACGAGCTGTCCGGCGGCATGCGGCAGCGCGTCGCGCTGGCCCGCGCGCTCGCGCAGGACAGCCAACTGCTGCTGATGGACGAGCCGTTCGCGGCGCTGGACGCCATCACGCGGGACGTCCTGCACGAGGAGCTGACCCGCATCTGGTCGGAGACCAACGTGTCCGTCCTCTTCGTCACGCACAACGTGCGCGAGGCCGTGCGGCTCGCGCAGCGCGTGGTGCTGCTCTCCTCCCGCCCCGGGCGCATCGCCCGCGAGTGGGACGTGGACATCCCGCACCCGCGCCGCATCGAGGACGCCGATGTGGCCCACCTGTCCCTTGAGATCACCGAACAGCTCCGTGGGGAGATCCGCCGCCATGGCCAGCACTGAGACCACGCCGGCCGACGGGACGCCCGCGCCCGGCTCCGAAGACAGCTCCGGGAACGGCGAGGCCGCCGCCGACGGCACGGCCGTCACCGGGAGCACGAGCGCCCAGGACTCCAAGGCCGGCAAGGACTCCAAGGCCGCCCAGGACACCAAGAACGGCAACGGACTCGCCGATCTCGGCGCGGGCCTCGACGTCCTGGACACGCACGCCGCGCCGCGCAGGACGCTCGGCGAGGTGCTGCGCGGCAAGGTGCTCCCGCCGGTCATCGCCGTCGTCCTCGTCCTCGCGCTGTGGCAGCTCGCGTACGCACTGGAGCTCAAGCCGCACTCGGCGCTGCCCAGCCCGGCGGACGTGGCCGGGTCGCTGCGCCAGAAGTGGCTGGAGGGCACGCTCCTCGGCTACGTCTGGAACAGCATCTCGCGCGGCGCGCTCGGCTTCGCCGTGGCGCTCGTCGCGGGCACCGTGCTGGGCCTGACGGTGGCGCGGGTACGTCCCGTACGCGCGGCGATCGGGCCGATCCTGTCCGGGCTCCAGTCGCTGCCCTCGGTGGCCTGGGTGCCGGCCGCGATCATCTGGTTCGGCCTGACCGACGCGACCATCTACGCCGTGGTGCTGCTCGGCGCCGTGCCCTCCATCGCGAACGGCATCGTCGCGGGCGTCGACCAGATCCAGCCCATGCACCTGAGGGCGGGCAAGGTCATCGGCGCGACCGGTCTGCGCGGGGTGTGGCACGTCCTGCTGCCCGCCGCGCTGCCCGGCTACATCGCGGGCCTGAAGCAGGGCTGGGCCTTCTCCTGGCGCTCCCTGATGGCGGCCGAACTCATCGCCCAGTCCCCCGACCTGGGCACGGGCCTCGGCCAGCTCCTCGACCAGGCCCGGATGCAGCAGGACATGTCGCTGGTCCTCTCCGCCATCCTCCTCATCCTCCTGGTCGGCATCGGCATCGAACTGCTCATCTTCGCCCCGGTCGAACGCCGCGTACTCCGCAACCGCGGCCTCCTGGCCTCGGGGCACTGAGCGTCCAGCACACGGCGTACGTAGGAGAACGAGGAAAGCACCATGCACCATCCGGCCCCCGGACCCGCACTCGTGGTCATCGCGCACGGCAGCCGCGACCCGCGGCACGCAGCGACCGTCGCCGCGCTCTGCGCGCGGGTGCGGGAGCTGCGGCCCGGGCTGCGGGTGGAGGTCGGCTACCTCGACTTCGACGTGCCGTCGGTGCGGGGCGCGCTGGAGGGCCTGTACGCGGAGGGGGTGCGCGAGGTCGTGGCGCTCCCCCTCCTCCTGACCAGGGCCTTCCACGCGAAGACCGACATACCCTCGGTGCTGTCCGAGGTCACAGCGCGGCTGCCGGGCCTGTCGGTGCGGCGGGCGCCGGTGCTGGGTCCGCACGCGCTGCTGACCCGTGCGCTGGAGCGGCGGCTGTACGAGGCCGGGCTGCGGCCCGGTGACGAACCGTCCACCGGGGTCGTGCTGGCCTCGGCGGGCTCCTCAGACCCGGAGGCGATCGCAGTGATCGCAGATGTCGCGCGGGAGTGGCGGCGTACCACTGGCTGGTGCGCCGTGCGGCCTGCGTTCGCCTCCGCATCCCTCCCCCGCACGGCCGACGCGGTCCGCGCCCTGCGCGCCGACGGCGTGGACCGCGTAGCCGTCGCCCCGTACGTGATAGCCCCGGGCTTCCTCCCCGACCGCATCGTGTCCGGAGCGGAGTCGGCCGGCGCCGACACCCTGGCCGACGTCCTGGGCCCGGCCCCTGAACTGGCCGAACTCCTGGTGCTGCGCTACGAACAGGCAGCGGCAGAGCACCACTTCGGCCTCACGGCGGCGTAAAGGCCGACCGAGCCCGCGACCCCTGACCCGCCTCAGCGGGTCAGGGGTCGCTCTTTGCGAGGACCACTCACGGCGTCCCCGGCACGAACTTGTAGCCCACCCTTCGTACGGTGACGATCTGGCGGCGGTGGGCGGGGCCCAGCTTGCGGCGGAGGCGGGCGATGTGGACGTCGACCGTGCGGCCGTCTCCGATGTGGCTGTAGCCCCACAGCGTGCTGACCAAGTGGTCGCGGGAGTGCACGCGGTGCGGGTTGGCCACGAAGTGGGCCAGCAGCTCGAACTCCAGGTAGGTGAGGTCGAGTTGCACGCCGTCGACCTCGGCGATGTGCCGCTCGGTGTCGATGTGCACGCCGCGGCCCGGCGACGGGGCGGGCGAGGGAGCAGGCTCGGGGACCAGGGTCTCCGGCACGTGCGTGACCGGGCGGACCTCCGCTCGCGTACCGGTGGGGGCGAGGAGTTCCGCGGGATCGGTGCCTTCGGGTACCAGCACCAGGTAGCCCACGAGCGGGGGTTCGGGCGCGAGGGCGGTGGGAGCCATGGCGGGGTTCTCTCCTTAGGGCGTGGTGGGGGGCGTCAGGCGACGGCGGGTGTGTAGTGCTCGGCGTGGTCGCCCTCCACGGCGTAACTGGCCGAGCCGTCGGTGCCGACCGGCACGTCGCCGGCCACCGTGACCCGGTGCAGCCGCCGCGGCAGGGTGCCGTAGTCGTCGGGCGCGTAGTGCTGGGTGATCCGGTTGTCGAAGAGGACCAGGTCGCCGGGCGCCCACAGGATCCGCACCAGGTTCTCCGGCCGGGTCACGTACGACTGGAGGATGCGCAGCAGGTCGCGCGACTCGGACGGGCCGAAGCCCACCAGGCTCTGCGCGAAGCCGCCGATGAACAGCCCGCGCTCGCCGCTCTCCGGGTGCACCCGCACCACCGGATGCGCGGTCTTCCACTTCGTGGAGGTGAAGACGCGCCGGTGCTCGGCGGCCTTCTCGTTCTTCGGCGCCGCGTAGTCGTGGTCGTTGGTGTGGACGGCCCACAGCCTGTCGGCGAGCTCGCGCAGCGGCTCGGGCAGGTCGCGGTAGGCGGCGGCCGCGTTGGCGATCAGCGTGTTCCCGCCGTACGGGGGCACCACGATGCTGCGCAGCGTGCTGGCCTTGGGCGGCGTGCGCACGAAGGTCACGTCGGTGTGCCAGTGGTTGGCGCGCACCCCCGAATCGCCGTCCACGGGGAGGATGTTGGGCCGGCCCTCGACGGACGGGACGGTCGGGTGGGCCTTGGTCAGCTCGCCGAAGTAGGAGGCGAAGCGGAGCTGCTGCGCGTCGTCCAGGTGCTGGTCGCGGAAGAGCAGCGCCTTGTGCTCCAGCAGCGCGCCGTTCAGGTGCCGTACGAGGGAGGCGTCGAGCTCGCGGGTGAGGTCGACGCCCAGCACCTCGGCGCCGATGCGCCCGCCTATGCGGCGGACGTCGTAGCCGGTGCGGTCGGTGGTGTCGGTCATGGGGTTTCCCTTCCTGCGCTGCGGCGGGTCAGGCGGTGCGCCAGGAGGAGACCCGGCGTTCGAGGAGGACGAGGAGCTGGTTGAAGCCGACGCCGACGGCCGAGATGGTGAGGATCCCCGCGTACATCTGCGGAATGGCGAAGTTGAACTGCGAGTTGTTGATCAGGAAGCCGAGCCCGGCCTTGGCGCCGACCATCTCGGCGGCGACCAGCACGAGGATCGCGGTGGCGCCCGCCAGTCTGATGCCGGTGAAGATCACCGGTACGGAGGCGGGCACGATCACCTTCTGGAAGAGCCGCAGCGGCGGAAGGTTCAGCGAGGCGGCGAGCCGCAGCAGCGTGGGGTCCACGGTGCGCACGGCGCTGATGGTGTTCAGCAGCACCGGCCAGGTGCACGCGTACAGCACGATGGACACCTTGGAGGTCTCGCCGATGCCGAGGAGCAGCACGAACACCGGCAGCAGGGCGAGCGCCGCGGTGTTGCGGAAGAGCTCAAGGAGGGGGCTGAGGAAGTCGGCGACGGGCCGGTACCAGCCGATGAGCAGCCCCAGCGGCACCGCCACCAGCACGGCCAGCGCGAATCCCGCGAGCGAGCGCCCGAGGCTGGCCTGCGCGTCCTCCAGCAACTGGCCCTCCACCAGCAACTCCCACCAGGCGGCGGCCACTTCGGAGAACGGCGGGAGGAAGGTGCGGTCGGCCAGGTTGAGCCGGGGCGCGGCCTCCCACACGGCGAGCAGCGCCAGCACGGCCGCGCTGCGGGTGAGGGCACGCAGCAGCGCACCGCCCACGACGGCGGGCACGCCGCGGCGGTCCCGCTCCGCCTCGGGTGGGGCGGGCTCGGCGACGGCTTCCTCGGTTGCGGGCTTCTCCGGCGCGGTGCCCTGCGACGCGTTCTTCTCCGGTGCGGTCAGCGTGCTGCTCATGCCGCGGCCACCTCCTCCTCGCCCACCGGCGCCTGCTGCCGCCGCGCGGTGTCGATCTCGTCGTGCAGCAGCTCCCAGATGCGGTGCCGGTAGGCGGCGAACTCCGGGCTCGAGCGCAGGTCCTCGGCCTCCGTACGCCCCTCGATCCCGATCCGCACGGTCTCCTTCACCCGCCCGGGCCGCGAGGTCAGCACCGCGACGCGCTGGCCCAGATAGACGGCCTCGTCGATGCCGTGGGTGATGAACACGATGGTCTTCCCGGTCCGCTCCCAGATGCGCAGCAGCTCGTCCTGGAGGGACTCGCGGGTCTGCGCGTCGAGCGCGCCGAACGGCTCGTCCATGAGCAGTACGTCGGGGTCGTACGCGAGACTCCGGGCGATCGCGACGCGCTGCCGCATGCCGCCGGACAGCTCGTGCGGATGCCGGTCGGCGAAGCCTCCGAGGCCGACCAGGGCGAGCGCCTCGCGGGCGCGCTCCGCACGCTGCCGGCGCGGCACCCCGGTGGCCTCCAGGCCGAACTCGACGTTGCCGAGCGCCGTGCGCCAGGGCAGCAGCGCGTACTGCTGGAAGACGATGCCCCGGTCCAGGCCGGGCCCGGTGACCGGTTCGCCGTCCAACAGGATGCGGCCGCTGGTGGGGGTGTCGAGCCCGCCGAGGAGGTCGAGCAGGGTGGACTTGCCGCAGCCGCTGGGGCCGACGAGCACGGTGAACTCGCCGGGCGCGATGTCCAGTTCCACGTTCTGGAGCGCCGCGACGGAGCGGTCCCGGGCGCCGCGGCGGAGGCGGCGGCGCGCACCGCCACCACCGGCCGCGAAGGTCTTGCCGACCCGCTCCAGGCGGAGTTTCGGTGTCTGCTGGTCAGGTACGGGATTCGGGGCGCTGCTCATCGGCCGGTGCTCCCTGCGCGGTGGCTGTGGGCGTGGCTCTGGCTGTGGCTCGGGCTGTGGCTCGGGCGGTAGCGGTTGAAGTCGTTGGTGTAGAAGTCCCGGGTGTGGACCGCGTCGGGTTCGATGTCGCCGCGTGCGGAGAGCCAGTCGGCCCAGCGGCTGAGGTCGCGCGCGGCCACCCGGCCGCCGGTGGCCGGGACCCCGTACGACTCCCAGTAGCGCAGCGGATCGGTGTCCTCACTGCGGCCGCGGCGCTTCACGATGCGCACCATGCGGTCCACGACCTCCTCGCGCGGGGTGCGCCTGGACCACTCCAGGGCCTTCGCGACGCCGGTGACGAAGATGCGAGAGGTGTCGGGGTTGGTCTCCAGGAAGCGGTCGGCCATCACATAGGTGCCGGCGCTGAAGCTGCCGAGCAGTTGGTGGTCGTCGAAGAGGGCGCGGATGCCGCCGTGTTCCAGGGCCTTGTCGCGGATGATGTCGCCGAGCGCGGCCACCTCGATCTGGCCCTTGCGGAGCGCCTGTTCGGTGTTGACCGGGGGCAGCGCGACGCGTTCGACCCTGTCGGCCTCGGCCCTGCTGAGCCCCTGCCGCTTGAGGTAGGTGTCGAGCATCGCCTCGGAGTGCGCGCCGAGGGTGTTCATCGCGACGCGCTTGCCGATGAGGTCCCGCGCGGTGCGTACGGGGCTGTCGCGGCGTACGTAGAAGCCGGTGTACCGGTACTTGTCGACCCCGTAGTAGCTGATCACGGCCTTCACGGGGGCCTTGGCCGCGGCCATCTTGACCACCGCGCCGTTGAAGGCGCCGCCGAAGTCGACGTCCCCGGTGGCGGCGGCCTGGATGTCCTGCGGCCCGCTGGTGGTGTTGCCGACCCACCGGAGCCGCACGCCCTTCAGATAGCCGAGGTCCTCGGCGAGTTCGGCGGGCGTAACCGTGCCGGCCCAGCCCTGGTAGCGGACGGTGCGGGTGCGCTGCTGGCCGCCGCCGAGCGCGGTGCCGCACCCGGCGGTCGCGACGCCGGCCGCCGCGGCGCCGAACAGCGCGAGGGTTCTTCTTCTGGAGGTGCCGATGCTGGTTCTGGCGGTGCTGGTGCTGAGCACGAGGGTGTCTCCGCATTCGGTACGCGAAATCGGAAAGCAGGCAGGGGAATTCTGCGAAAGCACGCTCCGGCATTCCGTGGGAGAACCGCGATCGGGTACGCGGAAATCACCACGGAACGGGGGAAGGAAATTCGCGCCGATGCGACCGGAAGGGTTCGGAAGGGTCCGGCCTGCGGGGGGGGGGGGAACTCAGCCGCCCTGCGTCAACGGCAGACGGCGGCGGGCGCGATGAAGATCAGTCGGAGGGCGTGCGTCACGCGCCAGCGGCACAGATGGCGCTGGCGTGCCGTCGCAGATCGACGTGCAGGCGCGCTACGAGTTTCGCGGACTGATTCACAAGAAGGAGCATGCCAGCATTTGGCGTGCAGCGTCAACGTGTTCGTTGCATTTCTCGAATGCCGAACAGCGCGCACCGGGGCCCGAGTTGGCTGAACATTGAACGGCCCGCCGCGCCCCGTGGGGGTGAGGCGCGGCGGGCGACGTTTCGAAACCCTGGCGCAGCGGAACGCGCGGCTCAAGCGCGGCTCGCCGAAGTGTGACGCATACAACGAAGCGGGGATGCCGAGCGCGAGCGGACGGGAACGCTCCGTCGCCGCCCCGGGCACCGGACCCCACAACCGGACCACTACCCCCTTGTCCCCCGGGGCTCGCCTACGTCTCCTCCGCCATCTCCAGCAGCCGGTTGACCGTGCGCCAGTTCCGCCCGGTTGCGGTGAGCCGCGGCCGGAGAGAGGTGAGCGCGGCGGGCAGCCTGCTGCGCCCCATGCCGTCCGGGAAGCGGCAGTACACCGCGCGCCCGACCTGCCGGAACTCGTCCGGCGCGTACGCCGCCGGGTCGAGCGCGTCGAAGTGCCCCGGCTCCGGCGTCTCGTCGAGGAAGAGCACCAGCAGCTTCGCGGGGTCGATGCCCTCCACGTGGAAGGGGCACGCGGCGACCTCGGCGTCCAGCTCGGCGGCGGTGCGCAGCACACACCGCACCTCGAAGCCGAAGTGCCCGGCGAGCGCGCGCTCCAGCCGCTCCCCGGGCTCGGGGTCCGCGGTGCGGAACACCGCGTTGCCGCTCTGCAGATGGGTGCGCACGCCGCCCCACCCGAGCTCCTCGCTCAGCAGCCGCCGCAGCTCCGCCATGGGAACCTTGCGGCGCCCACCGACGTTGATCCCGCACAACAGCGCCACATACACACCCTCGTGACCAGCCATGCGCCGAGCATAGGCGGGGCGGGACGGCCCCGCCCCGCGTCACTCAGGAACCGCTCAGCGCCCCTCGGTCACCGCGCCTCCCTGCTCAGCATCCCCTCGATCACCTCCACCGCCCGCTCCGTTCCGCCCTCCGCGCGGATCTCCTCGGCGATCGCCGCGCAGCGGGCCGCCACCTCCGGGTCGCCGTCCAGCGACTCCAGGGCCGCGCGCAGTGCCGCCGCGTCCGCCTCCTCCTTGGGCAGGTGCCGGGCCACGCCCAGGGACTCCAGCATCGCGGCGTTGCCGGGCTGGTCGGCGGCCTGCGGGACCGCGATCATCGGCGTGCCCGTGAGCAGCCCCTCCCTGCTGCCGCCCGCGCCGGCGTGCGTGACGAACAGGTCGGCCTCCCGCAGCACCGCGAGCTGCGGGACCCACGAGCGCACCTCGAAGTTGCCGGGTACGGGGCCGAGTTCACCGGCGGACACATGGCGGCCGATCTGGAGCACCACATGCCACCCGGGCAGGTCGCCGAACGCCTTCACGCACTCCCGGTAGAAGTCCGGCTCCTTGGTGAACGCCGAGCCGAGCGAGACGAGCAGCACCTTCCCTGCGCCGGCGGGCCGCTGCCACGCGTCCTCGCCGCCCGGCTCGCCCGCGTACAGGCACGGCCCGACGAAGGTGTAGACGCTCTCGTCGACGCGGTCGGCGTGCGGCTGGAGCGCCTTGGGGATCAGTACGAGGGCGCGGTCGGGCTCGCCCATGAAGGTCACCGTGTCGGTGGCGATGCCGTTGCCGTCCAGCCATTCGCGCCACTTGCGCCAGTAGCCGCGCCCCCGTTCCGTACGCCGCAGCTCGGCGAACTTCGGCTCGGCCACCTCTTCCCGGTAGCCGTCCCAGCCGACCATGTGCGCGGTGAGCTGGAGGTGCCGGACGCCCCAGCGGTGCGCGAGCACCCGGGAGGCGAACGAGGCGGAGTCGGCCAGCACCAGGTCGGGAACGTCCCCCGCGTCCTCGCCCCCGCCCTCCCCCTCGTACAGCGCGGCGAGGTGCGGCAGGGACTGGATCGCGTCGTCGAGGAACGGTTCGAGCTGGTCGACGAGTTCGGTGCCCCACTCCTCGGGGTCGGCGTCCGGGGAGGGCAGCGTGGAGGGGAAGACCCTCGGCTCGGCGCCGGTCTCCGCGACGACGCCGGCGAGCGCCTGCGGGACGGCGTAGGTGACCCGGTGGCCGCGCCGCACCAGCTCCCGGACGATCTCCAGGCTCGGCCGCACATGGCCGTGCGCGGCGATGCTGAACATGGCGATGTGCGCGGGGCGTCCCGCACGGGATGAGGTCGTCTGCATGCCGCCGACATTAGGCGAGACGGTTCGTCTCGCTCAATCGAATTGATCCGCCGCCCCGGCGCGCCACCGCGCGCCCGGGAGGAAGGCCCTCAGGAGACCGGCCGGGAGTCCGCCCAGGCCGTCTCGAACTCCTCGCGGTAGACGTCGAAGAGCCCGCTCTGCGCGTCCGCGTCCTGCGGCTTGCCGCGGCCGCCGCCCTCGACCAGATTGCGCCCGCCGCCGCGCAGCACCAGCACCGGCGCCTCCATGCCGCGCACACGGCGCAGGTAGGACTGCACCACCGCGAGCCCGTCGGCACTGTCCCCGTCCACCAGGTACGCGGTGAAGCGCGGCGTCTCGTCGAAGACGTGGATCTCGAAGGCGGCGGTGTCCCGCAGCCTGGCCCGCACGCGGCGCATGTGCAGGATGTTGGTCTCCACGGACCGGCTCAGCTCGCCCTTCTTCAGGCCGAGTTCGCGCTCCCGCCGGCGCACCGCGCTGCTGGCCGGGTTGAGGAACAGCAGCCTGATGCGGCAGCCGGACTCGGCGAGCCGCAGGAGACGCCGGCCCGAGTAGTTCTGCACCAGCAGGTTGAGCCCGATGCCGACGGCGTCCAGCCTGCGCGCGCCGCCGAACAGGTCCTCCGCCGGCAGCCTGCGCTGGAGCCGCACCCGGTCGGAGTGCACCGCCACCACGTCGGCGAACCGGTCGCCCACCAGGTTCTCCACCGCGTCGACCGGCAGCCGCTGCGACATCGGCGACTGGTCCCCCGGCGCGCCCAGCACCTCCAGGAGCTTCGCGCACATGCGCTCGGCCTGCGCGAGGACCGTCTCGGAGAGGGCGCGGTTGCGGGCCACCGCGCTGCGGGCCACCTCCAGCTCGTCCAGGGCGAGTTCCACCTCGCGCCGGTCGGCGAAGTACGGCTCGAAGCACGGCCAGTGCTGCACCATCAGCTCGCGGAGCTGCGGCAGCGTGAGGAAGGAGAGGATGTTGTCGTCGGCGGGGTCGAGCAGATAGCCCTTGCGGCGGCTCACCTCGCGCACGGCGACCGCCCTGCGCACCCACTCCTGCCCCGCGGGTCCGGCCGCGGCGATGACCCACTCGTCGCCGTGTACCGGCTCGTATATCGGGCGCAGGACGGCGGCGACCACGGCGCGCATGCGCTGTTCGACCAGATTGAGCCAGATGTAGGCGCGCCCTGCGCGCTGCGCGCGGGTGCGCACCTCGGCCCACGCGTCGGCGCTCCACTCCAGATCCGCGCCGATCTCCATGGGGCGTGCCAGCGACACCGCCCCGGCAGGCACCTCGGCGGTGTCGCTCTCACCGCCCTCACCTGGGGGGAGCTCAAGTCCTCCCGAGCCCACCTGCGCACCGCCTTCCGGACCCCGCTGTTCGATCAAGGAAGCCTACCGATCCGGGCACCGGACCGCACCCGGAACCCCGGTCAACTCCCGCCGCGGGCAGGGACGGTAGCGCCGCACCGCGCCACGCTCGTGTACGGGGTGCAGGTCGGCGCCCATCCGGGGGAAGATGACGGATGGCTTCGAGTGTGCGGCCCCGCGTACGCAAGGATGCTGCGGTGCAGCCCACGACCGACGGCACCCGCGACAGGAAGAGATGCCCGCATGCAGGTCTGGCCGGGACAGGCGTATCCGCTCGGCGCCACGTACGACGGCGCGGGCACCAATTTCGCGGTGTTCTCCGAGGCGGCGGAGCGCGTCGAGCTGTGCCTCCTGCATGACGACGGCTCCGAAACGGCCGTCGCGCTGCGCGAGTCGGACGCCTTCGTGCGGCACGCCTATCTGCCCGGGGTGATGCCGGGCCAGCGCTACGGCTTCCGCGTGCACGGTCCGTACGAGCCCGAGCGCGGCCACCGGTGCAACAGCGCGAAGCTGCTGCTCGACCCGTACGCGCGCGCTGTCAGCGGCAGCGTCAACTGGGACGAGGCCGTCTTCGGCTACCACTTCGGCTCCCCGGAGCAGCGGAACGATCTGGACTCCGCACCGCACACCATGGCCTCGGTCGTGGTCAACCCCTACTTCGACTGGGGCGACGACCGCCCGCCGCGCACCGACTACCACCACACGGTGATCTACGAGGCCCATGTGAAGGGCCTGACGATGCGGCACCCCGCGCTCCCTCCCGAACTGCGCGGCACCTACGCGGCGCTGGCCCACCCCGCGGTCCTCGACCATCTGACCTCGCTGGGCGTGACGGCGCTCGAGCTGATGCCGGTGCACCAGTTCGTCACCGACCACAGGCTCTCGGAGGCGGGGCTCGCCAACTACTGGGGCTACAACACCATCGGGTTCTTCGCGCCGCACAACTCCTATGCGTCCTGGGGCGACAGGGGCCAGCAGGTGCTGGAGTTCAAGCAGGCGGTGCACGCGCTGCACGAGGCGGGCATCGAGGTGATCCTCGACGTCGTCTACAACCACACGGCCGAGGGCAACCACCTGGGGCCCACCCTCTCCTTCCGCGGCCTCGACAACGCCTCGTACTACCGCCTCGCGGACGACCCCCGCTACTACATGGACACCACGGGCACCGGGAACTCGCTGCTGATGCGGTCGCCGCACGTGCTCCAGCTCATCATGGACTCGCTGCGGTACTGGGTGACCGAGATGCACGTGGACGGCTTCCGCTTCGACCTGGCGGCGACGCTGGCCAGGCAGTTCCACGAGGTGGACCGGCTGTCCTCGTTCTTCGACCTGGTCCAGCAGGACCCCGTGGTCAGCCAGGTGAAGCTGATCGCCGAGCCGTGGGACGTGGGCGAGGGCGGCTATCAGGTGGGCAACTTCCCGCCGCTGTGGACGGAGTGGAACGGCCGCTACCGCGACACCGTCCGCGACCTGTGGCGCGGTCAGCCGCGCACGCTCGCCGAGTTCGGCTCGCGGCTGACGGGATCCTCCGACCTCTACCAGGACGACGGCCGCCGCCCGCTCGCCTCCATCAACTTCGTGACCTGCCACGACGGCTTCACGTTGCGGGACCTCGTCTCGTACAACCAGAAGCACAACGAGGCCAACGGCGAGGGCAACAGGGACGGCGAGAGCTACAACCGCTCGTGGAACTGCGGCGTCGAGGGCGACAGCGACGACCCCGGGGTACGCAAGCTCCGCCGCCGCCAGATGCGGAACTTCCTCGCCACGCTGATGCTCTCGCAGGGCGTGCCGATGCTCAGCCACGGCGACGAGTTCGGCCGCACCCAGGGCGGCAACAACAACGCGTACTGCCAGGACAGCGAGCTCTCCTGGGTCCGGTGGCCGCAGCCGGACGGCGAAGGGGACGACGGGGCCTCGGAGGCGGAGGAGCTGTTCGCCTTCGTACGGGGGATGGTGTGGCTGCGCCGGGAGCACCCGGTGTTCCGGCGGCGCCGCTTCTTCCACGGCCGCCCGGTCGAGGGCACGCACGACGAGCTCTCCGACATCTCGTGGTTCACACCGGAGGGCGAGGAGATGGCGCAGCGCGACTGGCAGGCGGCGCACGCCAACGCGCTGACGGTGTTCCTCAACGGCAGCGCCATCTCCGAGCCGGGCACCCGCGGCGAGCGGATCGAGGACGACTCCTTCCTCCTGATGTTCAACCCGCACTTCGCGCCGCTGGACTTCACCGTCCCCGCCGACCAGGGCCGCCAGTGGCAGGTCGTGGTGGACACGGCCCGCGAGGAACCGCCGGGCGACACCGGGAACAAGGTCCAGGCGGGCGACCGGATCACGCTGACGGACCGGAGCCTGGTGGTTCTCCAGCGGCCCGCGTGAGGCGCTCCGCTCTGGGGGCCCGCGCCGTGTGGGCCCGTTCCGCTGTCACCGCCGGCCACTCGACCGGTGGTCACCCTCCGCTGCGGCGGAGCATGGGGGTGTCCGGCGAAGCGGGGAGCCGCTGCCCCGCGCGAGAACGCGACGCGGCGGTCCCGCCGGGCCTGATCACACACGCGAGCGCGCAGGCCAGCGCGGCGGCACCCACCGCCACGGCGAACGCGGCCGGCGGGCCCGCCGCCTCGGCGAGCGGGCCCGAGAGGGCCAGCGCGAGGGCCTGGCCGCCCACGATCGCGCTGGTCATGAAGGCCATGACCTCCGCCAACCGGCGCTCGTCCGCGGCCCGTTCGGTCAGCCCGAAGAGCGTGATGAGGTGCGGCGCGTACGCGGCGCCCAGCACGACCACCACCGCGTACAGCGCGGGCAGCGACCCCACCACCAGCAGCGGAAGCGCGAGCACCAGCGCCGCGCCGGTCGCCAGCCGCCACCGCAGCGGCAGCGGGACGGACGGCGGCACGGAGGCCATCGCCAGCCCCGCGAACGCGCTCATCACGCCCATCGCCCCGTACACAAGACCGGAGTGCTCGGCCGCGCCCAGGTCGGCGGTCAGCGCAGTGATCCCGGCCTGGCACGCACCGAACATCCCGCCCTGCAAGGCGGCCGAGGCGCGCAGCGCGAGGACGGTGCGCGGGTCGCGATGGGGCGGCTTCCCCTTGCGGGCCCACCCCGCAGGGGCCCGGCCCTTACGGGTCCACCCCGTAGGAGCCGAGCCCTTACGGGACCGCCCCGTAAGGGCTGAGCCCTTACGGGCCCACCCCCTAAGCACCCGCCCCCTAAGGGCCGCGCCCCGTACGGGCCCCTCCCCTACGGGTGCCCGCGCGACCCGCCGCGCCGTCGGATGCAGCGCGAAGGCGGAACCGCACACCGCGAGCAGCGCCGCGGCGAGGATCAGCGCCGCCGCCGGGTGCGCCACGGTCGCGGCCACCCCGACCAGCGCCGGGCCCAGCACGAAGGAGATCTCGTCCAGCGTCCCGTCGAAGGAGAGCGCCGCCGACACGGTGCGCTCGTCGGCCTCGGCGCCGCGCGCCATCGCCACCAGCCTGCTCCGGGACATCGGCCCGACCTGCGGCACGCTCAGACCGGCCAGCAGCGCGATCACGGACAGCGGCACGGTCGGCGTACGCAGGAGCGCGGCGGCCACCAGGGCGGCCACCGCGACGGCGTTCAGCAGCGCGGCCCACAGCACGACGGGCCGCTGCCCGAACCTGTCGGCGAGGCGCCCCACCACGGGACCCCCCACGGTCTGTCCCGCGGCGAGCGCCCCGCCGACGATGCCGGCGGTGCCGAGGCTGCCGCTGGTCGCGGCCACCAGCAGCACGCTGCCGAGCTGGCACATGGCCGTCGGGAGCCTGCCGAGGAAGGACACCACCGGAAGCAGCGGCCCCGAGAAGCCGATCACCGTCCGATAGGTCGCCAGCAGCGCTCCAGCCATCGCCCGAAGCTAACCCGCACGCCTCGGGCACCCGAGGGACAGGACGCACGAAAGCACCGAGCGCGGGTACGTAGGTTCGTATGACGCCGGACGCCCCGCTCCCCGCAGCCGCCCCCACTGCCACCTACCGGCTCCAGCTCCAGCCCGGCTTCCCCTTCGCCGCCGCCGAACGCGCCGTACCCCGGCTCGCCGCCCTGGGCGTCTCGCACCTGCACCTGTCGCCCGTGCTGACCGCCGCGCCCGGTTCGACCCACGGCTACGACGTCACCGATCACACCCGCGTACGCGAGGAGTTGGGCGGCGAGGAGGGCCTGCGCTCCCTGTCCCGCACCGCGCGGTCCCACGGCATGGGCCTGATCCTCGACACGGTCCCGAACCACATGGCGGTCCCCGAGGACCTCCGCGCGAACGCTCCCCTGTGGAGCGTCCTGAGGGAGGGGCCGACCTCGCCGTACGCGCGCTGGTTCGACATCGAGTGGGAAGGCGGCGGCGATACGGAACCGGGCCCGCGACACGAGGGCCCCGCCCCCACGGACACCACCCGCGTCCTCCTCCCCATCCTCGCCGGCCCCCTGGACGAGGAACTCGACCACATGACGGCCCCGGCCCTGTCGGACCCAGCTCTGCCGGACCACGACCCGTCGGCGCCCCAGCCGCCGCCTCCCCCACAGGCGGACCCCCCTCTGTCAGACCCCCATGCCACTCTTCTGTACCGGGGGCGCCCCCTACCCCTACGGGAAAACACCCAAGGGCTCCCCCTCCCCGCCCTCCTCGACGCGCAGCACTACCGGCTCGCCTGGTGGCGTCTCGCCCGCACCGAGCTCAACTACCGCCGTTTCTTCACCATTTCGGAGCTCATCGGCGTGCGGGTCGAGGACCCCGAGGTGTTCGACGCGACCCACGCGACGCTGCTCCGGCTGCTGCGCGAGGGCGTCGCCGACGGGCTGCGCGTCGACCACCCCGACGGGTTGGCGCACCCGGGCCCGTACCTCTCCCGCCTGCGCCGGGAGACCGGCGGCCGCTGGACGGTCGTCGAGAAGATCCTCGCGCGGGACGAGGAGCTGCCGGGCTCCTGGCCGGTCGCCGGGACCACCGGGTACGACGCGCTGCACCGCATCGACGGCGCCTTCCTCGACCCTTACGGGTACGGCGAACTCACCGCGCTCTACGGGCAGTTCACCGGCGCCGACCCTGAGGCGGGCGGCGCGTGGGAGCCCACCGCACGGGCCGCCGCGCGTGACTTCGTACGGCATGAACTCGTCGCCGAGACGGAGCGGCTGACCCGCACCGCGCTGCGGATCGCCGGGGCGGCCGGGCTGCGCGACCACTCGGCCGAGGCGGTACGCACGGCGCTGCGCGAGGTGCTGGTGCGGCTGCCGGTGTACCGGCCGTACGTCGACGTGCCCCCTAAGGGGAACCCCGAGGTGAGTGAGCGGGACGTGGCCCTGGTCGAGGCCGCGGCCGAGGGGGCGCGGGAGGCGTGCGGCGGGGCGGACGAGGTGCGCGCGGTCGACCTCGTACGGGATGCCGCGCTGGGGCGGGAACTGGCGCCGGACGCCGGGGCCCCCGCCCGCGCGGCCGGTGACCGGCGGGACTTCGCCGCCCGCTTCGGGCAGGTCGCGTCGGCGCTGCGCGCCAAGTCCCTTGAGGACACGGCCTTCTACCGGTACGTGCCACTGCTCTCCGCCTGCGAGGTGGGCGGCGAACCCGGGCGGCCCGCCGTGCCGCCCGACGACTTCCACGCGTACTGCGCCGCCCGGCAGCGCGACCACCCCTTCGCCGGCACCGTGCTCTCCACCCACGACACGAAGCGGAGCGCGGACGTACGGGCCGCGATCGCGCTGCTCACCGAGTGCCCCGAGCGCTGGTCGGGCTTCCTCGCCGACCCGTGGACCGACGCGCTCACCGGTCTCGCGCCGGACCGGCACACCGCGTGGACCGCCTGGCAGACGGTCCTCGGCCTGGGCGGCGGCGGTGAACCGGGCCAACTCTCCGGGTGGCTGCTGAAGTCCGTGCGCGAGGCGGGGCTGCGGACGACGTGGACGGAGCGGAACGCGCCGTACGAGGACGAAGCGGAACGCTTCGCTGCCGCCGTCGCTGAGGCGGAGCCGGGGGCGCGGGGGCCGCTGGCCGCGCTGCTGGATTCCCTCGCCCCGTATGTACGGGCCAATGTCCTGGGCATGGCGTTGCTCCAGCTCACCATGCCGGGGGTCCCGGAGGTGTATCAGGGGAGCGAGGGCGTGTACCGGGCGCTGACCGATCCGGACAACCGCGCGCCACTGGGGGAAGGCGACGTCTCGGAGGCGGTCGACGCGTGTGAACTCTCGCGCGAGAAGCAGGAGTTGACCCGCATCGCGCTGCGGCTCCGGAGTTCGCACTCCGAGTGGTTCTCGGACTCCGGCACGTACAGGCCGCTGTACGCGGAGGGCGAGGCGGCGCCGCACTGCCTGGCCTTCACCAGGTCGGAACGTGTGGTCACCGCCGTGACCCGGCTCGGGCTCCGGCTGCACGCGGCGGGCGGCTGGCGCGACACGCGGCTGCCGCTGCCGGAGGGGCGGTGGCGCGATGTCCTCTCCGGGCGCCCCGTAGGGGGTGCGGGCGGATGTGCGGTGGCCGGGCTGTTCGCCGATGGGCCGGTGGCGTTGCTCGTGCGGGACCCGTAAGGGCTGCGCCCTTACGGGTTCGGCCCCGTAGGGGTTCTCCCGTACGGGGCCACGTACTCAGCGATGCCGCTGGGGTCCGAACCGCGGGACCCCGGAATCGCAGAACCCCGGAACCGCGGAACGCCGCCTACTGTGGCGGGCGTTGGGGCGGCGGCGGGACCGCCGGCGGAGTCGTCGGGGTCGCCGGAGGGGTCGTGGACTGGGGCGGCGGCGCCGCGTGCCAGTCCGGTTCGCCCAGGCGGAAGCCGACCTGCCCGAACCTCACCTGGTCCCCCGGCCGCACGCGCACCGAGCCCGTCACGCGGCTCCCGTTCACCCACGTACCGTTGCTCGACCCCAGATCGCGCAGCGACCAGCCGTTCTCCGTGGTCCGGAGCTGCGCGTGTATGCGCGAGACCGTGTAGTGCGTGAGCCGCAGCATCGAACCGGGGGCGCGGCCGATGCTGAACGGGTACGGGCCGGGGCGCGGCAGCAGCAGCTCCGGCAGCCGCTCCGCCTGCCACGCCCTGCGCAGCGCGCCGGGGAACGCCGACACCTTCCCGATCGCCTGCGTCAGCCAGCCGCTGTTGCGCTGCCTGGGCTCCTGGAGGTCGTACAGCACGGCGTGCAGCTCGCCCTGCCACTGGGCGCGCAGCACCACATCCATCCGGCGCATGAACGTGTCCTGGGACAGCCGCCCTTGGGCCGCCCCCTCCCTCAGCACGTCGAGCGCACGGTCCCGCTCCGCATCGGACAGCCGCGGCGGATTACCGCTGAATTCGATCGACGTCATGCGGACGATTCTCCGCAGCGTACGAGCGGGTGTCCAGGCGGGGTGGGGTTCGGTAGCCGAACAATGACACGTGACCGGCCAAGCGCGCCTCGCGTCTCCGCGGATAGCGATGTCACCGCCGACCGCTTCCGCTGTGGGTGACTTCCCGCTGCGGCGGGATGTGGGTGTGTGGTTGCGCCCGACTTGCGAGTGACGGCCCGCCCTACGACGCTCCGCGCCTCCGGCCGGGCCTCCGCCCGGTCTGCGGCGTCCCCGGAGAGCCGCGTACGAGCCGTCGCGCCGGGGCTGTGGTTCCGCACCCCGCGCCTCGCTGCGGGCCTCCGCTCCCGCCGCCGCACCCGCCCAGCCACGCACCCACCCGGGGCCCGGGGCGCAGCCCCGGTGAAAAAGGGGCAATCACGCGGCGCCCCGTAGCGCAAGGCGACCAGCGCAGGGCGGGGGCGTGGCGCAAAATGGGCCGTATGCAATTCGAGGTGTGGGCCCCCGAAGCGACGGACGTCACGCTGCACTTGGAGCGCGGCCCCACCCACCCCATGGCCCCCGACCCGCACCGCCCCGGCTGGTGGACAGCGGAGGCCGACGCCACCCCGGGCGACCGCTACGGCTTCGCCCTGGACGGCGGCCCCCCGCTCCCCGACCCCCGCTCCCGCCGCCAGCCGGACGGCCCGGACGGCCTCAGCGCGGTGACCCCGTGCCCCTCCACGTACACCTGGCGGCACCCGTGGCGCGGCCGCGCCCTCCCCGGCGCCGTCCTCTACGAGCTGCACGTCGGCACCTTCACCGAGGAGGGCACCTTCGACGCGGCGGCCGAACGCCTCGGCCACCTCGCCGACTTGGGCGTGACGCACGTCGAACTGATGCCGGTCTGCCCGTTCCCCGGCCGGCACGGCTGGGGGTACGAGGGCGTGTCCCTGTGGGCCGTGCACGAACCGTACGGCGGCCCCGACGGACTCCGCCGCTTCGTGGACGCGGCACACGGCCACGGCCTCGGCGTCGTACTGGACGTGGTGCACAACCACCTGGGCCCCTCGGGCAACCATCTGCCCGCCTTCGGCCCGTACTTCACCGACACGCACCGCACCCCGTGGGGCGCGGCCGTCAACCTCGACGCGCCCGGCTCGGACGAGGTGCGCGCCTACCTCATCGGCAGCGCGCTCGCCTTCCTGCGCGACTTCCACCTGGACGGGCTGCGCCTGGACGCCGTGCACGCGCTCGCCGACACCCGCGCCGACCACTTCCTCGCCGCGCTCTCGCGCGCCGTGGACGCGATGGCCGCGCACACCGGCAGGCCGCTGTTCCTGATCGCCGAGTCCGACCTGAACGATCCGCGTACGACGGCGCCGCGCACCGTGCACGGGCACGGCCTGCACGCCCAGTGGAACGACGACTTCCACCACGCGCTGCACGCCGCGCTGACCGGCGAGTCCCAGGGGTATTACGCGGACTTCGCGCGCGAACCGCTGTACGCCCTGCGCAAGACGCTGACCGGCGCGTTCTTCCACGACGGTACGTACTCCTCGTTCCGCGGCCGTGAACACGGGCGGGCCGTGGACACCTCGCTCGCGCCCGTTCCCGCGCACCGCTTCCTGGCGTACGCGCAGACCCACGACCAGATCGGCAACCGCGCCCAGGGCGACCGCCTGTCCGCCTCGCTCTCCCCAGGACTGCTGGGCTGCGCGGCGGCGCTGGTGCTGCTGGCACCGGGGACGCCGATGCTGTTCATGGGCGAGGAGTGGGGGGCGTCCACGCCGTGGCAGTTCTTCACCGACCATACGGACGCGGAGCTGGCGAAGGCGGTACGGGAGGGGAGGCGGCGGGAGTTCGCGGCGCATGGGTGGGCGGAGTCGGAGATCCCCGATCCGCAGGATCCCGCGACTCGGCGCCGCTCGTGTCTCGACTGGTCCGAGGTCGAACGTACGCCGCACGCGCGGCTGTTGGCGTGGCATCGGCGGATGGTCGCGCTGCGGCATGAGCATCCTGTGCTGGCGCATACGCCGCTGGGGGAAGCGGAAGTGGGGTACGACGCCGACGCGCGGTGGCTGTTGCTGCGCAACGGGCCGCTGCACGTCGCGGTGAACTTCGGCGCGGCGCCGGCTGCCGTTCCCCTGCCCGCGGGGGACCTCGCGCTCTTGGCCGCGTGGTCCCCCGGCACGGCGGTGACCGGCGACGTGCTCCAACTCCCTCCGGAATCCGCAGCGATCCTCCGCTGACCGGGGCTCCGCCCCGGGCCCCGTTGGTGCGGGGGCGCTGACGCTGGGGGCTGCGGTCCGCTGTGCCCACCCGTTCCGCCCCGACGGAACGATGGCCCACAGCTAGTGGGGGGGGGAGGCGGGCGGCAGAAGCGGAGGCCCGCAGCGAGTCGCGGGGTGCGGAACCACAGACCCGGCGTGACGGCTCGTACGCAATCCGGGGACGCCGCAGACCGGGCGGAGGCCCGACCGGGGGCGCGGAGCGTCTCCGGGCGGGCCGTAACTCACAAAGTCGGGCGCAACCACCCACCCACATCCCGCCGCAGCGGCAAGCAACCAAAAGCGCACCCGACCGGCGGTCACGACGCAACGCTCAACACGCGCGCTCAAACCAACCGGAGCACGTGCCCCTCCACATCGGCCCCCCGCAGCGAAACCGGCTCGCTCACTGGGCCGAATCCGCCCGCGACGATCGTGTACTCCCCCTCCGGCACTCCGGTGAAGTCGTAGCCGCCGTCCTCCCCCGTGACCCCGCTCGCCACCGTTTCGCCGTTCGCGTCGAGGAGGGTGACCCGCGCCTCGGCCAACGGGCGCCCGCCACGCGCCCGTACGGTCCCCCGCACCCGCGTGCCCGCGGGCCGCAGCAGGATGTCGTAGCGCCCGCCCCGGGGCTCCGGCGCGCCGAACGGCGTGGCCTTCGGCAGATGCCCCGGCGCCGACCCGACCAGCACCGCCCCCGCGCGCCCGCGCCCGCCCTCGGGCAGCGCCAGCGCATAGGAGCCGTCAGCCTCGGTCCGTACGACACCGAGCTGACGCCCACCGTGATCGACAAGCGTGACGCTCGCGCCGGCCAGCGGCTCCCCGTCCGCACCCCGCACATGCCCGCGCAGCGAGGCGAGATCAGCCTCCGCGACCGGCTGCTCGACCACGGGCGCACCCGGAGACGCAACCGCAGGCGCGGCAACCCGCGAGGCCGCGGCCCCACGCCCCGGCAGGAACGCGGCGATGACCAGCCCCAGCACCGCGGCCCCCGCAGCGATCAGAAACGCCGTACGGAACCCGTCGAGACCGGGCACGGACGAACCCCGGAACCCCACCGTCATGTTCGCCAGCACCACACCGATCACGGCGCTCGACGTGGACGTGCCGATGGAACGCATCAGCGTGTTCAGCCCGTTGGCCGCGCCGGACTCGGACGGGTCGACCGCGCCGATGATGAGCGCGGGCATCGCGGAGTACGCGATCCCGATGCCGATGCCCACCAGCACCGAGGTGACGACCACCTGCCACACGGCGCCCATCAGCGCCATGCCGGACAGGTACGCGACGGCGAGCAGCACGAGCCCCGTCATCAGCGAGGTCTTGGGCCCGCGCGCGGCGGACAGCCGCGCGGACAGCGAGGAGACGAGCATCATCGCGACGCCCATCGGCGCGATGCAGAGCCCGGCGACGACCATGGACTGCCCGAGCCCGTACCCGGTCGCGCGCGGCAGTTGCAGTAGCTGCGGCAGCACCAGCGTCAGCGCGTAGAAGGCCAGCCCGACGGCGATGGAGGCCAGGTTGGTCAGCAGGACCTGGCGGCGCGCGGTCGTACGGAGGTCGACCAGCGGGTCCCTGACCCGCAGCTCCAGCACGCCCCACAGCAGGAAGATCACCACGGCCGCGCCGAACATGCCCAGCGTGAGCCCGCTGCCCCAGCCCCAGTCGCCGCCCTTGGAGACCGGCAGCAGCAGGGCGACGAGCCCGGCGGACAGCCCGAGCGCGCCGAGCACGTCGAAGCGCCCGGGCGTGCGCACCCGGGACTCCGGTACGAGCGCGAGCACCAGCAGCATGGCCACCGCGCCGAGCCCGGCCGCGCCGAAGAACAGCGCGTGCCAGTCGGTGTGCTGGGCCACGTACGCGGCGAGGGGCATGCCCAGCGCGCCGCCCACGCCCAGCGAGGAACTCATGAACGCCATGGCGGAGCCCAGCCGTTCGGGCGGCAGCTCGTCGCGCATGATGCTGATGCCCAGCGGAATGGCGCCCATCGCGAAGCCCTGGAGGGCGCGCCCCGCGACCATCGGCACGAGCGAGGAGGTGAAGCCGCAGACCAGCGACCCGAGCACCATGAGCCCGAGGCTGACGAGGATGAAGCGGCGCTTTCCGTACAGGTCGCCGAGCCGGCCCATGATGGGCGTGGCCACGGCGCCGGACAGCAGCGTCGCGGTGATCACCCAGGCGGCGTTGGAGGTCGCCGTGGACAGCAGCTGCGGCAGCTTGGCGACGACCGGCACCAGCAGGGTCTGCATGACCGCGACGGAGATGCCGCCGAAGGCGAGCACCGGAACCATCGCGCGGCCCGCACGGCCCGGCTGCTCTCCCGCGGCAGCCGCGCCCTGGGAGCCGTCGACTCCGCTGGGTGCGGCGGGTATTCGCGAGGGCGATTCGGACGGGGACGGAACGGCGGTTCTCGCCTGCGCCATGAGCAGAGCCTCCGGGGACGGGGACGGGTCGGACCGATTGGGTGCAGCGTACAAACGAACTGCCGCCGCACCACCGGATATTCCGCGGGCCGAGATCCCCTCTCACGCACAACGCCCCGCCCCTCCCGTCGGGAGGGGCGGGGCGGTCACGCGAAAAACCCTTGGGAGCCCTTAGGAGGAGGAGCCCTCCGGCTCCAGCCGCAGCGAGATCGAATTGATGCAATACCGCTGGTCGGTCGGCGTCCCGTAGCCCTCGCCCTCGAAGACGTGGCCCAGGTGCGAGCCGCAGGAAGCGCACCGCACCTCGGTGCGGACCATGCCCATCGAGCGGTCCTCGATCAGCTCGACCGCGTCGGAGTCGGCCGGGTCGTAGAAGCTGGGCCAGCCGCAGTGCGAGGCGAACTTCGTGGTGGAGCGGAAGAGTTCGGCCCCGCAGGCGCGGCAGTTGTAGACGCCCGTCGTCTCGGTGTCGGTGTATTCGCCGGTGAAGGGGCGCTCGGTGCCGGCCTCGCGGAGCACGTGGTACTCCGCGGGCGTCAGCTCGGCGCGCCACTGCTCGTCCGGCTTGTCCTTCTCGTAGCCCATCTCGGTGCCGTCCCCTTCTCCTACTTGCCGTCCGTCGCCGCGAGGCGGGCGAGGATCTCGGGACCGAGGTCGGTGACATCGCCCGCGCCCATGGTGAGAACGAAATCGCCCGGGCGTGCCATTCCGGCGACCAGCTCCGGGGCCTCCTCGCGGGAGGTGGCGTGCCGCACATCGGCGCCGGCCGCGACCGCGGCGTCCACGATGAGGGCGCTGGTGATGCCCGGGATCGGGTCCTCGCGCGCCGGGTAGATGCCGAGCACGGCCGAGGCGTCGGCGAGCGCCAGTGCCTCGCCCATCTCGGTGCCCAGCTCCTGGGTGCGGGAGAAGAGGTGCGGCTGGAAGAGCACCAGCACACGGCCCTCGCCCGCGCCTCCGCGGATGGCCTCCAGGTCGGCGGTCATCTCGGTGGGGTGGTGCGCGTAGGAGTCGATGACCTGCACGCCGCGCTCCTCGCCCTTGAGCTGGAGGCGGCGGCGCACCCCGGTGTAGGTGCCGAGCGCGGTGGCCAGCTCGCCCGCCGGGACGTCCATGGCGGTGCCGGCGGTGAGCGCGGCGACCGCGTTCAGCGCGTAGTGACGGCCTGGCACGGAGACGCCGAAGGTCAGCTCCTCGCCGTACGCCAGCCGCACGGTGACCTCGCTGGCCAGGCCCTGCGGGCTGATCTTCAGCACGCGTACGTCGGCGTCCTCGGCCTCGCCGTAGGTGAGGATGTGCGGGGCGCTCCCGCTCGCGCGCAGCCGCCGGGTGTACTCGCGCGCGCCCTCGTGGTCGGCGGACACGACCAGCGTGCCGCCCTCCCGCAGCCGCCCGGCGAAGATCTCGAAGGACTCGTGGATCTCGTCCATGGAGGCGTAGTTGGCGTGGTGGTCGAGCTCCACGTTGAGCACGATCGCCACCTCGGGCGCGTACTTGTGGAAGCTGCGGTCGCTCTCGTCCGCCTCGGCGACGAAGATCTCGCCGACGCCGTGGTGCGCGTTGGAGCCGGGCTCGTCCAGGTCGCCGCCGATCGCGTACGAGGGGTCGAGGCCGAGGGCGCCGAGGCTGACCGCCAGCATCGAGGTGGTGGTGGTCTTGCCGTGCGTGCCGGCGACGGCGAGCGGCCGCAGCCCCTCCATCAGCGCGGCCAGCGCGTCGGAGCGGTGCACCACGGGCAGCCCGCGCTCCTTGGCCGCGGCCAGCTCGGGGTTGTCCTCGCGGATGGCGCTGGAGACCACGACGGCGGTGGCGTCCTGCGCGAGATGCCCGGCCTCGTGCCCGATGTGCACCGTCACCCCGAGGCCGCGCAGCGCGGTGGCGGTCGCCGAGTCCCGCGCGTCGCTGCCCGCCACGCGGGCGCCGCGCTGCGCGAGGATCTTGGCGATGCCGGACATTCCCGCTCCGCCGATGCCGATGAAGTGCGGCCGCTCCAGATCGGCCGGTACGCCCCGGTGCTCGGGGGAGGGCGAGGCTGCTGCCATGCGGGAACTCAACTCCAGGACTCTGCGGATTCGGGGCGCGGGACACGCCGGCCCCAACCTTATGCGGTGGTACGGACGGCGTACGGGGCCCGGTACACAGGTACCCGGGGTCCGCGCCGCCCGCCGCGTGCCGCCCGGGCCGCGCGCCCCGTACGCCCCTTCGCTCAGTCGGTGTGCGCGAACAGCTTGAGCACCGGTACGCCCACCTTGTGCCGCGCGCGCGAGGCCCAGTCGCGGTGGAAGAACTCCTCCACCAGGTGCGGGGCCGTCAGCACGATCACCTCGTCGGCGCCCGACTCCTCCACCACGGACTTCAGCACGTCCAGCGGGTGATTCTGGATCACCTGTCCGACGGCCTCGGCGCCGGTGTCCCGCAGCACCTTCAGCGAGTGCTCCAGCGCGCGCTCGGCCGGCTGCAGCGCCTCTCCGCCCTCCGGTTCGTCGCCCTCCTCGACGGCCTCGCCCAGCTCGCCGAGCGCCACGTCGTCCAGGGCGCGCAGCAGCCTGTCCTGGTCACCGCGTGGCTGCATCAGCACGACGAAGGACACGTGCTCGTCACCGTGCAGGGTGGTGACGAGCTCCACGTCGGCGGACACCAGCGGCTTCTCGATCATCAACACGGTCGTGAACACGACGGGTGCCCTTCTTCCCAGCGGGGCCCGAAGCCCCGACAGAAACCATCCTGCCCCGTGGGTCGCACGGGGCCTGCGCCTGACAGCATGCCCAACAGAGGCTAAGCGGAACGTCTTATTCCGTTCATTGTCAGCTCCGACGGTATCGAGTGAAGAGAAAACCGGCCTCCTCCAGTACCCCGTCGAGCCGGAAGTCCACAGGCGTCTCGATCCCGGGGCCGTTCACGATGCGCGCAGCGTCACCCGAAGTCAGGCGCGGGGCAAGGGTCATGCAGAGTTCGTCCAGCGCACGCGCGTACACCAGCTGCCCCAGAAGGCGCGGCCCGCCCTCGGTGAGCAGCCGCCGCAGACCGCGCTCCGCGAGGGCTCCGGGGATGCGCGCGGGGTCCACCGCGGCGCCCTCCCCGGCGAACACGACGTCGGCGCCGGACTCCCTGGCAGCGGCCACCCGGTCCTGCGGGGCGCCGGCGCCGGTGACCACCAGGGTCGGCACCAGCGGGGCCGTGAACAGCGGAAGCGTGAAGTCCAGATCCAGGCTCGCGCTCACCACGGCGATGGCCGGAGCGGGCCCCTGCCCCGCCGCGGCCCGCCGCTCGGCGAACGCCTCCCGGGCGCGGGCGGGCCGGTAGCCCTCCTGACGCACCGTCTGCGCGCCCACCACCACCGCGTCGGCGAGGCCCCGCAGCACCCCGAAGATCCGCATGTCGGCGTCGGAGGACAGCGGCTGCGATCGCCCGTCGTGGTGGGCCGCACCGTCCAGTGAGGACACCATGTTCGCGCGCAGCCAGGGTGCGCCGTTCTCGTCAGTCGCGGTACGCGGATAGGCGTACTCCTCGGCGAGCGCGTCCAGGCTCCAGCGCTCCCCCGCCTCCGCTTCCCGCGCCGGGTCGTGCGTTCCGGAGTCATGCGCCCCGGATGGGCCGGAAGTGTTCGAAGTGCTGTTTGTGACGAATACAGGAGATGCACCAGATGGGAACAGACGTTGCATGCAGCGCAGTGTGGCACGGCACACGGGCCCGGCGGCGGCTGGTCAGCGGCAACTACCATGAGGGGCGTGTCGACCTCCCCCGCTCAGATATCCAGCACCGCCGAAGCGACCCCGCAGTCCCTGTGCGCCCGCGAGCCCCATGTGCCCGCGGAGCGCCTGGTCGCCGAGATGGTGCCGCCGCCGCGCTTCCAGTCCGCCCGCTTCGACACGTACATACCTGACCCCCAGCAGCCCAGTCAGGCCGAGGCCGTGCGGGTGCTCGGCGGCTTCGCCGACGGGCTCGGCGGGGCGACGGCCTCCGGCGGGGGCGGCAAGGGGGGACTGGGGCGGCTGTTCCGCAGGGCCCCGAAGAGCGCGGCGCCGAGCGGGCCGCGCGGCGTCTACCTCGACGGCGGCTACGGCGTCGGCAAGACCCACCTCCTCGCCTCGCTCTGGCACGCGACCCCCGCTGCGCCCGAGCTGAAGGCGTTCGGCACCTTCGTGGAGCTGACCAACCTGGTCGGCGCGCTCGGCTTCCAGCAGACCGTGCGCACGCTGTCGGACCACCGGCTGCTGTGCATCGACGAGTTCGAACTCGACGACCCCGGCGACACGGTGCTCGTCTCCTCGCTGCTCTCCCGCCTGGTCGAGCAGGGCGTGGCGCTGGCGGCCACCTCCAACACGCTGCCGGGCAAGCTGGGCGAGGGCCGGTTCGCCGCTGCCGACTTCCTGCGCGAGATCCAGGGCCTCGCGGCGCACTTCCGCACGCTGCGCATCGACGGCGAGGACTACCGGCACCGCGGGCTGCCCGAGGCGCCGGCGCCGCGCAGCGACGAGGAGGTCACCAAGGCCGCGTACGCGCGGGAGGGGGCGACGCTGGACGACTTCCCCGCGCTCCTCGACCACCTCGCGAAGGTGCACCCCAGCCGGTACGGGGCGCTCACGGAGGGCATCTCCACGGTCTGCCTCACCGGGGTACGCCCGGTGCCCGACCAGTCGACGGCGCTGCGCCTGGTGGTGCTGGCGGACCGGCTGTACGACCGCGAGATACCCGTGCTGACCTCCGGCGTTCCCTTCGACGAGCTGTTCTCGGAGGAGATGCTGAAGGGCGGCTACCGCAAGAAGTACTTCCGAGCGATCTCGCGCCTGACGGCGCTGTCCCGCGACGCCCACGGCTAACGCCGCGGGCCCTTCCCCTTCGCGCTAGGGGCACGCCCCCGCTGCTTTCTTCCGCGCCGCTTCGCCTGGAAGCCTCTCCCGCCGCAGCGGAGAGCGCCCCGAGCGGCACCCGCCGGCGGCCTCAGCGCAAGCCGCGCTCTCACCGCCGCCCAGCCCCGCCGGCCGACTTCCCGCTGCGGCGGGAAAGGGGGGGTGGGGCCACCGCGCCCGGCGGGAAAGGGGACCGGCCGCCCGCGCCCGGCGGGAGCCATCGTTGTCCGCCGCAGCGGAAAGCGATCAACAGCGGCGGCCGTCCGCGGTCTCGGCGCGGGCCGCCCGCACGCGGTCGGTGTCTGCGGGCGCGAAGCGCCCCACGCACGCGCGTAGAAACCAAACGCACGGGCGTATCCGCCCCTGCGCGGCCGTGGTACACACACCTGGTCACCTGTCCGGTTATGCGGAATTCAGGGAGCTGGGTCATGTCGACGACGCGACGTCAGGTATTGGCTGGGTCGGGTGCCTTGGGCGTGGGCATCGCGTTCTCCGGGGCGATCCCCGAGCTGTTCTCGGGGACGGCCGCCGCACAGGGCACCGGCGGGGCCTCCGGGTACGGGCCGCTCGTGCCGGATCCGAAGGGCGTGCTCGACCTGCCGAAGGGGTTCAGATACCGCATCCTCTCGCGCGAGGGGGAGCAACTCCGCAGCGGCGAGGGCAAGGTGCCCAGCCACCACGACGGCATGGCCGCCTTCCGGGGTACGAGGGAAGGCCGCACGTGGCTCGTGCGCAATCACGAGAACCGCATGGACGCCAAGGTCCCCGTCCCCACGGTGAAGGGGCTGACCTACGACCCGGAGGCCAAGGGCGGCTGCACGGCCCTGGAGGTCGACGGCCGCGGCGAACTGCTCCGGGAACGCGTGGCCATCGCCGGCACCTCCACCAACTGCGCGGGCGGGCCCAGCCCTTGGGGCACGTGGCTGACCTGCGAGGAGACCGAGTTCCGAGCCGGTGAGGAGGGGTACACCAAGGACCACGGCTTCATCTTCGAGGTGGGGTATTCGCGGCGCAGACCCACCTCCGTCGAACCGCTCACCGCGATGGGCCGCTTCCAGCACGAGGCGGTGGCCTTCGACCCGCGTACCGGCGTGGTGTACGAGACGGAGGACGCGTTCGACAAGCCCTTCGGGCTCTTCTACCGCTTCCTGCCGGAGAAGCCCAACGGCGGCCACGGCTCCCTGCACGCGGGCGGCGAACTGCAGGCCATGCGGGTGCCGGGCGTGCCCGACCTGTCGGTGGTGCAGGAGACGGGCAAGTCCTTCACCGGCATCGAGTGGGTGAAGGTCCCCGATCCGCTGGCCAAGGAGACCCCCGTACGGTTCCAGGACTTCGGTAAGGGCGGCATCACGCACGCGCAGAAGCTGGAGGGCTGCTACTGGGGCGGCAGCTGCGTGTACTTCGTGTCCAGCTACGCGAAGACCAAGGAGGGCTCGAAGGCGGACCACTTCGGGCAGATCTGGCGGTACGAGCCGCGGAGCCGCCGCCTCACCCTGGTGATCGTCTTCGGCCCCGACACCGACGTGCAGCTACCCGGCGACGAGCCGGACAACATCACGCTCGCGCCCTCCGGCGGCCTGATGGTGTGCGAGGACGGCGAGGGCGCGCAGCACGTCTTCGGGGTGACCCGGCGCGGCACGGTCTACCCGATGGCGCGCGGGCGGCAGAACATCGGCACCCCGGAGAAGCCGGAGTGGGGCGAGTTCGCGGGCGTCACCTTCTCGCCCGACCAGCGCACGATGTTCGTGAACTGCTATACGCCGGGCACGACCTTCGCCGTGACCGGACCCTGGCGGCACTGACCGGCGCCCCGCTTCACGGCGTACGCCTCCCCGCCGGCGCGCAGGCGACCGCCGCGCACGCGGCGAACGCGAGGACCCCGGCCGCGCACGGCGCCCAGGGCACGGCGACCGTACCGTCACGGGACCCCGTGACCAGGCCGCTCACCGCCGCGTTGGCGGGCGAGGCGCCGGAGACCAGCACCAGCAGGACCGCGAGCAGCATGGCCGGGACCGCGCGCCCGGTGCTGCGCAGCAGCGGCCTGCTGCACAGGGCGCCGACGGCGGCGCCGAGGAGTACGCAGGTCAGCGCGGCGACCAGGCCCGCGCACGCGGCGCCGGGCAAGGACACGGGCGTGCGGTGGTCATTGGTGTGCGGGTCGCAGACGGCCAGCACGCCGGCGGTCCCCGCGAGGGCGCACACCGAGGCGGCGGCCGCGGCGGTGAGCACCGAGGACAGGTGCACCCGCCGCGGCCCCGCTGCGGCGGCGAGGACGTGCCGCGCCGCCTCGGGTTCGGCGGTCACGCAGATCCGCACCAGCCAGGCGGTCACCGGCAGGAGGACGGCGGCCGCATAGCCGAGCGAGTCGAGCACGGGCTGCCCCCACTGCACGGCGACGACCAGCAGGGCCGCGTACAGCAGCAGCGGCGGGAGCCAGCGCTGCGAGCGGAGCAGTAGCGCGAAGTGGTAACCGACCAGCGCGGCAAGGGTGTTCACGCCCGGCCCCCTTCTCGCGTGCGCGTGACCGTACGGACGTGCCACGGCGGCCGCGCGGTGAGCAGCGCCCGCAGCACCGCGTCCGAGAACGGCTCGGGCGCGGTCAGCCGCAGCGTGCCCCCTGGCCCGTGCTCGGCCTCCGTACCGCCCGGCAGCGGCGGCGGATCTGCGCCCGGCGGGCCCTCGGCTTCGATCACGACGGCGGGTGCGGCCTGCGACTGCTGCGGGGGTACGGGCCGTACGGGGACGAGCGCGGCGTCCGTCACCCGGTACGCGGCGTCCGCCCTCCCCGCGAGGCGGCGGGGGTCGTGGTCGACGAAGGCGACGGTGCCGCCGTCGGTGACGCGTTCCGCGACGGCGCGGTCGAGTTCGGCGCGGGCGGCCGCGTCCAGGCCCGTCCACGCCTCGTCCAGCACCAGCAGCCCGGGGCGCGCCAGCAGTGCCTGGGCCACCGCGACCTTCTGGCTGCTGCCCTTGGAGAGCCGGTCCATCCGGGTGCCCGCGAACCGCCCGGCCCCGAACCGCTCCAGCCACTCCCCCGCCGCCCGCGCCGCCTCGGCCCTGTCCAGCCCGTGCACCCTGGCCAGCCGGGTCAGATAGCGCCGCGCGGTGAGCGGCAGCGCGGCCGGGAACCGCTCCGGTACGTAGCCGCAGCGCGGGCGCCCGGTGATCCGCCCGGCGCTGGGCGCGTCCACCCCGGCGAGCAGCCGCAGCAGGGTGGACTTGCCGCCCCCGTTGGCGCCCTCGAAGCGGAGCAGCGCGCCCTCCGGCAGCGCGAGGTCGACGTCGCGCAGCACCCAGGGCCCGGCGGCTCCGTACCGGCGCCCGACCCCGCGCAGTCTCATGGGCGTGCTCACGGCTCTCATGGGCGTGCTCATGGGCTTGGACCCTAGCGGAACGGGCGTGCCGGGCCCGGTGGGAAACTGGACACGTGAACGAGTCACCGACCCCCGCCGACCAGAGCCCCGCTGACCAGGGCTCCGCCGCCCAGGACCCCACCGCGTACTCCGCGCGGGAGGCCGCAGAGGACGCCGCCTCCCGCTATGTGCTGCCCCTGGTGGTGCGCATAGAGCGCGCCGCGCCGCCCGCCCGTACCGACGCGCTGGAGACCGCGGCGCGCGCCGTGCTGACGCTGCTCGCCGACGAGCGCAGCACCGAGGACGACGGCGCCTGGGCGAAGACGGTGCGGCTGTGGGAGGAGCGCGGCATCCGGAAGGTGGTGCGGCGGGCGCGCGGCGCCGAGTGGCGGCGCGCCGAGGCGCTGCCGGGGATCACGGTGCGCGGGAAGACGGCGGAGGTGCGGGTCTTCCCGCCGGTGCCCCTGGACGGCTGGCCCAAGGACCTGGCCAGGCTCCAGGTCTCGGGCACCGACCTGGAGGACCCGGAGCCGCCGGCCGCGCCCGAGCCCGGCGCCCCGGTGCTGTGGCTCAACCCGGAGCTGGAGATGTCGGCCGGCAAGACGATGGCGCAGGCCGGGCACGGCGCGCAGCTCGCCTGGTGGGAGCTGGACGGGGACGCGCGGGCCGCCTGGCGCGAGGCCGGGTTCCCGCTCGCGGTGCGCTCGGCCGGCACCGAGCGCTGGGCCGGACTCACCGCGTCGGGGCTGCCGTTGGTGAAGGACGCGGGCTTCACGGAGATCGCGCCCGGGTCCTGCACGGTCGCCGCGTACCACCCTCACATCCGCCTCTGAACCGCACGGGCGCGGGATTCGTCCTCTCCCTGTGTGGCAGGAGAAGCCACAGGGCCGGGGCACGGCGACGTACCGACGGCCACGGACACAACGGGGAGGTACGCGCGTGAAGGCGACGACGCCGCTCGGCACCGGCATCGGCTGGCGGCCCGAGATCGCGGAGGGCATCGAGGGGCTGCCCGGCATCGACTGGGTCGAGGCGGTCGCGGAGAACCTCTGCCCGGGCCACCTCCCCGAACCGCTCCAGCGGCTGCGGCGGCGCGGCACCACCGTGGTCCCGCACGGCGTCTCGCTCGGCCTCGGCGGCGCCGAACGCCCCGATCCCGCGCGCCTGTCGGCGCTCGCCGAGTGCGCGGAGGCGCTGGACGCGCCGCTGGTGACGGAGCACATCGCGTTCGTGCGCGCGGGCGGCATCGAGGCGGGGCACCTGATGCCGGTGCCCCGCACACGGGACGCGCTGGACGTGCTGTGCGCCAACATCCGCGTCGCACAGGAGTCCCTGCCGGTGCCGCTCGCGGTGGAGAACATCGCGGCGCTGGTCAACTGGCCAGGCGAGGAGCTCACCGAGAGCGAGTTCCTGACCGAGGTGGTCGAGCGCACGGGCTGCGGGCTGCTCATCGACGTGGCCAACCTGCACACCAACCACGTGAACCGCGGCGAGGAGCCCGCCGCCGCGCTGGACCGGATGCCCCTGGAGGCACTGGCGTACGTGCACGTCGCGGGCGGTGTGGAGCGGGACGGCGTCTGGCACGACAGCCACGGCCACCCGGTGACCCGTCCTGTGCTCGACGTCCTCGGCGAACTGTGCGCCCGCACCGCCCTGCCGGGCGTGATGCTGGAGCGCGACGAGGACTTCCCGCCGGTCGCCGAACTCGCCGCCGAGCTGGACGCGATCCGCGCGGTGGTACGGGAGGCGGACGGGGCCCGCGCCGCTGAGGAGGCCCGCACCCGTGCCTGAGCCCACCGAGAGCGGCGCGCCCGCCATGGACGCCGCCCGCGCGCGCCTCTCCGCCGCGCAGACCGCGCTCCTCTCCTCGCTCGTCGCGGGCGGCCCCGACCCGGAGGGCTTCGACGCGGAGCGCCTGGAGGTGCAGCGCCGGGCGCTGGTCGCCAAGCGGGCCGACGTGGTCGCCAAGGTCGCGCCCGAACTGCCGCGCATCCTGGGCGAGAAGGAGTTCCGCGGCGCCTTCGTCGCGTACGCGAGGGGCCGTCCGATGAGCGGCGGCTACCGCAGGGACGCCATGGACTTCGCCGAGTGGCTGCTGGTGGTCAAGCACCCCATGGGCCGCCGCGAACGCGCACGCGTCCGGCGCTGGTACGGGGTGCGCGCCGCGCCCAGGCCGCCGCTCCTGTTCCGGCTGCGGAACGGGATGGGGCTGCGCTACCGCGGAGAAGGGCACGCGGGGCACGCACCGCACGAACACTGACGCGAACGGGCCCAGCCGGGCGCGCCCGCATGCGTCACATCGGGCGGTATGCCGCGACACCGCCCGAAGGTGCTTTACACACCCCAACTGCCGCACTGTCCTTGGTTTTTGATCACCGGACCCCAGCACACCGGAACGAGGACCCCGTGCGCGCAGCCGCGATCTCCGCCGCCCTCGGCGCCATGGCCATGACGGCCGCCACCGCAGCACCGGCCGGCGGCGCCCCCGTACCCTCGCCCGACACCGGGCGGCAGGACCCGCGGGCGGCGGTGGCCGGCATCGCGGGTTCCCAGTACGGCCCGCACGCGGGCGAGGAGGCGCGCGGCACGGCCGAAGCGGCGCGGGCCGCCGCGCGGGCCGGGGTCGACTGGAAGAAGTGCCCGGCAGCCGAGGGCCTGCCCCGCTACGTCGAGTGCGGCACCGTCACCGTGCCCGTCGACTACGCGAAGCCCGGCGGCGAGAAGATCAGGCTCACGGTCAGCCGCGCCCGCGCCAAGGGCCCGGCGAAGGAGCGGAAGGGCCCGCTGCTCTACAACCCGGGAGGGCCCGGCGCCAACGGCATGGTCTTCCCCATGTACGGCAAGGTCATGGGCGGCATGTGGAAGCGCCTCAACCAGGCGTACGACCTGGTGGGTTACGCGCCCCGCGGGGTCGGCCGCTCGGCGCCGCTGTCCTGCCAGGACCCGAAGGAGTTCCAGCGCGGCCCGCACTACTCGCCGCGCAGGCCCTCGGCCGCCGACAAGCGGAAGGTGCGCCGGGAGGCCGCGGCGTACGCGGACGGCTGCTACAAGGCGCAGGGCAAGCGGCTCGCGCACTACACGACCCCCGACAACGCGCGCGATCTCGACGTGCTGCGCGCCGCGCTGGGGCAGCGGAAGCTCGACTTCATGGGCGCCTCGTGGGGCACGTACCTGGGCTCGGTGTACGCCACGCTCTTCCCCCGGCACGTGGGCAGGATGGTGCTGGACAGCGTCGTGGACCCGCGCAGGGAGAAGGTCTGGTACCGCTCCAACCTGGAGCAGAACCCCGCCTTCGAGCGCCGCTGGAACGACTGGAAGCGCTGGGTCGCCAAGCACCACGACGCCTACGGCCTGGGCGACTCGGCGCAGGCCGTGCAGCGTTCGTACGACGAGGTCCGCAGCCGCCTGGACCGCAAGGCCGCCGGCGGCACCATCGGCTCGCGCGAGCTGATGCTCGCCTACGTGAACGTCGGGTACGAGGACCAGCTGTGGCCCTCCTACGCGGCCGCGCTCTCGGAGTTCCGCAAGGGCGACCTCAAGGCGCTGTCGAAGATCGCCGAGCCCGACATGAAGAAGGCGAAGGACGACGAGAACGGCAACGCCGTCTACAACGCCGTGCAGTGCTCCGACGCGCCCTGGCCCCGCGACTGGTCGCGCTGGGACAGGGACAACACCCGCTCCACCCGCGTCGCCCCCTTCAACACGTGGGAGAACCTGCGGATGAACCTGCCCTGCGCGTACTGGAAGGGCGCCCAGTCGCAGCCCGTCGAGGTCGGCGCGGCCTACGGCAGCCTGCCCCCGGTGCTGCTGCTCGCCGCGACGCGGGACGCGGCGACCCCGTACGGCGGCGCGCTGGAGACCCAGCGGCGGCTGCCGGGCTCCTCGCTGGTGACCGAGAAGGGCGCGGGCACGCACGGCGTCGCCGGCGGCAACTCCTGCGCCGACCGGCACCTGGAGCACTACCTGCTGGACGGCAAGACGCCGGGCGAGCGCGCGGACTGCGCGCCGCGGCACGCGCCGAAGCCCGCGAAGACGGGCAGGCAGGGCACCTGAGCGGCGGGCATCACGCGGAAAAGACGAAGGGCGGCCGGTCGACCGGCCGCCCTTCCCCATGCATCAGGCCGTTATGCGAGCCCTGCCACCAGCTCGGACACCGGCTTGCGGCGCCCGGTGTAGAACGGGACCTCCTCGCGCACGTGCCGCCGCGCCTCCGAACCCCGCAGGTGCCGCATGAGGTCCACGATGCGGTACAGCTCGTCGGCCTCGAAGGCGAGGATCCACTCGTAGTCGCCCAGCGAGAAGGCGGGCACCGTGTTGGCGCGCACGTCGGGGAAGCCGCGGGCCATCTTGCCGTGGTCGGCGAGCATCGTGCGGCGCTCGTCGTCCGGGAGCAGATACCACTCGTAGCTGCGCACGAAGGGGTAGACGCTCACATACGCGCGGGGCTCCTCGTCCGCGAGGAACGCCGGGATGTGCGACTTGTTGAACTCGGCGGGGCGGTGCAGCGCCATGTTCGACCACACAGGATCCAGCGCGCGCCCGAGGCGGGTGCGGCGGAAGCGGTTGTAGGCGTCCTGCAGCGCGTCGGAGTCCTCCGCGTGCCACCAGATCATCAGGTCAGCGTCGGCCCGCAGCCCGGACACGTCGTAGGTGCCGCGCACCACCACGTCCTTCGCGGCGAGCTGCGCGAACAGCTCCTCGACCTCCTCCGCGTACCCGCCGCGGTCCTCGGGCAGCAGGTCGCGCAGCCGGAACACCGACCAGAGGGTGTAGCGGATGACCTCGTTGAGGTCCTTCGCCTTCTTGCCCGCGTTGGGGGTCCTGTCCGCCGTGCTCTCGGATGCGTCAGTCATGGCTCTATTCTCACTCGCTCTTCTGTCCGGCCCTCTGCAGGGTCCGCCCCGTCACTGCCTCTGCCGCGCGCCGCCCGTCGGCCACGCACGCGGGGATGCCGACCCCGCCGTACGCGGCTCCGCACACCGCCAGGCCCGGGACCTGCGCGGCGTACCGGCGCACACGCTCCACCCGCTCCAGGTGGCCCGCCGGGTACTGCGGGAGCGCGTCGTCCCAGCGCGTGACGACCGCGTCGACGGGTGCCGCGGTACGTCCGTGGGTCAGGCCGGTCGCCGACTCCAGGTCCTGGAGGGCGAGTTCGACCAGCTCGGAGTCCTCGCGCTCCAGCACGGCCTCGTCCCCGTACCGCCCCAGCGAGGCGCGCAGCAGAAAGAGCGAAGGATCCTGAGCAGCGCTCCACCGCCACTTGTTGGCGGAGAAGGTCGCGGCCTTGATGTTCCGCCCGTCCACCGGCGGAACGAGGAAACCGCTGCCGCCCGGCACGCGATCCCCCAGCTCAGAGCGGCGGAACGCGAGGGTCACCAGGGCCATGGAGGCGTACTCCATGTCCTCCAGCACCCATGCGGCCGCCGGCGCCTCCGCCGCGAGCAGCTTCGCCGCGGGGAAGGCGGGCACCGCGAGCACCACCGCGTCCGCGGTGAGCACGCCGCCGTCCACGCTGACCTGCCAGCCCTCGGGGAAGCGGCGGAGTCCCTTCGCCGGGGTGCCCGTACGGATGTCGGCTCCGGCGGCGCGCAGCGTCTCGGCGACGGCTCCGGGCAGCCGCCCGATCCCGCCCTCGATCCCGGCGAACACGGGCCCACCCGAGGTCCCCTGCGACCGCGCCTGGATCTCCCGTACGCCTTCCAGCAGCGAGGTGTGGGCGCGCGCGGCCTCGTAGAGCTGCGGGACGGCGGCGCGCATCGAGATCTTGTACGCGTCGCCCGCGTACACCCCGCCGAGCAGGGGCTCCACAAGCCGGTCCACGACCTCGGGTCCGAGCCGCTCAGCCACATACTCACCGATCGCGACGTCCTCGCCGACCTCGGTCGGCGGCAGTTCGGCGTCGGCGGCGATCCGCTGCAGGCCCTCGGCGGAGAGCAGGGTCTCCAGCGCGGCGGGGTCGCCGGGCACGCCCATCACGTGGCCCTTGGGCATGGGGACGAGGTCGCCGCGCGACCAGATCGCGGCGCCGACGGGCTCAGGGGCGGTCAGCGCGTCTCCGAGTCCGGCGTCGCGCGCGAGGTCCACGCCCTCGGGGCGGCGGGCGAGCATGGCCTCGGCGCCGAGGTCCACGGCCGCGCCCGCGACCTCGCCGGTCAGCAGCTTGCCGCCGCAGCGGGGTGCGGCCTCCAGCAGGGTGACCTCGGCGCCGTCGCGCACGAGCCGCTCGGCCGCGGCGAGCCCCGCGATGCCACCACCCACCACGATTACGCGCATACCCCCACGCTAATAGGTCCCGACCAGGGCTTATGCCGACACGGGGTCGGCGCGGCCCCTGCGGGGCGGGGCCCCGGGCCCCGTTGGGTGCGTGGCTGGGCGGGTGCAGGGGCGCAAGTCCGCTGTGCCCACCCGTTCCGCCCCTGCGGAACGAATGCCCACAGCTAGTAGCGGGGAGCGGCGGCGAGCAACCCACAGCGCAAAGCGGTCGGCGGTCAAAGCGGGGACCGCACACTGGGCACTCGGAGACGCAACCACTCACGCGAGGAGCAGAGATGGCAGCACGGCGACTGGTCGTCGTAGGGGGCGACGCGGCGGGGATGAGCGCGGCGTCCGGGGCTCGGCGGCTCACCGACCCCGCCGAGCTGGAGATCGTGGCCTTCGAGCGCGGCGCGTTCACCTCGTACTCCGCCTGCGGCATCCCGTACTGGATCGGCGGCGACGTCGAGAACCGCGAGGACCTGATCGCCCGCTCCCCCGAGGCGCACCGCGAGCGCGGCATCGACGTACGCACGCACACCGAGGTGACCGCGCTCGATCCGGAGAAGAAGCGGGTCAAGGCGCGGAGCAGCGACGGCACGGAGGAGTGGACGCGCTACGACACCCTCGTGCTCGCCACCGGCGCGCGCCCCGTCCGCCCGCCCATCCCCGGCATCGACGCGGCCGGCGTACACGGCGTACAGACCCTGGAGGACGGCGAGGCGGTCCTCGACGACCTGGAGCGCGCGGAGAAGAACCCCACCCACCGGAACGGACGCCGCGCGGTCGTCGTCGGCGCGGGCTACATCGGCGTCGAGATGGCCGAATCCCTCGTGAAGCGCGGCTACTCGGTCACCGTCCTGGACCGCGCCGAACAGCCCATGACCACCCTCGACCCCGACATGGGCAAACTCGTGCACGAGGCGATGGACGGCATGGGCATCACGACCCTCACGGGCTCGGCGGTCACGGAGATCCGTACCGACGAGAACGGCCGCGCACGGGCCGTGTGCACGGAGGACGCCGAACACCCCGCCGACATCGTCGTGCTGGGCCTCGGCGTCACCCCGGAGACGACCCTCGCGCGCGACGCGGGCCTGCCGCTGGGCGAGTCGGGCGGGCTGCTCACCGACCGGGCCATGCGGGTACGCGGACACGCCGACATCTACGCGGGCGGCGACTGCGTCGAGGTCCTCGACCTGGTCTCGGGCCGCAACAGGCACATCGCGCTCGGCACCCACGCGAACAAGCAGGGCCAGGTCATCGGCGCCAACATCGGCGGCGGGTACGGCAGTTTCCCCGGCGTCGTCGGCACCGCCGTCAGCAAGGTGTGCGACCTGGAGATCGCCCGTACGGGGCTGCTGGAGTCCCAGGCGGAGGACGCCGGGCTCCAGTTCGTGACCGCGACGGCCGACGCCACGAGCCGCGCGGGCTACTACCCGGGCGCCCGCGAGATGCGCGTGAAGCTGCTCGCGGAACGCCGTACGGGACGGCTGCTCGGCGCGCAGATCGTCGGCCGCGAGGGCGCGGGCAAGCGCGTGGACATCGCGGCTGTCGCCCTCACCGCGGGCATGACGGTGGAGCAGATGACCATGCTCGACCTGGGCTACGCGCCGCCGTTCTCACCGGTCTGGGACCCCGTGCAGGTCGCGGCCCGCAAGGCGGTCGCAGCGGTACGCGAACGCGGCTAGGGCCCGCAGGGCCGAAGCTCACCGCCCACGGGGCCGAGGCCCGCAACCCGCGAACACGGGGCTGAGGCACCACGCCTCAGCCCCGCCGCACCACGCCTCAGCCCCGAGCGCTCTGCTCGTGCACATACGACACGAGCCGGGTCAGCGCCTCCGGCTCGGTGTCCGGCAGCACGCCGTGGCCGAGGTTGAAGATGTGCCCGTCGAGCCCGCGCGCGGCCTCCAGGATGCGCCCGGCCTGCGTCTCCACGGCCTCGCTCGGCGCGAACAGCAGCGCCGGGTCGAGGTTGCCCTGGATCGCCTTGCCGGGGCCGACCCGCCGCGCGGCCTCGTCCACCGGCACCCGCCAGTCGGCGCCCACCACGTCGGCCCCGGCCTCGCCGAGGTCGTGCAGCAGCTCGCCGGTGCCGACGCCGAAGTGGATGCGCGGCACGCCGTACGGGGCGACCGCGTCGAAGACCTTCGCGGAGGCGGGCTGCACCGAGCGCCGGTAGTCCTCGGGCGCGAGCGCGCCGACCCACGAGTCGAAGAGCTGCACCGCCGAGGCGCCGGCCTCGATCTGCACCTGGAGGAAGGAGGCGGTGATGTCCGCGAGCCGGTCCACGAGCTCCGCCCACAGCTCCGGGTCGCCGTACATCAGCGCCTTGGTGTGCTCGTGGTTGCGCGAGGGCCCGCCCTCCACGAGGTAGCTGGCCAGCGTGAACGGCGCGCCCGCGAAGCCGATGAGGGGAGTGCCGCCCAGCTCACCGGTGAGATTGCGGACCGCCTCGGTCACGTACGAGACGTCGCCGGACTCCAGCGGGCGCAGCCGGTCCAGGTCGGCGCGGCTGCGGAAGGGCTGCTCGACGACGGGCCCGACGCCCGGCTTGATGTCGAGGCCGACGCCGATCGCCTTGAGGGGGACGACGATGTCGCTGAAGTAGATCGCGGCGTCCACGTTGTGCCGGCGCACGGGCTGCAGCGTGATCTCGGTGACGAGGTCGGGCCGCATGCACGAGTCGAGCATCGCGATGCCCTCGCGCAGCTTGCGGTACTCCGGCAGCGAGCGCCCGGCCTGCCGCATGAACCACACCGGCGTGTGCGGGACCGGCTCGCGCCGGCACGCCTTCAGAAAGACCGACTGGGCGGGGTCCGCGGCGTGCGCGTGATTCGTCTGCTGAGCCGCAAGGCTTTCGTTGGCACTCACGCCCAGAAGTCTCGCACGCCCGCGAGTGTCCCTCCGCGAACGGGCCGCCGCTTCCGCCTACCCTTCCGCCCATGGCAGCGGCTCGACCACAGATGACGGAGGGATCAGGCGGCGGTACGGAGGGGGGCGGGGATCAACTCCCACCGCTCTTCCGGCAGGCCGTCGACGCCCTGATCGGCACCAGGCCGCGGCAGGAGGTCCGGCTCAGCGAACTCCCCGCGCCCCAACGGCTCGCCCCGCACAGCTACGCGCTGGAGGCGACCGTCCTGGCGGCGCGCGGCACGGCAGGCGGCGCGGGAGGCAGTACGGAGGAGGAGCGGGAGGAACTGGCGGACGGCAGATTCGTCCTGCTCCACGACCCGGACGGGCAGGAGGCGTGGCAGTCCACCTTCCGCATCGTCACGCTTGCCCGCGCCGAGCTGGAGGCGGAGATGGCCGACGACCCCCTGCTGCCCGAGGTGACCTGGTCCTGGCTGACGGGCGCCCTGGAGGCGCGCTCGGCCGGGTACGGGGAGCCGAGCGGCACGGTCACCCGTGTCGGCTCGCAGTTCTTCGGGCGGCTCGGCGACCGGCCGCCCGAGAGCGAGCTGGAGCTCCGCGCGAGCTGGACCCCGGAGGGCGGATCGCCCACCGCGGCACCGGAGTTGGCGGCGCACCTGACGGCCTGGTGCGAACTGCTCTGCCAGTGCGCGGGCCTCCCGCCGGAGGGCGGCGACGGCGCCCCCGTGGTGCCGCTCCCGCAGCGGCGCGGCCCGCGCCCGGCCTGAGCGGCGACAGCGGCGGCAGCGCGGCAGGGCGGGAACCGGAAGGGGGTGGCACGAGCACCACCTGATGTGACGTCAGAAGTGGTGACGGGGCGTACGGGAGGGGCGCGGGGGCTTCGGGAGGGGCGGGCGCGGGCGGGGTCGAGCGGGCTTTTGATTCCGCGGGAACGCTCTCACCGTTTCGTGATCTTTCTCTAAAGGCGGCCGCGGGAGCTGCCGAAGGAGTGAGTGACCCTTCCACCCGGAACACCCCGACTCGTCCGGAGTTCCCCGGTCGCCGAGTCGGTTCCGTCCCACTCCCCAGGAGGCCCGGTGTCTGTTCTGCTTGAGCACCCCACAAGCCTGGTCGCCTACCGCCCGAACAAGCCGACGGCCATGGTCGTCGTCGCCGACCCCCGTGTGCGTTCCACCGTCACCCGGCACCTCTGGGCCCTCGGCGTGCGGGACGTCATCGAGGCGTCGTCGATCGCGGAGGCCCGTCCCCGAGTCGGCAATCCACGCGACATCTGCGTGGCCGACGTCCACCTCCCCGACGGCTCGGGGCTCAGCCTCCTGTCCGAGACCCGCGCCGCGGGCTGGCCGAACGGCCTCGCCCTCTCCGCGGCCGACGACATCAGCGCGGTACGCAACGCCCTCGCCGGAGGCGTCAAGGGTTACGTCGTCACCGGCACACGCAACAACCTCGGCGGCGCCATGCCCACCCGGCACGGCGCTGCCCCGATCGGCGCCGCGGCCAACAGGCTGCACCGCCGGCCCGGCGGCGGGCCCGGCGGTCCAGGTCACCCCGGCGGACTGCGCGAGCTCTCGGGCCGCGAGGTCGAGGTGCTGCGGCTGGTCGCCGAGGGCCAGTCCAACAAGGCCATCGGCGTCTCGATGGGGCTCTCCGCGCTCACCGTGAAGAGCCACCTCGCGCGCATCGCCCGCAAGCTCGGCACCGGCGACCGCGCCGGCATGGTCGCGGTGGCCCTGCGCACCGGCATCATCCACTGAGGCCCGCCGCGTGCACGCGGTGCGACGCCCGCCGATGGAACGTTCCGTCGGCGGGCGTTTCGCCGTCGGTGCGCGCCGCTACCCTTGACGGGTGACCGACGCCCAAGAGACCGCATCAGCACCCGCAGCTCAGACCCCGTCCCCGGGCTCTTCCGACGGCACCCGCCACGACTCGGGTCCGGCGCCGGTCCCCCTGCTCGCACCCCGCGAGGGCATCCCCCCGGTGACAGCGGACGCTGACGGGCTCGCCGCGCTCATCGCCGCCTTCGCCGGGGGCCGAGGGCCGGTCGCCGTGGACGCCGAGCGCGCCTCGGGTTACCGGTACGGACAGCGCGCCTATCTGATCCAGCTCCGCCGCGAGGGCGCGGGCAGCGCGCTGATCGACCCGGTGGCCTGCCCGGACCTCTCCGACCTGGGGAGCGCGCTGGGGGACGCGGAGTGGGTGCTGCACGCGGCGACCCAGGACCTGCCCTGTCTGCGCGATATAGGCATGCTGCCCAGCAGGCTGTTCGACACCGAGCTCGCGGGGCGGCTCGCCGGGTTCGCGCGGGTCGGCCTCGGCGCGATGGTGGAGAACGTCCTGGGGTATGCCCTGGAGAAGGGCCACTCCGCCGTGGACTGGTCCACCCGCCCGCTGCCCGAGCCCTGGCTGCGGTATGCGGCGCTGGACGTGGAGCTGCTGGTCGACCTGCGGGACGCGCTCGAGGAGGAGCTGGAGCGGCAGGGCAAACTCGCCTGGGCCCGCGAGGAGTTCGACGCCATCGCCTCGGCCCCGCCGCCGCCCCCGCGCAAGGACCCCTGGCGCCGCACCTCGGGCATGCACAAGGTGCGCAGGCGCCGCCAGATGGCCGTCGTGCGGGAGCTGTGGACCGCGCGGGACCGCATCGCGCAGAAGCGTGACGTCTCCCCCGGCAAGGTGCTCTCGGACGCGGCGATCGTGGAGGCCGCGCTGGCGGTCCCGGCCAACGCGCAGGCGCTGGCCGGCCTTTCGGGCTTCGGGCACCGCATGGGGCGCAAGCAGCTCGAGCAGTGGCAGGCCGCCGTGGAGCGCGCGAAGGCGCTGCCCGAGGAGCAGCTGCCCCAGCAGGGCCAGCCGTTGAACGGACCGCCTCCGCCCCGTTCCTGGGCCGACAAGGACCCGGCGGCCGCCGCGCGGCTGACCGCGGCGAAGGCCGCCGTGGTGGCCCGCGCCGAGGAGCTGGACCTGCCGCAGGAGAATCTGCTCACCCCCGACACCGTGCGCAGGCTGTGCTGGCAGCCGCCCGCCGCGTCCGAGGAGGGCGTCGTGGAGGCGCTGCGGGCGCTGGGCGCGCGCGAGTGGCAGATCTCCCAGACGGCCCCGCTCCTCGCGGGGGCGTTGGCCGCGAAGGAGAGCTGACCGCGAAGGACGGCTAACGCCGCCCTTCGGTGCCTTTCCGCTCCGGCCGCTTTTCGCTGCCGGCTTCTTTCCGGCTGTCGCCGCGGCGCGCTTCGCGCTGTCACCGCCGGTGGCTTTGTGCGCGTGGTTGCTCGCCGCTGCGGCGGAAGACATTTCTCGGCTGCTCGCCGCTGCTCGATGTGACGTGTGCCCCTCACCCAGGGCGGCTCTTGCCTGGTGGTTACCGACAAGTAGCATGGGCGGCGGGAAGCGCGCCGCTCGGCGTACACACCGCACCTGGAGGAGAGCCAACGTGCCTCGTACCGCTAGGGACGTCGTCTTCGTCGACGGCGTCCGTACCCCGTTCGGCAAGGCGGGCCCCAAGGGCATCTATCACGAGACCCGCGCGGACGACCTGGTCGTCAAGTGCATCCGGGAGC
The DNA here is from genome assembly GCF_039605595.1 of Streptomyces odontomachicola. Classification (NCBI taxonomy): domain Bacteria; kingdom Bacillati; phylum Actinomycetota; class Actinomycetes; order Kitasatosporales; family Streptomycetaceae; genus Streptomyces; species Streptomyces odontomachicola. The sequence continues at coordinate 204,443 of NZ_JBCFOK010000007.1, forward strand.
TGCTGCGCCGGAACCCGGACCTGCCGCCGGAGCGCATCGACGAGGTCGCGCTCGCCGCGACCACCCAGATCGGCGACCAGGGCCTGACCCTCGGCCGGACCGCCGGGATCCTCGCCGGGCTGCCGCAGACCGTTCCCGGCTACTCCATCGACCGTATGTGCGCCGGTGCGATGACCGCGGTGACGACCACCGCAGGGTCCATCTCCTTCGGCGCGTACGACCTCGTCGTGGCCGGCGGTGTCGAGCACATGGGGCGGCACCCGATGGGCGAGGGCGTCGACCCCAACCCGCGCTTCGTGTCGGAGAAGCTGGTCGACCAGTCCGCCATGTTCATGGGCATGACGGCGGAGAACCTGCACGACCGCTTCCCGCACCTGTCCAAGCAGCGTGCCGACGAGTACGCGGCGCGCAGCCAGGAGAAGGCCGCCAAGGCGTACGCCAACGGCAACATCCAGGCCGACCTGGTGCCCGTCTCGGTGCGGCGTACGAACGCCGAGGCCGGGGAGACCGGCTGGGGCCTGGCCACCCAGGACGAGCCGATGCGGCCCGGGACCACCCTGGAGATGCTGGCCGGGCTCAAGACGCCGTTCCGCGCGCACGGGCGCGTGACCCCGGGCAACGCGGCGGGCCTCAACGACGGCGCCACCGCCTCCCTCCTCGCCGCCGAGGACGTGGCGCGGGAGCTCGAGCTCCCGGTCAAGATGCGGCTCGTCTCGTACTCCTTCGCCGGTGTGGAGCCCGAGGTCATGGGCGTCGGTCCGGTGCCCGCGACGGAGAAGGCGCTCGCGCAGGCCGGTCTCTCGATCGACGACATCGGGCTCTTCGAGATCAACGAGGCCTTCGCCGTGCAGGTCCTGGCGCTGCTGGACCACTACGGCATCGCCGACGACGACCCGCGGGTCAACCAGTACGGCGGCGCCATCGCCTTCGGGCACCCGCTGGCCTCCTCCGGCGTGCGGCTGATGACGCAGCTGGCGCGGCAGTTCGAGCAGCAGCCCAACGTGCGGTACGGCCTGACGACCATGTGCGTCGGCTTCGGCATGGGCGGGACCGTCATCTGGGAGAACCCCCACTGGGAGGGCAACAAGTGAGCAGCAACATCGCAGAGACGCTCAAGGGCGCGGCAGAGGTCTTCCCTGACGAGGTCGTGACGGAGGCGCACGTGCGCCACCTCGACCTGCCCGGCGGTGCGGGCAGGTTCGCCCTGATCACGCTGGACAACGGCCTGGACCACACCAAGCCGACCACCTTCGGGCCGCAGTCGCTGGCCAAGCTGGACGAGGCCGTCGACCAGGTCGAGAAGGAGGCTTCCGAGGGCTCCATCGTCGGCGTCGGCATCACCGGCAAGCCGTTCATCTTCGCCGTCGGCGCCGACCTCAAGGGCGTCGAGGTGCTGACGAAGCACGAGGACGCGCTGGCCATCGGCCGCGGCGGGCACGCCGTCTTCAAGCGGCTGTCGAACCTCGCGGTGCCGACCTTCGCGTACTACAACGGCGCGGCCATGGGCGGCGGCGTCGAGGTCGGTCTGCACTGCACGTACCGCACCGTCTCCAAGGCGCTGCCGGCGTTCTCGCTGCCCGAGGTCTTCCTCGGCCTCGTACCGGGCTGGGGCGGCTGCGCGCTGCTGCCGAACCTGATCGGCGCCGACCGCGCGGTCTCGGTGATCATCGAGAACTCGCTCAACCAGAACAAGCAGCTCAAGGGCAAGCAGGTCTACGAGCTGGGCATCGCCGACGCGATCTTCGAGGGCGCGGACTTCCTGGAGGAGTCGCTGCGCTGGACCGCGTCCGTGCTGAAGGGCGAGCTGGAGGTCGTACGCGCCGAGGTCGACCGTGACGAGGCGTGGGACCAGGCCGTCGAGCGCGGCAAGGGCATCGCCGACAGCAAGGTGCACGGCGCCGCTCCCGCCGCCTACCGGGCGCTGGACATCATCGCCAAGGCCAAGGACGGCGACCTGCGCGCGGCCTTCGAGGAGGAGGACAAGGCGCTCGCCGACCTCATCATGGGCGGCGAGCTGCGCAGCGGCATCTACGCGTTCAACCTCGTGCAGAAGCGCGCGAAGAAGCCCGCGGGCGCGCCGGACAAGAACCTGGCCCGCCCGGTCACCAAGGTCGGCGTCGTGGGCGCGGGCCTGATGGCCTCGCAGCTCGCGCTGCTCTTCGCGCGGCGCCTTGAGGTGCCGGTCGTGCTGACCGACATCGACCAGGAGCGGGTCGACAAGGGCGTGGGCTACGTCCACGAGGAGATCGACAAGCTGCTGCTCAAGGGCCGCGTCAACCAGGACAAGGCGAACCGCCTGAAGGCCCTGGTCACCGGCTCGCTGGACAAGGCCACCGCCTTTGCCGACGCGGACTTCGTGATCGAGGCCGTCTTCGAGGAGATGGGCGTCAAGCAGAAGGTGTTCGCCGAGGTCGAGGCGGCCGTGCCGGAGCACGCGATCCTCGCCACGAACACCTCCTCGCTGTCGATCAGCGAGATGGCCTCGCAGCTCAAGCACCCCGAGCGGGTCGTGGGCTTCCACTTCTTCAACCCGGTCGCGATCCTGCCGCTGCTGGAGATCGTGCGCGGCGAGAAGACCGACGACGCGTCGCTGGCGACCGCCTTCTCGGTCGCGAAGTCGCTGAAGAAGACCGCGGTGCTCGTGAAGGACGCGCCGGCCTTCGTCGTGAACCGCGTGCTGACCCGGTTCCTCGGCGAGGTGCTGCGGTCCATCGACGAGGGCACGCCGGTCGAGGTCGCGGACCGCGCGCTGGCGCCGCTGGGGCTGCCGATGTCGCCGATCGTGCTGCTGGAGCTGGTCGGCCCCGCGGTCGCCCACCACGTGGCCGGCACGCTCAACGCGGCCTTCCCGGAGCGCTTCGGCGTCTCCGAGAACCTCGGGCGGGTCGTCGAGGCGGGCAAGCGGAACCTGTACGTCCCGGGTACGCAGGAGCTGGACCCCGAGGTCGCCTCGCTGTTCCAGGTCGGGGACACCGTGCTGAGCGAGGAGCAGGTGCGGGACCGGGCGCTGGACGCGATCGCCGAGGAGATCCGGATCATGCTGGACGACGGTGTGGTGGCGGAGGCTCAGGACATCGACCTGTGCCTGATCACCGGGGCCGGGTGGCCCTTCCACCTCGGTGGGATCACGCCGTACCTGGATCGCGCGGGTGTGTCCGAGCGCGCGGTCGGGAAGCGCTTCCTGGGGCCTGGGGTGGCCAGCGTCCCTGCGTGACGCCTCTCTTGTACGCGGACGGCGCCCGCACCCAACTTCCCTGGGTACGGGCGCCGTCGGCGTTTCCGGGGCTTCGCCCCGGGCCCCGTTGGCAACGGGGTTGCGGAGGGCGGGGGGGGCTTACGTCCGCTGTGCCCACCCGTTCCGCCCCTGCGGAACGACTGCCCACAGCTCGTGAGGAGGAAGCGCTACCGGCGTTCGCCACAGGCGGGAGCGAGGGGCGGCTGGAGGCGCGGAGCGTCGTAAGCCGACCCGTAACTCACAAAGCCGTCGCAACCACCCAACCCACATCCCGCCGCAGCGGAAGGCGACCCACAGCGCGCCCGACCGGCGGTCAAAGGCCAGGTCTCAGGACGCGGCCGGCTGCGGATGCAGCTCGCTGGGCCGCACGATCACGAAGCCCTCGCCCTCCAGGGCGAGTTGGACCGCCTCGCCCGAGCCACCCCGCAGCATGGAGCCCACGCTCTGCGAGCGGTGCAGGGACGGGGAGAGCTGCGCGCTCCACCCCACCACCGCATCCGTGTCGACGTACACCGGCTGCTGCGGGCGTACGGGGATCACGATCGGCTCCCCCTCGCAGGTGATGCCGAGCCTGCCCTGGCCGGTGAACACGCTGTTGAACAGGCCGCCGCCGGTCATCCCCGCGCCCTTGACCATCTTCACGTCGTAGGAGAGCGAGGAGTCGAAGACCAGGACGTGGCGGCCGTTGATGCTCAGCGCGTCACCGGGGGCTATGTCCACGATGAAGCAGCTCGCCGCCTCGTGCGCGAACCACGCCTCGCCCTGCCCGCGCACCGCCATCAGCGGCAGGCCCTCGCCGGTGACCTTGCGCTTGATGTAGCCGCCGACGCCCTGGCCCTGGCGCTCGAACTGGAGGTTCCCGCGGAAGGCGACCATCGCGCCCTGGCGCGCGTAACACTCCCCGTTCACGGCGTACTTGATGGACTTGCCGTTCTGGAGGGACATCCCGGAGGCGGCCGGGTCCTTGGCGAGATACTCGTCCTTGAAGAGGTCACTCTGCATGCCTGGGATGATGCCAGGCCCGCCGCCCCCGGTTCCGGCGATCGAGCCGGTCAGAACCGGTCACACCCCGCCGGAGGCCCCTCTCACACCCCGCCGGAGGCGCCGCGCAGCTCCAGCACCCGTACGCCGTACGGCTCCAGCTCGACCGCGGCCGTCTCCTTGCCGGTGCCGAGCTCGTGCAGCGAGCCGTCCACGCCGGGGCGCACCGTCGTCCGCTCGGCCGCCTGGCTGATCAGCCACACGAAGCGGCGGCCGTCCTCGTGCACGAGGGCGTCGGCCGACACCAGCGGGGTGCCCGTGCGCACGGGGCGCGAGGCCCCCGCGACCTCAGCGAGCGCCTCGTACAGCCGGTACGTCTGCTCGGGATTGACCCGCGGGGTGCGCGCCGCCAGATACTCCAGGGGGTACGTGCACAGCACCGTCTCCCCCTCCCCCAGCGCGTGCCGGAGCACCGCGGGGCGCCCGTGTCCGTCGGTCGCCACCACACGCGAACCGGTCGGCACGACCGGCAGGAAGGCCCTGCTGTCGTCGCTCCCCCGGTAGCCGCCCAGGTCGAAGCGGAGCGTCTCGCCCGCCGCGATGCTCCCGAAGTCCTCGGTGAAGGTCAGCTCGACGGTGTCGTCCTCGATGGGCTCGGCGAGACCGTAGGAGAGCTGGAGTTCCACGCCGAACAGCCCGTTGAGGTCCTGGAACCACGGCCCGCGGGTGGTGCCCTGCTCGCCGGAGCAGTACGAGAGGTAGACGGTCGCCCCGCCGCGCGCCAGCCGCTCCAGGTGGCGGCGGGTGGGAGCGAGCAACTGCCGCGTGGAGGGCAGCAGATGGAGCCGCACGCCCTCCGCTGCGGGGCCCTCGGGGAGCCCGTCCTGTTCGCGTACGAGGACCGGCGGCAGGTCCGCCTCGCGCGCCGCGGTGTAGCCCTGGCGCAGCGACTCGAAGACGACCGGGCGGTCGGCCGCGTACCCCACGGGGAAGCCGCGTTCCAGGAAGGCCGGGACGATCAGCGCGGCGTCGCTGTCCGCGCGCCGGCAGTTGCCGAAGTCGACCTGCTCCAGCACCTCGGAGAAGGCGGCGAGTTCGCGCAGCGGCGCCTTCGGGCGGCCCTGGGTGTCGGTCACGCCGAAGTGCATCTCGAAGCCGTGGTGGTCGTACGGGGGCTGCGCCGCCAGCGCGTCGTAGTCGGTGTTGTTCCAGGCGATCCAGCCGGTGGCGCCCGCGAGGAGCGAGTGGTGCAGGGTCTGGCGGTAGTAGACCCCGGCGTTCTCCTCCGAGACGAAGTCCGTGGAGAGCCCGAACTCCTCCAGGATCACGGGCTTGCGGGCGACGGCCGCCAGCTCGCACTCGAAGGCGGCGCGATGGTGCTGGCGTATCCGGTCGTTCTCCATCCGGTACACATGCGGGCCCGCGAAGTCGATCAGCTCGGCGGTCTCGCGCAGCGAGAACCCGTTCTCCTTGCCCATGACCTCCATGCCCCAGGCGCCGTCGCCCAGCGAGACGGGCTGCGGGGCCCCGGTGGCGCGGACCGCGTTGACGATGGCCTCGGCCCAGGAGTTGACGTGTTCGCGGGGCGCCGGGTCCTGTCCCGGCACCCGCCCGTAGATCGGCATCTCGTTGCTGACCAGCCAGCCCGTGATGGCCGGGTGCCGGTGGAAGCGGCGGGTCATCTCCTTGGCAAACCACGCCTGGCGGGACACCATCCACACGTCGCCGTACAGGTCGCGGCCGCCCCGCCACGAGGGGTCCCAGTTCTCCCCCGACATGTGGCCGACGATGAAGGTCGGCACGGTCTTCATGCCGTACTCGCGGTGCGCGTCCAGGAAGTCGGCGAAGTGCACGCACAGCGCCTCGTCGACGGTGTACGGGGTCGGCATGAAGTCCGGCCAGTAGAAGAACGAGCGGGTCATGTTCAGCCCGTGCTCGCGCAGCACCCGCAGCTCCTCGCGTACCGTGCGCGGGTCGTACGAACGCCACATCAGCGGGCCGCCGGTCCTGGACCAGAAGTTCACGCCGAGCCAGGGCAGCACGTCGGGGTCGTGGGCCAGCCGGTCACTGAAGCGCTTCATGAAAGCTCAGCTCTCCTCACTCGTCGTTGAGCGGCGGGTGTCCTCCGGCGGCGGGCGCGCTCAGTGGTCGCGCGGCGCGGGCTCACATCTTGACCGCACCGCTCAGCAGCGCCGCCTGCATCCGCTTCTGGAGCAGCGAGTACACGGCGAACACCGGCACCAGTGTGATCACCGTGCCCGCCGCGAGCAGTCCGTAGTCCGTTCCGGCGGTGGCGACCAGTGTGGGAAGCGCCACCTGGATGGTGCGGAGCTCGGGGTCGGGGCCGATGAGGATGAGCGAATACAGGTACTCGTTCCAGAAGTTGAGGAAGTTGAGCAGCACGATCGCGGCGATGCCCGGCAGGCAGACCGGCAGGTAGACGTGGCGCAGCACCGCGAAGGTGCCCGCGCCGTCCATCCGCGCCGCCTCCTCCAGCTCGCCCGGCACCGCCCGCATGAACTGGGTGAGCAGGACGACGGAGAGCGGCATCGCGGTGGCGGGGAGCAGCAGCACCATGAAGGTGCGGGTGTGGAAGAGGCCGGTGGCCGCTGCCAGCAGGAAGGTGGGGAAGAGCGCCGCGAAGGTCGGCACCAGGAAGCCCAGCGAGAAGACCCGCTCCATGATCCGCCCGGCCGCGCCCCTGCTGCGGGCCAGCGCGAAGGAGGCGGGCACGGCGAGCAGCAGGGTCACCACCAGTCCCCCTGCGGTCACCAGCGCGGAGTTGGCGATCGCGCCGCCGAGCCCGGCGAGCCGGAAGGAGCCGGTGAAGTTGCTCAGCGCGCCGCCGGAGAGCGCGCCGTCCGGGAGGCCCAGCGGGCTGCCGAAGATCCCCCCGTTGTCCTTGAAGGCGGAGACCAGGAAGTAGTAGAGGGGCACGACGAGCAGCGCCGCGTACCCCCAGGCGAGCAGGTGCGCGGGTATCCAGGCGGGACGCAGCCGCCGTCCGGAGCGGGTGCTCATGGGGACCTCCTCGGTGGCTCGTACGGCGGTCAGTGGCTCGGCGGTCAGTGGCTCGGCCGCAGCGCGCGGCGGATCAGCAGCATTCCGGCCAGCCCGGCGGCGAAGAGGAACACCCCGACGGCCTGGCTGTATCCCAAGTCGGCTTGCAGGAACGCCTTTTGGTACACGAGATACGCGAGCGTCGTGGAGGAGTCGCCCGGGCCTCCCTTGGTCAGCAGCAGCACGTGCTGCGCCGAGCCGAAGAGGGTCCACAGGAACTGGAGCATCGCGACCACGCCGACGTAGTCGCGCACGATCGGGAAGTGGATGCGCCACATCGCGCGCCAGTGCCCCGCGCCGTCCAGCTGCGCCGCCTCCGCGATCTCGTCCCCCACGCTGCCGAGCCGCGCCGCGATCAGCACGGCGGTGAAGCCGATGCCCGCCCAGATGTCCAGCGCGACGATCCCGTACAGCGCCGTGTCCGGATCGGCCAGCCACACGCGCGCGAGCGAGCCCAGGCCGAGGTCCCGCAGGATGCCGTTGACCAGGCCGTCGGGGGAGAGCGCCGCGTAGAAGAACATCGCCTTCGCCGGCGTGGAGATCAGGCCTGGCACGAAGAGCAGATAGCGCAACGGCCTGTGCCCGGGCGGGCGTTGTACGAGGTAGTACGCCAGCATGTACGCGCACACCAGCATCACCGGCAACGCGACGGCGAGCTGCACCCCGGTATTGCGCACGGCCTGCCAGAACACCGGATCGGCCAGCACCGTGCGGTAGTTGTCCAGCGCCGCGAAGCTGCGCGGCTGGAGCATGCCGGGCCAGTGCAGCGAGGCGATCACGAAGATGGCGGCCACCGGACCGAGCATGAAGACCAGGTACCAGGCCAGCGCGGGCACCGCGAGCCACGTGGGGCCCTTGGTGGGCGAGCGCGGCACCGCCCTCCCGCCGGCCGGTGGCGCGCCGCCCGCATGCCGCGGGTCCGGGGCGAGCGTCGTCGCGGTCGCCGAGGCGGACGTGGATGCCGTGGACATGGCGGCCTCCAAGAGGTGGGCGCGTAAGGGGAGTCGGGCGTCGGCCGTCCGGCTTCGTCAGGTGTCGGTGCTGCGGTAGGCGTGCTCCATGGCCGTACGGACCTTCCGCGCGCCGGCCCCGGGGCCGAACGCGGTGCCGGTGGCCTGGATGAGCGGCTGGGTCACGGCGGCGGGGATGTGGATGTCGGGGCACACCACCTCGCTGACCGGGCTGTCCTCGCCCTCGCCGAGCCGCTGCCCCTGCGCGACCAGCGGGAATCCGGTGCTGAGCGCGTCGGTGTGCAGGGCGACGTCGCGGCCCCCGTGCACGAAGGTGCGCACGGTCTCCTCGCTGTACATGAAGCGCACGAACCGCTCCACGCGCTCGATCTTCCGCTCGCCGTTGGGGCTGACCCAGATGCCCTGGGAGGCGTTGGCGCGCATGATGGTCGGCTTCGGGTAGACGGCGTCGCCGGGTACGGGGAAGCCGCCGACGGTCATGTGCCGGGCGGGACCGTTGGGGATCTTGGCCATCGCGGAGGACATCAGCGAGGCCGAGGCGGCCTTCTCGGTGGCGACCTGGGTGGTCATCAGGTCGGAGGTGACGCCCTGCGCGTCCTCGCCGAAGACGCCGGCGTCGCGCAGCTCCACGAACAGTTCGATGCCGCGCCGCGCGCCCGGCGAGCCGCTGAAGTCGCCGCTGGCCATCACGTGCTTCGCCTCGTCGGCCCGTACGTACGCCTGCATGATCTGGAGCAGCAGCTTCTGGCCGCTCCAGTCGTTGCCGCCGATGGCGACGGGCGTGATGCGTTTGCGGCGCAGCTTCTTCGCCGCGTCGATGAGGGCGTCGTGGGTACGGGGTATCTCCGCCACCCCCGCGCTGTGCAGCAGCTTCTCGTTGAACACCACGGGCCAGTTGGTCCGCAGGAAGGGGAAGCCCTGGATGCGGCCCCGCTTGTCCGTCCACTCGCGGAGGGGCGCGCCGATGACGCGGTCGCGGAGGCCCCAGGCGTCGAGGTAGCGGTTCACCGGGACGGTCGCGCCGACGTCGGTCCAGGCGAGCGCCTTGTCCCAGAGGTTGACCAGCACGACGTCGGCTTCCTTGCCGGCCAGCTTGGCGGTCTCGTAGACCTGTTGGAGGTCGTCCGCGTTGGTGAGGACCTTCAGCGGCATGTGCGGGTTCTGCCGCCGGAAGGCGTCGGAGGCCCGCGCCCAGGCGGGGGCGCCCGGTGCGTTGCCGCCGAGCTGCGAGTGCACGACGAGGCCGTCGGGCGCGTAGCCGCCGGTGAGGCCGGCGCAGCCGCCGAGCGCCGTGGTGGTGGCCGCGGCCCCGGCCGCGGCCAGGAATCGGCGCCGTCCCAGCGCAGGGGTCACTCCCGACACCTCCTCGTCTCGGCACGCAACGCGGCTCAGTAGACCCGGAGGGCAAGTCCGTTGTCTAGACCTCTAGTTGGACGATTCGCGCCGTGGGGAGTGTGGGCACAGCGGACCGCCACCCCGCCCGGGCCGCACCCATCGGGCCTATCGCCGCGGCACGTACAGCACCGCTCCATCGACCGTGCCCGCGCGCACATAGTGCCGCGCCACGTAAGCGCGCAACGTCGGCGTGCGCGGCACCCCGTACTCCGCCCCCCGCGCGTCGTCCACGATCACGGCGGGCCGCTCGCGCGCCAACTCCCCCCGGAAATGCGCCCACGCGCCGTCCATCGCGTACTGCTCGCCGACCCGCACTCCGCCCCGCCCACCGCTGAAGTTCGTCAGGAAACCCGCGGTCAGATAGCGCGAGGCCGGGGCCCTGTCGGCGAACCAATAGCCCTCGGGGTGCATGCCCCACAACAGCACCGATTCAGGGGGCGACGCATGGGAGCGGACCGCCGCCGCCACCCGCCGCGCATGATCCAGCTCGGCGCGCTCGGCGACGTAACCCCACCCCACATACCCGGCGCACAGCACCCCCGTCGCGGCAACGGCCACAACAGCGGTCCGCGGCCGCAACGCGCACAGCGCGGCCGCCCCCAGCAGGGCCAGCGGCGGCACCAGTTGCAGGAAATAGTGGCCGTAGAACTGGAACCCCACCAGCACACCCAGCACCGAACTCCCCAGCCACACCCACAGGTCGGCCGTCCCCCGCAGCGCCCCCTCGCGCCGCGCCACCCCCGCGTACAGCAGCGCCAGCACGAACGGCGCGCAGGCCAGCAGCAGGATCCCGGTGCTGCCCAGGCCGCGGGTCAGCGCCCGCATCCCGGCGCCCGCCACGGAGGCGTACGCCCCGGAACCGGTCGCCAGCCAGTACACGAACCGCCCAGGCCCGAAGGCCACCGCGCACGCCACCACCGGCGCGGCGGCGCCGACCAGCGCGCGCAACAGCGCCCACCACCCGGCCCTGTCGCGCCACAGCAGGAACAGCACCGGCAACAGCACCGCTCCCCCGGTCTGCTTGCACAGCATCGCGCCCGCCACGGACAGCCCCGCGAACAGCCAACGTCCGCGGTCCGCGCACCACACCGCCGCCACCGTCCACGGCAGCATGAAGACCTCGAACGTCGCGGCCTGGGTGTCCTCCGGATTGAGCCCCACCGAGGCGAGGACGTACAGCACTCCGGCGACGGCCCCCGCGCGCTCGCCCCAGCGGCGGCGCGCCAGCGAGGCGGCGAGCGCGGCGCCGGCCAGCACGGCGAGCACCGCGGCCACCCGCAGCGGCCACAGCGAGCCGTCGCCGAAGAGGGCGAACGCGCCCTGGTAGAGCCACGGGACGAGCGGCGGCTTGCGGTCCACGACCGTGTCGTAGAGCCTGCCGCCGCCGGCGAGCATGCGCGCCTGGGTGGCGAGGAAGCCCTCGTCCGGGTTCCAGACGGGCCGCGCGAAGGAGGGCAGCCGGGTCAGCACGGCGAGCGCCGCGAGGACGGGGAGCAGCCGCGGCCAGTAGCCCGCGCGCCCGCCGGACACGACGCCGCGCCCGCCCCCGCGCGAGGGGGACGGGCGCGATGCGGCGTACGCAGACGACGACGGGGCGGAAGGCGACGGCATGCCGCCAACCTATACGCCCCGCCGTCGCAAAGCGGACGAAAGGGAGCCCTCAGCACGGGCCCCCGGTACTCAGCCCTCGGTCACCTGCTCCGCACGGCGCTGGCGCAGCCGGCTGTTGCGGCGGCCGTACGCGAAGTACACGATCACGCCCAGCACCATCCACGCGCCGAACCGCAGCCACGTCTCGATGCTCAGGTTGAGCATCAGCCACAGGCAGGCCAGCACCGAGAGGATCGGCACCACGGGCACCCACGGCGTACGGAAGGCGCGCGGCAGTTCGGGACGGGTGCGGCGCAGGATGATCACGCCGAGCGAGACGACCACGAAGGCGAACAGGGTGCCGATGTTGACCATCTCGGTCAGCTCGGTCACCGAGAAGAAGCCTGCGATCAGCGCGACGACGACGCCGAGCAGGATCGTGGTGCGGTACGGGGTGCCGAACCTGGGGTGCACCTTGGAGAAGGCGCGGGGCAGCAGCCCGTCCCGGCTCATCGCGAAGAACACCCGGGTCTGGCCGAGGAGCAGCAGCATCACCACGGAGGTGAGGCCGACGGCCGCGCCGAAGGAGATGAGCCCGGAGAAGAAGTCCTGCCCGACGGCCTTGAAGGCGGAGGCCAGCGGGGCCGCGTCGTCGAGTTCGCTGTACTTCCGCATGCCGGTGACGACCAGCGAGACGGCCACGTACAGCGCGGTGCAGATCGCGAGGGAGCCGAAGATGCCGCGGGGCATGTCCCGTTGGGGCTTCTTGGTCTCCTCGGCCGCGGTGGCGACGATGTCGAAGCCGATGAACGCGAAGAAGACGACGGCTGCGGCGGAGAAGATGCCCATGATGCCGAACTGCGAGGGCGTGAAGCCGAACAGCTCCTGGGACAGCGGCGTCAGCAGCCCCGAGGTGCCCGCCTCGACGCCGTGCGACGGCGGGATGAAGGGCTGGTAGTTGTCGCCGACGATGAAGAACGCGCCGGCGATGATGACCACCAGCACCACGGTGATCTTCACCGCGACGACGGCCGAGGTGACCCGCGCCGAGAGCTTCATTCCGGCCAGCAGTACGCCGGTGATCACCAGCACGAGCAGCGCCGCGAACACGTCGAAGCCGAAGCCGTCGCCGCCGTGCGTGAGGGCCGCCGGCACCGTGATGCCGATGCTGTCGAGGAGCTGGACGATGTACTGCGACCAGCCGCCGGCCACCGTCGAGGCGCCCAGGGCGAGTTCGAGCACCAGGTCCCAGCCGATGATCCAGGCGGGCAGCTCGCCGAGCGAGGCGTAGGAGAAGGTGTACGCCGATCCGGCCACCGGCACGGTGGAGGCGAACTCGGCGTAGCACATGGCCGCGAGGCCGCACACGACCGCGGCGACGACGAAGGAGAGCGCGACGGCCGGGCCCGCGTACTGCTTCGCGACGGTGCCGGTGACCACGAAGATGCCGGTGCCGATGACGATGCCGACGCCGTAGATCATCAGGTCGAAGGCGCTGAGCGACTTCCTCAGCCGGGTGCCCGGCTCGTCGGTGTCCTGGATCGACTGCTCGACGGATTTCGTCGCGAAGAGACCTCCGCCTCTGCGCTCCGGTCCTCTCTGCACTGTGCTCATCGGCAGTCCTCCGTGCACCACTTGTCCGCTGGCCGGTTGGCCGGAATTGATCCATGGACGCCCCGGAGGCTACCCCCTCGAGGGGAAGCGACTCGTGCGACGCGACCGGCGCGGCCGCACACACGTCGGCCGGGCCGGACACCGCTGGGGTGGTCCGGCCCGGCCGGGGGCTGTGGCACAGAGTAGATCTCAGCCACCGAAAGACGGACGCGCTGTCCGTCTTTCGGACACGGGGCCGCAATCACACGGCCTCGAAGGCTGACTCGAAGGCTCTGCCTGCCTCAATGACTCCGCCTACCGAGAAGGCTCCGCTCAGTCGCGCGCGGCCTCCGGGGCACCGGGGGCGTGCTCGTCGTCGTACCGTCCGTCGATGCGGGCCACCAGGCCCGTCACCTGACGTGCGATGTCCGGCGCGGTGAGCCCGATCTCGGCCTTGATCTCGGAGACCGAGGCGTGGTCGAGGAAGCGCTCCGGGATGCCGAAGTCCCGCAGCGGCACGTCCACGCCCGCGTCGCGCAGCGCCTGCGCGACGGCCGAACCGACGCCGCCCGCGCGGCTGTTGTCCTCCACCGTGACGACCACGCGGTGCTCGTCGGCCAGCGGCGCCAGGGCCTCGTCCACGGGTTTGACCCAGCGCGGGTCCACCACCGTGGTCGAGATGCCCTGCTTCTCCAGCAGCTCGGCCACCTCCAGGCACATCGGCGCCAGCGCGCCGACCGAGACCAGCAGCACGTCGGGGCGCTGCTCACCGGCCTCGCGGAGGACGTCCATGCCGCCCACGCGCCCGACGGCGGCGACCGGCTGGCCGACCGCGCCCTTCGAATAGCGGACGACGGTCGGCGCGTCGTCCACCTGCACCGCCTCGCGGAGCTGGGCCCGCACCTGGTCGGCGTCACGCGGCGCGGCGATCCGCAGCCCCGGCACGCACTGCAGCACCGACATGTCCCACATGCCGTTGTGCGAGGCGCCGTCGGAGCCGGTGATGCCGGCACGGTCGAGTACGAAGGTGACGCCGCACTTGTGCAGGGCGACGTCCATCAGCACCTGGTCGAATGCCCGGTTGAGGAACGTGGCGTACACCGCGAACACCGGGTGCAGGCCGCCGGTGGCGAGCCCGGCGGCGGAGACCGCGCCGTGCTGCTCGGCGATGCCCACGTCGTAGACCCGGTCGGGGAACTCCTGCGCGAACGCGTGCAGCCCCACCGGGCGCATCATCGCCGCCGTGATGGCCACGATGTCCTCGCGCTCGCGGCCGAGCTTGACCATCTCCTCGCCGAACACCGAGGTCCAGTCGGCGCCCGAGGACTTCACCGGCAGGCCGGTGTCCGGGTGGATGACGCCGACGGCGTGCATCTGGTCGGCCTCGTGCTGGCGGGCCGGCTGATAGCCGTGGCCCTTCTCGGTGAGGCAGTGCACGATGACCGGGCCGCCGAAGCGCTTGGCGCGCTGGAGCGCCGACTCCAGGGCCTCGCTGTCGTGGCCGTCGATCGGGCCCACGTACTTCAGGCCGAGGTCCTCGAACATGCCCTGCGGCGAGATGAAGTCCTTCAGGCCCTTCTTGGCGCCGTGCAGGGTGTCGTACAGCGGCCTGCCGACGACCGGGGTGCGGTTGAGCACCTCCTTGCCGCGGGCGAGGAAGCGCTCGTAGCCGTTGGTCGTGCGCAGGGTGGCGAGGTGGTTGGCCAGGCCGCCGATCGTGGGCGAGTACGAGCGCTCGTTGTCGTTCACGACGATGACCAGCGGGCGGTCCTTGGCCGCGGCGATGTTGTTCAGCGCCTCCCAGGCCATGCCGCCGGTGAGCGCGCCGTCGCCGATCACGGCGACCACGTGGTCGTCCTTCTTGCGCACCTCGTTGGCCTTGGCCAGGCCGTCGGCCCAGCCCAGGACGGTCGAGGCGTGGCTGTTCTCGATCACGTCGTGCTCGGACTCGGCCCGCGAGGGGTAGCCGGAGAGGCCGCCCTTCGTGCGGAGCCCCGTGAAGTCCTGGCGGCCCGTGAGCAGCTTGTGCACGTAACTCTGGTGGCCGGTGTCGAAGAGCACCTTGTCCTGCGGGGAGTGGAAGACCCGGTGCAGGGCGAGGGTGAGCTCGACCACGCCCAGATTGGGGCCCAGGTGTCCTCCGGTCTTGGAGACCGACTCGATGAGGAAGGTCCGGATCTCCCGTGCCAGCTGCTCCAGCTCCTCCTGGCTCAGCCGGTCGAGATCGCGCGGGCCCGCGATGCGGCTGAGCAGCGTGCGCCGCTCACCGGTCTCCGCATCGCCGGACGGACGCGCTGCGCGCGGCCCCTTCTGCACAGGTGCCTCCTTGCTGTCGAGCTGTGCTGTTCGGGCAGTGCCGATTCCGCCGAGTCTAATGTTCCCGGGGCGGGGAGGGTGATCCGGCGGTGCGATCTGAGTCACCCCGGCCGGGCGCTGTCTCCCGCGAAGTGACCCCCTCCTACGGCTGGACCTCCGCATCGCCTCCTGCGGTTCCCCACGACGGTTCCGGCCCCGCTATCCCTGCCCACCGCAGGCCACGCCGCCACCGCCGGCCGCCACCGCCGTACGCACCCGCCGCTGCGGCGGGAGAGGGGGTACGGCGCCATCGCCACGGCGCAGCGGGTCGCCGCGCGGAAGCACAGCCACAGCGGTGCGCTCCGGGCGCACGCGGAACGCGACCCTCCGCCGCAGCGGAGGCAAGGGGCTGCCGGAGGCGCTGAGCGTCGCAGGCAGCCCCGTGAGGCACAGGCGGAAAGCAACCACCCACGTATCCGCCGCGGCGGAAAGCAACCACGCACCCACCGGACCGGCGGTCAGAGCGCCGGCCACACCGCACATCGGCCCACCGCGGCAGCGGAACTACGTGCGCCCGGCCGTCTTCTGCGTCCTGCGCGACACCGAGTCGATCACGACCGCTGCCAGCAGGACCGCGCCGGTGATCATGTACTGGATCTCGCTGGCCATGCCCAGCAGGTTGAGGCCCTGCTGGATGGACTGGATCACCAGGATGCCCAGCAGCGCCGACCAGATCTTGCCGCGTCCCCCGAACAGGCTCGTGCCGCCGATCACCGCGGCGGCGATCACGTTCATCAGGGTGTTCCCGGCACCGAGGCTCTTGTTCGCGCCGCCGGAGAGGCTGGCGATGAACAGCCCGCCGAACGCGGCGAGCATCCCCGCGATGGCGAACACCGTGATGCGCACGCGCTCCACGTTGATGCCCGCGCGCCGCGCCGCCTCCGCGTTGCCGCCCACCGCGAAGATCTGCCGCCCGTACGTCGTACGCCGCACCACGTAGTCCGCGACCACCAGCACCGCGAGGAAGAGGACCAGCGCCAGCGGCAGCCCGCGGTACTGGTTCAGCACCACGGCCACCGCGAAGGACACCACCGCCACGGCCCCCGTACGCAGCAGGATCTCGCTCATCGGCCGGGACGGCAGCCGCGCGGCGACCCGGCGCCTGGCGTCCACCAGTTGGACGCCGCCGTAGGCCAGCACGGCGACCAGCGCGAGGCCGTACGCGGCGGCGACGTCCTCGAAGTAGTAGCCGGTGAGGTTCTCCACGAGGCTGCCGGAGGGCGTGTTGATGCTGCCCTCCTCGCCCATCAGGTAGATCTGCAGGCCGCTCCAGCCGAGGAAGCCGGCCAGCGTGACCACGAAGGCCGGCACCCCGACCTTGGCGAAGAAGAAGCCGTGCAGCGCGCCGATGGCGAGCCCCGCCAGCACCGCGATCACCACGGACAGCCCGTCGCTCACCCCGTGGGTGACGCTCAGCACCGCCCACACCGCGGCGCCCACGCCGGCCACCGAGCCGACCGACAGGTCGATCTCGCCGAGCAGCAGCACGAACACGATGCCGGTGGCCATGATCCCCGTACCGGCGATGTAGACGCCGATGTCGCTGAGGCTTCCCGCTGACAGGAAGCTGGAGTTCAGCGACTGGAAGACCACGGCGATGACGATCAGGCCGAGGATGACCGGCAGCGAACCCAGCTCGCCGCCGCGCACCCGCCGCGCGAAGTCCCGCGCATAGCCCGCGAATCCCTGCTCGCGTACGAGGAGGCGCGGGTCGACGACCTCCGGGGCGCCGTTGCCCGGCGCCGGCGGGCCGCCTGCCTTGTCGACGGTCTCGCTCACTTCGACCCCTCCGTGTTCGCCTCTCCGGTACGGGCCCGGCGCCGGGTCACCGCGTTGTCGGAGGCTCCGGTGATCGCGGCGACGATGGTCTCGTGCGAGGTCTCCGCGACCGGGAAGACCCCGTTGTTCCTGCCGAGCCGCAGCACCGCGACGCGGTCGGCGACGGCCTGCACGTCGGCCATGTTGTGGCTGATGAGGATGACCGCGAGGCCGCGCTCCCGCAGCCGCTCCACCAGGTCGAGGACCTGCGCGGTCTGCTCGACGCCGAGCGCGGCGGTGGGCTCGTCGAGGATGACCACCTTCGGGTCGCCGATGAGGGCGCGGGCGATGGCCACCACCTGCCGCTGCCCGCCGGACAGCGAGGCGACGGGGATGCGCACGCTGGGGATGCGGATGGACAGCGTGTCCAGCAGCTCCTTGGCCCGCTTCTCCATGGCGATCTCGTTGAGGACCACGCCGCGGGCGCCCTTCGCGCCGCGCAGCTCGCTGCCGAGGAAGAGGTTCGCGACCACGTCCAGGTTGTCGCAGAGCGCGAGGTCCTGGTAGACGGTCGCGATCCCCAACTCCTGCGCGTCGTGCGGGCGGTGGACCGTGACCGGCGCGCCCTCCCACTCGATCGCGCCGCCGTCGATGGGGTGCACCCCCGCGACGGTCTTCACCAGCGTGGACTTGCCCGCGCCGTTGTCGCCGACGAGCGCGAGCACCTCGCCGCCGCTGACCTCGAGATCCACATTGGTGAGCGCCTGCACGGCACCGAACCGCTTCGATATGCCACGCAGCGCCAACACGGGTTCGTTGGGCACTTGGCCTGCTCCGATCGTTGTTTTCCGGCGGATACGTCGGCGTCAGCGCAAGCCCACTGCCGCGCAGTCCTTGGCGAAGTTCGCCGTGCAGATCTGGCCGGCCTTGTAGACCTTGTCCTTGATGATCGTGTCCTTGATGTTGTCCTTGGTCACGATCTTGGCGCTGTAGAGCTGGGCGGGGATGCCCTTCTTGCTCTTGCTGTCCACCGTCTTCGGAGTCAGCGAGTCGGTCTTCTTGCCCTTGAGCAGGTTGACCGCGATCTCCGCCGTGGTCTCCGCCTCCGGCTTGATCGCCTTGTAGATCGTGAAGCTCTGGTCGCCGCTCACGATCCGCTGGAGGCCCGCGAGTTCGGCGTCCTGGCCGCCGAGCGGCACGTTCTTCACGCCGCCCTTCTTCATCGCGGTGGAGATGCCGCCCGCCATGCCGTCGTTCGCCGAGTAGACCCCGTCGAAGCCGCTCTTGCCGAGCTTGGTGATCGCGGCGTTCATCTTCTGGTTGGCCTGGTCGGGCGACCAGTCCGGGATGTCCTGCTCGTAGACGATCTTCTGGACGCCCTTGTCCAGCACGCTGTGCGCGCCCTTCTTGAAGAGCGGCGCGTTCGGGTCGGTCGGCGAACCGTTGATCATCACGACCCGGCTGCTCTTGGCCTTGCTCCCGAGCGCCTCGACCAGCGCCTCGCCCTGGAGGCGGCCGATCTTCTCGTTGTCGTAGGAGACATACGCCGATATATCACCCTCGGCGAGACGGTCGTACGCGACGACCTTCACGCCCTTCTTGGCCGCCTGGTCCACCCACGACCTGGTGGCCTGCGCGTCCACGGCGTCCAGGATGATCACCTTGACGCCCTGTGTGATCAGCGCGTCGAACTGCTTCTTCTGCGTCTCGGCGTCCTGCGTCGCGTTGTTGTACTTCACCGTGCAGTCCGAGCACAGCGCCTTGATCTTCTTCTCCATGTACGGACGGTCGAAGGTCTCGTAGCGCGTGGTCTTGTTCTCCGGGAGCAGCAGCCCGATGGTCTTGTCGTCACCGCCACCGCTGCCGCCGTTGCCGCCGCCGGCCTTGCCGCAGCCGGCGAGGGAGACGGCGGCCAGGGAGAGCGCGGCCGCTGAGACGACGACGCGACGCACCCGGGTCTTCCTGAGGATTGCCTGCACGAGGATTCACCTCCGTGATGGGGCCGCGCCGTTGCGGCCGAGATGACGGGAAGCCAACTCGCACGGAGGGCAACCGTCAAGAAGTTAATCCTTAACGAGATGGCAACGATGCCATGCGTTAGCAATCGGAACGTTGAAGGGAACGGCGAAGGGGTCGCCGAGGGAACGGCGAACACCGCCGCGAGCCGAACCGCGGGCCGAACCCCGGCCCGAAGCGCCAACTTCCAGGCGCCGCCCCACAGTTGCGGCGCCGCCCCTCCTCACACCCGCGTGGCCGCCACCGGCTCCTCGCCGCCCGGCCCCGCGGACCCTCCGCTGCCGTTGTCCGCCGCGGTGCCCGAACGGGCCCCCGTACCGGCGGAGTCGGCCCCCGCGTCGCCGACGGGCTCGCCCTCCCCCGCCGAGGCCACCGCGTCCAGCAGCGAGGCGTCGCCCATCTCGCTGAGCACCAGCGCCAGCGCGCCCAGCACCTCGGCGCGGCCCCCGAGGGTGCCGGGGACGACCGCCAACTGCCGCGCGGCGCTGGGGATCGCATAGCGCGCGACCGAATCGCGCACGGGGTCCAGGACCAGGTCACCGGCCTCGGCGAGGTCGCCGCCGAGCACCACGCGGGACGGGTTGAGAAGGTTGCAGAGGCTGGCCACGCCGCTGCCGATGTTGCGCCCTATGTCGGCGATCACGCGCCGGCAGCCCGGGTCGCCCTCCCCCGCGAGCTGCACCACCTTGGCCATGGTCAGATCCGTGCCGTGACTGGAGTGCAGCAGCGGCAGCACATAGCGGGCCGCGGTGAAGGTCTCCAGGCAGCCGCGGTTGCCGCAGCGGCACACGGGGCCCGACTCGTCCAGCGTGATGTGCCCGATCTCGCCCGCCGTACCGCCGGGCCCGCGGTAGATCTGGCCGTTCACGACCAGCCCGGCGCCCACGCCGCTGGCGACCTTGATGTACGCCAGGTCGGCCGAGCCGCCGCCGGCGCCCCACACCTGCTCGCCCAGCGCGCCGAGGTTGGCGTCGTTGTCCACGTACACCGGGACGCCCAGGCGCGAGGCCAGCTCCTCGCGCGGGTTGATGCCCGCCCAGCCCGGCAGGATCGCGGTGGAGCCCAGCGCGCCCGAGGCCACGTCGATCGGGCCCGGCACGCCCAGGCCGACGCCGATCAGCTTCTCGCGCGGGATGCCGGTGGCCTCGATGAGGCGCTGTACGAGCTGTTCCGCGCGGTCGAAGCCCTCGGCCGCCGACGCGTCCACGTCGATCGGCTCGGCCTCCTCGGCGAGGACCTGGTGCGCCAGGTTGCCGACCGCCACGCGCAGGTGGGAGTGCCCGAAGTCGACCCCGACCACGGCGCCCGCGTCCCCGCTCAGCGAGACCGCGCGTGCTCTGCGGCCGCCCGAGGAGGTGGGGGTGACCTGGACCGTTCCGCCGTCCTTCAGCTCCCGCACGATGTTGGAGACGGTCGCGGCCGAGAGGCCCGTGGTGCGCGCGATCTCGGCCTGTGTGAGCGAACCGGCCATCCGTACGGCGCGCACGACCCGTTCGAGATTCGCCCGGTGCAGCGAGGACTGCGAACCCGGTGTCTCCACCACTGACAACACTCCCGCCTCGACGGCCGGCACGACCGCCGGCACGTCGGCCGCACCACGTCTTCGGGATACGACCCGTTTCCAACATATGAACTCTAAGCAGAGCCCGAGCGGTTATCCCCCGTCAAGTCCTTCATCGGCACCTGGCGGCGGCCGCGCTCAGATGTGACCGATTCTACGGAGGGTGAGCGCACGCGGACGGGCGGCCCCGGGAATCCGGGGCCGCCCAGCGGTTCGGAGCGCGCCGCGGTTCGGAGCGCGCGGCGGCCGGTGCGCCGTCCGGCTACTTCACCGCGCCCGCCGTGAGCCCGGCCACCACCTGGCGCTGGAAGATGATGTACGCGGCGAGCACCGGCAGCATCGCCATCACCAGGCCCGCGAAGAGCCCCGACCAGTCGCCCTTGTAGCCCTGGCTGACGGCGAGTTCGACCAGGCCCTGTGCCAGCACCTTGTGGTCGCTCTGGGTGTTGAGGACCGTCGGCAGCATGTACTGGTTCCACTGGCCGAGGAAGTTGAAGATGCCGACGCTGATCAGCCCCGGCTTCGCCATCGGCAGCATGACCTGGAAGAAGGTCCTGGTGTGCGAGGCGCCGTCGATGAAGGCGGCCTCGGCGACGGTGCTCGGCAGCGTGCGGAAGAACGCGGTCAGGAAGAAGACCGTGAAGGGCAGCGAGTACGCGATGTAGACCAGCACCAGGCCGTGGAAGGTGTTCAGCATGCCCATGTTGCTGAGCACGTAGAACAGCGGCACCAGCGCCAGCATCACCGGGAAGCTCATGCCGCCGATGAACAGGAAGTAGAGGAAGCGGTTCCCGGGGAAGTCGAAGCGCGCCAGCACGTACGCGACCATCGACCCCAGCACCAGGGTGCCGACGAGCGAACAGCCCACCACCAGGATGGTGTTGAGGAAGTAGTCGCTCATGTGCGCCTGGGACCAGGCGCGGCTCCAGTTCTCGAAGTGGAGCTTGTCCGGCAGCGACCAGGGCGAGGTGAAGATGGACTTGTCGTCCTTGAAGGAGGTCATCACCGCCCAGATCAGCGGCAGGGTGACCATGAACGCCCACAGGATGAGCATCCCGTGCGAGAAGACGTTGAGGACCCCGCCCTCCTTCTTGCGCACGTCGTCCTTGCCGGGCGGCGCCTCGGCCGGAGAGCCCGGGGGTATGGAGGAGCCCGCGCCGCCGGGGGCCCCGGCGTCCTGCGTGGTGTCGGTGGTCTTCATCAGGAGTACTCCAGCCGCTCGCGGCGTCCGAGCTTGAGAACGAGGGCCGCGAAGGCCAGGGTGATCAGGAGCAGCGCGACGCCGACGGTGGTGGCATAGCCGGCCTGACCGTCGCGGAACGCCTTCTGGTAGACGTACAGCGGCAGCACCGTGGTGGAGTCATCGGGTCCGCCGGGCCCGACCGTCATGATCTGCACCACCGCGAAGCCCTCGGCGCCGAGCACCAGGATGCCCATGTAGATCCAGCCGGACTGCACGGTGTCCCAGAGCAGCGGCAGGGTGATCCGGAAGAAGGTGGTGATCCGGTTCGCGCCGTCCAGCAGCGCCGCCTCGTAGAAGTCCTTGGGAATCGAGGTCATTCCGGCGGAGAAGAGCACCACGAAGAATCCGACGGTGCTCCACACCAGCACGGCCATCACGCACCACAGGGCCGTTTCGGGGTCGCCGAGCCAGTTCCTGTTGAGGGAATCCAGGCCGACCGCGTCGAGCGCCGCGCTGAGCGCCCCGCTGCGCGGGTTGTAGGCGAACTGGAAGAGCAGCGCGACGATCGCGATGGAGAGCACCTGCGGGAAGAAGTACAGGACCTTGTAGAGCCCGGCGCCGCGCACTCCGCCGACCACCGAGTTCTTCCGCTTGCGGCCGCCGACATTGATCATGTACGAGAGGAACAGCGCGATGGCGAGCGTGATCAGCGGCAGCAGCAGCATGAACAGCAGGCTGTGCCCGAGCGACGCCAGGAAGGTGTCGTCCTGGAAGAGCTTGGTGTAGTTCCTGAAGCCCACCATGGAGAAATCCGGGCTGAGCCCCGTCCAGTCGGTGAACGAGTAGTAGATCGCCTGGATGAAGGGCCAGACCACGAAGAGCAGATAGAGCGCGAGGGGCACGGAGAGAAACCCCACGATAAAGCGGTACTTGCCGTGCTGCATGCCTGAGGACCCCGATCTTCCGCGACCACAGCCGCCGGTACGGATTCTGCCCGGGGGGCTCCCCAGGAACCCCCCGGTGCGCTCACTGGTGCTTGTAGTGCTTGACGGAGTCGTCCTTGGCGGTGTCGTCCGCGTACTTCTGAATCTTCTTGATGGCCTCGGCCGGGGTCATGCGGCCCGCCATCATCTCGCCGAGCGCGCCGACGCCGATCTTCTCCTTCTGGAGCGCGACGTACCAGTCCTGGATGCGCGGGTTGACGATGTTCTTCCCGGCCTTCTTCACCACCTGTACGGCGGAGTTGAGCCCTGGGGGAAGAGTCATCCCCTCGGTTCCGCCGTCATAGGAGGTGAGCGAGGAGACGGCCTTGATGAAGTTCTGCGAGGACTTCTCGCCGAGCATGATGCGGAGCTGCTCCATGCCGCCGTCGGGATTCTTCGCCTGCTTCGGCACGATGAACGGCTCGCCGCCCGAGGCCCACAGCGTGCCGAACGGCATCTTGTCGGAGCTGTCCAGGCTGGAGGGCGGGCCGACCCGCATCTGGAAGTCCTTCGGCGTGGTCTTCTTCGCCTCGTTCTCCACCCAGGAGCCGTTCGGGATGAACAGCGCCTTGCCCTCGGTCCACGCGGTCTGCGACTCGATGTGGGTGAGCCCCGGGCTGCCCTTGAGGATGTAGCCCTTCTTGTAGAGCTCGTAGTACGCC
The DNA here is from genome assembly GCF_039605595.1 of Streptomyces odontomachicola. Taxonomy (NCBI): domain Bacteria; kingdom Bacillati; phylum Actinomycetota; class Actinomycetes; order Kitasatosporales; family Streptomycetaceae; genus Streptomyces; species Streptomyces odontomachicola. The sequence goes on from NZ_JBCFOK010000007.1 coordinate 227,786, forward strand.
TCGAAGGCCGACTTGACCGCCGGGTTCTTCCAAGCGTTGGGCTCCAGGTTGTCGATGGAGTCCAGGACCTTGTTGCCGCCGATCATCGCGATGAACGGGTAGAGGCTGAAGGGCAGGTAGTAGGGGAACTTGCCCGGGTAGGTCCAGCCGGCTATCCCCTTCTTCTTGGCCTTGGCGCAGACCTTGAGCATGTCGTCCCAGGTCTTGGGGTATTCGACGCCGAGCTTGTCGAGATTGGTCTGCGAATACCAGACGCCGTAGACGGTGTACGCGTAGTACAGGATCCACACCGGCTTGCCGTCGAACTGGCCCATTTCCACGACGCCGGGGCGCAGCGTGTCCCGCACCTTCTTGCCCGGGTCGTCGTAGGAGGGCGCGTCCAGCAGCGGAGTGAGGTCGGTGAGCTGGTTCTTGCCGACCAGGGTGCCCATGTCCATCTGCTCGGCACCGGAGTTGTCGATGAGGTCCGGCGGAGTGCCGCCGTTGAAGCGCGGCTGGAGAACCGACTGGATCTTCTGCGTCGACTTCAGCGTGACCTTGGCCTTCGGGAAGTTCTTCTCGTAGACCTTCTTCGCCGCCTCGGCGTACGCGGTGCCGAAACCGCCGTCGAAGATATAGGTCTCCAGGGCCGCGCTCTCGTTCACGCCGAGCGGGTTCTTCGCGCTCTTCTTGCCCTTCTCGACCTTCTTCCCGTTGTCGTCGCTGCCGCTGGCACAGCCGCTCAGCAGCCCCGTTCCGGTGGCGGCGACAAGGCCCACCGCCGCGGAACTCTTCAGCAGGGCACGGCGGTTGACACTGGTGGATCCCATGCTCAAGTCCTCGCCTTCTCCAGGACTCAGGCGGTGTAGCGGTCTCCCGTCACTCGCCACTGGCGAAGGGCCCGACACCGCGGGTCAGTTGAAGCTGGGTCGTGCGGTTGAGGCTCGGGTGGTGCGATCACGTGCGATCAAGACTTCCGTCGACGGCGCCGGAAGGGCAGGCCGTTCGAGGTGCCGATAGGTATAGTCCACTCGCGGCACGCCAATCAAGATCGAATACAGGGTTCCCGTCCAGTCTTTCCCGAGTTGAGACCTGCTCGATACGGCGGCCGAATCCCCGCGCACCACGCGGCGCCCCCGGTATGCGACTCCGCCACCCTTGACACGGGCCACTCTTGACAACAAAGGCCCCACACACATTACTTATCTCTGCAATCCCCCCACGACAACGTTGTCGGCCCCGTGGAGAGGCGACCGTGCGGCACTCGAGACGGCACAGACGGCTTACGGGGCGCGCTCCCGCCCTGGTCCTGGCGGCACTCCTGGTCTGCACGTTCCAGGGCACGCTGTACGGCGGCTCGGCGTATGCGGCGCCCGAACCCGACCCCGCTGAGCGGGACTTCGCCTCCTCCTTCGAGCCGGGGCAGCCGGCGCCCGACTGGCGCGGCACCCCGGAGACGGGGCCCGACGGCGTTCCCCGTACGGGTGGCCTCGCGGGCGCGATGGAGACCGTGCCGGGCACGGGCCCCGCCAAGTCCCCCACCGCGAAGGAGAACGCGGGCTTCACGGGGCGGCACGCGCTGCGGTACGCGGGCACGCACCGCGCCGGGGGGCGCGGCTACGCGTACAACAAGGTCTTCGACGTGAACACCCGCGTGACCGCCGGCACGGTGCTCTCGTACCGCCTCTTCCCGGAGATGCCGGAGGGCGACCGCTCCTATTCCGCCACCTACGCGGCCGTCGACCTGGCCTTCACCGACGGCACCTATCTGAGCGAGCTGCGCGCCCGCGACCAGCACGGGAACGCGCTGAGCCCGCAGGGCCAGGGCGCGGCCAAGACGGCGTACGTCAATCAGTGGAACCACCGCGAGACGCGGATCGGCGGCGTCGCGGCGGGCAAGACCGTCGCACGGGTGCTGGTGGCGTACGACGCTCCCCGGCGCCTCTCGGAATCCGGCGAGTTCGCGGGGTGGGTGGACGACGTCTCGATCGCGCCCAAGGCGCCGGAGGCGCGCAAGGCGCACCTGGCCGACTACGCGGACACCACGCGCGGCACCAATTCCAGCGGCAGCTTCTCGCGGGGCAACAACTTCCCCGCGACCGCGGTGCCCAATGGCTTCAACTTCTGGACGCCGGTGACCAATGCCGGCTCGACGGACTGGCTGTACGAGTACGCGCGGAAGAACAACGCGGACAACCTCCCCGAGATCCAGGCCTTCGGCGCGAGCCACGAGCCGAGCCCGTGGATGGGCGACCGGCAGACCTTCCAGGTGATGCCGTCCGCCGCGAGCGGCACCCCGGACCCCTCGCGCAAGGCCCGCGCGCTGCCCTTCCGGCACTCGAAGGAGACCGCGCGGCCGCACTATTACGGGGTCACCTTCGAGAACGGACTCAAGGCGCAGGTCACGCCCACCGACCACGCGGCGATGATGCGCTTCACCTTTCCCAAGGACGACGCGAGCCTCATCTTCGACAACGTGAACAGCAAAGGCGGGCTGCGCCTCGATGCCGAACGCGGCGTCGTCAGCGGCTATTCGGACGTGAAGAGCGGCCTGTCCACGGGCGCGACGCGGATGTTCGTCTACGGCGTCTTCGACAAGCCGGTCTCCGGCGGCGGGAAGCTGGACGGCGGCAAGGACACCGGCGGCGGGGACGTGACCGGCTATCTGCGCTTCCGCGCCGGCCAGGACCGTAAGGTCACGATGCGGATGGCGACCTCGCTGATCGGCACCGAGCAGGCCAAGGCCAATCTGGAGCGGGAGCTTCCGGCCTCGGCCTCGTTCGGCGCGGTGGCCGGCGAGGCGCGGGCGCAGTGGGACCGGATCATGGGCAGGGTCGAGGTGGAGGGCGCCAGCCGCGACCAGCTCACGACGCTGTACTCCAACCTCTACCGGCTCTACCTCTACCCCAACTCCGGCTTCGAGCAGGTGGGTTCGCGCAAGCGGTACGCCAGCCCGTTCTCCAAGGCGGAGCGCCCCGACACCCCCACCGAGACCGGCTCGAAGATCGTGGACGGCGAGGTCTACGTCAACAACGGCTTCTGGGACACGTATCGCACGACCTGGCCCGCGTACTCCCTGCTCACGCCGCGCCGGGCCGGGCGTCTCGCGGACGGCTTCGTGCAGCAGTACAAGGACGGCGGCTGGATCTCGCGCTGGTCCTCGCCGGGCTACGCGGACCTGATGACCGGCACGAACAGCGATGTCGCCTTCGCGGACGCGTACGCGAAGGGCGTGGGCTTCGACGCGGAGGCGGCGTACGAGGCGGCGGTGAAGAACGCGACGGTCGCGCCGCCTGACCCGGGCGTCGGCCGCAAGGGCATGGACACCTCCCCCTTCCTCGGCTACACGAGCACGAAGACGAAGGAGGGCATGTCCTGGGCGCTGGAGGGCTATCTCAACGACTCCGGCATAGCGCGCATGGGACGGCTCCTCTACGAGCGCACCAAGAAGCCGCGCTACAAGGAGGAGTCGGCGTACTTCCGCAACCGCGCCCTGGACTACGTGAAGCTCTTCGACCAGCGCATCGGCTTCTTCCAGGGCCGTGACGCGAAGGGCGAATGGCGCCTGACCCCCGCGCAGTACGACCCGCGGGTGTGGGGCCACGACTACACCGAGACCAACGGCTGGAACTTCGCCTTCACCGCACCGCAGGACACCCGCGGCCTGGCCAATCTGTACGGGGGACGCTCCGGCCTCGCGAAGAAGCTGGACGCCTACTTCTCCACCCCCGAGACCGGCGAGAAGGAGTACGCGGGCTCGTACGGGAACGTGATCCACGAGATGACCGAGGCCCGCGACGTGCGGATGGGCATGTACGGGCACAGCAACCAGCCCGCGCACCACATCGCGTACACCTACGACGCGGCGGGCCGGCCGTGGAAGGCGCAGGCCAAGGTGCGCGAGGCGCTGTCCCGGCTGTATCTCGGCAGCGAGATCGGGCAGGGCTACGCGGGCGACGAGGACAACGGCGAGATGTCCGCCTGGTACGTCTTCTCGGCCCTCGGCTTCTACCCGCTGGTGATGGGCGCGCCCGAATACGCCGTCGGCTCCCCGCTGTTCACCAAGGCGACGGTGCATCTGGAGAACGGGCGCGACCTGGTGGTGCGGGCGCCGGAGAACAACGCGCGCAACGTGTACGTGCAGGGCCTCAAGGTCAACGGCAAGCCCTGGAACTCCACGGCGCTCCCCCACGATCTGCTGTCCCGCGGCGCGACGCTGGACTTCGACATGGGCCCGCGGCCCTCCAAGTGGGGCTCCGGCAAGAACGCCGGCCCCACCTCCCTGACCCGCGACGACAAGGTGCCCTCCCCCGCCGAGGACGCCACGAGGCCGGCCGAGGACGACCCTCTGCTCGACAACACCTCGGACACCGCGGGCGAGGTGAAGGACCGAGCGCTCCCCGTACGCAAGGGCGCGCGCGTCACCTCGTACACCCTCACCTCCTCGGACCGCCGGCAGGCGCCGGAGGGCTGGGTCCTGGAGGGCTCGCGGGACGGAAAGCGCTGGCACGCGGTGGACAGGCGGCCCGCCGAGACCTTCCGCTGGGACAAGCAGACCCGCGCCTTCGCGCTGCGCCACCCGGCCGCGTACACCTCGTACCGCCTGGTCCCGAAGGGCGGGACGGGGAAGCTCGCGGAGATCGAGCTGCTCTCGTAGGGTTCTCCGCCATGAGCAACGGGGACATGCGCTACGGCCGGTGCGCGTCGTGCGGGTCGGATGAGGTCTACCAGGCGGAGTTCGCGGCGCAGGCGAGTCTGCGGCCGCCGGGCAGGTTCTTCGGCGGAAAGCAGAAGGTGCTGGTGTCCCTGATCTGCGCCGGGTGCGGCCATATGCAGTGGCAGCTCCCCATGGACGAGGACACCAGGACGTGGCTGCGCAAGTTCCCGCGGGTGCCGCCGAGTTCGCCGTGGCAGCAGTGAACGGCTGAGGGCCGCGGCCCGGAGGAGGTTCTCCGGGGCGCGGCCCTCAGTCATGCGTCTCAGAACGTCAGTTGCGGATGAGGCTCCGCAGGACGTACTGCAGGATGCCGCCGTTGCGGTAGTAGTCCGCCTCGCCGGGGGTGTCGATGCGGACCTTGGCGTCGAACTCGACGCCGCTGTCCGTGGTCACCTTCACGGTCTCCGGGATGCCGCCGTCGTTGATGGCGGTGATGCCCGAGACGGAGAAGGTCTCCTCGCCGGACAGGCCCAGGGACTCGGCGTTGGCGCCCTCGGGGAACTGCAGCGGCAGGACGCCCATGCCGATGAGGTTGGAGCGGTGGATGCGCTCGTAGCTCTCGGCGATGACGGCCTTCACGCCCAGCAGCGCGGTGCCCTTGGCGGCCCAGTCGCGGGACGAGCCCGAGCCGTACTCCTTGCCGGCCAGGATGACCAGCGGGGTGCCCTGCGCCTGGTAGTTCTGCGAGGCGTCGTAGATGAAGGAGACCGGGCCGCCCTCCTGCGTGAAGTCACGCGTGAAGCCGCCCTCGGTGCCCGGCGCGATCTGGTTGCGCAGGCGGATGTTGGCGAAGGTGCCGCGGATCATGACCTCGTGGTTGCCGCGGCGCGAGCCGTAGCTGTTGAAGTCGCGGCGCTCGATGCCGTGCTCGGTGAGGTACTTGCCCGCCGGGGTGTCCGCCTTGATCGCACCGGCCGGGGAGATGTGGTCGGTGGTGACCGAGTCGCCCAGCTTGGCCAGCACGCGGGCGCCCGAGATGTCCTCGACCGGCGCGGGCTCCATGCCCATGCCCTCGAAGTACGGGGGCTTGCGCACGTAGGTGGACTCCTGGTCCCACTCGAAGGTGTTGCCGGTCGGCACCGGCAGCGCCTGCCACTGGGCGTCGCCGGCGAAGACGTCCGAGTAGGACTTGGTGAACATCTCCTGCCCGATGGCCCCGGCGACGACCTCCTCGACCTCCTTCTCGGAGGGCCAGATGTCCTCGAGGTAGACCGGGTTGCCGTTCTGGTCGGTGCCGAGCGCCTCGGTGGTGATGTCCACCTTCATGGAGCCGGCGATCGCGTAGGCGACGACCAGGGGCGGGGACGCCAGGTAGTTCATCTTGACGTCGGGGTTGATCCGGCCCTCGAAGTTCCGGTTGCCGGAGAGCACCGAGGTGACGGCCAGGTCGTTGTCGTTGACCGCCTGCGAGATCTCGTCGGGCAGCGGGCCCGAGTTGCCGATGCAGGTGGTGCAGCCGTAACCGACCAGGTTGAAGCCGAGCTTGTCCAGGTACGGCGTCAGACCCGCGCGGTCGTAGTAGTCCATGACGACCTGCGAACCGGGGGCCAGGGTGGTCTTGACCCAGGGCTTGCGGGACAGGCCCTTCTCCACGGCCTTCTTGGCGACCAGCGCGGCGCCGACCATGACGTACGGGTTCGAGGTGTTGGTGCAGGAGGTGATCGCGGCGACCGCGACGGCGCCGTGGTCGATCTCGAAGGTCTTGCCGTCCGCGTCGGTCACCTGGACCGGCTTGGTGGGCACGCCGTTGGAGACGGCCGGCGCGTCGGAGGCCGGGAAGGACTCCTTGCCCGCCTCGTCGATGTCCGTCTCCTCGGAGACGTAGTTCTTCACGTCCTGGCCGAACTTGGCCTTCGCGTCGGACAGCGCGATGCGGTCCTGCGGGCGCTTCGGACCGGCGATCGACGGAACGACGGTCGAGAGGTCCAGCTCCAGGTACTCGGAGTAGACCGGCTCGTGCGCCGCGTCGTGCCAGAGGCCCTGCTCCTTGGCGTACGCCTCGACCAGCGCGAGCTGCTGCTCGTCGCGGCCGGTCAGCTTCAGGTAGTTGATGGTCTCGCCGTCGATCGGGAAGATCGCCGCGGTGGAGCCGAACTCCGGCGACATGTTGCCGATCGTGGCGCGGTTGGCCAGCGGCACCGAGGCCACGCCGTCGCCGTAGAACTCGACGAACTTGCCGACCACGCCGTGGTTGCGGAGCATCTCGGTGATGGTCAGCACCAGGTCGGTGGCGGTGGTGCCGGTCGGCAGCGAGCCGGTCAGCTTGAAGCCGACGACCCGCGGGATGAGCATCGAGACCGGCTGGCCCAGCATCGCGGCCTCGGCCTCGATGCCGCCGACGCCCCAGCCCAGCACGCCGAGGCCGTTGACCATGGTGGTGTGCGAGTCGGTGCCGACGAGGGTGTCGGGGTAGGCCTGGCCGTTGCGGACCATGACGGTGCGGGCCAGGTGCTCGATGTTGACCTGGTGCACGATGCCGGTGCCGGGCGGCACGACCTTGAACTCGTCGAACGCGGTCTGGCCCCAGCGCAGGAACTGGTAGCGCTCCTTGTTGCGCCCGTACTCCAGCTCCACGTTCTGCGAGAAGGCGTTCGGGGTGCCGAACTTGTCGGCCACCACGGAGTGGTCGATGACCAGCTCGGCCGGCGCGAGCGGGTTGATCCGGGACGGGTCGCCGCCGAGCTCCTTCACGGCCTCGCGCATCGTGGCGAGGTCCACCACGCAGGGCACGCCGGTGAAGTCCTGCATGATCACGCGGGCCGGCGTGAACTGGATCTCCTCGCTGGGCTGGGCGTTGGGGTCCCAGCCGCCGAGCGCGCGGATGTGGTCGGCGGTGATGTTCGCGCCGTCCTCGGTGCGGAGCAGGTTCTCCAGCAGGACCTTCAGGCTGTACGGCAGACGGGCGGCGCCGTCCACCTTGTCCAGTTTGAAGATCTCGTACGACTCGTCGCCCACCTGCAGCGTGCTGCGGGCGTCGAAGCTGTTCGCCGACACGACAGTCTCCTTCAGTGCCTTCAGTGCATGAATAGCGATCCGCTAGGGTGGGCAAGGCTTAGTTAGGTAAGCCTTACTTGCAGCGGTCGTGTGCCCCTTGGTCAGTCTCGGGCCAGTTATCTCGATGTCGAGATAACCCTAGTACACGACCGCGAGCAGGTCATGCCCTGCCCCGCCTCTGCCGCGCGTGCCCTTCCCGCGCACCGCTCACGCACCGCCCGTACCGCCCCGCGCCGACGACGGACACAGGCCGTCGCCGCGTCGCCGCGGACCGGCCGCTTCCTTGCTGTGGACAGCACGCCGCGGCCCCTTGTGAAGCCTGCCACGAGCGGCGCGCGAGCAGGTTCCCGCACGGTGTACGAGAGCGGAAGGGCCGGTACGGCACGGGAGTTGGCGGTGCGCGGGCGGGTGCGGCGGTGCCGCGTGGCGCGGCGCGGGGGCCCTCGTACGGCGGGGACATCTGGGAGAGAGCGGACCGGCCATGACGAATGCCGCCCCCACGTCCAGATCGGTGCTTACCCGGCCCTCTCGCCCCTCCTACGGTGAGGGGGCTCGATCCGGCACGTTCCCTTCTTCTCCCGAGGAGGCAGAACCATGGCCAACGGCGTGTACGTGATCAGGAACGCGGCCTTCGAGGACCGGGTCGCCGACCTGAGCGGCGGCAGCCCGGAGCCGGAGACCCCGATCATCGGCTGGAGCTACCACAAGGGCGAGAACCAGCAGTGGGAGATCATCCGCGCCTCCGCTCCCAACCTCTACATCATCAAGAGCAAGATCTCGTCGGGCGAGACCTACTTCGCCCTGAGCACCCTGAAGATCTACCCGCCCAAGATCGCCGGCCAGCACCACTACGAGCAGTGGTCGATCGAGCCCGTGGGCGAGGGCAAGTTCCGGCTCCACTTCCCGTACATCGACGGCGTCGCCACCCTCACCGAGGAGAAGGAGGGCACCCAGCTCTCCCTGGAGCCCTGGCGCGGCGACCCGCGGCAGATGTGGCGCTTCGACACCGCGTGAGCGCGAGGCGGTGAAGAGGGCGGGCGCAGCGGCGCCCGCCCTCGACGGCGCACGGGCGCCCTCGACAGCGCACGGGATACGACACCCTGGCGAAGCGCCTATCTCATGGCTGAGATACCGTTACCTCTATGAGCGACGACTACCTCGCACGCATCGGCCACCTCATCCGCGACGCCCGCCAGCATCGCGGTTGGACACAGTCCCAGCTGGCCGAGGCGCTCGGCACCAGCCAGAGCGCGGTCAACCGCATCGAGCGCGGCAACCAGAACATCAGCCTTGATATGATCGCCCGCATCTCCGAGGCTCTGGACAGTGAGATCGTCTCGCTCGGGTACTCCGGGCCCATGCATCTGCGCGTGGTCGGCGGCCGCCGGCTCTCCGGCAGCATCGACGTGAAGACCAGTAAGAACGCGTGTGTCGCGCTGCTCTGCGCCTCGCTGCTCAACTCCGGGCGCACGGTGCTGCGGCGGGTCGCGCGCATCGAGGAGGTCTTCCGGATCCTGGAGGTGCTCTCCTCGGTCGGCGTGCGCACCCGCTGGATCAACGACGGCGCCGACCTGGAGATCGTGCCGCCCGCCGCGCTCGACCTGGACGCCATCGACGAGGACGCCGCGCGCCGCACCCGGAGCATCATCATGTTCCTGGGCCCGCTGCTGCACCGCGTGGACCGCTTCCGCATCCCGTACGCGGGCGGCTGCGACCTCGGTACGCGCACCGTGCAGCCGCACATGACCGCGCTCCGCCCCTTCGGGCTGGAGATCACCGCGACCGAGGGGCTCTACCACGCGGAGGTCGACCGCTCGGTCACTCCGCAGCGCCCCATCGTGCTGACCGAGCGCGGGGACACCGTCACCGAGAACGCGCTGCTGGCGGCCGCGCGGCACGACGGCGTCACGGTGATCCGCAACGCCTCGCCGAACTACATGGTCCAGGACCTCTGCTTCTTCCTGGAGGAGCTGGGCGTGCGGGTGGAGGGCGTGGGCACCACCACGCTGACCGTGCACGGCGTCCCGGAGATCGACGTCGACGTGGACTACTCGCCCTCCGAGGACCCGGTCGAGGCCATGAGCCTGCTGGCCGCGGCGGTGGTGACCGAGTCGGAGCTGACGGTGCGGCGGGTGCCGGCCGAGTTCCTGGAGATCGAGCTCGCCGTGCTGGAGGAGATGGGCCTCGTCGTGGACCGCGGCGCGGAGTACGCGGCGGACAACGGCCGCACCCGGCTGATCGACCTCACGGTGCACCCCTCCAAGCTGGAGGCGCCCATCGACAAGATCCACCCGATGCCGTTCCCCGGCATCAACATCGACAACGTCCCCTTCTTCGCGGCGATCGCCGCGACCGCCCAGGGCAAGACCCTCATCCACGACTGGGTGTACGACAACCGCGCCATCTACCTCACCGACCTCAACAGGCTCGGCGGCAGGCTCCAGTTGCTCGACCCGCACCGCGTGCTGGTGGAGGGCCCGACGCGCTGGCGCGCCTCGGAGATGATGTGCCCGCCGGCCCTGCGCCCCGCCGTGGTGGTCCTCCTCGCCATGCTGGCGGCAGAGGGCACGTCGGTCCTGCGCAACGTCTACGTGATCAACCGCGGCTACGAGGACCTGGCCGAGCGGCTGAACGAGGTGGGCGCGCAGATCGAGACGTTCCGCGACATCTGACGGCGCATCTGAGGTGGGACCGGCCCCGGTGCTCCGTGCGCCGGGGCCGCTTCGGGCTCACGCCCGCGCATAGAAGTCCCGCGGCTCCCCCGCCCCGTCCCGCAGCTTTCCCAGGAGGCTTGCGGGGCGTTCCAGGAGCCAGTAGCTCGCGCAGGCCGCGGGGATCGCTGCGGCCAGGGTCAGGGGTGCTGCCAGGAGGAATGTGCCGGGGAGCAGGCCGCCGTCGTACAGGAGCAGCATCACCGGCTCGTGCCAGATGAAGAGGCTGTAGCTCACCAGGCCGATGCCGGTCAGCCAACGGGTGGTCAGCACCCGTTGCCAGCGCACCTGTCGGCGGACGTGGACCGTGCCGTACAGGAGCAGCGCCCACAGGAGCGCGGCCGCCGGGTGGTAGTAGAGCTTGGCTGCCTCGGCCGCTGAGGGGCCGAAGTACGCGCCGGAGGCGAGGGAGAGGGCGTAGAGGCCCGTGGCCGCCAGGCCCGCGACGAGGGTCGCGCCCACAGGCCCCACGCGCGCACGCGGGCCCAGCGCGACGACCGCCACCGCCAGCCCCATGCCGAGCGCGAAGCCTCCGAAGCGCGCCTGTGGGCCGAAGTACGCGGGCCACTCGGTGTCCGGGATGCCGAGCCCGTAGTGGGCGAGGGTCAGCCACAGCACGGGGACGGCGAACAGCGCCAGGCAGCCCCCGAGGCACACCAGCGCGCGCGAGCGCCGTCGCTCCAGGCGGCGGCAGGTCCGCACGGCGAGCGGGCCGAGGCCGACCAGGGCGAGGTAGAAGAGGATCTCCAGCGAGAGCGACCAGGAGGGGCCCAGCGTGTAGAAGATCCGCTCGCGGTCCAGGACGTGGGTGAAGGTCAGGTGCTCCACCAGGTCCCGCCAGTCTCCCGGGAGGTCGGGGTTGCGGACGGCCCACACGACCAGCACGGCGAGGAAGTACAGCGGCAGGATGCGGATCGCGCGGCGGAAGAGGAACGCCTTCGCGGGGCGCACCGAACCGCCGTCGATGGCGGACCGCGCGTAGCTGATGGTCAGCAGGTAGGCGGAGAGCAGGAAGAAGAAGTCGATGACCTCCAGGGTGAACAGTGCCTTCACGAAGGGGTTCTGGACCGGGGGATGCGCGCCCTCGGCGTCGTAGCGCACGTACTGCTGCCAGACGTGGAAGAGGACCGTGCTGATCGCCGCCAGCCCGCGGTAGCCCTCGATCTCGCGGGCGCGGCTGCGTGCCGGTGCGCCCTCGGGAGGGGTCGTCGGAGTCGTCGCCTTGCGGCTCACGAGCGGGTCACCGCCTCGGAAGCGGCACCGGAAGCAGCGCCGGAAGCCCGCGGCGTCACCCTCCACTGCCGGTCGCCGAGCGCCTCCTTGAGGTGCGCCTGCCTGGCCACCAGGTTCTTGAAGTGGGTGTAGAAGAAGGTGCTCAGCAGCAGATAGGTCCAGAACCACCGGCGCCTGCGGCGCAGTTCGGGCGCCGCCAGCCGCAGCCCGAGCCCCGTCTGCACGAGCCCGGCCGACATCGTGAGCAGCGTCGCCAGCAGGCACACCGGCACCGCCCAGTCCACCTGCGCGAGCCCGCCCGCGCTCAGCACCGAGTGCAGCAGTACGGGGATGATCTGGAGCGTGAGCCAGGGCTGCACCTCGCGCCAGCCGAGCAGCACGAGCAGCCCGGTCTTCTGGCGGGGCGAGAAGACCGGCGAACGCAGGCCGCGCCACAGGTACTTGAGCGAGACCTGGAGCCAGCCCTGCGCCCACCGCGCCCGCTGGTTCCACAGCGGCCTGAGCATCGTGGGCGCCAGTTCGCGGGAGATGAGCGTGCGGTCCACGGCGAAGCGCGCGCCCTCGTGCAGCGCGCGCATCGTGGAGTCGATGTCCTCGGTCAGCATGGAGCCGTGCATCCGGGTGCGGGCCAGCAGGTCCGTACGCCAGAAGCCGTTGGAGCCGCCGAACACGCCGAAGCCGTACAGCCGGGTGCGGCCCGGATGGCTCACCGCGTAGATCGTCTCGAACTCGACGCCGACCAGCCGGGCCACCCGGGAGCTGTCGCCGTTGCGTATCAGGCAGTGTCCCTGCACCACGTCGTAGCCGTGCGAGAGCCAGTGCCAGGCGTAGCGGAAGGAGGAGGGGTCCGGGTGGTGGTCGGCGTCGAAGATGCCGACGAACTCGCCGCGTACGCGGGTGACGGCGGCGTTGATGTTCTGCGCCTTGGAGGTGCTGTCGGGCACGGGGAGCAGCACCAACCGGGGGTCGCGGCGCGCCATTTCGCGCAGCGTGTCCTCTACCGGCAGCGGGTGCGGGGTGTTGTAAGCGAGGACCACTTCCAGGTCGCCGGGGTAGTCGAGGCGGAGGAAGGACTCCACGGTGTCGACGATGGTGGCCGCCTCGTTCGGCAGGTAGGCGGCGACCACGGCGCTGGCCGGCGGGAAGGCCTGGGCCGGTTCGGCGGGCCGCTCCTCGGCGTCCAGCGAGTAGAGGCACTCCAGCACGATCAGCACGGCCGACAGCAGAAGTCCGAACACGACCAGCCAGTACACGACCGGTGTGACGTCCAGGCCCACGGCGTACAGCCGCTGGTAGAGCGCGAAGGGCACGCCGATGCCCAGCACCAGGGTCAGCAGCGGGGACAGCGCGGAGAGCAGCGGCCGCAGCGCGAGCCGCGCCGCACCGCTCCGGTGGCGTCCGCGCCGCGCGGTCGCGCGCATCCAGGGCGCGTACCTGACGGGGCACAGGTCGCCGTGCCGCCGCGCCTCCTCGGCCGCGTCCCGCGCCATCCGCACGGCCTCGCCCCGGTCCCCTCCCCCTTCCCCGGACCCGGCGTCCTCCCCGGACTCGGCGAGCGGCGCCCAGCCGACGGCCGGGGTGAGCCGTACGTTCTCGTCCGCGACGATGAAGCGGGTTCCGGCGACGGCGAGCGCGAACTCCCGCAGCGCGCGCCGCGCGGCCTCCTCGTCCACGCCCGGCATGAGCACCAGCAGGTGTCCCGACTCGTCGCGGCCGAGCCGGTCGGCGGCGCCGAGCACCCGCTCGGCGATCCCGGCGAGCCGCTCGGCCGCCTCCCTGCGCACCCGCGGCCCGAGCCGCTTCTCCAGCGAGGGCATCTCGGCGACGCCGACGACGGCCACGACGCCCTGCCCGCGCGCCGCGTCGGGGCGGCCGAGTTCGCGGTCGAGCTCGTCGAGGAAGTACGGCGCCGAGTACAGGCCCGTGCGCGGGTCGCGCAGCAGGTCCTCCACGGGTATGGGGACCCGGCGCAGCTTGGCCTCTATGCGCGCGGCCAGCTCCTCGGGGTGCGAGCTCTCCGGCACGCAGTCGTCGGCGCCGTGCCGCAGCAGCCCGGCGACCTCGGAGGGGCCGGCCGACTCGGTGACCATCAGCAACGGGAGGGCGCCGCCGGCGGGTTCGGCGCGTATCCCGCGAATGACGCGCAGGCCGTCGTCGCAGTCACCGCCGTCGCCGACCCCCTCACCTCCGGCCTCCGTGCTCTCGTGCAGCGCCACGACCGCGTCGGGCGGCGTCGTACGGATGCGGGCCGCTGCCTCCTCCGGCACGGCGTGCGCCACCTCGTGCCCGCTGGCGAGGAGCACCCGCACCAGCCGTTCGCGCCGGGCGCCCGGCGTGCCGACGGCGAGCACCTGGCAGGGGCCGGCCGAGGGCCCCCGGTCCGCTCCGGGTGGGGCCGGGGCGGGGTCGGCGGCGCCAGGGCCGCCGGTCGCGGGTGGTGCGGTGGAAGGGTGCGAAGTGAGCACCTCTGTAGCCATGTTGGGTCCCATCCTGGTCAGGGATCGTGGGGAGGACCTGATCTCACACGCGCTGTCCCGTACCGGGCGCACCATTGCCCCCCGGTGGACACCTCAGCCTCTGGGAGCACGGTGAAGCCCCTCCCTCAGAGGCGTGACGCTCCGATTAATGCTGCCCGTCCTGCCCTCAACCGGCGCGCGTGCAAAGGGAGTTGGGACTCAGGGACCCGTGGAGAGCGCGGCGCGCCGAGGACACTTCGGCGGCCGTCGAAGTGTCGGGCGCGCATGCTGGTCCCATGGACGAGCGGAACGTACGAGGCGAGCGCGCCGCGCTCTCGGGAGTACGCGGCGAGCGCGCCGCACCCTCAGGGGCCGGGCTGGCGCGGCTGGCCGGGCTGCTCGCCGACGGCACGCGGGCCTCGTTCTGCCTCGCGCTGCTGGACGGGCGCGCCTGGACGGCGGGCGAGCTGGCCAAGACGGCGGGGGTCACGGCCGCGACCGCCAGCAGCCACCTGGACAAGCTGGTCGAGGGCGGGCTGCTGGCCGAGCACCGGGTGGGCCGGCACCGCTACGTACGGCTGGCGAACCACCGGCTGGCGCAGCTCGTCGAGGACCTGGCCGCGCACGCCGGTCCCCCTCCCGCGCCGCGCGGCCTGCGCGCGTGCTCGGCCGGAGCGGCCATGGCGCGGGCCCGCACCTGCTACGACCACCTCGCCGGGCGGCTCGGCGTCGCGGTCACGGACGGGCTGCTGGAACGGGGGCTGGTGCAGGACAGCACCGGGTTCGCGGTGACGGAGGCGGGACTCGCGTGGTTCGCGGAGGCGGGGATTCCGCTGGAGGCGCGGCGCGCTCCGCGCAGCAGGCGGCCGCTGGCGCGCGCGTGCATCGACTGGACCGTGCGCCGCCCGCACCTGGCGGGCCTGGCCGGGGCCGCGCTGTGCGCGCACGCGCTGGATTCGGGCTGGTGCGAACGGATCGGCAGCGGCCGCGCGCTGCGGGTCACGGACAAGGGGCGGGACGCGCTGCGCGACCTGCTGGGGATCGATGCGGGAGAGGTCGAGTGATGAGCGGCGGGACGAAGAGCGGCGACATGTACGAGAGGTTCCGCGAACTGCACCACGGCGCGCGCCCGTTGCTGCTGCCGAACGCGTGGGACCACGCCTCGGCGGCCGCGCTGCATCGGAGCGGGTTCCCCGCGGTCGCCACCACGAGCCTGGGGGTGGCCTCGGCCGCCGGGCTGCCGGACGGCGCGGGCGCCGCGCGCGAGCACACCCTCGCGCTGGGCCGCGGGCTGGCGCGGCTCCCGGTGCCGGTCAGCGTGGACGCGGAGGGCGGCTTCAGCGCGGAGCCGGAGGACGTGGCGGCCCTGGTACGGGAGTTGGCTGACGCCGGTGTGGCCGGGGTCAACCTGGAGGACGGGCTGCCCGACGGCACCCTCGCCGACCCCGTACGGCAGGCGGAGAAGATCACCGCGGCGAAGGAGGCGGCCCCGCGCGTCTTCGTGAACGCGCGCACCGACACCCACTGGCTGGGCGCCGAGCCGACGCTGCGGGCCGCGCTGCGGCGTACGGCGGCCTACGCTGAGGCGGGCGCCGACGGCGTCTTCGTGCCGGGCCTTGCGGACGAGGAGGAGGTCGGGGCACTCGTACGGGAGTCGGCGCTGCCGGTGAACGTGCTGTACGCGCCCGGCCGTTCGGACCCCGGGCGGCTGGCGGAGCTGGGCGTGGCCCGGATCTCGCTCGGTTCGCTGCTGTTCCGCGCGGCGCTGGGGCGGGCCGTGGACACGGCGCTCTCGGTCCTGCCCGAGGCGTGGGCCCCCGCGGCACGGGAAAAGGAGCGGCGCGCGGCGGCCGGGTCGTGGACCATGAGCGGCGTCCCTCCGTACGCCCTCGTGCAGGAGCTCGCCGATGACTTCGACCGACACGCCGGCGCCGGAAGCCCGTACGGCTCTGGCCCGGGCCCTGGAAGCGCACCGCCCGCCGGACGCCGCTGAGGCCGCCGACCTGGAGCGCGCCGCCGCGCTGCTGACCGCGCCCGAGGGCGCGCGGACCGCCTGGGACCGCGCGACGCCGCTGCACTTCACGGCGTCCGCGCTCGTCGTGCACCGCGCGAGCCGCCGCGTGCTGCTGCGGCACCACGAGCGGCAGGGCACCTGGCTGCACGTGGGCGGGCACGCCGACCCCGGCGAGACGGACCCGCTGGGCGTGGCGCTGCGCGAGGGCGTGGAGGAGACGGGGCTGCCGGACCTCACGCCGTGGCCGGACGCCTCGCCGCTGCACCTGGTGATCGTGCCGGTGGCCGCCGCGGGCTCCGAACCGGCCCACGAGCACGTGGACCTGCGCTATGTGCTGGTCACCGAGCAGCCGGAGGCGGCGCGGGCCGAGCGGGAGACGGCGCCCGTGCGGTGGTTCTCCTTCGAGGATGCGCGGGCGGCGACCGCGGCGGACAACCTGCGCGAGACGCTGCGGCGGGCGGAGCGGCTGCTTCGCTGAGCCCCCGTACGCAACCGTGCGGGACCCGCCGACGGTCTCACTCCAGCATCGCGAGACCGTCCAGCTCGACCATAGCGGCCTCGTCCCACAGCCGCACCGCGCCGATCACGGCCATCGCCGGATAGTCGCGGCCGGCCAACTCGCGCCATGTGCGGCCGAGTTCGCGCGCGTGCTCGCGGTACGCGGGCACGTCGGTGGTGTAGACGGTGACCCGTGCCAGGTCGGCGGGGGTGCCGCCGGCCGCGCGCAGGGCGGCCAGCAGGTTGGAGAGCGCCACGCGGAACTGCTCGGGCAGCGTGTCCCCCACGACCTTCCCGTCCCCGTCCAGCGCGGTCTGGCCGGCGAGGAGGACCAGCCGCGAACCGGTGGCGGCCACGGCGTGCGAGAAGCCGGTGGCGGGGGACAGTTCCTCGGGGTTGATGCGTTCCAGGCTCACCGGTAGAGCTCCTTCGCGATGACGGTGCGCTGCACTTCGCTGGCGCCTTCGTAGATCCGCGGCGCGCGGACCTCCCGGTAGAGGTGTTCGAGCAGGTGCCCGCGCTGGAGCGCGGCCGCGCCGTGCACCTGCACCGCCGCGTCCACGGCCTGCTGCGCGGTCTCGGTGGCCAGCAGCTTCGCCATCGCGGCGCGCTTGGCGACGTCCGGATCGCCCCGGTCGTACGCGGCGGCCGCGGCGTACACCAGCAGCCGGGCCGCCTCGATCCGGGTCGCCGACTCGGCCAACGGGTGCGAGACCGCCTGGAGATCGCGCAGCACCCCGCCGAACGCCGCCCGCTCCCCCGTGTGCTCCAGCGCCGCGTCGAGCGCGGCCTGCGCCATGCCGACCGCGAACGCGCCGACGCTGGGCCGGAAGAGGTTCAGCGTGCGCATCGCGGCGCCGAAGCCGCGGTCCACCTCGCCGAGCAGATCGTCCCTGGTCACCCGCACCCCGTCGAAGCGCAGGGTGCCGAGCGCGTGCGGGGCGAGCATGTCGAGCGGTTCGCCGCTCAGCCCGGCGCGGTCGCCCGGGACCAGGAAGGCGGTGATCCCCCGCGAGCCCGCGCCCGGCGTCGTACGGGCGAAGACCGCGTAGACGTCCGCGTGCGGCGCGTTGGAGATCCAGGTCTTGGTGCCGGTCAGCCGCCAGCCCTCGCCGTCCGGCCCGCTCTCCGGCTCGGCCGCCAGCTCCAGCGCCGCGGCGTCGCTGCCCGCGCCCGGCTCGCTCAGCGCGAAGCCCGCGACGGCGCGCCCGGAGGTGATCTCCTCCAGCCAGCGTTTCCGCTGCTCCTGCGTGCCGCACTGGGCCAACGGGCCCGCGCCGAGCCCCTGGAGCGCGAGCGCGGTCTCCGCCTCGGTGCATCCGTACGCGAGGGATTCGCGCAGCAGGCACAGGTCGAGCGCGCTGCCCTCGGGCGGGAACAGCCGCCGCAGCAGGCCGAGTTCGCCGAGCGCGGCGACGAGCGGGCGGTTGATCCGGCCGTGCTCGCCCTGCTCGGCGAGCGGCCGCAGCCGGTCCCTGGCGAGCGCACGCAGCTCGCCGCACCACTCCTGCTGCTCCGGGTCCAGAGCGAACGCGCGCATCCGGCGACTCCTCCCGTATCGCGTACCGTTGACTGTCGTCACCATCACGTTACGCTCAGCGGCACACGGCGCACAGCCGTCCGCAGCACCGAAGATCCGGCAGCACCGCACCATCGCGGATCCGCGGCACCGCGGGTCCGGGAGCACCGCAGATCCGCGGCACCGCGGGTCGGCACCGCAGCACCGCAGTACCTCGACAGCCCGCATGACGCCGTGCACGCGAGGGGGCGCATCCGCCATGGAGCCCGTGGAGCCCAACCGGGAACAGAGCCCGTCGGCGCACGTCGACACGTTCGCCCGCGACCATCTGCCCCCGCCGGACCAGTGGCCGCTGCTGCCGGGGCTCGCCGCGCTCGGCTATCCGGACCGGCTCAACTGCGGCGCCGAGCTGCTGGACAGGACCGTCGAACGGTTCGGCGCCGCGCGCCCCGCCTTCCGCTCCCTCCAGGGCGGTACGGAGACGGTCTGGTCGTACGGCGAGCTCCAGGCCCGCGTCGACCACATCGCCCACGTACTCGTCGACGAACTGGACCTGGTGCCGGGCAACAGGGTGCTGCTGCGCGGGCCCAACTCGCCGCAGCTCGCCGCCTGCTGGCTGGCCGTCATGAAGGCGGGCGGGGTCGCGGTGACCGTGCTCGCGGCGCAGCGCCCGCACGAGCTGCGCACGATCTGCGAGATCGCGCGGGTCAGCCACGCGCTGTGCGACGCGCGTGCGCTGGAGGGGCTGTACCGGGCCGAGGTCCCCGGGCTGCGGATCACCGCCTTCGGCGCGGAGGGCGGGGAGAACGCCGAGAGCGCGGAGGGTGTGGACGGGCTGCTGCCCGCCGGCCTGCCCGAGCACCGCCCCTTCACCCCCGTGCCGACGGCGGCGGACGACGTCGCGCTCATCGCGTTCACCTCGGGCACGACCGGGCGGCCGAAGGGCTGCGTGCACTTCCACCGGGACGTGCTGGCCATCGCGGACACCTTCTCCGCGCAGGTGCTGCGGCCCGAGCCGGACGACGTGTTCGCCGGGAGCCCGCCGCTGGGCTTCACCTTCGGGCTCGGCGGGCTCGTGATCTTCCCGCTGCGCGCGGGGGCCTCGGCGGTGCTGGAGCAGTGGAGCGGCGCCGAGCAGATGCTGGAGGCGGTGCGCAGGCACCGGATCTCGGTGCTGTTCACGGCGCCGACCGCGTACCGGGGCATGCTGGCCGAGCTGGCCGCCGGGGAGGCGCGCGGGACCCCGTACGACCTGTCGCCGCTGCGGCGCTGCGTGTCGGCCGGCGAGAACCTCTCGGCCACGACCTGGCAGGACTGGTACGAGGGGACCGGGCTGCGACTGATCAACGGGATCGGCGCGACGGAGATGCTGCACATCTTCATCGCGGCGGCCGACGAGCGGATCAGGCCCGGCACGACGGGGCTGCCGGTGCCGGGCTTCGAGGCGTGCGTGCTGCGTCCGGGCGCGGGCACCGAGCTGGTGCCGGTGGCCGACGGCGAGCCGGGGCTGCTGGCGGTGCGCGGCCCCGTGGGCTGCCGCTACCTCGACGACGAGCGGCAGCTCGACTACGTGCAGCACGGCTGGAACATCACGGGCGACACGTACGTACGCGAGCCGGACGGCTACTTCCGGTATGTGGCCCGCGCCGACGACATGATCATTTCGGCGGGCTACAACGTGCCGGGGCCCGAGGTCGAGGAGGCCCTGCTGCGCCACCCCGACGTGGTGGAGGCGGCGGTCGTGGGCCGCCCCGACGAGCGGCGCGGCCAGGTGGTGGTGGCCCACGTGGTCCTGCGCCAGGGCGCCGCCCAGGGCCCCGAGACGGCGGAGTCCCTACGAAAGTTCACCGCGACGGAACTGGTCCCCTACAAGTGCCCCCGCGAGATCATCTTCACCGAGGCACTCCCGAGAACGGCGACAGGAAAGGTCCAGCGTTTCCGCTTGCGCGACTGACCCGCGGCGCCCCCGGCGCCGACCACTCAACGCGCGAACAGGCGTTATCGCCCACTCCCGTCGCCGAACCCCCTCCCCCGCCGCTCCGGCGCGGCGGTGAGCGACCGCGCACCCGGGCCGCCGCCCTCGCGGGGTTCACGACAGCACTGGGACCATGCAGAATAGTTGTAAAGTACATACGTAACCGTCGCGGAGGTGTCGTGCATGAGTCAGGCGCGGGGCGTACGGATCGCGAACTTCTCGGGGTATCTCGGGGACCGCCGCAGCGCCGTGGACGAGGTCATGGCCGGGGACCCGGTCGACGTGCTGGTCGGCGACTACCTCGCGGAGATCACCCTCGCCGCGCTCTCGGCCCGCCGCCGCGCCGACCCCTCGCGCGGCTACGTCCCCTACGTACTGGACCAGCTGCGACCCCACCTCCCAGCCCTGGCCCAGCGCGGCATCAAGGTCGTGACCAACGCGGGCGGCTTCAGCCCGGCGGGACTCGCGGCGGCGCTGAGGGAGGAGCTGGCCGCACAGGGCGTACACCTGAAAGTCGCCCACGTGGAAGGCGACGACCTGCTCCCGGAGCTGGACCGGCTCGCGGACGCGGGCCACCGGCTCACCCACCTCGACACCGGCGCACCCCTCACCACCTGGCCCCACACCCCCCTCGCCGCCAACGCCTACCTCGGCGGCTGGGGCATCGCCGCCGCGCTGGAAGCGGGCGCCGACCTCGTCATCTGCGGACGCGTCACCGACGCGTCGCTGGTCAGCGGCCCCGCCGCGTGGTGGCACGGCTGGACCCGTACGGACTGGGACGCGCTCGCAGGCGCCGTCACCGCGGGCCACATCATCGAGTGCGGCCCCCAGGCGACCGGCGGCAACTTCTCCGGCTTCACCGGCATCCCGGACATGCTCACCCCCGGCTTCCCCGTCGCGGAGATCGCCCACGACGGCACCGCCGTGATCACCAAGCACGCGCGGGACGGCGGCGCCGTGACCGTGGACACCGTCACGGCCCAGCTCGTGTACGAGATCCAGGGCCCCCGCTATCTCAACCCCGACGTCACCGTGCACCTCGACGACCTGGCGCTGGAGCAGGAGGGCCCCGACCGCGTACGGCTGTCCGGCGCCGCGGGATCCCCTCCCCCGCCTACCACCAAGGCCGCGCTGTTCGCGCCGGTCGGCTACGAGGTCGTCGGCACCGCCCACGTCACCGGCCTCGACACCGACGAGAAGGTGCGGCTGCTCCGCGCCCAGCTCGCCCGCGACCTGCCGCAGGGCATCGAGGACCTGGACGTCACCGCCCTCGGCAGCGCGGCCGAGGACCCGGCCTCGCAGTGGCAGGCGACGGTACCGGTACGCGTCATGGCCACCGCCCAACACAAGGAAACCCTGGAGGAGTTGGGCCTCGCGGGAAGGCTCGGCAGCCTCTACCTGCAGTCCTTCCCCGGCTTCTTCCTCGACGGCGCCGCACCGCCCGCCGCCCCTCCCCGCCCCCGCGTCGACTACTGGCCGGCCGTGCTCCCCCAGTCCGCCGTTCCGCACCGCGCCGTGCTGGACGACGGCCGCCCACTGGACATCGCGCCGCCGGAGGTCACCGAGGAGTTCACGGGGCAGCCCGCGCACCCCGAGCCGGAGAGCGCGGCCGACGAGGAGGGGCGGCCCTGCCGCGTACCGCTCGGCACCGTCGCGTACGCACGCAGCGGCGACAAGGGCGGCAACAGCAACGTCGGCGTGTGGGCGCCCGACCCGCGCGCCTGGCCGTGGCTGCGCAGCGCACTCAGCACGGCCGAGCTGCGGCGGCTGCTGCCCGAGGCGAAGGAACTGGACGTCGTACGGCACGAGTTCCCGCACCTGCGCGCCGTGCACTTCGTGCTGCGCGGGCTCCTCGGCAGCGGCGGCTCCTCGAACCTGCGCGCCGACCAGATCGGCAAGGCGGTCGGCGAATACCTGCGCGCCAAGCACGTCCTGATACCCGAGCACCTGCTCAACCAGCACAACGACCAACAGGAGCCCCACTGATGGCACCCACAGAAGACACAGCAGACCCCGAAGCAGCCGCGCTCACCGCGCGGCTGGAGGCGGCCGTGGACACACCGGCCACCGACGACGCCTTCGACCCGCACGCCGAGCTCGACGGCGTACTCGGCGGCATCGGCATGACCCCGGGCGAGACCGGCGGCGCGATCACCTTCCGCGGCGCCGACCCGGTGGTGCCCAGCACCCTCAGGCTGGGCGGCGCCGCCGGCATCGCGCTGGCCGCCAAGTCGGCCGCGGCGGCGAAGCTGTGGCGGCAGCGGGGCGGCGAGGGACAGGACATCGCGGTGGACCTGCGCTCGGCGCCGCACCGGCTGTGCCCCTTCTACGACCGCAGGTGGGAGCTGGTCAACGGCTATCCGGCGACGTCGAGTTCGAACGTGAGCAACGCGCTGGGCTTCATGTTCCACCGCACGGCCGACGACCGCTGGGTGATGCCGCTCAACCCGTACCCGAAGATCAAGAACGCGGCGCAGAAGCTGCTGAACACCCCGGACGACGTGGACGCCGTCGCCAAGGCCATCGGCGGCTGGAAGGCGGCGGACCTGGAGCAGGCCGCGTACGAGGCCGGCGTCGTCATGCCCGTCCTGCGCACCACCCGCGAGCTCATGGCCGAGCCGCACTACCGCGAGGCCCTGTCCCGCATGCCGCTGATCGAGATCACCAAGATCGGCGAGAGCGCGCCCGAGCCGCTGCCCGCGGGCGCCGAGCAGCCGCTGGACGGCGTACGGGCCCTGGGCATGGGCCATGTGATCGCGGGCGCGGGCGTCGGCCGCTCCCTCGCGCTGCACGGCGCGGACGTGCTCAACCTGTGGCGGCCAGGCGAGCACGAGCACGACGCCACGTACGTGACGGCGAACGTGGGCACGCGGTCGGCGACGGTCGACCCGTACGGGGCCGACGGCGCGGCCGTCATCCGGCGGCTGCTCGCGGGCGCTGACGTCTTCTACGCCAACCGCCGCCCCGGCTATCTGGCCTCCATCGGCCTGTCGGCCGAGGAGTCGGCCGCCGTGCGGCCCGGGATCGTGCACGCGACGGCGACGCTGAACGGCGAGTACGGGCCGTGGGCCGACCGCGTCGGCTTCGACCAGACGGCGGGCAGCCTCACCGGGATGATGCTGCTGGAGGGCGGCGGCGAGCGCCCCGCGCTGCCGCCGATCCTGGTCGTGAACGACTACATCGTGTCCTGGCTCATGGCCGCCGGGGTCACCGAGGCGCTGCACCGCAGGTCGGTTGAGGGCGGAAGCTGGCGGGTGCACGTCTCGCTCACCCGCGCCGCGCTGTGGATCCTCGGCATGGGCGTCTTCGACAAGGCGTACGCGGAGGAGGCGGCGGGCAGCACGGAGGAGCACCGCTACCTCGACCCGCAGACCTTCACCGCCGACACCCCGCTGGGCCGCTACCAGGGCGTCACCGACCAGGTCGCGATGTCCGCCACCCCTGGCCGCTACCGCACGGTCCTGGTGCCGCGCGGCTCCTCCCGCCCGGAGTGGGCCTCCCCGGAGCGCTGACTAGGGTGTGGCCGTGACCGAACGTCCCTCACCAGGCTCCCTCATACTCACCTTCTACGGCGCGTACGGGCGCGGCTTCCCCGGCGACGGCACGGTGCCGGTCGCGGTGCTGATCCGGGCCCTCGCCGCGGTGGGGGTGGACGCGCCCTCGGTGCGCTCGGCGGTCTCGCGGCTCAAGCGGCGCGGGCTGCTGACCGCGGTGCGGTCCGGGAGCAGGGCGGCGGGGTACGCGCCGTCCGAGGCCGCGCGGCAGCTCCTGGACGACGGCGACCGGCGCATCTACGCGGGGCCGCGCGAGAACCCGGAGTCCGGCTCCGGATGGCTGCTCGCCGTCTTCTCCGTGCCCGAGAGCGAGCGGCAGCGCCGGCACATCCTGCGCTCCCGCCTCTCCCGGCTGGGCTTCGGCAACGCGGCGCCCGGCGTGTGGATCGCCCCGACGCACCTGGAGGAGGAGACCCGGCACACGCTGCGGCGGCTCGGCCTCGCCCCGTACGTGGAGCTGTTCCGCGGCGAGCACGCGGGCTTCCGGCCCACGGCCGAGGCGGCCGCGCAGTGGTGGGACCTGGACGCCATCGCCGCACAGCACCGCGACTTCCTGGCCGCGCACGAGCCGGCGCTGCGCGCCTGGCAGCAGCGCGGGGGTGGGCCCGAGGCCGCGTACCGGGACTATCTCCTCGCCCTCGACGACTGGCGCCGCCTCCCGTACGCGGACCCGGGCCTGCCGGCGGAGCTGCTCCCCTCCGACTGGCCCGGCGAGCACGCGGCCGAGGTCTTCTTCGCCCTGCACGGCAGGCTGCGGTCCGCCGCGCAGGAGTACGTCGACGGACTCCGTCCTACGGTGGAGACATGTACGCACGCAGGCGACGGCGGTACTTCGCCCTGATGACGCTCTGCCTGGTGCTGTTCGTCGGCGCCTGGGCCTTCGTCCGGCTGTGGTCGGTCCCGGTGGCGGTGGGCATGTGCGTGGTGGCCATGGTCATCCCGCCCACGGCGGCGATCGTCGGCAACAAGCGGGAGAGCGACGACAAATGGTGGGACGAGGACAACGGCAACAGGAAGTAGCCCGCGCCCCGTCCCGTACTGCTCGCCCCCTACAGGCTGAGGCGCTGCTTCGGCGCGTCCGTCCGCCCCGTCGGCGGGCGCCTGCTGCCCGCGCCGTACTGGAGCGGCCACACAGCGCCCGGTCCCGCGTAGCCCTGTTCGGCCGCCGCGTGCAGGGTCCAGTGCGGGTCGTACAGGTGCGGGCGTGCCAGGGCGCACAGGTCCGCGCGGCCGGCCAGGATCAGGGAGTTCACGTCGTCCCACGAGGAGATCGCGCCGACGGCGATGACGGGGACGCCGGTCTCGTTGCGGATCCGGTCCGCGTACGGGGTCTGGTACGAGCGCCCGAAGTCGGGCCGTTCCTCCGGGACCACCTGGCCCGTGGAGACGTCCACCGCGTCCGCGCCGTGCTCGGCGAACGCCGCCGCCACCGCCAGCGCGTCCTCGCCCGACATGCCGCCCTCGGCCCAGTCCGTCGCCGAGATCCGCACCGTCATGGGCCGGTCCTCGGGCCACGCCTCGCGCACCGCGTCGAAGACCGCCAGCGGGAAACGCAGCCGTCCCCGTACGTCGCCTCCGTACTCGTCCGTGCGCAGGTTCGTCAGCGGGGACAGGAAGCTGGAGAGCAGATAGCCGTGCGCGCAGTGCAGTTCGAGCAGGTCGAAGCCTGCGCGGGCCGCACGGCGCGCGGCCCCCGCGAAGTCGTCCCGCACCTCGGCCAGTTCCGCGCGGGTCAGCTCGCGCGGCACCTGGTTGACCCCCGCGCGATACGGGATCGGCGACGGCGCGACCACCGGCCAGTTGCCCTCGGGCAGCGGCTGGTCGATGCCCTCCCACATCAGCCGCGTGGAGCCCTTGCGCCCGGAGTGCCCGAGCTGCACACCCAACGCGGCCTCCCCGCCCCGCTGTCCGTGCACGAACGCGGCGACCCGCGCCCACCCCGCCTCCTGCGCGTCCGACCACAGCCCCGTACAGCCGGGCGTGATCCGGCCCTCAGGCGAGACGCACACCATCTCGGTCATGACCAGCGCGGCCCCGCCGAGCGCCCGCGCGCCCAGGTGGACGAGGTGGAAGTCGCCGGGGACGCCGTCCTGCGCCGAGTACATGTCCATCGCGGAGACGACCACGCGATTCCGCAGCTCAAGACCGCGCAGCCGGAAGGGCGTGAACATCGGCGGCGTGCCCTCCGGCACGCCCGCCTCCCGCTCCACCGAGGCCACGAAGCCCGGATCGCGCAGCCGCAGGTTGTCGTGGGTGACCCGGCGGCTGCGGGTCAGCAGGTTGAAGGCGAACTGCCCCGGCGGCTGGTGCACATACGCCGCCAGGTCCTCGAACCACTCCAGGCTCGCGCGCGCCGCGCGCTGCGTGGAGAGCACCACGGGCCGCCGCTCGGCCTCGTACGCCTCCAGCGCTGACCCCAGATCCGGCTGCTCCCCGACGCACGCGGCGAGCGCCAGCGCGTCCTCGACCGCCAGCTTGGTGCCCGAGCCGATGGAGAAGTGCGCGGTGTGCGCGGCGTCGCCGAGCAGCACCGTGTTGCCGTGCGACCAGCGCTCGTTGGTGACCGTGCGGAAGGCGATCCACTGCGAGTTGTTGCCGCGCAGCGTGGCGCCGCCCAGCGTCTCGGGGAAGAGCTTCGCGCACCGCTCGGCCGAGGCCCGCTCGTCGAGCCCCTCGAACCCGGCGGCCCGCCACACCTCCTCGCGCATCTCGACGATGACGGTGCTGTCGTGCTCCGCATACGGATAGGCATGGAGCTGGGCCACCCCGTGCTCGGTCTCCGCGATCTCGAAGCGGAAGGAGTCCAGCGCGAAGTCGGCGGCGAGCCAGATGTACCGGCAGCGGTGCTCGGTGACCCGCGGCCCGAACACGTCCGCGTGCGCCTGCCGCGTGGCGCTGTGCACCCCGTCGGCGGCGATCACCAGGTCGTTTTCCAGGGCGAGTTCGGCCGCGGGCGGCGCCTCGGTACGGAAGCGCAGCCGCACCCCCAGCTCCTCGCAGCGCCGGTGCAGCACGGCCAGCAGCCGCCGCCTGCTCAGCGCGGCGAAGCCGTGGCCGCCGGAGCGCCGGGTGTGCCCGCGGTGCGTGATGAGGATGTCGTCCCAGCGCACGAACTCGTCCCGGAGCGCCGCGTACACCGCGGGGTCGGCGTGCTCGATGCCGCCGAGCGTCTCGTCGGACAGCACGACGCCGAAGCCGAACGTCTCGTCCGGCGCGTTCCGTTCGTACACCGTGACCGTGCGGGCGGGGTCGAGGCGCTTGAGCAGCACCGCCGCGTACAGGCCGCCGGGGCCGCCGCCGAGCACGGCGACGGTGCGCACGGGTGCACCTTGGGGCACGACCGCTCCTTGGGACCCGGCCATCTCAAGCCCCCTTCCACTCGGGGTCCCGCTTCCCGCTGAACGCGGCGTGGAACTCCGCGTAGTCCGCGCTGTGCATGAGCAGCGCCTGGGTGGCCGCGTCCATCTCCACGGCCGAGGACAGCGGCTGGTCGAGCTCGGCGGTGAGCAGCGCCTTCGTCTGCGCGTACGCGAGCGAGGGCCCGGCGGCGAGGCGCTGGGCCAGCTCGTGCGCGGCACGGTGCGCCCCGCCCTCCTCGGTCAACTGGCTGATCAGGCCGATGCGTTCGGCCTCGGGCGCGCGTACGGAGTCGCCGAGCATCAGCAGCCGCGTGGCGTGCCCGAGGCCGACCACGCGCGGCAGCAGGTAGGCCGCGCCCATGTCGCCGCCGGAGAGGCCGACCTTGGTGAAGAGGAACGCGAAGCGGGCGCTGGGGTCGGCGACCCGGAAGTCCGAGGCGAGGGCGAGTACGGCGCCGGCCCCCGCCGCCACCCCGTGCACGGCGGCGACCACCGGGAACGGCGCCTCCCTGATCGCCCGTACGACCTGCCCGGTCATCCTGTTGAAGTCCAGCAGCGCGCCGGTGTCCATGCCGAGCGTGGCGCCGATGATCTCGTCCACGTCCCCGCCGGAGCAGAAGCCGCGGCCCTCGCCGGCCAGCACCAGCACCTTCGTCTGCTTCTCGCGGGCCAGCTCGGCCAGCAGGTCGCGCAGGTCGGCGTAGGCGCCGAAGGTCAGCGCGTTGAGCTTCTCCGGGCGGGCGAGGGTGACGGTGACGACGCCGTCCTCCTCGGCCACCTCGAGGTGCTTCCAGGACTCCGTACGGCGGGCTGAACCGGTGAACGGGCTCATGACCGGGCCTCCTTGGCGGTGGACGGTTCGCGGCGCGCGGCGCGCCGCGAACGTATCACCGGGTTGTGACCACCGTCACGAGTGCGCGATACGGAGTTGTGGGTGGGGTGCGCGCGGGGGCGGGTTCAGGCCATGTGCGTGGCCTGGCCCGCCGCTGCTCTCAGCCCCGGTTGAGCGCGTCCCGCACGGCCTCCTCGGTGCGGCCGATCACCGCCGTGCCGTCGTCCGCCGTGATCACCGGCCGCTGGATGAGCTCCGGATGCTGCGCCATCGCCGCGATCCAGCGCCCACGCTCGCTCTCCTCGCGCGGCCACGTCTTGAGCCCGAGCTCCTTCGCGGCGGGTTCGCCGTCACGTACGAGGTCCCACGGCTCCAGCCCGAGCCGCTCCAGGACCTGCTCCAGCTCTTCTTCGCCGGGGGCGTCTTCCAGATACCGCCGCACCGTGTACTCCGCGCCTTCCTCGTCGAGGAGGGAGAGCGCGCTACGGCACTTGGAACAGCGGGGATTGATCCAGATCTCCATGGGGCCAGAATCCCACGGCCGCGCGCCGCTGCCACCGCCGACAACTGCCGCTTCTGGTCACTTCCCGCTGCGGCGGGATTCGGGTGTGTGGTTGCGCCCGACTTTGTGAGTTCCGGCCCGCCCTACGACGCTCCGCGCCTCCGGCCGGGCCTCCGCCCGGTCTGCGACGCCCGCGGAGGGCTGCGTACGAGCAGTCGCGACCGTGTCTACTTACGAGGTGTGGGCAGTCGTTCCGCAGGGGCGAGGGGGGTACCTCCCTGCTCGGAGCGAAGCCGGAGAGCTTGGGGGAGGGTGGGCACACCGGAACCGCCAGCCGCGAGGCCCCCGCAACCCCGCACCTGCGCAGGCGCAGCCCCGTTACGCCTCGACCAGGCGCGACCGCCGCCGCCCGTACACCTGATACACCAGCGCCCCCACACCGAGGAACACCACGAACTGCACCCACGTCCCCCACGGCAGCCCGTACATCAGATACGCGCAGAACCCCACGCCCAGCACCGGCGTCACCGGGTAGAACGGCACCCGGAAGCGCCGCTCCAGCCCCGGCCGCGACCGCCGCAGCGCGATCACGCACACATTGACCACGGCGATCGCCGCCAGCGTCCCCATCACGGTCAGATCCAGGACGACGTCCAGCGGCACCACAGCAGCCGGCACAGAAAAGACCACGCACACGATCCACGTATTGGCCACCGGCGTGGACGTCTTCGGTGAGATCCGCTCGAAGACCTGAGGCATCAGCCCGTCACGCGACATGGACATCAGGATCCGCGTCTGCCCGTACAGCACCGCCAGCACCACCGACGCGATGGCCACCACCGCCCCGATCGCGATCACCGTGCTGCCGAAGGCGGACCCCGTCGCATGGTTCACGATCAGCGACAGCGCCGCCGGCTTCCCGCCGACCTCCTCCCACGGCATCGCGCCGAGCGCGGCCACCGAGACCAGGCAGTAGAGGAGGGTGACGACGCCGATGGTCACCAGGACGGCGAGCGGGATGTTCCGCCGCGGATTCTTGACCTCCTCGCCCGCCGTCGAGATCGCGTCGAAGCCGATGAAGGAGAAGAACGCGACCGAGGCCCCCGCCCCGATCCCCGCCAGCCCCTCCGGCGCGAACGGCGAGAGGTTCCCCGCCTCGTACGCGGTGAAGGCGATCCCGCAGAACAGCAGCAGGATGAAGATCTTGATGATGGCCATCGCGGCCGTGGCCCGCGCGCTCTCCCTGATGCCCCGCACCAGGAGTACGCCGGCGAGCAGCATCACGATCACCGCGGGCACGTTGACCACCCCGCCGTGCCCCGGCGCGTCGGCCAGCGCCGCGGGGATCTCCCAGCCCACGGTGTTGCGCAGCAGCTCGTTGAGGTACTGCCCCCAGCCGATCGCCACCGCCGAGACGGACACCCCGTACTCCAGCAGCAGGCACCAGCCGACCAGGAACGCGGTGCGCTCGCCCAGCGCGGCGTAGGCGTACGAGTAGGAGCTGCCGGAGACCGGCATCGCGCCGCCCAGCTCGGCGAAGGAGAACGCGGTGAAGATGCAGGTGATCGCCGCGAGGACGAAGGAGACGATCACCGCGGGCCCGGCCTCGGCCACGGTGTCGGAGAGGCCCACGAAGATCCCGGTGCCGACGATCGCGCCGATGCCGAAGCAGACGAGCTGGAAGGGCCCGATGGTGCGCTGGAGGCCGTGTCCTTCGAGGTCGGCGCCGGATTCGGCGAGGAGGGTCTCAGGCGGCTTGCGGCGCCGGGTGGTGCTGGGCATGCGCGTACTTTCCGGGTGCTTCGGGGTGGGAGGCACAGAAAAAGGGTCCGGGCCTTCCGGCCCGGACCCCCTCGATTCTGAGCACTTCCATCGTAACCGGATGGAATGCATGCCTCCGCATATCCATGTATGACTATGCGCACACCTATGCGCCGGAGTGCTTACGAGGCGCCGCCCAGCGTCGCGACCATGACCGCCTTGATCGTGTGCATCCGGTTCTCCGCCTCGTCGAAGACCACCGAGTGCTCGGGCGACTCGAAGACCTCGTCGGTGACCTCCAGCGAGGTCAGCCCGTGCCGCTCGTGGACCTCGCGGCCCACCGCCGTGCCCAGGTCGTGGAAGGCGGGCAGGCAGTGCAGGAACTTCACCCCTGGATTGCCGGTGGCCCGCAGCACGTCCATGGTCACCGCGTACGGCCTGAGCAGCGCGATCCGCTCGTCCCACACCTCCTTGGGCTCGCCCATCGACACCCACACGTCGGTGGCCACGAAGTCGGCCCCGCGCACGCCCTCCTCGACCTGCTCGGTGAGGGTGATCCTCGCCCCTGACCGCTCGGCGAGCGCGCGCGCCTGCGCGACCACCTCGTCGGCCGGCCACAGGCTGCGGGGCGCCGCGATCCGCACGTCCATGCCCAGCAGCGCGCCGGTGACCAGGTAGGAGTTGCCCATGTTGTTGCGCGCGTCGCCCAGGTACGCGAAGGAGATCCCGGTCAGCGGCTTGGCGCAGTGCTCGGTCATGGTGAGCACGTCGGCGAGCATCTGGGTCGGGTGCCAGTCGTCGGTCAGCCCGTTGTAGACCGGCACACCGGCGTACGCGGCGAGCTCCTCCACCACGTCCTGCCCGCTGCCCCGGTACTGGATCGCGTCGTACATCCGCCCCAGCACCCGCGCGGTGTCCCGCGCCGACTCCTTGTGCCCGATCTGCGAGCCGGAGGGATCGAGGTACGTGGTGTGCGCGCCCTGGTCCGCGGCGGCGACCTCGAAGGCGCAGCGGGTGCGGGTCGAGGTCTTCTCGAAGACGAGCGCGACATTGCGGCCGCGCAGCCGCTGCTCCTCGGTGCCCGCCCTCCTGGCGGCCTTCAGCTCCGCGGCGAGTCCCGTCAGGTGCTCGAACTCCCCGGCGGTGAAGTCGAGTTCCCTGAGGAAGTGCCGGCCCGTGAGGTCTGTCGCCATGGTGGGCTCCTCGCTTGCTGCGTGCAGGTCGTACGGGGTCTCCTCGTAAACCGGAAGTATATACGAGTATCCGTATCTCTATACAAGCGGAGGGCGGGAACCGGGCGGCGCCCCGCTCAGCCGTCCACGGCGCCCCGCTCCACCGGGCAGCTCATGCAGCGCGGCCCGCCCCGGCCACGGCCCAGCTCGCCGCCGGGGATCTCCAGCACCTCGATGCCCTGTTTGCGCAGGTGGGTGTTGGTGGTGACGTTCCGCTCGTAGGCGAGGACCACGCCGGGCTCCACGGCCAGCACGTTGCAGCCGTCGTCCCACTGCTCGCGCTCGGCCGAGTGCACGTCCTGGGTCGGGGTCAGCACCCGGATGCGGTGCAGCCCGAGCGCGGCCGCGATGGCCCGGTGCATGTGCTCGGGCGGATGGTCGGTGACCTTCAGCTCCTGCTCCTCGGCGCCCGGTTCGATGGTGTAGGAGCGCAGCATGCCCAGCCCCTCGTACTGGGTGAAGGTGTCCCCGTCGATCATCGTCATCACCGTGTCCAGGTGCATGAAGGCCCGGCGCTTGGGCATGTCCAGCGCCACGATGCAGCGCGCGGAGCCGGTGGCGAACAGCCCGCGCGCCAGCATCTCCACCGCCTGCGGAGTGGTCCGCTCGCTCATCCCGACGAGCACGGCGCCGTCGCCGATGACGAGGATGTCCCCGCCCTCCATCGTCGAGGGGTACGCGGTCTGCCCCTCGGACCAGAAGCGGAAGCCGCCCGCCTCGGGCCCGGTGAACAGCGGGTGGTGCCGGTAGATCGCCTCGAAGTGCACGGCCTCGCGCTGCCGCGCCGGGCGGCGCATCGCGTTGATCGAGACGCCGTCGTAGATCCAGGCCGAAGTGTCCCTGGTGAACAGGTGGTTGGGCAGCGGAGCGAGCAGGAAGTCGTCCAGGTCCATCACGTGGAAGCGCACCGAGGTGGGCTCCGGATACCCCTCCAGGAACTCCCGCTTGGTCATCCCGCCGACCAGCGCCTCGGCCAGCTCCTCGCAGGGCTTCCGCTCGAACACCTCCCGCAGGTGCCCGGTGGCCAGCGGCCCGTACTCCTTCTCGTCGAAGACCCTGTCCAGCACCAGCTTCCGCGCCTCGGGCACCGCCAGGGTCTCGGTCAGCAGCTCGCCGAAGAGGTGCACCGCGACGCCGCGGTCCCGCAGCGCGTCCGCGAAGGCGTCGTGCTCCTGCCTGGCCCGGCGCACCCAGAGCACGTCGTCGAAGAGCAGCTCGTCCTTGTTGGTCGGCGTGAGCCGCTTCAGCTCCAGATCGGGGCGGTGCAGCACGACCCGCTTGAGCCGCCCCGCCTCGGAGTCCACATGGAATCCCATGGCCCCATACTGTCCCCGCACAGCGGGTTCCGGCAGGGGCAGATCCTCTGCGGGGCCCGGCTTCGACTCCCGTACGAGGCCCCGTACGAGGCCCCGTGCGCGGTCCGGGCCCGCTCCCGTACGAAGTCCCGTACGCGGTCCGGGCTCGCTCCCGTACGACGGCCGGGGTCAGCTCGTACGGGGTCCGGGGTCAGCTCTCGTACGAGGTCCCGTGCGCGGTCGCGGCCAGTGCGGCGATCTCGCGCGGGCCCACCCGGCAGCAGCCGCCGACGAGCCGCGCGCCGGCCGCCGTCCACGCGCCGAGCCGCGCCGGGTCGAAGGTGGGGCTGCCGGTCCACGACCGCGCCGCCGCGTCCCAGCCCTCGCCGCTGTTCGGATACGCCACGGCCGGCTTGCCGGTCGCCGCGCACGCCGCCTCGACGGCGCCCGCCACGTCCTCGGCCGCGCAGCAGTTCACGCCCGCGGCGATCACCTGCGGATTGCCGGCCGCCACGGCGAAGGCGTCCGCCAGGGGCTGCCCGGCCCGCGTGCGGTCGCCCGCCACCGTGTAGCTGAGCCACACCGGGACCCCGCAGCCCTCGACCGCGCGCAGCAGGGCCTCCGCCTCCGCCGCGTCCGGCACCGTCTCCAGGGCGAGCACGTCGGGGGCGGCCTCCACCAGCGCCTCGACCCGGGGGCGGTGGAACTCGGTCAGCTCGCGCACGCCGAGCCCGTACCGGCCGCGGTACTCGCTCCCGTCGGCCAGCACGGCCCCGTACGGACCGACCGAGCCCGCCACCCACACCCGCTCGCCCGCGCCCGCCCGCTCCGCTGCCTCGCGCGCGGCCCCGACGCTGCGGTGGAACAGCCGGCGCGCCGCGGCGCGGTCCGTGCCGCGGCGCGCGAAGCCCTGGAAGGACGCCTGGTAGCTGCTGGTGATCAACACCCGGGCGCCCGCCCGCACATAGGCGGCGTGGGCCGCGACGAGCTGGCCCGGGTCGTCGGCCAGCAGACGGGCCGACCACAGGGCGTCGGAGAGGTCGCAGCCCTGCGCCTCAAGCTGGTTGGAGAGGCCGCCGTCGAGGACGACGGCGCCTTCCGCCAGGGCGTCGGCGAGCGGGCGCTCGGGGATGGTCACCGGGTCACCGCCTCATCAGGCGAGCTGGGACTGGACCTTGCTGGAGATCAGCTCCAGGTGGTCCAGGTCGCTCAGGTCCATGATCTGGAGGTAGATGCGCGAGGAGCCGGTCTCGGCGTACCTCCCGATCTTGTCCACCACCTCGTCGGGCGTACCGGCCAGGCCGTTCTCCCGCAGCTCGTCCACCTCGCGGCCGATCGCGGCGGCCCGCCGGGCGATCTCGGCCTCGTCCCTGCCGACGCAGGCGATCAGCGCGTTGGAGTAGGTGAGTTCGTCCGCCGCACGCCCCCGCGCCTGCGCGGCCTCCCGTACCCGGGCGAACTGCGCGGCGGTGTCCTCGATCGAGGCGAAGGGGATGTTGAACTCGTCGGCGAAGCGGGCCGCCAGCCGCGGCGTGCGCACCTTGCCGAAGCCGCCGATGAGTACGGGGATGCGCGGCTGCGCGGGCTTGGGCAGCGCGGGCGAGTCGCTGAGCTGGTAGTACGTGCCGTCGTAGCTGAACTTCTCGCCCTCGGCGGCGCCCCACAGCCCGGTGATGATCTCCAGCTGCTCCTCAAGGCGCCCGAACTTCTCCTTGGGGAACGGGATCCCGTACGCGGTGTGCTCCGCCTCGTACCACCCGGAGCCCAGGCCGAAGTCGACCCGGCCGCCGGACATGGCGTCGACCTGGGCGACCTGGATCGCGAGCGGCCCTGGCAGCCGGAAGGTGCCGGCCGTCATCAGGGTGCCGAGCCGGATCGTGCGGGTCTCGCGGGCGAGCCCGGCCAGCGTGATCCAGGCGTCGGTGGGTCCGGGCAGCCCGTCGCCGTCGCCCATGACCAGGTAGTGGTCGGAGCGGTAGAAGGCGGAGAAGCCGAGGTCCTCGGTGGCCTTGGCGACGGAGAGCAGGGTGTCGTAGCTCGCGCCCTGCTGGGGCTCGGTGAAAATGCGCAGATCCATGCCGTCCATCTTGCACCGTGCGCCCCCGTGACCCGCTCTCGGCCGTGATCGTTGGCGGGGTCGAATCGGCCGGACGGACGCGGACCAACCGGCGCGAACCGTCCGGTTCCCCAGGACGCGTCAGGAGGACGTACATGTCCCACGAAGCCGTACCGGAGCCCAACACACCGCAGCCCGGCGGCAGTTCGGAGGAGCCGGAGGAGGACGGACTCTCCAAGGGGCTGCTGGACCAGATGGACGAGCTGATGGCCGCGCTCAACGCGGACCTCACCCGGCTCGACGCCGACCTCCAGTCCAGGCTGCCGGACGAGGACGAGCCGCAGGAGCAGGACGAGTCGCCCGAGCTGCCCGGGCAGGACGCGTCCGGCGCCGGAGAAGCGGAGTCCTCCGGCGCGGAGACCGGGTCCGGCCCCGCCTAGGGGGTTTCTGATGGATCTCCGTGGGTGAAGGAGCGGCGTCCGGTGCCTGCTCTCGGCGTGCCGGCCGGAAGCCCTCGTACTGGGCGTACTCGGGCTTGCGGCCGGTGCGGCGAGAGCATGTGCCGGGCGTCGCGATGCCACGGAGATCCATCAGAAGCACCCTAGGCCCGGCTCAGGCGACGCCTCCCCGCTCCAGCAGGTCGAGCCTGCGCAGGATCGCCGTCACCCGGTCACCCGACTCGTCGGTGGCGTCGATGGCCTCCACGCACTGCCAATACAGCCCCTCGTCCTCCGCCTCGACCGCGGCGCTGAACAGCGCGGCGCCGGTCTCCCCGAGCAGCGTGGAGAGCTCGTGCAGCACACCGCGGGGGTCCACGACCATGGAGAGCTGCGCGGCGCGCACGCCGTCGGCACCGGGGCTCCCCTGCACGCGCAGGGCCGCGCCCGCCAGGCCGCCCGCCTCGCTGAGCCGCAGCGCCTCGTTGCGCACCACCGGCGGCCCGCTGACCGCGAGATGGGCGCCCACCGCTTCGGCGAGCGCGTGCGCCTGACACGCCTCGGTGACGATCGCCGATGCTTCGGCGCTCTTCGCCAAGGCGTGCCGGGTGGCCTCGATGAGGCATACCGCATCCATGTGCCATCCCCCTCCGCTGGTCGCTACCCAGCGTGACCGTCAACGGGCTCTACCGCCAGGGAGTTTGGGAAATCTGTGGACAATAGGCTTCGTGTGGATACCACGTTCACTCCATAGAGTGACCGGTACGGGTCACCGGGAAACGCTTCTCGTTCCTGTCGATCTTCGCATCCAGCGCCGCGAGCGGGTCCACGCCCAACACGCCGCAGAATTGCAGGAGATACGCGAGGACGTCGGCGACCTCGTCCTCCACCCGCGCGGCGCTCTCCCGGTCCGCCATCACCCGCGCCGACTCCTCGGGCGTGAGCCACTGGAAGATCTCCACCAGCTCGCCCGCCTCCACGCTCAGCGCGGCGGCCAGGTTCTTCGGCGTGTGGTACTGCCCCCAGTCCCGCGCCGCGGCGAAATCGGCCAGCCGCCGCTGCAACTCCCGCACGGTGGGGCCCTGTTGGGACCGCGCCTCGGACTGCGAGTCGTACGGGGACTCGTGCGGCGACTCGTACGGGGGCTCGTGGCCCGGCGGTGCGGCTCCTGGGGCGCGCGGGCCGCTGCCGTTGCGGCCCTCGGAAGAGGCGTGGGGGGTGACGTCCGGGGTATCGCTCACTCCCCCAGGTTTACCAGGGACACCCCGGGCGCCCCTCCTGCCCCCCGCAACACGGCGTCCGCGTCCCCCACGGTGGCGAGCACCCGCACGTGTCCGCGCTCCGCCATCCGCCGCGCCAGGCCCAGGAGTTCGGCCCGCTGGCGCCCGTCCAGGCCGCGGTCCATGCCGTCCGCCAGCACGGTCAGCGCCTGCCGCGCGGGCAGCACCTCCTCCGCCGGATCCATGGACAGCACGCCGGGGCCCGTCAGCAGGACGAGGGCGAGCGCCGTGTAGCGCAGTTCGCCCTCGCCGAGCCAGTCCAGCGGGGTGCCGCGCTCACCGCCGCGCCGCAGGACCGCGCGCACGCGCTGCGGCCCGCCGGCCGGCTCGGTGTCCAGGTCCTCGACGGGTCCGGCGCATCCGGCCCGTAAGGCGTCGACCAGCAGCCCGTGGCGTACGGCGCACTCCGCGCGGGTACGGTGCAGCACGGCGGCGAGGTTGCCGCAGTCCCTCCACAGCCTGCCGTCCGCCGTACCCACGGGATCCCGCATGACGGCCGGGCGCGGGTCGCAGGGGAACGCGGAGCGCAGCGCCACCACCACCTGCTCGGCGGCGGCGAGCACCTGGCGCTGCCCCTCCGTCGTGCCCGCGACCCGCAGCGGGAGCAGCGCGGTGCCCAGCCGGTCGTCCGGCAGCGGCGCGCGGACCACCCGGCTCACGCCCGCGCTGTGCCACTCGGCCGCGACGGTGCGGCGGCCCGGGTCGCGCAGCGCCGTGGCCAGCAGCGTCCTGCCGTCCGGCGCGGTCAGCCGCTCGCCCACGACGCGCAGTTCGGGCTCGGCCTGGACCGCGACGTCGCAGCGTACGAGTCCGGCCGGGCCGTCGACGGTGCAGCCGAGGCGGAAGCCGCGCCGCCCCTGCGGGTCGCTCCGCGCGTCCTGCGGCACATGCACGGAGGGGCCGTCGCGCCCGCCGTCGAACACCTCGCCCAGCGCGGCGCCGCCGCCGAGCCGGGACAGCGCCGCGTACGCCTCCAGCACGCTCGTCTTGCCGCTGCCGCTGGGTCCCGCGAGCAGCGTGACGGGGGTGAGCGGGACGGCCCTGCCGCGCAGGGTCCGGTATGCCGACAGCCGGAGTTCGGTCACCACGGCCGCGGTGGCGCTGCGGAGGTCGTCCATGCGGCGACGGTACGTACGGCGCGGGCCGGCGAACCGTTACGCCCTGCCCTCCTCCGCCCGATGGAATGGTCCGGCGGCACGCCACGGCGCACCCGTGGCATTCGCCGGAGCATCAACGGGGGTGCTGCGCCCCGGAGTTGGCTCCGCCGTATGAGCACGCCCGGAGTTGCCGCAGCGCACGCCGCGCTGGCCACGGGGCGCGCTCCCACTGCCGCGCTCAGCCCCCGTACCAGCGGAGCAGTGCCGTGGTCGCCGCGGCCGCCACCACCACGAGCAGGAACGGGGCGCGGCGCCAGATCAGCAGCGCGGCCACCAGCAGCCCCGCGGCGCGGTGGTCCAGCGTGAGGTGCTGGTCCGCGGTGAAGGTCTGCACCGCGATCAGGCCGGCGAGCAGGGCGACCGGCGCGGCGTCCGCTGTGCGCGCCACCGCGGGGTGCGCCAGGGCGCGTTCGGGGACCAGCAGGCCGAGGAGCTTCAGCGCGAAGCACCCGGCGACCGCGGCCGCGAGCCATGTCCAGCTCATATGGCGCCCTCCTCCTGGGTACGGCCCCTGCCGCCCTTGCCGCGCGCGGGGACCAGCAGCACGCTCAGCGCCGTGAGCCCCGCCAGCACCACCGGCATCCCGGCGCCGGCGAACGGCGTGACGCACAGCGCCGCGGCGCAGGCCAGCACGAAGACCATGCGGTGCGCGGGCTC
This sequence comes from Streptomyces odontomachicola, assembly GCF_039605595.1. Classification (NCBI taxonomy): domain Bacteria; kingdom Bacillati; phylum Actinomycetota; class Actinomycetes; order Kitasatosporales; family Streptomycetaceae; genus Streptomyces; species Streptomyces odontomachicola. Next base: position 266,004 of record NZ_JBCFOK010000007.1, read on the forward strand.
CTTGAGGCGCGGCGCGACCAGCGCCAGGAACGCGGCGGACGAGGCCGCGTCGAGGCCCAGCACCTTCGGGTCGGACATCAGCGAACCGGCCAGCGCGCCGGCCAGGGTCGCCAGATTCCAGCACAGGAACACCGTGAGCCCGGTCGCCCAGTACGCGTAGCGCCCGGCCGCGCGGCTCGGCTTGCCGAACGCCATCGCGGCGCTCTCGTCGCTCAACAGGTGCGCGGCGGGCAGCAGTTGCCTGCCGGGGAGCCTCAGCACCGAGCGCAGGCTCACCCCGTAGAAGAGGTTGCGCGCGCCCAGCAGCACTCCGGTCGCGGTGGCCGAGGCGGCGCCGCCGCCCGCCGCCAGCACGCCCACCAGGGCGAGTTGGGTGGAGCCGCCGTACAACAGCAGCGAGAGCACCTGGGTCTGCACCACCGTCAGCCCCGCCGACACCGCGAGCGCCCCGTACGACAGCCCGTAGGCGCCGACCGCGACGCCGATCCCGAGCGCGTCCCTGAGCAGCGCGGACCGCTGCTCCCTCGGGACGCCCACGTCGTCCTCCGCCGCTGCCTCCGCCACGTGTTCCGTCACCTCTGCCACCCCTGACCCCCTTCAGATCCTCCGAAACATCTGTCATGGATACTACTCGGCATGACTGTAGAATGTCATCGAGATAGCCTAGAATGACATCGATGACATCGACGGTCAGCGCAGCCAGACGGCAGCGCACGAGGAGCGGGGCGTACAAGTGACCAGCGTTGCCGGGGCGTTCAAGGCCCTTGAGGAGCACGTCAGGGGCGGCAGGCCGTATGACGTGGCGGGTCTCGCCGAGCTGTCCGCCGCCGACCTCCGCCAGTCCGACGAGCACGACGTCGCCACGCTCCTGCTGCTCGGCGCCCTGTGCGCGCGCCTGGACGGCGGGCAGTCGGCGGCGGGCCCGCTGTTCACCGTCATGGAGCGCTACACCGACAGCTCGCTGCTCTACACGGGGCGCATCCTGCCCCGCACCGAGGAGATCGTCCGGCTGCTGGACCGCAGCGTGGACGAGCGCTCACTGGCCGGCCTGGAAGAGGCGGCCGACCACATGAGCCAGGGCTGGTCCGCGTACGCCGACTCCGTCTTCCCCGAGGCCTTCCAGCGGCTCGCGGAGGGGCTGGGGCTCGATCCGGAGCCGCGTGCGTTCTCCGAGGTCTCCTTCGTGCTGTGGTGGCGGGGGCTGGAGGCGGCGGCCTCCGGCGAACCGGCCAAGGCACGCCCCCTCTTCGAGCAGTCCCTCGCCCGCTACCGGCGCTATCTCTACTTCGCGGACACCGCCTGGCTCTTCACCGATCTCGTGGTCGCCGACCTCGCGGCGGGCGAGCACGAGAGGGCGGCCGCCGTGCTGGAGGAGCAGCGCGGGTACGTGGAGTCGGTGCGGGAGCAGTTCCCGCCGGCGCGGTCGGCCGCGAAGCCGTACTTCCACGTCGGCGACGTACGCAGCGGCGAGTACGGCACCTTCGTGGAGTCCTCGGCGCTGCGCCCGGGCGAACTGGCGCCGCGCGACCACGAGTTGCTGCGGCGGTATGTGCGGGCGGCCGAGTTCTTCCTCGCCGCGTGCCGGTACGGGAGGCGGCGGGACTTCGAGGCGGGGCTGGACGTCTTCTCGCTGGGCTGGACGGGCTTCCCCGAGTCCCCGTACCCGCGCATCCTGCGGCGCCTCGCCGAGCGGCACGCGGGGCACGCGGGGTCCGAGGAGTGGGACGTGCATCTCACCGCGCACGAGCGGTGGCACCGGATGCTGCGCACCTACCGGGTGCGGGTGAAGCCGGGACCGCTCATCGACGCGGCGGTCACCCTGCACGAACAGCTCGGCCACGCCGGGCTCCGGGAGCACGCCGGCCTCGTCCTGCTGGACGCCGCGGTGCTGCACGCGCGGCTGCACGGCAGGGAAACGGCCGTCGAGTGGATCACCCGCTACCTCGCCGAGCTGCGCTCCACCGTCCCGGACGCGCTGGGCGCCGTCGTCGACCACGTACAGGCGCCGCGGCGGCGGGGCGAGTGGCAGTCGCTGAGCACGTACATCGGGCTGCGCGCCGATCTGCTCGCGCCCGAATTCCTCTCAGTGGGAGTCACCGATTCGCGGATGTCCGATCCCGACCGGCTCGACATCGCCCTGTACGGGACCCGGCTCTCGGTCGAGGGCGTCACCGTGCACGAGCACGCCCCCGCGCCCCTGGTGGACGTGCTCAAGGTGCTGGGCGGCGACCTGATGCGGGCCCAGGACGCGGGCGAGGACGCCCCGTTCCTCACCGCGGCGGAACTCGCCGAGCGGTCGGGGCGTACGACGGCGGCGCTGGCGCAGACCGTCCGCCGCTTCCGCGCGGCCTGCAAACAGGCGTTCTCCGAGCTCACCGACTGGGACATCGCGCAGGACGCGGTGGTGCAGGGGCGGCCGGGGTATCGGATGAACCCGCAGCGGGTGGGGAATTTCAAGGTGCTGTCGACGGAGAAGTGAGAGGTCGGGAGGTCTCCCGCGCTACTTCCCGATCACCGACCGGATCCACTTGAGCTGCTGCGACACCTCTCCGGCCTCCGCCGTCGTCTCCCGGTCCGAGCCGTTGAAGACGCCGAGGAGGGTCTCGCTGCCGCGCGGCCCGGTGCTCATCACCGGGCCGCCGGAGTCGCCGCCCGCGGGTATCCCCTTCACCTTCTCCATGCAGAAGTCCGGTCCGCCCGGCGCGGTGTGGCCCGCGCAGCGCGGGTCGTCGGGCCGCACGACCCGCAGGTCCGACTGCTTGAGCACCGGCGACTGGCAGGCGTTCTCGTCCGTGGTGCAGGTCGCGCCCCACCCGTACTGCCGCACCTTCTGACCCCGGTGTACGGGGGCCGTGGACAGCCGCGCCGTGCTCGCCTTCATCGGCTGGACCTTGATCAGCATCATGTCGGCGTGCGCGCTGCCCACGCGCTTGCCCTTGAGCGGGCGCACCGTGGCGCCCTTGCGCATGTCGAGGCTGCCGACACGGAAGGAGATCCGCTTGTCGGCGACCGGCTGCGCCTGCTCGTAGAAGCAGTGCGAGGCGCTGAGAATCCACTGCTTGCCGACCGCTGTACCGGTGCACGCCGGTTTGCCGTCGACGAGCATCCGCACGGCCCACGGCCCGTACGTGCTCTTCGACCCGCCGATGACGGCGGAGGCGGGCCCGGCCGACACCACCGAACCCACCGCCGCCAGCAAGACGGTCATCAGCACCGCACCCACTCGACGCACCAACCGGACCATCCGGAACAGCTCCTCTCAGGAGGGTATGGAACGTACGGGTGCTGAGATATCGACTGAGTTCGAATGGTTCCCTGCGCGACGGGACCGGCCGATAACCGACGGTGGCCCCATGAGGCGCCCGCCTTACGGCGCCTGACACCCCGTCACCCCTCAGGAGTGCTGTTCCGCCCCCGCCTTCGCCCCCGCCAGCAGGGCCCTCAGCCGCCGTACGACATCGACCTGCGCGGGGTTGTAGAGGTCGGCGAGCGCCGCGTCGATCGCCTGGCGCGCGAACCGCGCCCCGCGCGGCGCGTCGGTGCTCAGCGCGTCCAGCCCCGGGTGCCGCCGGAAGAGCGCGCGCATGCCGGGGGCCATGCGCGTGGCCAGATCGGCGCGCGCGGACTCGTCGGCGTCGGCGGGCAGGTGCGCGAACTCCTCGCCCTCCTCGCCGAGCGGCCCCGCGGTCTCGGTGCCGTGATCGCGTACGAAGCCTGCGTACGCCTCCTTGCCGCGGGGCCCGAGCACCGTTCCCATGAAGGCGACGAACGGGTGCTCCTCCTCGGGCTCGGGACGCTCCGCGGCCGACTTGCGCAGGAGGGAGCCGACTTCCGCCCTGGACTGCTCCAACTTCTCGATCTCGGCGGACAGTTCGGCGTCCAGGGCGCGTAACGCCTCCTCGGGAGGCCCGTCGTCGGCGCCCATCTCGGCGATCCGCGGCAGCGAGAACCCCAGCCCCACGAGCCGCTTGATCCGCAGCAGCCTGACGAGATGGGCCACTCCGTACTGCTTGTACCCGTTGGGCCGCCGCTCCGGCTCCGTGAGCAGGCCGACCTCGTGGTAGTGCCGCACCGCACGCAGGCTGACCCCCGCGAGCTGCGCGACCTCGCGCGTACTCCACGCCACAGCGCTCTCCCCCCGTACCCGGCCACCCCAAGTGACCGGCCCCACACGCCTCCTGGCTTGAGTGTGCCGCGACGGCACGGTCTCTCCTGTTCCCGGACTGCCCACCGCACACGACCGAAAACGGGGGACCACCATGCCCACGAGTGAACACCGCCCCTTCAAGCCACGATGGCCCAGACCCCTCCGCGTACTGCTCACGGCGTTCCTCGCGATGGCCACGGTCGCCGCCTCGCTGTCCGCCGTCGTCCTCACGCCGCGCCCCGCACGCGCCGACATCCGGGACCGCTCGGTCGTCGCCTGGAACATGCAAGGAGAGAGCGCGGACGGTGTGTCAGGCATCAAGTGGCGGCACGTGCACGAGCACTACGCGCGCGAGGCGTCCGTCGTGCTGCTGCAGGAGGTCGGCCCCAATCCGCCCTCCAGCCTGACCGACCCCGACAACGGCTCACGCGTTGCCTCGACCCGCCTGCACACCAGGGACGGGCACGCGTACCGGAACGCCCTATGGAACCCGGACGGCAGGGAGCGGGGCATCCCGTACGTGGTCAACTTCCTCCAGACGGACTCCAACGGCGGCACGGACGAGGGCGGCCGCGTGAACATCGCCGTCCTCACCCGCGAGGAGCCCGACGAGGTCCGGGTGGTCGAGAATCCGGCCCAGCGCGGCCGCCGCGCCCTGGGCGTGCGCTTCGGGCAGGACTGGTACTTCAGCTTCCACGGCCTCTCCCGCAGCCGCGGCAGCGACTCCCCCGCCATGGTCCGCGCGATCGACCGCACGGTCAGGGCCTGGGGACGCCGGGACGGACGCGGGTACCGGTGGGCCGTGGGCGGCGACTTCAACAGGCGCCCCGAGGACCTGCGCCTGCCCCGTGGGGCCCGGACCTACCGCACCCACCAGCAGACCCACACCAGCGGCCGTGAGCTGGACTACTTCGTCACCAACGAGAACCTGGGCCGCCGGCCGCAGGTGTTCCGCCGCGACCGGACCTTCTCCGACCACTGGGCCCTGCAGTTGGGCCGCATCCAGCCGCCCGCGCAGACCGAACCCGTCGACACGAAGAACCAGTCGATGGGCGACTCCCTGGCCTTCGGGAAGAACAGCAGCGACGGCAACGGATACCGCGGGCGCTACCGCGAGCGCCTCCGCCACAAGGCGATCTTCACCGACACCGGCCTGACGTGGATGAAGCGGGACGTGAACATGGTCGGCTCCCAGCGCAGCGGCGAGATGGCCGACCGCGACCACGAGGGCCACCCCGGCAACAGGATCGACCAGATCGCCTCCAAGGCCCGCTGCTCGGTCAGGGCATACCGGCCCAACGTGGTCACGCTCATGGCCGGGACCAACGACATGAACCAGGACTACGGGCTGGACAGCGCCCCCGAGCGGCTGGGCTCGCTCATCGACCAGATCCTCAGGGACGCCCCGGAGGCCACGGTCCTCGTGGGCACGCTGCCGCCCTCGCACAAGCCGGGCATGCAGGCCAAGATCGACCGCTATAACGCCGAGCTGCCCCGGATCGTCCGGGAACGCCGTGACCAGGGCAAACGCGTCAAGCTCGTCGGCATGGGCGCGGTGCGGCCCGAGGACGTCGACGGCTCGCACCCCAACGACGAGGGCTACGGCAAGATGGCCACGGCGTACCACGACGCGCTGCTGCTCGTGGAGAACCAGGGCTGGCTGAAGAAGCCCGTACCGGGCGACGGCAAGGGCTGCGACCCCGACGATCCGGGCGGTGACGAGAGCAGGGCGGGCCCCGGCTGGCGCGCGCTGGGCGTCGTCGCCCCGGGCATGGAGAACACGGGCGGCCTCACGGACCTCGCCGACTTCGACGGCGACGGCCGCGACGACTACGTACGCGTCTACCGCGGCGGCACGGTGCGCATCGCCGTGAACCGCGAGGCGAGGCCCGGCAAGCCGCACTGGAAGGAGGTGCGCTCCGGCATCGACCTCTCCTCCTACGAGGACTGGACGACCCGCTTCGCCGACCTCGACGGCAACGGCCGCGACGACATCGTCCTGCTCCCGCCCACGGACGTCGAGGCGAACGCCCTCGTCCAGCTGAACCAGGGCGTCTCCGGCGGCCGGTTCCGCTGGCAGTACGTGTATATGGACGGCCACTTCACCGACTCCCCGCCGAAGACCCTCCGCTTCGCCGACGTCGACGGCAACGGCCGCGACGACGTCCTCAGGATCGGCGAGAACGGCTCGGCGCACGCCTACTACAACTACGAGGGAGAGGCCGACGGCTGGCGCTGGAAGGAGCACCGCAACTGGGCCCCCGGCGTCCCCTCAGGCTCCCGCGGCAAGCTCCGCCTGGCAGACGTCGACGGCGACGGGAAGGCCGACTACCTCATGGTCGGCCGGCGCGGCGCCGTACACGCCTACCTCAACAGGGGCGGCAGGGGCCACGGAGGCTTCACAGAACACCGCAACTTCGTGAGGGAGACCGGCTACCCCGGCAGCAAGTCCGCCTTCCGCGACATCTCCGGCGACGGAAGGGCGGACTACACCGTCATCTACGACGGCGGCACGGTCCGAGCCTGGCTCAACAGGGGCGGCAACAGGTAACTCCCCCAGCCCTGCCCACACATGACGTGGCCCCGGCTCCCTCCGGGGCCACGTCACTCCTCAGGCGCTACTTCTTCACCGGCTGCAAAATCGCCACGCACTCCATGTGATGCGTCATAGGAAACAGATCGAACGCGCGCAGGAAGCGCGGCTCGTAGCCTGCCTCGGCGAAGTACTTGAGGTCGCGGGACAGGGCCGCCGGGTCGCAGGCCACGTAGGCGATGCGGCGCGGGCCCAGGTCCGCGATGTGCTGGACGGTGCGCTTGCCCGCGCCCGCGCGGGGCGGGTCCAGCACGACGAGGTCGGCCTCGGTGATGCCGGTGCGGGGCAGGACCGCCTCGACCTTGCCCTGCTCGATGCGTACCCGGTCGAAGTCGTCCAGGTTGCGGCGGGCGTCCTCGACGGCGCGCTTGGAGGACTCGATGCCCAGCACGGCGCCGGTGTCGCCGATGCGGTCGGCGAGGGCGCCGGCGAAGAGGCCCACGCCGCAGTAGAGGTCGAGCGCCATCTCGCCCTTGCGCGGGGTGAGTCCGCGCATCACCGCGTCCACCAGCAGCTCGGCCGACTGCGGGTGCACCTGCCAGAAGCCGCCCGCGCCGACGCGCCAGGTGCGGTCGTCGGCACGCTCGCGTACGAAGTCGCGCCCGTGCACGCGGTGCAGCGCCTTGTCGCGCTCGCCGACGCGCAGCACCGAGACGGGGCGGTCGAGTTCGACGATCGGGAGCCGGCGTCCGGGGCGCGGGGTCAGGACCACCTGGCGGTCCTGCGAACCGGTCGCGGCGACGACGTCCACCGACTCGATGCCCGGCCACTCGCGGCTCTCGACACCCAGCTCCTCGACGCCGGGCGCGGCGATCGGGCAGTGGTCCACCGGCTGCACCTCGTGCGAACGGTGCTTGCGCAGGCCGACCTGTCCCTCGTCGTCCACGGCGAACTGCACCCGCGTACGCCATGCCGGCACCTCGCCGGCCGGAACCTTGTCGCCCGGCGCGGGCTCGACGGTGCCGTCCCACGCGACGTCCTCGGGGGTCAGCCCGGCCAGCCGCTCCAGCTGCTCGGTCAGCACCTCGGCCTTGAGGCGCCGCTGGCCGCCCGGCTTCACGTGCTGCCAGTCGCAGCCGCCGCACTTGCCGGGGCCCGAGAAGGGGCAGGGCGCCTCGATCCGGTCCTTGGCCGGCTGGAGCACCTCCACCGCGTCGGCCCTCAGGAAGCGGGAGTCCTCGTGGCCCTCGGTGACCCGGGCCACCACGCGCTCGCCCGGCAGGGTGTGCCGTACGAAGAGCACGCGCCCCGCCTCGGTCCTGGCGACGCAGTGCCCGCCGTGTGCGACGGGGCCGATCTCGACCTCGTACTCCTCGCCCACCAGGGACGGGGCGGCGGATTCGGCGGTGACGTCGGGCATGGCGGGGTGGCTCCAGTACGTGAGGGAAGGGCGGGCGGCGCTGCGGCCGCCCCGATCGCGGGGCAGCCCTCCACTCTACTGGCCGTGACCGCGCCCCGCGGCACGCGTCCCGCCAGACAGCCGGTGCCCGCCACATTCACGGAAGGCAGCGGACAACCGGCGCCCGCCACGGCCGCAATGCGAGGCACGCGTCAGCGCGCGCCCCAGGGCAGCCCGCGCCCCGCGGCACCTACCGCCCGCGCCCCGAATCCCGCTGCGCCGCATCCCGCTGCGCCGAATTCGCCGAGCTCGACGTGAGCCCCGCTGCCGACTTCGCGTTCGGGCGCCCGGCGGGCCCGCGCCGCACCGAACCCGGCGCGTTCCACTCCGCGCCGCGCCGCGCCCGCTTCTTCGCCGCCTCGGAGGACTCCAGCTGCCAGGGCACCGAGGTGACCATGACGCCGGGCGTGTAGAGCAGCCGGCCCTTGAGCCGCAACGCGCTCTGGTTGTGCAGCAGTTGCTCGTACCAGCGGCCCACCACGTACTCCGGGATGTAGACGCTGACCACATCGCGCGGATTCTCCTTGCGGAGCCGCTTCACGTAGTCGATCACGGGGCGGGTGATCTCGCGGTAGGGCGAGTCGAGGATCTTGAGGGGCACGTCTATGCCCTCCTCCTCCCACTCCTTGCGCAGCGCGGCGGTCTCCTCGGGATCCACGCTGATGGTGACGGCCTCCAGGCTGTCGGAGCGCATCAGCCTGGCGTACGAGAGCGCCCGCAGCGTCGGCTTGTGGATCTTGGAGACCAGCACGATGGAGTGCACCCGCGAGGGGCGCACCCGCTTCTCGTCCTGGTCCTCGGAGGCCAGCTCCTCGGCGACGTGGTCGTAGTGCCGCCTGATCGCGGTCATCACCGCGTAGAACAGCGCCATGCCGACCAGCGAGACCCACGCGCCGTGCGAGAACTTCGTGATCAGCACGACCACCAGCACGACCCCGGTGAGGAAGGCGCCGAAGGTGTTGATCGCCCGGGAGCGGTGCATCTGGCGCCGCTTGGCCGGGTCGGTCTCCTCCCGCAGATGGCGGTTCCAGTGCCGGACCATGCCCGTCTGGCTGAGCGTGAAGGAGACGAAGACGCCGACGATGTAGAGCTGGATCAGCCGCGTGGAGTCGGCGTTGTAGAGCAGCACGAGTATGGCGGCGGCCCCGGCCAGCAGCACGATGCCGTTGGAGAAGGCGAGCCGGTCGCCGCGGGTGTGCAACTGGCGCGGCAGATAGCGGTCCTGGGCCAGGATCGAGCCGAGCAGCGGAAAGCCGTTGTAGGCGGTGTTCGCCGCCAGGAAGAGCACCAGCGCGGTGGCCGCCGCCAGGAAGATGAAGGGGAGCGAGCCGTCGCCGAACACGGCGGCCGCCACCTGCGAGATGACCGGGTTCTGGGTGTAACCGTCACCCGCCGGGTGACCGTTGATCAGCAGGTCCTTGGCCGGGTTCTCGGCCATCTTCACGCCGGTGCTGAGGGCCAGCGCGATCACGCCGCAGAACATCGTGACCGCGATCAGGCCCATCATGGCCAGCGTGGTCGCGGCGTTCTTCGACTTGGGCTTGCGGAAGGCGGGCACGCCGTTGCTGATCGCCTCGACGCCGGTGAGCGCCGCGCAGCCCGAGGAGAAGGCGCGCAGCAGCAGGAAGCACAGCGCGATCCCGCCCAGGCCGCCGGTGTGCTCGGTGGCGATGTCGTAGTCGGCCGTGGGCGCCTTCATGTCGTCGCCGAGCACGAGGCCGCGTACGGCGCCCCAGGCGATCAGGCAGAAGACGCCCACCACGAAGCAGTAGGTGGGGATCGCGAACAGCTTGCCCGACTCCCGCACGCCGCGCAGGTTCATCAGCGTCAGCAAGATGATCATGAGCACGGCTATGGCGGTCTTGTTCTCGACGATGAACGGCACGGCCGAGCCCAGGTTCTCCACGCCGGAGGAGATGGACACGGCGACCGTCAGCACATAGTCGACGAGCAGCGCGCTGGCGACGGTGAGGCCCGAGCGGCGGCCCAGGTTGGTGGTGGCCACCTCGTAGTCGCCGCCGCCTGACGGGTAGGCGCGCACGTTCTGCCGGTACGAGGCGACGACGGTGAACATCAGCACCACGACCGCCACCGCGATCCAGGGGCTGAAGTGGTACGCCGAGACCCCGGCGACCGACAGCACGAGCAGGACCTCGCCCGGCGCGTACGCCACGGACGACAGCGGGTCGGAGGCGAAAACGGGCAGCGCGACCCGCTTGGGCAGCAGAGTCTCACCCAGGCGGTCGCTGCGGAGCGCCCTCCCGAGGAGAAGTCGTTTCGGTACGTCGGTCATCCTGGACACGAAGAGGATCGTATGCGTTCAGTCGTGCGATGCTGGGACGGCCCGCTGTACGGGACGAGAGGGACGGGCGTGCACATTGTGATCATGGGCTGCGGGCGGGTCGGCGCCGAGCTCGCCCAGACGCTGGAACAACAGGGCCATACGGTCGCCGTGGTGGACCAGGACCCCACGGCCTTCCGGCGGTTGGGCTCCGGGTTCGGCGGGCGCCGGGTGACCGGCGTCGGCTTCGACCAGGACACCCTGCGGGAGGCCGGCATAGAGGACGCCGGGGCCTTCGCCGCCGTGAGCAGCGGTGACAATTCCAACATCATCGCGGCCAGGGTCGCGCGCGAGATGTTCGGTGTCGAGCACGTGGCGGCGCGCATCTACGACCCCCGCCGCGCCGAGGTCTACCAGCGGCTCGGCATTCCGACGGTGGCCACCGTCCGGTGGACGGCCGATCAGATGCTGCGCAGGCTGCTGCCCTCGGGCGCCGAGCCGCTGTGGCGCGACCCGAGCGGCGGGGTGCAGCTCGCCGAGGTGCACGCCTCCCCCGCGTGGGTCGGCTACCGGGTCAGCAAGCTGCAGGAGGAGACCGGGGTGCGGGTGGCGTTTCTCACCAGGCTCGGTGAGGCCATGCTGCCCACGTCGGAGACCGTGCTGCAGGAGGACGACCTGGTGCATGTGATGATGCGCTGCGATCAGGTCGGTGAGGTCGAGGCGGCCTTCGCGATGGGTCCCGAGGAGGAGCGGCAGCGATGAGGGTTGCCATTGCGGGTGCGGGCGCCGTGGGGCGCTCGATCGCCGGCGAACTGCTGGAGAACGGCCACGAGGTGCTGCTCATCGACAAGGCGCCGACGGCCATCTCGGTGGAGCGGGTGCCCCAGGCGGAGTGGCTGCTGGCCGACGCGTGCGAGATCACCTCGCTGGACGAGGCCGCGCTGGAGCGCTGCAACGTGGTGATCGCGGCCACCGGCGACGACAAGGTGAACCTGGTGGTCTCGCTGCTCGGCAAGACCGAGTACGGGGTGCCGCGGGTGGTCGCGCGGGTCAACAACCCCAAGAACGAGTGGCTGTTCAACGAGTCCTGGGGCGTGGACGTGGCCGTGTCCACGCCGCGCCTGATGTCGGCGCTGGTCGAAGAGGCCGTGAGCGTGGGCGACTTGGTGCGGCTGATGCGCTTCTCGCAGGGCGACGCGAACCTGGTGGAGCTGACGCTCCCGCCGGAGTCGGCGCTCGCGGGCACCCGGGTCGGGGACGTCACCTGGCCCGAGGACACCACGCTGGTCACGATCATCCGCGGCAACCGCGTCCTCACACCGGACCCGGACGACGCGCTGGAGGCGGGCGACGAGCTGCTGTTCGTGGCGGCGCCGGCGCGCGAGGAGCAGCTCGAGGAGCTGCTGTCGGTGCGGGCCTGAGCAGGGCGTGAGGGGCTTCGGCCCCGTACGGTCCCCGCGCATCCCACGTGCGACGCGTACGAACGACTCGGCGGTCTGAGCGAGAGTCTCGCTCAGACCGCCGATGTCGTGCGTGTACGGAGGCTCAGCGCTCCCTCACGGCCTTCGCCGCCTCCTTGCGCTCCTCCTCGGCCTCCATCTCGGCGATCACGTTGATCGGCCGCGGGGCCTTCGCGAGGAAGATCCAGGTGAGCCAGACGGCGAGCAGGAACGGCGGGATCTTGAGCGCGACCGTGATCCACCCGAACTGCGCGGTGTCGCCCCAGAAGTAGAGCGGGAAGAGGATCGCGGACTTGGCCAGCAGGATGAGGCCCCAGGCGTAACTGGCCTTGGTGTACGCCTTCTTGCGGCCGGGGTTGCGGGTGCGCCAGGAGAGGTTCTCCTTGAACACCGGGCCCAGCACCAGGCCGAGCAGCGGCACGCCGGCGGCGGCGGTGATGAGGTACGCGAGGGCCAGGCCCAGCGTGTAGAGCATGCCGGGGAGGTAGAAGTCCTTGGCGTTGCCGGTCATCATCGCGAACACCACGCCGAAGCCGACGCCGAAGACGCCGCTGAAGGCGTGCTTCACGGTGTCCCTGCGCACCAGCCTGGCCACGCCCATGACCACGGACATCGCCAGCGCGATGATCGCGGCCTGCGGGAACCAGTCCTTGTTGAGCGTGTAGATCAGGATGAAGACCAGGCCGGGGACCGTCGTCTCCACCAGGCCGCGCACTCCGCCGAACGCCTCGAAGAGCGCGGCCTCGGTCACCTCGGCCGAGCCCTCCTCCTCACCGCCCTCGGCGTCGCGCCGTCCTGTGTCGTGGGGACCGGCGGCTTCACGACCGGCGGTGGGCTTGTCGAGGGATGTCACCCGCTACTCCTGTCCGAGGGGTCGCAGCTCGTACTTCGGATTGAACATGACCGGGCGGCCGCGGTTGGTGGAGATCCGGCCCCAGGCGATCAGCCGCCGCCCCGGCTCTATCCCCGTGATGGCGCGGCGGCCCAGCCAGATCACGTCCAGCGAGGCCGAACCGTCGAACAGCTCGGCCTCCAGCGTCGGCACTCCGGCGCGCGGCCGCAGGGTGACGGTGCGCAGGGTGCCGGTGACGCGGACTATCTGCCGGTCGCCGCAGTCGCAGATCCGCGTGCAGCCCTTGCTGTCCGCGTCCTGCCGCAGCTCCTCGGAACGCAGATCCTCCTCGGAGGATCCCAGCCGCTCCAGGAAGCGCCGGAACCGGTTTCCCCCGGTCGTCCTGGGCTTGCTGTCGACGGGTCCGGGCGCCCTGTCGGCCCGGTGGGTGGCACCTGTCATAACCGCCAGCGTACCCGTGCCGGGCGACATCGATCGCGGGTCCTCGCGCACGCCGGGAAGCGCTCCCGGGAGCACCGGCGCGCACTCGCCGCTTCCGGCTACTTCTCGAACCTGTAGCCCATTCCCGGCTCGGTCACGAAGTGCGCGGGGTGCGCGGGGTCGGCCTCCAGCTTGCGCCTCAGCTGGGCCATGTAGACGCGCAGATAGTTGGTCTCGGTCCCGTACGCCGGGCCCCAGACCTCCTTCAGGAGCTGCTTCTGGCTGACCAGCCGCCCGGTGTTGCGGACCAGCACCTCCAGCAGGTGCCACTCGGTGGGCGTGAGGCGCACGTCCCTGCCGTTCCTGTGCACCTTCTTGGCCGCCAGGTCCACGGTGAAGCCCGCCGTCTCGATCACCCCGGAGTCCTCGGACGGCGATCCGCCCGGCTCGGCGCGGCGCACCGCCGCGCGCAGCCTGGCCAGCAGCTCGTCCATCCCGAACGGCTTGGTCACGTAGTCGTCGGCGCCCGCGTCCAGTGCCTCGACCTTCTCGTCGGAGGTCTGCCGCGCGGAGAGCACAAGGATCGGCATCCGGGTCCAGCCGCGGATGCCGCGGATCACCTCGACGCCGTCCATGTCGGGCAGCCCGAGGTCGAGGATCACGACGTCGGGGTGCCGGTCCGCGGCGAGCCGGAGCGCGGTGGCCCCGTCGGGCGCCGCGTCCACCTCGTACTTCCGCGCCTTCAGATTGATCGTGAGGGCGCGGACCATCTGCGGCTCGTCATCGACCACGAGCACCCGGTGCATGGGATGTCCTCTCCAGTGGTGTCCTGCGGGGTTCCAGTGGCGTCCTGCGGGGGTCGCGGCCGTGTGCGGCGCGCAGCGTGAGCACCATCGTCATGCCGCCCCCCGGTGTGTCCTCGGCCTCCAGCGTTCCGCCCATGGCCTCGGCGAAGCCGCGGGCGACGGCCAGGCCGAGGCCCACGCCGTAGCCGGCCGGGGCGTCGCCGTAGCGCTGGAAGGGCTCGAAGATGCGGTCCTTGCTGCTGTCGGGCACGCCGGGGCCGCGGTCGGTGACGCGCAGCTCCACCCTGTCGGCGAGGGCGCTCGCGCGGACCAGGACCTTCTTGTCGGAGGGGCTGTACTTGACCGCGTTCTCGACGATGTTGGCGACCGTGCGCTCCAGCAGCCCGGGGTCGACGGCGACCAGCGGCAGCTCCTCGGCGAGTGCCAGCCGCACGGTGCCCTCGGGCACGCCGCGCAGGGCCTTGGGCACGACCTCCTCCAGGCTGATCTCGCGGATCAGCGGCGCGAGGGTGCCGGTCTGGAGGCGGGACATGTCGAGCAGGTTGCCGACCAGCGCATCCAGCCGGTCGGCGCCCTCCTCGATGGCCTCCAGCAGGTCGGCCTCGTCCTCCGGGGTCCACTCCACGTCGTCGGAGCGCAGCGAGGAGACGGACGCCTTGATCGCGGAGAGCGGGGTGCGCAGGTCGTGCGAGACCGCGGCGAGCAGCGCGGTGCGGATGCGGTTGCCCTCGGCGAGCTCGCGCGCCTGCTCGGCCTGGCCCTCGAGACGCTGCCTGTCGAGTACGGCGACGGCCTGGGCGGCGAAGGCGGCGAGCACCCTGCGGTCCTCGGCGGGCAGCGCCCTCCCGTACAGCACCAGGGTCACGTCGTCGCCGATCGGCATGTCGACATCGCCGGTGTCCGGGCGCGTCTCGCCGGCCTCGGGGATCTCCCCCGAGCTGCCCACGCACGTCCAGTCGCCGGGCTCTCCCGAGCGCTCCAGCAGCGCGACCGCGTCCATCCCGAAGGTCTCCCGTACGCGCTGGAGCAGGGCGTCCAGGGAGTCCTCGCCGCGCAGCACGCTGCCGGCCAGCACCGAGAGGATCTCCGACTCGGCGCGCAGCCTGGCGGCCTGGTGGGTGCGGCGCGCGGCGAGGTCCACGACCGAGGCCACGGCGAGCGCCACACCGAAGAAGACGGCGAGCGAGACGATGTTGCGCGCGTCGCTGATCGTCCAGGTGTGGGTGGGCGGCGTGAAGTAGTAGTTCAGCAGCCCGGAGCAGAGCGCCGCCGAGGCCAGCGCGGGGAGCAGCCCGCCCGCCATGCCGGCCGCGACGGTGAGCACCAGGAAGAGCAGCACCTCGTTGGCGAAGCCGATGTGCGGGTCGATCTCCGCCATGAGCAGCGACAGCAGGAAGGGCGCCGCCAGCGCGATGAGCCAGCCGCCGACGGTGCGGGCGCGGCCCAGCCGGGCGCCGCGCTGGGCGGGCAGTCCGCGGCCCCTGGCCACCTCGTCGTGGGTCACGATGTGCACATCCAGGTCGGGCCCCGAATCACGGGCGACGGTCGCGCCCACACCGGGGCCGAACATGTACTGCCACGCCTTGCGCCGCGAGGAGCCCAGCACGATCTGGGTCGCATTCACGCCGCGGGCGAAGTCGAGCAGCGCGCTGGGGATGTCGTCGCCGATGACGTGGTGGTACGTGCCGCCCAGGTCCTCCACCAGGCCGCGCTGCACGGCGAGCTCCTTGGGCGAGGCCGAGGTGAGGCCGTCGGAGCGGGAGATGTAGACGGCGAGGATCTCGCTGCCCGAGCCCTTGGCCGCCATCCGTGCCGCCCTCCGGATGAGGGTGCGGCCCTCGGGGCCGCCGGTGAGCCCCACCACGATCCGCTCACGGGCCCGCCAGGTGGAGCGTATGGCGTGCTCGGAGCGGTACTGCTGGAGGTATTCGTCGACCCTGTCGGCCGTCCACAGCAGCGCGAGCTCGCGGAGCGCGGTGAGGTTGCCGGGCCTGAAGTAGTTGGAGAGCGCGGCGTCGATCTTGTCCGAGGAGTAGATGTTGCCGTGCGCCATGCGCCGCCGCAGCGCCTGCGGGGCCATGTCCACCAGCTCGATCTGGTCGGCGCGGCGCACCACCTCGTCGGGCACGGTCTCCTGCTGGCGCACGCCGGTGATCGACTCCACCACGTCGCCCAGCGACTCCAGGTGCTGGATGTTGACCGTGGTGATCACGTCGATCCCGGCCGCGAGCAGTTCCTCGATGTCCTGCCAGCGCTTCTCGTTGCGCGAGCCTGGCACGTTGGTGTGCGCCATCTCGTCCACGACCGCGACCTGGGGCCGCCGCTCGCGCACCGCGTCGGTGTCCATCTCCGTGAACACCGAGCCGCGGTGCGCGAGTTCGCGCCGCGGCACCTGCTCCAGGCCGTGCAGCAGCACCTCTGTGCGCGGCCGGTCGTGGTGCTCGACCAGGCCGACCACCACGTCCGTGCCGCGCTCCAGCCGCCTGTGCGCCTCCGAGAGCATCGCGTAGGTCTTGCCGACTCCGGGGGCGGCCCCGAGATGGATACGCAGCGTTCCGCGCCGCGTCTGCCGTGCTGACGCCATGCCCTCATTGTCACCGCTCACGGCGGGCGCTCAGGCCGCTCGGGCGGCTCAGGGCGTCAGGGTTCCGTATGGACTGGCCAGGTCACCGTGACGCCCCGGCGCTCCCGGAAGGTCACGGGGTCCGCTCGCGGCCCCAGCGGCCCACCGCGACGCCGCCCGCCCACCGGAACCCGCCCTGAGCCCTGCGCCCTGCCCGGCTCAGCGGAACTTCCCCGCGTTCTCCTCCGCCCACTGCGCGAAGCTGCGCGGCGCGCGCCCCGTGATGCGCTCGACCTCGCCGCTGACCGGCACGTCCTTGCCCACGGTCGCCTCCCAGTACTGGAGCAGCGCGTCGGCGATGGGCCCCGGGATGCCGTTGTGCTCCATGGCGGCGCGCGCCTGCTCGGGCGGCAGCTCCTCGTAGCGCAGCGGCCTGTCCAGCGCGGCGCCGAGGATGCGCGCCTGGTCGGTGAAGCTCAGCGACTCGGGCCCTGACAGCTCGGGTGTCGTCCCGTCGTGCTCGCCGGAGAGCAGCGCGCGGGCGGCCACGGCGGCGATGTCGGCCTCGTGGATGGGCGCGGTGCGGGAGTCCGCGTACGGCCCGTACACGGTGTCGCCCTCGGCGAGCATGCCCGCCCAGTTGAGGGCGTTCGCGGCGAAGGCGCCGGGCCGCAGGTGCACCCACCGCAGCCCCGTGGCCTCGACGGCGCGCTCCAGCCGCGCGTGGTGCTCGGCGATGGCGTTGCCGGCCAGCTGGTTGCTCACCGATTCCGAGGAGAGCAGGACCACGCGCCGCACGCCCTCGTCCACCGCGCGGCGCAGCACCTCCTCCGTTCCGTCCCAGAAGGCGGCCGGATTCAGGAACAGCCCCTCGGCGCCGGCCAGCGGCAGGTCGGAGGTGCGGGCCGCCTCGACGCCCGCGGGGAAGACGGAGGCGCCGGGGTTCCTGGTGAGCGCGCGGACGGGTGCGCCCGCCGCGGCGAGTTCGGCGACCAGATGGCGGCCGACATTCCCGGTGGCACCGGATACGACGTACATCGACAACTCCCCCTCAACAGCGGTCATTTGAGGGCTCACAACGCACCCAGGCGCACCGCTCATTCCCCGATACGAGCAGGATCCGGACAATTGGCGACCGCTTCACCCAGGTTTTGCCCCGCCATGGCCCGCCGCATCATGAGCAGCGTGCACAGCAGACACACCGGCCCCGGCATGTCCAGGCGCCGCTTCCTCGCCGGGGCCGGCGGCGCCGCGCTCGCGACGGCTCTGGCTTCCCCCGCGACCGCCGCCGCGCTCCCCTCCCGCGCGGAGATCGCCGAGGCCCTGCACCGGGCGGCCGGCCAGTGGATCGCCGCGCACCGCGAGCCCGGCGACAACGGCTGGGCCCGCGCCACCTTCTTCAGCGGCCTGCTCGCGCTGCACCGCCTCACCGGTGAGCCCCGCCACCTGCGGTACGCGCGCGGCTGGGCGGAGTCGCACGCGTACGGCCTGCTCCACGGCGTCACCACCCGGCACCCCGACGACCACGCGGCGGGCCAGGCGTATCTGGACCTGTACGAGGCGGACGGCGGCCGCGACCGGTCGCAGATCGCCGCGATCGAGACGTCCCTGCACCGCATGGTGTTCACCGACCGGCCGGAAAAGGACGACGACTGGTCATGGGACGACGCCCTGCACATGGCCATGCCCCCGTTCGCCCGGCTGGCCGTCCTGCGCGACGAGCCCGGCTACGCGCGGAAGCTGCACCGGCTGTACGCGCACACCAAGCACGCCGAGGGCGGCACCGGCCTGTACGACGCCGGGCGCGGGCTCTGGTACCGGGACAAGAGGTTCCTCCCCGGCGGCACGTACTCGCCCACCGGGAAGCCGGTGCTCTCGCCCACCGGCCGCCCCGTGCTGTGGTCGCGCGGCAACGGCTGGGTGGCCGGCGGCCATGTGAAGACCCTCGCGGCACTCTCCCGGGGCAGCGCGCGCACCGCAGCGCACGCCGCCGAATACCGCGCGACCCTCGCCCGGCTCCTCGGCGCCGTACTGCGGGCGCAGCGCCCCGACGGCTTCTGGAACGTCAACCTCGCCGACCCCGCGCACCTCCCGGGCCCCGAGACGAGCGGCACCGCCTTCTTCGCGTACGGGATGGCGTACGCGGTCCGTACGGGGCTGCTGCCGCGCGACCCGTATCTGCGGTCGGCGGCCGCGGCCTGGCACGGCATGACGGCGAAGGCCCTGCACGCCGACGGGCTGCTCGGCTTTGTGCAGGGCGAGGGCGACCGGCCGGAGTCGGGCCGGCCGGTCACCCGGGAGAGCACGGCCGACTTCGGCGTCGGCGCGTTCCTCCTGGCGGGTACGGAGCTGGCGCGGCTCGCCCGCTGACCGGCCCCGCGACGAACCCTCGGCTCAGCCCCGCGCCGCCTTGTGCACGGCGATGTTCAACTCCAGGACGTTCACGTGCGGTTGCCCCAGGAAGCCCGCCGAGCGGTCCTCGGTGTGCCGGTCCACCAGCTTGCGCACAGCACCCGCGGAGAGCCCGTTGGCGCGGGCCACGCGGTCGGCCTGGAGGCGCGCGTACTCCGGCGAGATGTGCGGGTCGACCGCCGAACCACTGCCGGTCACCGCGTCCTTGGGCACCCGGGACTCGGGCACTTTGTTGAAGTCGGCGACCTGCCGCTTCGCCTCCCTCACGCTCTTGACCAGCCGCGGATCGCTCGCGCCGAGCTGGCTGGAGCCGGTTTCCCGGGCGTTGTACTCGCTGTTGGACGGCCGCCCCTGGAACCACTTCGGGTCCGGCTTCCCGTCCTTCCCGTTCCATGACTGGCCGATCAGCGAGGAGCCGGCCTCCTTGCCGTCCGCCTTCACCATCGAGCCGTTGGCCTTGCCGGGGAAGGCGGCCTGCGCCACGCCGGTCACGGCGAGCGGGTAGAGCACACCGCAGACCACGGTGAGCGCCAGCAGCGCGCGGAACGCGGCCCAGGCGAGCCGGGCAGTGCTGCGTACGGAGTTGTTCACGGTCAACCCACCCCGGGGATCAGAGTGATGAGCATGTCGATGAGCTTGATGCCGAGGAACGGGGCGATCAGCCCGCCCAGTCCGTACCGGGCGAGGTTGCGCCGCAGCATCCGGTCTGCGCTCAGCGGCCGGTAGCGCACGCCCCGCAGGGCGAGCGGCACGAGGGCCACGATGATCAGCGCGTTGAAGATGACCGCGGCGAGGATCGCGGACTGCGGCGAGGCCAGGTGCATGATGTTCAGCTTGTCCAGCCCCGGGTAGGCCACCGCGAACATCGCCGGGATGATCGCGAAGTATTTCGCCACGTCGTTGGCCAGCGAGAACGTGGTCAACGCGCCGCGGGTGATGAGCAGTTGCTTGCCGATCTCCACGATCTCGATGAGCTTGGTGGGGTTGGAGTCGAGGTCCACCATGTTCCCGGCCTCCTTGGCGGCCGAGGTCCCGGTGTTCATCGCGACACCCACGTCGGCCTGCGCCAGCGCCGGGGCGTCGTTCGTGCCGTCCCCGGTCATGGCCACCAGCCGCCCGCCGGACTGCTCCCGCTTGATCAGCGCCATCTTGTCCTCGGGAGTGGCCTCGGCGAGGAAGTCGTCCACGCCCGCCTCCTCCGCGATGGCCTTCGCCGTCAGCGGGTTGTCACCGGTGATCATCACGGTGCGGATGCCCATCGCGCGCAGCTCGTCGAACCGCTCCCGCATCCCCTCCTTGACCACGTCCTTGAGGTGGATGACGCCCAGGACACGGGCGCCCTCGGCGTCCTCGCGGGCCACCAGCAGCGGAGTGCCGCCCGCCTCGGAGATCTCGTTGACCAGCGCTTCCGCGTCCTCGGCGACCTCTCCGCCGCGCTCCCGCACCCAGGTGATCACCGAACCGGCCGCGCCCTTGCGGACCTTGACCCCGTCCACGTCCACACCGGACATGCGGGTCTGCGCGGTGAAGGGCACCCACTCCGCGTGCTCCAGCTCCCCCTGGTGCCGCTCCCTGAGGCCGTACTCCTCCTTGGCCAGCACCACGACGGACCGCCCCTCCGGGGTCTCGTCCGCCAGGGAGGAGAGCTGCGCGGCGTCCGCGACCTCCGCCGCCCTGGTGCCCCGTACGGGGACGAAGGCGGCGGCCTGCCTGTTGCCCAGCGTGATGGTGCCGGTCTTGTCCAGCAGCAGCGTGGACACATCGCCCGCGGCCTCGACCGCGCGGCCCGACTTCGCCAGCACGTTGCGCTGTACGAGGCGGTCCATGCCCGCGATGCCGATCGCCGAGAGCAGCGCCCCGATCGTGGTGGGGATCAGGCACACCAGCAGCGCGGCCAGCACCACGAGGGACTGCCTGGCCCCCACGTACACCGCGAACGGCTGGAGGGTGACCACGGCGAGCAGGAAGACGACGGTGAGCGAGGCGAGCAGGATGTTCAGCGCGATCTCGTTGGGCGTCTTCTGCCGGGCCGCGCCCTCCACCAGGCCGATCATGCGGTCGATGAAGGTCTCGCCCGGCCTGGTCGTGATCCGCACGACGATGCGGTCGGAGAGCACCCGGGTGCCGCCGGTCACCGCCGAGCGGTCACCGCCCGACTCCCGGATCACCGGCGCCGATTCGCCCGTGATCGCGGACTCGTCCACCGAGGCCACGCCCTCGGCCACGTCGCCGTCGCCGGGGATGACATCGCCGGCCTCGCAGACCACCAGATCGCCGATGGACAACTCGGTGCCGGGTACGCGGTGTTCGACGCCGTCCACCAGCTTGCGGGCCACGCTGTCGGTCTTCGCCTTGCGCAGCGTGTCCGCCTGCGCCTTCCCCCGGCCCTCCGCCACGGCCTCCGCCAGGTTGGCGAACAGCACCGTCAGCCACAGCCACGCGGTGATCACCCAGCCGAACCAGTCGCCGGGGTTCGCGACGGCCAGCACCGTGGTCACCACGGAGCCGACCTCCACCACGAACATGACCGGCGACTTCGCCATGGTCCGCGGGTCCAGCTTCCGGAACGCGTCCGGCAGCGAGGCCAGCATCTGGCGCGGGTCGAACAGCCCGCCGCCGACGGCCCGTTGGGGTCCAGCACCGGGCGCGTCCGGGACGTCCCCCTGCCCCTCCTCGTGCGGCCCTGCCGGTGTGGTCGCACCCGGCGTCGTGGTGTCCGGGGTCGTGCCCCGTGTCGTCGTACTCATCAGGACAGTCCCTCCGCGAGCGGCCCGAGCGCGAGCGCCGGGAAGAAGGTGAGCCCGGTGATGATCAGGATCGCCCCGACCAGCAACCCGGCGAACAGCGGCTTTTCGGTGCGCAGCGTGCCCGCGGTCGCGGGGACCGGCGCCTGCCGGGCCAGCGACCCCGCGAGCGCCAGCACGAACACCATCGGCAGGAAGCGGCCCAGCAGCATGGCGATGCCGAGCGTCGTGTTGAAGAACGACGTGTCCGCGCTCAGCCCCGCGAAGGCGCTCCCGTTGTTGTTGGCCGCCGAGGCGTACGCGTACAGCACCTCGGAGAAGCCGTGCGCGCCGGTGTTGGTCATCGCCTCCTTGCCGTACGGGAGGGCCATGGCCAGCGCGGTGCCGCCGAGCACCAGCGCGGGGGTGACCAGGATGTAGCAGGCCGCGAGCTTGATCTCGCGGGTGCCGATCTTCTTGCCGAGGAACTCCGGGGTACGGCCCACCATCAGGCCCGCGAGGAACACCGCGATCACGGCCATGACCAGCATCCCGTACAGCCCCGAGCCCACACCGCCCGGCGCGATCTCGCCCAGCATCATGCCGAGCAGCAGCACCCCGCCGGACAGGCCGCTGAAGGAGTCGTGGAAGGAGTTCACGGCGCCGGTCGAGGTCATGGTCGTGGACACCGAGAACAGCGAGGACGAGCCCTCGCCGAAACGCTGCTCCTTGCCCTCCATGGCCCCGCCGGCGAGCTGCGCGGCGGTGCCCGGGTGCGCGTACTCGGTCACCGTCACCGCGATCACGCCCGCGAGCCAGATCACGCCCATCGCCGCGACGATCGCGTACCCCTGCTTCAGGCTGCCGGTGAGCCGGCCGAAGGTACGCGGCAGCGAGAACGGGATGACCAGGATCAGCGCGATCTCCAGCAGGTTGGAGACGCCCGTGGGGTTCTCGAAGGGGTGCGCCGAGTTGGCGTTGAAGAAGCCCCCGCCGTTGGTGCCCAGCTCCTTGATCGCCTCCTGCGAGGCCACGGCGCCGCCGGATATGTGCTGGGTGCCGCCGGAGAGGGTGTGCACCGCGTGCGGCGCGGCGAAGTTCTGGATGGCGCCGGTGGCCACCAGCACGACGGCGGCCACGGCCGCGACCGGCAGCAGGATGCGGACGGTGCCGCGCACCAGGTCGGCCCAGAAGTTGCCGAGCTCCCCGGTGCGGAATGGGGTCTCCCCTGCTCGAGCGGAGCCGAGAGCTCGGGGAAGCGCGAAGCCCCGTACGAGGGCGAGCGCGACGGCCATGCCCACGGCGGCGGACACGAAGTTCTGCACCGCGAGCCCGCCGGTCTGCACGAGGTGGCCCATGGCGGACTCGCCCGCGTACGACTGCCAGTTGGTGTTCGCGACGAACGAGGCGGCGGTGTTGAACGCCTGGTCGGGCGAAATGGGCTTGAAGCCCAGCGACAGCGGGAGCTTGTCCTGCACCCGCTGGAGTACGTAGAGGAACAGCACGCCGACGGCGGAGAAGGCCAGGACCCCGCGCAGGTAGGCGGTCCAGCGCATCTCCGCATCGGGGTCGGCGCCTATGCAGCGGTAGATCCACCGCTCGGCGCGCAGATGCCTGCGGGAGCTGTAGACGGCGGCCATGTAGTCGCCGAAGGGGCGGTGCACCAGGACCAGCACGGCGACGAGCGCGCCGATCTGGAGCACATCAGCGGTGACGGTGCTCATGACGGGCGCTCAGAACCTCTCCGGGAAGACCAGGGCGAGGGCGAGGTAGCCCAGCAGCGCGAGGGCGACCACGAGGCCGATGACGTTCTCGGCGCTCACAGCCTGTCCACTCCCTTGGCGACGAGCGCCACGAGCGCGAAGACCGCGCAGGCGACGGCGACGAAGGCCAGATCGGCCATCGAGGGGCTCCCAACGGGTAGTCCGGTATTTCACTGACCGCCCCAGAAAACCCCCGCCACACCCCCGCAACGGCTCCCGTTAACGCCTCCGATACGCCCTGAGCACGGCCTTTGACGGGGTCTATACGGGCACCTGGTCAGCGCCTTCGGCCGCCGAGCCGGTCTTCTGGGCCTCACTGGCCTCGCCCGCCTCCAGCCACGCGAGCAGTTGCCGCAACCTCAGCCTCCGGGCCCCGAAGGTCTCCGGATCCGCGATCAGCTCCTGGAGCCACTCCCGCGCGTCGTCGACTGCGCCGGCCGCCTGGACGTCCAGGAGCAACGACAATTCCCACCGCTCGGGAGCCGAGGGACGCCGGAGGAGATGCCGCCATGCGTCCCTCGCGGCGGCATCAGCGCGCATGGACGCGAGCTGCTGGGCGAGATCCCTGCGTCGGTGCCAGGTGAGTTTGGGGTGTTGCTCGAGGTGCCGCACCAGTTCCGGCACCGCCTCGTGCCCTTCGCTGTCGGCGAGCACCCGCAGGGCATGGAAGACGTCGTCTCCCTGGGCCTGCCCCAGAGCCACCAGCTCGCGCGCGAAGCGGCAGCGCAACCGGGACAGACTTTCCTCTCCGCCCTGCTTCAACGCGTCGATCATGCCGCGCAGCCATCTGCTGTCCGCGGCGAGCAGGGGTGTCGTGCGCCACACACGCTCCAGCCGCTCGCCCACGCCGTCGTCCTCCACCTTCAGCAACACGCCGGCGGCCTCCTCGTAGGAGTCGGCCCGGAGCAGGGGAGTACGCAGGGTGAGTTCCGCGACCTCGCCCGCTTCGGCCCTGGCCCCGGCGTCCAACAGCGCGTTCGCCACGTCGAGCCGGTCCACATGTGCCAATGCACGGCCCCGCTGCGTGCGTTCCATCACGGCCGGCACGGCCGCGCTGCCCTCCGCCGCCAGCCAGGCCGCTATGACGTCGCCACCTCCGCACACGCCCCACCGGTGGTCACCCACCACATCGGGCGCCCACTCGAGGCCGTCGGGTTCCAGCCCCGCCTTGGCCAGCGCCTCCATCAGCACACCCGGCACCCACAGCCCGTGGCCGAGCTGAGCGTCGCTCGCCCCTATCGCCGCGACGATCTCCGAGCGCCCCTCCTCGCCCTGGGCCTTGAGCCAGATCCGTGCCGCGGTGTCGAGCACATCCCTGTATCCCACACCGCTCCGGAGCACAGTGCGGGCGATCCTGCCCGCGGGCTCGGTCTCCCCCACCGCATCGAGTGCCTCGGCTATGGTCGCCCGCCCGACCTGGTCGGTCGGCGGACGCCCGGCCGCGCACCGCTCGATGGCGTACGGAGCGGTGGCGGGGCGTGCCTTCAGCCAGGCCTCTGCCGCGCGCTTCAGATGGTCTCGTCGCGCACCGGGATGTTCGATCGCTCGTGCCGCGTACGCCTCCGTCTGTTCCGGGTCCCCCAGGCACTCCAGGGCCTCCGCCGCCACGGAGAGTTCGAAGGCGTCCACGGCCGGGCCCCGGACCAGCGCGTGCGCCCGGCGCCGGGCGGCCTCCCGTGCGGTGTCGCTGACCCCGCACGCCACCCGAGTGGCGCGTGGCAGGGCTCCCCACATCGCGTCCATCACCTCGAGCAGCAGCCGCTCGGCGTCCTCGCGGGCCCCCGCCCGGCTGAAAGCCTCAACGGCTCGCAGACGCGTCATTTCGCTGAGCGTCTCCCGCGCGGCGATCCGCTCCAGCCGCACCAGCACACCCGGGTGCTGGCCGAGCGCCCCCAGCGCCTCGAAGGCCGCGTCACGGTCGTCGGGGTCCAGGGCGTGCAACCCGATGGCCTCCAGGTGGTCGAGCACCCGCTCGTGGTTCTCCTCGCTGAACCGCGCTCCCTCGGCCATCAGCACGCCGGCCAGAAGCTTCCGCTGGTGGCCGCCCGCCGAACCGTCCAGGAGCTGGAGGGCGATCCGGTCCGCCTCGCACTCCGCCCGCTCGGACCACAGGCAGAACACGAACAGCGCGAAGGTCCTTTCGTCCCCCTGGAACGCCCGCCGCACCCAGGTCTCCATCTCCGGGAAGTCCTCGGGTATCTCCTCCGCGTACGACCGCGCGGCCATGAACTCCGCAAAGGAATGGTGCAGAAAGCGGAAGTCGTCCCCGTCGGGGACGACCATGCCGGTCCCGGAGAGGAACTCGCGCAGCTCCGCCTCCCACCCTCCCAACAGGTCTCCCTCGCCGTGCTCCCCCACCCAGACCCTCGCCGCCTCCATCAGCGAGCCCTCGGCCTCGACCCTCCGCCGACCCAGCGCGCCCAGCAGCGCGGCCTTCCGGGCGTCGAGCCAGACGTGGAAGTCGCGCCGCTCGGGGTCGTCCTGGTAGCGACGGCGCAGTCGCGTGCGCGAACTGCCCGTGCTGACACCGCGGCTGAGGAGGTTTTCGCAGAACCCCTGGTAGAGGCTGAGCCTGCTGGTGGGCAGCGGCTTCGCCGGGTCGACGGTGGCGTTGACCGCCGCGATCGTGGCCAGCAGCGGGTTCTGTACGAGCTCGTGCAGCCGGCCGTCCTCGGTCTCCTTCAGGAAGCGGTCGGCGGCCGAGCGGGCCCGCTCCTTGTCCCCGGAGTGCTGCGCGGCGAACCACTTGCCCGCGAAGTCCCGCAGCTCCGCGTCCCCGAAGGGCTCCATGACGTACGAACCGGTCAGCGAGCCGCGCAGCGGGGCCAGTTCGGTGTCGGGCAAGGGCCGGGTGGTGACGACGAAGCGGTAGTCACTGCCCGTACGGGCGTGCTGGGCGATCGTGCGGATGACTCCGGTCCGCGCCTGGCGGTCGGCGATCTCATCGAGGCCGTCGACCATCACCAGCCAACGCGCTCCCTGTACTCGTCCCCCGAACAGCCCGGACGGCGGGTCGCACACCAGGCTCCGCCCCAGGCTGGCCCGTACGGCCGCGCACAGCACCGAACTCCAGGACCCGCCCTCCCCGATCAGCGAGCGTGCGGAGACCCGTACGGGAATGACAGGCTCCGTCAGCGGCGACTCCAGGCTGCTGTCCTCGCGCAGCCAGATCCGCGACACCGTCCAGGCCAGATGGCTGGAGAGGGTGGACTTCCCGGCTCCCGGCTCACCGGTGATCAGCAGATGCTCATGACGCGCCAGGGCGTCGGGCACCGGCAGCACGGATTCCCGGACGTCCCCCGCCTCGCCCCGGTCGAACCCGGCCGGACTCTCCCCGCTTTCGCCTCCCGCACGGCTCGCGGCGCGCGATGAGCCGTCCTCATCATGCACAGGCATACGGATGTGCTGCCGAACATAGACCGCGGACAGCGGCGGCTCCTCCACTCCGAGGACGTCGTACGGCAGCCGTTCCACCGCCCTGCTCTGGGCCTCGACCAGGTTGCGCGCCGCGAGGGCGGGGAGCGGAAGCTGGGCCCAGGAAACCAGCCGCCGGGTGGCCTCCTCCTGACGCGCCGCCGCCGCCCGGTCCATGGCCTCCTTGGCGCGGATCCACAGGGGCTCGACCTCGGCCGGGTCGCGGCCCAGCCCGATGGCCAGGGCACGCAGGATCTCCCGCTTGAGCAACCGGGTGCCGTTGTGGATGCCGTAGACGACGTTGCGCTGGGCGAGTTCGGCGCGCACGACGGCGTTCGGGCTCTCATAGCCGGCGTCGGCCATCGCCTGGCGGAACCACTCGGCCAGCTCGCCCAGCTCCGGATAGCGCTCCGGCCCTCCGTCCTTCGCAGGACGCCCACCTGGCATGCATCTCCCCCTGCTCCGCCAACTGCCCCGAGTTTCCCGCTGTTTCACCAGCCTAGAAGGAAACTCCCCACTCGCAGGAGGCTTGTGTCATACCGGCCGCCGACCGACAGGAGACCTCCATGGGCCCGCTGGACGCCCTCCCCGCCCCGCTGCTCGCCGTACTCGCCGCGGTGCCCGCGCTCGGGCTCGTCGCGCGGGTGTGGATCGGACACCGCACAGCCGTACGCCTCGCCCGGGAGCGCACGGAGCAGGTGCGGCTGATCGTCACCGGCACAGCGGACGGCCCGGCGGAGCTGGTCCGCGCCTGCGCCGAACTGGAGGCCGCATCGCGCACGCCCGCGGCCGCGCCCCGGACAGGCCGTCGGGGACGCGCGGCACAGGGCCCCTGAAATGCCGAATGCCGAGCCCCTCATGGGGCTCGGCATTCGGCAGCGGGCTACAGCCGCGCAGCGCTCAGCGGACCTCGGTGATCTCCGGCCCCCGCTGCAGCTTGTCCAGGCCGCCCGCGAAGCGGGAGCCCTCCTCGACGGTCTCCTGCTGGACACCGTCGGGAACCATCTGCGCGTCCTCGGGGAGCTTCAGGACGATCGGGTCGCGGGGCGCCATCGGCGACTCGCCGCGCACCACCACGGTGTCCGTGAAGATCTGCTCCAGCAGCCCGGCGGTCTCCGGCTGCACCGCGCCCTGCCCGGAGATCACCCCGCGCAGGAACCAGCGCGGGCCGTCCACGCCGATGAAGCGCACGACCTGCACGCCGTTGGTGCCGTCCGGAAGCTGGACCGGCACCTGCGCGCGCAGCTCCCAGCCGAACGGGCCCTCGACCTCGTCGATCACGCCGCCCTGCTGGGTGATGCCGGAGGCGATCTCCTCGCGCACCTCGTCCCAGATGCCCTCGCGCTTCGGTGCGGCGAACGCCTGGAGCTGCACCGCGCTGTCCTGGAGCACGATGGTGGCCGCGACGATCGCGTCGCCCGCGACCTCGACCCGCAGCTCCATGCCCTCGACACCCGGGACGAACATCCCGCCGAGGTCGACGCGGCCCTGCGTCGGGTCCGTCACCTCCTCGACGTCCCAGGGGCCGTCGGGGCGGGGAGGCGGCGGCAGCTTCACACGGGCCGCCTCCGCCTCGGTCACGGCGTCGGCGCCCTCGTCCCCGGCGGCGTCCTGTTCCGTCTCGAACCCGTCCGAGGCGCCCGTCTCAGGCTCTTCGCTCTTCTTGCGACGACGTCCGAACACGTCACTGTCCTCTCGGGTCGGATGGCCGGTCGTCGGCTCCGACCGGAACGTAATCATTCTGCTGTACGTGCTGTGCGGCGGCTGCGGCATGGCCGCCGGTTGACCCGAATCCCCCTGCGGCCCGCACGGAACCGGGCAGCTGACCGACCTCCCGGAAGCTGACGCGCTCCACCCGCTGGACGACGAGCTGGGCGATGCGGTCGAACCGCTCGAACCGCACGGACTCGCGCGGGTCAAGATTGGCCACGATCACCTTGATTTCCCCACGGTACCCGGCATCGACCGTCCCGGGAGCATTAGGCAGAGCCACACCGCAGCGTGCGGCCAGGCCGGAGCGCGGGTGTACGAAGGCCGCGTAGCCGTCCGGCAGCGCGATCGAGATCCCGGTGGGCAGCACGGCCCGTTCGCCGGGCGCGAGCACGGCCGCCTCGGTGGTCACGAGGTCGGCCCCGGCGTCCCCCGGCCGCGCGTACGACGGCACCGGCACCTCGGGGTCCAGCCGCACGAGCTGTACGTCGAGGCCCTGGTCAGAGATCTGGTCGGCGTTCCGCTCGGGGCCCTGCTCGGGGCTCTGGCCCATATCCTGCTCACGGCTCTGGTCGATGCTGGGGCCGCCGGTCACGGGTTCACCTCGAAGGCGCGGGCCCGGCGCACGGTGTCCGGGTCGTCCATCGCGGCCTGGATCTCCTCGCCGCGTCCGTTCTTGAGGAAGTGTTCGACCTTCACCTCGATGAACAGCGCGTCGGCACGTACCGCGACGGGCCCCTCGGGGCCGCCCACGCGTCCCGTGGCCGAACAGAAGATCTTCCGGCCGTGCACCCCGGTCACCCGGGCCTCCAGATACAGCACGGAGCCGACCGGCACCGGAGCCGTGAAGTCGGTCTCCAGGCGCCCGGTCACCGCGATCGTGTGCATCATCCAGCCCAGCGCGCCCAGCGTCTCGTCCAGCGCGGTGGCCAGCACCCCGCCGTGCGCGAGGCCAGGGGCGCCCTGGTGCTCGGGCTTCACCGTGAATTCGGCGGTGACGTCGACGCCCTCGCCGGCCCGCGCCTCCAGGTGCAGGCCGTGCGGCTGTCCCGCGCCGCAGCCGAAACAGTGCTCGTAGTGCGAGCCCAGCGGCTCTCCAGGGGCGGGTGCGTCGGGGTGCCGCACGGGTGCGGCGGCATCCTCCGGCGGCGCCAGCGGGGTCTTGATTGGTTCGGCAGCACTCACGGGTGCAGACCCTACCGCCGTGCACGGGGCGTGAGTGCGGCGTGCCAAGCTGGAGGCATGGTTCCTCAGGTCCCGCCGTACGACGAACGCCTCACAGCGCCCCGCTCCTGGTGGCTCATCTGCGCCCTGGTGGGGGTCGCCGGCGCCCTGATGCTGCTCCCGCTGGGACCGCTGCCCGCGCTGGGCGGCCTGGTCGGCGCGGCGGCCCTGTCGGCCGTGCTGGTCAGCGCCTACGGCGCGCTGCGCGTACGGGTCGTCGCCGGGTCCCTCGTCGCGGGGGACGCGCGCATCCCGGTCCGGGCGCTGGGCGAGGCCCATGTGCTGGACGAGGAGGAGGCCCGCGCCTGGCGGAGCTTCAAGGCGGATCCCCGCGCGCACATGGTGCTGCGCGCCTATGTGCCGACGGCGGTCCGCGTGGAGATCACCGACCCCGAGGACCCCACTCCGTACGTCTATGTGTCCACACGCGATCCGGAGCGGCTCGTCGAGGCGCTGGGCGCGGCACGCGAGGCGGCCGCCTGACCTGCGGGGCTCTACCTGACCCGCGGGCTCTAGTCGCCCTGCGGGAGCTCCTGCGCGGACGCCGGCAGCTCCTCCCAGGGGATCTGCCGCGCGCGGAGGCCCTTGCGCACCTTGGCGGCGAGCCGTTTCGTGTCCCGCCTGTTCATCGCGGCGCCCACCGTCGCGCCGATCAGGAACGGCGTGAGGTTGGGCAGGCCGCGGACCAGCCGCTTCGTGATCTGCTGGCGCAGCTCGCGCTTCATCTGGCCGCCGAGCGCCGCGTTCACCGTGGCGGGGACGGCCAGGTCGATGTCCCGCTCCGAGGTCCAGGAACCGAGGTACGCGGAGGCGCGCTGCCCCGCGTTGCCTGGCGGGCGCCGTCCGTACACCTCGTGCAGCTCGGCGATGAGCTTGACCTCGACCGCGGCGACCCCGGCGATCTCGGTGGCCAGCTCGGCCGGCATCGCCGGAGGCACCGGCAGCATCGCCGCTGCGCCGACCCCGGCGCCCACGGTCGCGGAACCGTGCATGGCGCCGGAGACCAGCTTGTCGGCGATCTCCTCGGGGCCGAGCCCCGGGAACTGACGGCGCAGCGTCGCCAGGTCCCGCACGGGGATCCTGGGCGCCGTCTCGATGACGCGGTCCGCGACCGCGCCGAGGAAGGCGCGGACCCTGCCCGCCTTGTCGGTGCGGCCCCCGCCCGCACCTTCATGGGGCTCCGGTGTGGTCACGGAGTCCTCTGCGCCCGGGGACCACGGGTCCCCGGGAGAACGCTGCGCCTGCGGAGCTCCGCCCCGTGAACCGGAGCGTCTGCCGCGCAGCCGCCGTGCCAGGCCGCGCCCGCGTGCGCCGTCCGGCGCCGACGGGGCGGTGGGCGGAGAGAGCGGGACGGGCCGGTCGTGCTCGTCCCGCTCCGCGTCGCGCTCGTCACCGGCCGCCACGGACGGGCCCCGGTCAGGCCGCGCAGTCGCGGCAGATCGGCTGGCCGTTCTTCTCGTCGGCGAGCTGCGAGCGGTGGTGCACCAGGAAGCAGCTCATGCACGTGAACTCGTCCTGCTGCCGCGGCAGCACGCGGACGGAGAGCTCCTCGTTCGAGAGATCGGCGCCGGGCAGCTCGAGACCCTCGGCCTGCTCGAACTCGTCCACATCCACATTGGAGGCGGACTTGTCGTTACGGCGGGCCTTCAGCTCTTCGATGCTGTCTTCGCTGGCGTCTTCGTCGGTCTTGCGTGGGGTGTCGTAATCCGTTGCCATTTCGCTCTCCCCCTCTGGGTGTCTGCGGTGTCTCCAGCGCACGTAACGCGTGGGAGGCCGGACAGGTGCCCGACCTGAGGCGGAGATTTTGCCGCACTTCAAGGTCTGTTACTCAATCGACACCCAACCGCGCCTCTGAAGAGGTGATCGCGGCCGGGGCCGAGGAGAACCATAAACCCCCGCTGATCGCGCTCCGCGCACGCCATCACGGGTAGTGCCCAGGATCTCCGGCAGGGGAAACCTGGACGTACCCGGATTTCTTCCCTGTGTACCGTCACGCTCGGTAGATGGCCGAAAATTCGGCTGTGCGATCGCTCACAGGGATGCGCAGCGGGGCTCGAAACCGTACCAATTACGCATACGGCGAACTCCGGCACCCCGGCCGACGACGGATGATCGCAGATCCCGGGCCCGCGCGGGGCCGGGTCTCAGACGGGCAGCGAGACCCGCACGATCAGTCCGCCCTCCTCGCGCGGCTCCGCCGAGACGGCGCCGCCGTGCGCGCGGGCCACCGAGCGCACGATGGACAGGCCGAGGCCGACGCCCTTGTCGCTGCCCGTGCGGTCGCTGCGCAGTCTCCTGAACGGCTCGAAGAGATTGTCCACCTCGTACGCGGGGACCGCGGGTCCGGTGTTCTCCACCACCAGCACCGCCTGTCCCGGCTGGGCTTCCGTCGTGACCGAGACCCATCCGTCCTCCCGCAGGTTGTAGCGGACGGCGTTCTGCGCCAGGTTCAGCGCGACGCGCTCCAGGAGTACCCCGTTGCCCTGGAGATACGATGGCTGGCGGACTCCGCGCAGCTCGACGCCCTGGTTCTGGGCCTCTCCGCGTACCTGCTCCACCGCCTGCCCGGCCACCTCGGCGAGGTCGACGGGCTTGCGGTCGATCAGCTCGTTCTCGCTCCTGGCGAGCAGCAGCAGGCCCTCCACGAGCTGCTCGCTGCGCTCGTTGGTGGCCAGCAGCGTCTTGCCGAGCTGCTGGAGCTCCGGCGAGGCCTCCGGGTCGGAGAGCTGGACCTCCAGCAGCGTTCTGTTGATCGCCAGCGGGGTGCGCAGCTCGTGCGAGGCGTTGCCGACGAAGCGCTGCTGCGCGGTGAAGGCGCGGTCGAGGCGGTCCAGCATCTCGTCGAAGGTGTCCGCGAGCTCCTTCAACTCGTCGTCCGGGCCCTCCAGTTCGATCCGCTTGTGCAGGTCGGAACCGGCCACCTGCTGCGCGGTGCGGGTGATGCGGCCGAGCGGCGCGAGCACCCGCCCCGCCATCACGTACCCGAAGGCGAAGGCGGCCACGGCGAGGCCCAGCAGCGCCAGCAGCGAGCGGCGCAGGAGCTGGTCCAGGGCGATGGCGCGCTGGATGTCGGTGCAGCGCGAGAGCCGCTGCATGAAGTCCTGGCTGGAGAGCTGTCCTGAGAGTCCCGGGCAGGAGTCAGAGGTGAGCTGCGCGTTGGCGCTCAGGATGCGGAACGGGAGCTGGCTGCCGTCGTGCAGGGCCTGCGCGGCGAGCAGGTAGATGATCGTGAGCAGCACCATGCCGGCGATCAGGAACATCCCGCCGTAGAGCAGGGTGAGCCTTATCCGGATGGTGGGGCGCAGCCACGGGTACTGGCGGGTGGGCTGGCGCGGGTCCCAGGTCGGCTTGGGCGGCGGGGTCTGCACCTGCTGCTGCCGCCCGGCGGACGGGCCGGGTTCGTGCGGTGTGGTGGAGGCGGCCATCGGGTCAGATCCGGTATCCAGCGCCCGGGACGGTGACGATGACGGCTGGCTCCCCGAGCTTGCGGCGCAGGGTCATCACCGTGACCCGCACCACGTTGGTGAACGGGTCGGTGTTCTCGTCCCAGGCCTTCTCCAGGAGCTGTTCGGCGGAGACCACCGTGCCCTCGCCGCGCATCAGGACCTCCAGCACGGCGAACTCCTTGGGCGCGAGCTGGATTTCCTCGCCGTTCCTGAACACCTCGCGGCGGTTGGGGTCCAGCTTGATCCCGGCCCGCTCCAGCACGGGGGGCAGCGCGGTGGTCGTACGGCGGCCGAGCGCGCGCACCCGGGCGATCAGCTCGGAGAACGCGAAGGGCTTGGGCAGATAGTCGTCGGCGCCGATCTCCAGGCCCTCCACGCGGTCGCTGACGTCGCCGGAGGCGGTGAGCATCAGCACCCGGGTGGGCAGGCCGAGTTCGACGATCTTGCGGCAGACGTCGTCGCCGTGGACCACGGGCAGGTCGCGGTCGAGCACCACCACGTCGTAGTCGTTGAGGTCGATGCGGTCCTGGGCCGCCTCGCCGTCGTAGACCACGTCGACGGCCATGGCCTCCCGGCGGAGCCCGGTGGCGACGGCATCGGCGAGCAGCTTCTCGTCCTCCACGACGAGTACGCGCACGGCGCTTGTCCTTTCTGCGGTTCCCGGTCCCGCGGTACCCGGTCGGCGCGGCCGGCGGTCTGCTGCCGGCGGCCGGTGTCCCGGGCAGGGGTCAGCGGGGGTACGGCGGTCGCCCCCATCCTGCCTGGAATGCCGGTAAACCGGCTGTAAGAGAGCGCGGGCCCGGCGCCCTGCGCGCGGCTCCCGGCGCGGCATACGGGGCGGCATCCGGGCGCCCCCTGTGCGCCCCCGGCGGGAATCCCGCAAATTCCGGGGGTGTTGGAGGTTTCCGGCGGCACCGGCGCGGGGAGTACGACTGCACACCCGCGATCACGCCCTGTAGGCGGAATGCCACGGGAGCCGCGCGTGGTCCTCCGCCCCAAGGGGCTCACGCCGTGATCGGACCGTCCCGACCCTGGCACACCCCCGTGCCACCGACCCACGACGAGGGGGCGCACCATGGACGCGTTCACCGCAGGGCTGCTGCAGCGTATAAGGAACACCGAGTCCGACCTGCACCGCGCTCGCCAGTCGGGCGACGACTTCCTCGCGGAGGTCGAGCAGGCGGAGCTGGAGGATCTGCACCGGCTCGCCGCCGAACACGGCGTCGAGGTCTCCGGCGCCCCCTCGGCCGCCTGCTCCTGACCCCGACTCCCCGACCCGGTGTGCGACCCCCGCACACCGGCACCCGCATACAGACGCGAAGGGGCCCGGGAAGCACACGCTTCCCGGGCCCCTTCGCGTCCGGGGTCTCCCCCTTCGCGTACGGGGTCCCCCTCAGGCGTCCAACGCGTCCAGCACCGGCTGGAGTTCCGCGAACACGCCGGGTGAGGCCGCGAGGGTCAGCCCCTCGCCGGCGGGCTCTCCGGGCCGGCCGC
The DNA here is from genome assembly GCF_039605595.1 of Streptomyces odontomachicola. NCBI lineage: Bacteria > Bacillati > Actinomycetota > Actinomycetes > Kitasatosporales > Streptomycetaceae > Streptomyces > Streptomyces odontomachicola. Next base: position 300,712 of record NZ_JBCFOK010000007.1, read on the forward strand.
CGGTGACCGCTCCCGCCTCGCGCGCCACCAGTTCGCCGGCCGCCCGGTCCCAGGCGTGCAGCCCCCGCTCGTAGAAGGCGTCGAGGCGTCCGGCCGCCACCGCGCACAGGTCGATCGCGGCGGAGCCCGAGCGGCGGATGTCCCTGACCTGCGGGAGCAGCCGCCGTACCACCTCGGCCTGTGCCTCGCGGCGTTCGGTCACGTAGTTGAACCCGGTGCCGACCAGCGCCTGGTCCAGCGGCGGTGCCGGGCGGCAGGTGAGCGGCTGTGCGTTGCGGAAGGCGCCGTGGCCCAGCGCCGCGCGGTAGGTCTCGCGCAGCGGCGGGGCCTCGACCACGCCGACCACGGTCTCGCCCCGGTACTCGGCGGCGATGGACACCGCCCAGTCGGGGCGCCCGTACAGATAGTTCACGGTGCCGTCCAGCGGGTCGATCACCCAGCGGACGCCGCTGCTGCCCTCCGACGAGGAGCCCTCCTCGCCCAGGAAGCCGTCCTCGGGGCGGCGTTCGGCGAGATAGCCGGTGATCAGCTTCTCCGAGGCGAGGTCCATCTCGGTCACCACGTCGACGGCGCTGCTCTTGGTCGCGGCCACCCCGAGGTCGTCGGGGCGCCCGTCGCGCAGCAGCGCTCCGGCGCGGGAGGCCGCCTCCAGGGCGAGTTCGAGGAGTTCGGCCTTGAGCTGGTCGAGCTGATCCTGCTGGTCGAGCTGGTCGCTCACGTTTCTCCTTGCTGGGTACGTGCTGGGGTCCGTACGTACGCGGCCGCCGGGCACAGGGGTGGTGCGCCCCGGTCGGCACCCGGTCAGTACGGGCTGTCGGCACCCGCCGCCGCGGGCTTGGGCTCCCGCGCCGGGCAGCAGCCGACCGGGCACAGGTCGTGGCTGGGCCCCAGGGCGCCGAGCGCGCAGCGCTCCGGGCGGCCGCCGCGCTCGGTGGCGGCGCGCTCCAGCACCAGTTCGCGCACGGCGGCGGCGAAGCGCGGGTCGGCGCCGACGGTGGCGGACCGCACCACGGGCAGGCCCAGCTCCTTGGCCTTGTCCGTGGCCTCGGTGTCGAGGTCGTAGAGGACCTCCATGTGGTCCGAGACGAAGCCGATGGGGATCATGACGGCCGCCGCCGTGCCCCCGCCGTGCAGCTCCTCCAGGTGGTCGCAGATGTCCGGCTCCAGCCACGGGATGTGCGGGGGGCCGCTGCGCGACTGGTACACCAGCGTCCAGGGGCGCTCCACCCCGGTGCGCTCGCGTACCGCGTCGGCCACCACCCTGGCCGCGTCCAGGTGCTGCGCCACATAGGCGCCGCCCTCGCCGTGGTCCTCCACGGGGCCCGAGGTGTCGGCCGCCGCCGTGGGGATGGAGTGGGTGGTGAAGGCCAGGTGCGCGGAGTCGCGGACCGACTCGGGGAGTTCGCCCAGCGACTCCACGACGCCGTCGATCACCGGCTCCAGGAAGCCCGGGTGGTTGAAGTAGTGCCGCAGCTTGTCGACGCGCGGCAGCCGCTCGCCCTCGGTCTCCAGCGCGGCCAGCGACTCGGCGAGGTTCTCCCGGTACTGGCGGCAGCCCGAGTACGAGGCGTACGCGCTGGTGGCCAGGACCAGCACCCGCTCGTGCCCGGCCTTGCTGATCTCCCGCAGGGTGTCCGTGAGGTAGGGCGCCCAGTTGCGGTTGCCCCAGTAGACCGGCAGGTCGAGGCCGTTCTCGGAGAAGTCCTCCTCCAGCGCCGCCTTGAGCGCGCGGTTCTGCGCGTTGATCGGGCTCACGCCGCCGAAGAGGTAGTAGTGCTGCCCCACCTCCTCCAGCCGCTCGCGGGGGATGCCGCGTCCCCTGGTCACGTTCTCCAGGAAGGGCACGACGTCCTCGGGACCCTCGGGGCCGCCGAAGGAGAGCAGCAGGAGGGCGTCGTACGGGAGGGGGGAGGGAGAGTCGCCGGGGACTCCGGCGGCGAGCGCTTCGGACATATCTCCGATCCTGCCATCCGGTGCGCCGGACCGGCGGCCGCCCTCCTCGTACCGCCGCGTAACCACTATCCGGACGCCGTGTTTTCGCAGGCTCCGGACTATGGATCTCCGTGCGGGCCGCGTGCTTATGATCCCCCACCAACCGAGCGGAGGGGGCCGGAGGTCCATGGTGCGGAGCACGGCGGTGCGGGCCGGACAGCGGGGCGCGGCGGCCCCGACATGGCGCAACTGGGCGGGCAACGTGTCCGTGAGCCCGGTGCGCACCAGTTGCCCCTCCACCACGGAGGGCCTCGCCGAGGTGGTGCGGCGCGCGGCGGAGGACGGGCTGACCGTGAAGGCCGCGGGCACCGGGCACTCCTTCACCGCGGCGGCCGCCACCGAGGGGGTGCTGATCAGGCCGGACAGGATGACCGGCGTACGGAGGATCGACCGCGCTGCGGGCACCGTCACGGTCGCGGCCGGTACGCCGCTCAAGGTGCTGAACCGCGCCCTCGCCGAGGAGGGCCTGTCGCTCACGAACATGGGCGACGTCATGGAGCAGACCGTCTCCGGCGCCGTCGGCACCGGCACCCACGGCACGGGCCGCGACTCGGCCTCCCTCGCGGAGCAGGTACGCGGCCTGGAGCTGGTGTGCGCCGACGGCTCGGTGCTGCGCTGCTCGGACAAGGAGAACCCGGAGGTCTTCGAGGGCGCCAGGCTGGGCCTCGGCGCGCTGGGCGTGATCAGCGAGCTGACCTTCGCGGTGGAGCCGCTGTTCCTGCTCACGGCGCGTGAGGAGCCGATGCCCTTCGACCGGGTCACGGCCGAGTTCGATCAACTGGTCGCCGAGAACGAGCACTTCGAGTTCTACTGGTTCCCGCACGCCGAGGGCTGCAACACCAAGCGCAACAACCGCAGCATGGGCCCCGCGCAGCCGCTGCCCCGGGCCCGCGGCTGGATCGACGACGAGCTGCTGTCCAACGGGATGTTCCAGGCGCTCTGTTCGCTGGGCCGCGCGGTGCCCGGGACGGTGCCACCGGTGGCCCGCGTCTCCAGCAGGGCCCTGTCGGCCCGCACGTATACCGACATCCCCTACAAGGTCTTCACCTCGCCCCGCAGGGTGCGCTTCCTGGAGATGGAGTACGCAGTGCCCCGCGAGGCCGCGATGGACGCGCTGCGCGAGCTGAAGGCCCTGGTGGAGCGGTCGGACTTCCGGGTCAGCTTCCCCGTGGAGGTGCGCACGGCGCCCGCCGACCAGGTGCACCTGTCCACCGCGCACGGCAGGGACACCGCCTACATCGCGGTCCACATGTTCCGCGGGACCCCGCACGAGGGGTACTTCACCGCCGCCGAGCGGATCATGACCGCGCACGGCGGCCGCCCGCACTGGGGGAAGCTGCACTCCCGCGACGCCGGCCAGCTCGCGGACCTCTACCCGCGCTTCGCCGACTTCCAGCGCCTCAGGGACCGCCTGGACCCGACGCGGATGTTCGCGAACGACTACCTGCGCCGGGTCCTGGGGGCGTGACCACTCCGTACGCCTGAGGGGCCGGGGTCCCGGGGCCCGTACGGAGTTCCCGTACGGGGAAGGCCCGGGCTCGGCCTAGCTGGGGCTCGGCGCGTCGCGCGGCGGCTGCCCTGTGCCGGACTGCGCGCTCTGGTCGCCGGAGCCGCCGTCCGACGTGCTCCCCGGATCGCCGGTGTCTCCCCCGGTGGTGCCGCCGTCGCCGCCGGTCGTGCCGCCGCTGTCCCCGCCGGTGGTGCTCCCGGAGTCGCCGCCCGAGGTGCCCCCCGAGTCGCCCCCGGTGCTGCCGCCGGTCGTGCCGGAGGAGCCGCCGCTGTCGCCGCCCGTGCTGCCGCCGGTGGTTCCCGAGCCGCCGGTGCTGCTGCCGTCGCCGCTCGTTCCGCCGTCGCCCGCGCCGCCGTCGCGCTCCCCCGCGCTCCCCTGACCGGGGGCCTGCGAGGGGTCCGTGCCGTCGTGCGAGCCGCCCGTCGTGCCCTGCTCGCCGGAGCCGCCGGAGCCGCCGGGCTGCTCGTTCGTACCGTCGCCCGGGGACTGCTCACTGCCGGAGCCCCCGCCGTGGAAGACCCGGCCGACCGAGGTGCCCTTGCCGCCGGAGACGCTGTCCCCGGAGATCAGCTCGAACGCGGAGATCCCGCCGACCGCGATCAGGAACACCAGCAGCGCGGGCACCAGCGTTCGCTTCCAGCCCCGCCACTTGGTGCCGTGCGTGGTCGGATCGGTGAACTCGTCGTCGCCTTCTTCACCGTCGGCCGCCCCGGTCTGCGCCGCACCGGTCCGCTCCGCTCCGGCCTGCGGCATCAGCGCGGTCTCGTCGCCGGCCGCCGGGCCCCCGGCCGCCGCACCCGCACCGGTGCCGGTCTCCGCGCGGCCCAGCATCCGGGTCACCTCGTCGGTGCTGACCATCTGCACGCGGTCCACATCGCGCCGGGTGTGGCCGGTCAGGCCGTTGCCGGTCCGGGTGCGGCCGGGGTCCGGGTCCAACTTCCGCGTACCGTCCGTGTTTTCGGGATCACCCTCAGTGCCGGATATGTCCAGGAGCCGCGTCGCCTCGTCCGACTCCCGTACTCCTTCCGGTATTTGTGCGGTGGCCGCCACCTCCGGGGGACTTTCGTCCTGATCCTGTGAGGACCTCTCTCCCGGATCTTCCATGGTCGTCACCGTCACGTCGCGGTAACCGGACCCGTCGCGATTCCTCACCGAGACCTGCCGCACACGCGGGTTGCCCTGCGAGGTCTTCACCTTGATCTCTTCGCCGGTACGCCGGAAGAAGTGCTGGAAGAGGGGGCCGCCGGTCGTGGCGACCACGCTGACCACACCCGCCCCGATGAAGGTCCCGTAGACACCGAGCTGACCCGCCAGCACCGCGGCCACCACCGCCGCCACGGCACTCCCCGCCACCTGCGCGAAGCTCAAGTCGATGCGTTTCGACCTGGGTTCGCCCTCGCCGCCCCGGGACGCCTTGTCCTTCTCGTCCATTACCTGCCTTCGCTCCCGCACTTCGACGCACTTCCACCACTGTGCACCGTTTAGAGACTTTTGAGCGAAGCAGATGGTTCCGGTTCAGGAGGTTCTGTGACCCCGGGCACGCGAGGGACTCCTGCGGCATGAGAGGCTTGTGCCTCAACTCCCTTGCCCCCGACCAACTTCGACGGCGCGGCGGTCCACCCAGGTGGCCCTAATGGAGTAGTGTGGCGAGCCCTGGCCTCGGCTCTGGCCTGGCGCAGGCAGCACAGGTGACTCCATTCGTCACTTTGCGTTGCGCAGTGGTGACGGTGCCATTGCGGCGGCCCCGGGAACGCCCCGGCGGGCCGGGGAAGTCGGCAAGGTTGTGGCAGCCTGCGCCCGGGGCAAGCCACACTCGTCTAGCGGGAGCAGCGACGCACGTGACGTCGGCAGGCACCACCCGGGAGGTCCCCATGCCCGAACTGCGTGTCGTGGCCGTCAGCAACGACGGCACACGGCTGGTGCTCAAGGCTGCCGACTCCACGGAATACACGCTGCCGATCGACGAGCGGCTGCGCGCCGCCGTGCGCAACGACCGCGCGCGGCTGGGCCAGATCGAGATCGAGGTCGAGAGCCACCTCCGCCCGCGGGACATCCAGGCGCGCATACGGGCCGGTGCCTCCGCCGAGGAGGTCGCCCAGCTCGCCGGGATCTCCGTCGACCGCGTGCGCCGCTTCGAGGGCCCCGTGCTCGCGGAGCGCGCCTTCATGGCCGAGCGCGCCCGCAAGACGCCGGTCCGCAGGCCGGGTGAGAACGCCGGGCCGCAGCTCGGCGAGGCGGTCTCCGAGCGGCTGCTGGTGCGCGGCGCCGACAAGGACACGGTGCACTGGGACTCCTGGCGCCGGGACGACGGCACCTGGGAGGTGCTGCTCGCCTACCGGGTGGCGGGCCGTCCGCACTCCGCGACCTGGACGTACGATCCGCCGCGGCGCCTGGTGCAGGCCGTGGACGACGAGGCGCGCGCGCTCATCGGGGAGTCCGACGACACTCCGGAGCCCAGCTTCCCGTTCGTCCCGCGGATCGCGCGGCTGCCCCGCGAGCACACCGACGGCGAGCCCCAGGAGGAGCGCGGCCCCCGCGGCGAGGCGGGCGCGCTGCCGTCAGCGCCGGTGCGCGAGGAGCCCGTGGCCGCGGCCGACGAGGGCGAACCGGACTCGCTGACCAGCCTGTTGGAGGCCGTGCCCAACTTCCGGGGCGACATGGTCGTGCCCGAGCAGCAGGCGCAGGAGCCCGCGGAGGAGGAGCCGCAGCCGGCCGCGTACACCGAGCGGGACCGCGGTGACCGCGACCGGACCACCGAGCGGGAGCGCCCCGAGCGGGACCGCACCGAGCGCCTGGACCCGGAGCGGCTGGACCGCGACCGGCCCGACCGCGACCGCATCGACCGGGACCGCCTGGACCGCGACCGGCCCGAGCGTGACCGTCCCGACCGGGATCGCCCCGACCGTGACCGGCCCGAGAGGGATCGTTCCGACAGGGAGCGTCCCGAGCCCGAGCCGGAGGAGCCGGCGGCCGAGGAGGAGCCGGTGGAGCCGCCGGCCCCGGCGGCCAGTGCGGGAGCGGCGTACGCGGATGTGCTGATGCCGCGTTCGGTGGCCGCGCACCGGGACCGGCTCAAGGGCACGACCGACAGGCAGGCCGAGGCGGACGGCGTCCGCCCCGGCCGTCGCGCTGCCGTGCCGAGCTGGGACGAGATCGTCTTCGGCACCCGCCGCAAGAAGGACTGACCCGGAGAAGAGCCGAAGAAGGGCCGGCCCGAAGAAGGACCGGCCCGCGGACGGAGACGGGCGCGCGGACCGGGCCCCCGGGACCGGCCCGCGCCCTCCCTTCGGGTGACCGTGCCGCGGCTCAGCCGGGCCCGGGTCCGGTGACCACCGGGCGGCCCGAAGCGGCCCATTCGCTCCACGAGCCCGGGTAGAGCGCCGCGTCCACGCCCGCCTCGGCGAGGGCCAGGACCTGCTGGGCAGCGGAGACGCCCGAGCCGCAGTAGACCCCGACCTCGGCGCCCGTACCGGCGCCCAACGCCTCGAAGCGCGCGCGGAGTTCGCCGGTGTCGCGGAAGGTGCCGCTCTCCGTCAGGTTCTCCGTGGTGGGCGCCGAGACGGCCCCCGGGATGTGGCCCGCGACCGGGTCGACGGGCTCCAGCTCGCCCCGGTAACGCTCCCCCGCGCGGGCGTCCAGGAGCACTCCCCGGCGCGCGAGCGCCCCCGCCGCATCGGCGTCCAGCACCGGCATGCCGCCGGGCCGCGCGGTGAAGTCGCCCTCCTCGGGGGCCGGCTCCTCCTGCGTCAACGGCCCGTCCCAGGCGGCCAGTCCGCCGTCCAGCACACGGACGTCGGGGTGCCCGGCCCAGCGCAGCAGCCACCAGGCGCGGGCGGCGGCCCAGCCCTGCGCGTTGTCGTACACCACCACGGGGCGGTCCTCACGCACTCCGGCGCGGCGCATCGCGGCGGCGAACTCCTCCGGGTCCGGCAGCGGGTGGCGGCCCCCGGCCGCACCGCCAGGATCGGCCGCGAGGTCGCTGGGCAGGTCGACGTACACGGCGCCGGGCAGGTGCCCCGCCTCGTACTCCGGGCGTCCGGGCGGGCCGCCGAGGCTCCAGCGGACGTCGAGGAGGACGGGAGGCCGTTCGGAGGTCAGCTCGCCCGCCAGTCGGGTTGCGGAGATGATGGCAGTCATGACGCCATCCTCGCGCATCGGCGCCGTCCCACGTTCCCCGTACTGCCGCGGTGCGCGGCCGTGTTCGACGCGGTGGACGCGGGAAGGGGCGCGGGTGCGCGCGGGGCCGCGGGGCGGCTCCCCGGCCCAGGTGTTCGGAAAATCCGGCGCGGCCCGGGAGCGGGAGGCGGCAGGTGGTGCGAGCATCTGCACCGGGCACGACAGGCCAGGGGAAGTCGACGGCGACTCCACTGCACGACCGCATCGATGATGGTCCGGAGGAGAGAAGCAGATGACCGAGGCAGCGGATCGGGACGCGTACGAGGGGCATGCCCTGGGCACGCCCTGCTGGGCGAGCCTGATGGTGCACGATCTGGCCGCGGCCCGGGAGTTCTACCGGCGGCTGTTCGGCTGGGAATTCCGGGACGGGCCACAGCAGTTGGGCCCCTACGTACGCGGCACCGTGAACGGCCGCGCGGTCGCCGGGCTCGGCGAGATGCCCGCGGGCAGGTCCCTGCACGTCGCCTGGCTCCCGTATTTCGCGAGCCCTGACGCCGACCGCACCGCCTCGCTGGTGCGCGAGTGCGGCGGCACCGTGGGCGTCGGACCGCTGGACGCCGAGGAGGCCGGGCGGATGGCCATCGCGTCCGACCCGGCCGGTGCGCCCTTCGGCGTGTGGCAGGCCGGCGAGCATGTGGGCGCGGGGCCCGGCGGCGGGGAGGCGACGGGCACCCCGGTCTGGTACGAGCTGGTGGTGCCGGACTCCGCGGTGGCCGCCGCCTTCTACCCGATGGCGTTCGGGCACAGCGCCGAGGAGAGCAAGGACGACGCGGGCGACGTGGTCGTCCTGCGGGTGGACGGCGTCCCCGTGGCGGGGATCCGCGGGATGGGGAGCACGCTGCCGCGCGGCAGGGGCCCGCACTGGACGACGTACTTCACCGTCGAGGACCCGGACGCGACCGCGCGGCTCGCCGCCGAGCTGGGCGGCCGGGTGCTGGAGCCCCCGCAGGACGGGCCGATGGGCCGCTACGCCGAGCTGGCGGACCCGGAGGGCGCGGAGTTCACGGTGACGCGGTGGAAGCGGAGCGACGGCTAGGCGCGTCGACGGGCAGCATGTCGGGGGAGATCGGGCCCGCGCCCGCTGTGGCGGCGGTGAGCCTGCGCCGGTGGTGTCGGCGGCACAGCACCTCGTAGCCGACCTCGCCGGTGGGCTCGCCGACGTCGCCGACCACGACCTGGGCGCCCTCGACGACCATGCGGCCGCCGACGGTGCGCGCGTTGTGCGTGGCCCGCGCGCCGCACCAGCACAGCGCCTCGACCTGGAGCACCTCGATGCGGTCGGCGAGCTCCATCAGCCGCTGGGAGCCGGGGAAGAGCTTGGTGCGGAAGTCGGTGGTGATCCCGAAGGCGAAGACGTCCAGGCCCAAGTCGTCCACTATGCGGGCGAGTTGGTCCACCTGTTCGGGCGTGAGGAACTGGGCCTCGTCCACGATCACGTAGTCGGCCCGCTCGCCCGCCGTCAGGTGCCGCACCAGATGGTGGTGGAAGTCCAGCCCGTCGGCCGCCTCCACGGCCTCGGTGACCAGCCCGAGCCGGGAGGAGAGCCGCCCCTCGCCCGCGCGGTCGTTGCGGGTGAAGATCATGCCCTGGAGCCCGCGCGCCGAGCGGTTGTGCTCGATCTGGAGGGCGAGCGTGCTCTTTCCGCAGTCCATCGTTCCGGAGAAGAACACCAGCTCAGGCATGGGGACTTGGGCCTTTCACGGTTGGTAAGGGGAGGCGCGCGGCGCGCCGTGGGGCTGCGGTGGGTGTGCGGGCTTCGGGGGTGAAGTGCCGGGATCACGTACGGACTTCGAGCAGCGGCACCAGTTGCTCGGCGGGGGTCGCGGAGCCGTGCATCCCGACCAGCGCGGACTCCTTGGGCTCGCGCTTGGTGGCGATCACGGCAGCGTCGCCGTTCATGGCGGCCACCACGTCGCCGATCCGCGCGTGCACGCGGTCGTCCACGCGCGGCCCGAACCAGCCCAGCTCCACGGCCTCTTCGCGGGTGGCCACCCACGCCTGGTCGGCCAGCACCTCACGCCACACGGTGTACACGTCCGCGGCCGCGCCCGGCACCGCGTACACATGCCGCATCCGGCCCTCGCCGCCCAGCGTGCCGATGCCGGCGCCCAGCTCCCAGTCCTCGTCCACGTCGAAGCGGGCGGCGTCGGAGTCCGGGACGTCCACCATGCCGTGGTCCGCGGTGATGTAGAGGGCGCTGCGCGGCGGGAGCTGCTCGGCGAGGCGCTGGGCGAGCCGGTCCACGTACATGAGCTGGCCGCGCCAGGCGTCCGAGTCGACGCCGTAGCGGTGGCCGTTGCCGTCCAGGTCGGCGTAGTACGTGTAGACCAGGGTGCGGTCGGCGGCGGCGAGGCGCTGGGCCGCGAGGTCCATCCGCTCCTCCCCCGCGAGCCGGCCGAGGAAGGTGCCGCCGGACAGCGCGATCTTGGTGAGCGGGGTGTGCTCGAAGTGCGGGGCCGACACCTGGCAGGTCTCCACGCCCGCCGCCTGGGCGAGCTGGAAGACGGTCGGATAGGGCTGCCAGGCGTACGGGTCGGTCCAGGGCTGCCAGCGGAGCTGGTTCATCAGCTCGCCGGACTCCGGGTTGAGCGCGCTGTAGCCGGGGAGCCCGTGCACGCCGGGGACCAGTCCTGTGCCGACCGAGGCCAGTGAGGTCGCCGTGGTGGAGGGGAAGCCCGAGGTGATCGGGCGGCCCGCGCCGTTCCGCGAGGACCGCATCAGCGAGGCCAGGAACGGGGCCTCGTCGGGGTGCCGCTGGAGGAGCTGCCAGCCCATGCCGTCGACCAGGAACACACAGGCGCGGTCGGCTGGTTCGAGGCTGAGCCCGGTCGCCGGGACGGGGACGCCCTGCCCCGCGACGACGGCGGGGAGCAGATCGGCGAGGGAGGCCGCGCCGTACTCCGGTACGGGCGCGGTGCGCGGATCGAGGGGCGCGGGCTCCTCACCTGGCGAGGAATGATCGGTGGCGGGCTGAGCCATGGCGGTGGGGAGGTCTCCTGGTCCTGGTCACCGGGGAGAGGCCGGGCGGGATTCCGCCGTGGCCTCCGAGAGGGACTGGGCGAACGCGAGGGTCTGACGGACCGTGTCCGGGCCGTCGGCCGCCTCGCTCACGCGCAGCGAGAGGTCGTCGGCCGTGGCCGAGCCCGTGTACCCGTGGTCGGCCTCGCAGTTGGGGTCGGCGCAGGTGGCGGGCTCCATGTCGAGGCGCGAGACCGCGCCCCAGCCGATGGTCAGCACGACCTCGCGGGGGAGGGTGCCGGGGGTGTACGACTCCGGGTTGGCGACCACGCGGGAGAGCACGACCGAGGAGATCCGCTGCAGCTTCACCGACTCCGTCGAGGTGGTGGCGTACGGGGAGGGCGAGGTGCCGTCGGCCGGCTGCTCGTCGGTGTGGCTGACGATGAAGCGGGTGGGGGTGAGGACCAGGACGGTGACGTGGCGGCGCACTTCGTTCGAGTCGAACGTGGTCTCCTGGTGCACGAGGTAGGAGGCCACGGCCTCGCCGCCCACCGCCGCCTCGACGGCCTCGGCAACGAGAGCCGGGTAGTAGCCGCTGCGTTCGATCGCGGAGCGCAGCCCCTGGGTCGTCGTACCGGTCTTCGCCATGCCCGCCATCCTACGGGGCGGGGACGGGGGTGGTCCCCGTCCCCTTCACGGGGCACGCCGCGGGCCCTCCCCCGCGAGGGAGGCCCGCACCGGGGCCCTGGCACCGTGCGGCCCGGCGCTTCGGCTGCGCCGCGAGCGACGGTCGGCGTCGCAGGACCACATCCCTGGGTGGGTGCCGCTCCTCGCCTGCGGCGGACACGGGGTTTCCGGTCCCTGGGCGGGGGACGCGCCTCGCCTGCGGCGGACAGGGGTGTTCGGACCCCGAGCGGGGACGCTCCTCGCCTGCGGCGGACACGGGGGTACCGGACCCTGGCACGCACCGCCCCCTGCCTACGGCGGGCAAGGGGTGCTGCTCCGACCAGGGTGGCCGTGCCCGTCAGTATGCCGGGAGGCTTCGTGGGCCCATCTGGGCTCGGGGTGGGGGGTCGGCGACGCGGACCGTGGCGCCCAGGACCGTCAGGCCTCGCGGGGCCACCACCACCGGCTCCAGGTCCACCGTCACCGTCTCGGGGTGGTCGTCCAGGAGGCGGGAGACGCGGAGCAGGAGCTCCTCCAGCGCCCCGGTGTCCACCGGCTGCGCGCCGCGCCAGCCGAACAGTATGGGTGCGGTGCGGATCGCCCGTACGAGCCCCGCCGCGTCCCTGTCGGTGACCGGCACCAGGCGGTGCGCGGTGTCCCCCAGCAGCTCGGAGGGCGGACCGGCGAGGCCGAAGGAGAGGACCGCGCCGATCGCGGGGTCGACCGCGGCGCGGATCACCGTGTCCACGCCGCGCGGCGCCATGGGCTGGACGACGGGGCGCAGCTCCTCGGGCCGGCCGAGTTCGCCGGTCAACTCGCTCCAGGCGCGGCGGAGTTCCGCCTCGCCGGAGATGTCCAGCCGTACGCCGCCCAGATCGGCCCTGTGCCGCAGATGCGGGGCCGTGGCCTTGAGCGCGACCGGATAGCCGAGCCGCGCGGCGGCGTCCGCGGCGCCGTCCGGCGTGTGCGCGGGGCTGGTGGGCTGCACGGCGATGCCGTAGTGCGCGAGGAGCGCGGCCGCCTCGTCCGGGGCCAGCGGATGGCTGCGGTGCCGCTCGCGCGTGGTGGCGGACACCGTGGTGGGCCGCACCTCGCGGGGCCCGGCCGAGGGCACGGAGGCGTCCTCGCGCGCCTCGCCCTCGGCCCCGCCCCGTACGGCGGACGTCAGCAGCTCGGACGCCGCCTGCTCGTCGATGTCCTCGAACTCGGGCACCCGGCCCGGGCTCTCCGCCTCCCGCCGCCAGCGCGCGTAGGCCACCGCTTCGGAGAGCGCGCGGACCGCGCGTTCCGGCGCCGGGTAGGAGGGGATGCCGCGGCGCGCGAGCGCCGCGTCCAGGCCCTCGATCGCGAGGTGCACGACGGCCACCGGCTTCTCCCCCGCCGCGCCGGCCAGTACGTCGGCGAGCTCGTCCACCGGCGTACTGCCCACCCACGGGATCACCGTGACCACCACCGCGTCGGTCTCCGGGTCGGCCTGCGCGGCGGACAGCGCACGGCGGAAGTCCTCCGGCGTGGCCGAGGTGGTCAGGTCGGTGACCCCGCCGGGGCGCAGCCCGTGCGCGAGGCAGGCGTCGTAGGAGAGGAGGGAGAGGGACTCGGTGTTGCCGAGCACGGCGACCCGCGGTCCTGAGGGCAGGGGCTGGTGGACCAGCAGGGTGCCCGCGTCGATGAGTTCGGTGACCGTGTCCACCATGATCACTCCGGCCTGCCTGAGCAGTGCCGTGACCGTGGCGTCGGGGGTGCGGGAGACCGGCGCGGCGTGACCGGGCGGCGGCGCGCTGCCGCTGTGCCGCGCCCCCTTGACCACCACCACGGGCTTGCGCGCGGCGATGCGCTTGGCGAGCCGGGTGAACTTGCGCGGGTTGCCGATGGATTCCAGGTAGAGGAGCGCGACCTCGGTGTCCGGATCGTCGTCCCAGAACTGGAGCACGTCGTTGCCCGAGACGTCCGCGCGGTTGCCGGCCGAGACGAACGTGGACAGGCCGGTGCCGCGCCGGTGCAGCCCTTCGAGGAGCGCGATGCCGATCGCCCCGGACTGGGTGAACAGGCCCGCGCCGCCCCGCTGCGGCAGCTCGGGGGAGAGCGTCGCGTTGAGCCGCACGTCCGGCGCGGTGTTCATCAGCCCGAAGGCGTTCGGACCGATGAGCCGCATCCCGTACGAGCGGGCGAGCCGCACGAGTTCGCGCTGCTCGTCGCGGCCGAAGTCGGCGGAGAGCACGACCAGGCCCTGCGCGCCGTGCTCGCCGCACTCCCGCACGACGCTGCTGACCTGCGCGGCCGGCACGGCGACGACGGCCAGGTCGACCGGTTCGGGCAGCTCGGCAACGGAACGGTAGGCGGGCACGCCGCCCAGCTCGGCGCCGCCCTCCGCGCCGCCCGACTCCGCCTCGCTCGCCGCCGGAAGGTTGCTGTTGACCGCGTACGCACTCCCCGTGAAGCCCCCGGCGCGCAGCCCCTCCAGCACGGTGCGCCCCGCGCCGCCCGGGCCGCGGCTCACGCCGATCACGGCGACCGAGCGCGGGGCGAGCAGCCGCCGCACGGAGTGGGCCTCGGCCCGCTGCTCGCGCGCGTGCATCACGGCGAGGGAGCGCTCGGTGGGCTCCAGGTCCAGGGTGAGGTGGACCGAACCGTCCTCGAAGCTGCGGCGCTGTGAGTAGCCCGCGTCCGTGAACACCTTGATCATCTTGCTGTTCGCGGGCAGCACCTCGGCGCTGAACCTGCGGATGCCCCGCTCCCCCGCGACCGCCGCGATGTGCTCCAGCAGCGCCGAGGCCACCCCGCGTCCCTGCTGGTCGTCGCGTACGAGGAAGGCGACCTCGGCCTCCTCGGCGGGCGCGGAGGCCGGGCGGCCCGTGGCGTCGATGCGGTCGTAGCGGACGGTGGCGATGAACTCGCCGCCGACGGTGGCCGCGAGGCCGACCCTGTCCACGTAGTCGTGGTGCGTGAAACGGTGCACGTCCCGGTGGGAGAGCCGCGGATACGGGGCGAAGAAGCGGTAGTACTTCGACTCGTCGGAAACCCGCTCGTAGAAGCGGGTCAGCCGCTCGGCGTCGTCCTCGGTGATGGGCCTGACCAGGGCGGTGCCGCCGTCGCGCAGGACGACGTCGGCTTCCCAGTGCTGGGGGTACGCACGTTCCGCGGGGGACTGCATGGCCTCAGGGTAGGCCCTGCGGCGGATGCGGACAGAGGGCCGTGAGGCCCCTCGGGGCACCGGAGGGACCGGCGCCGCCGGCCCTTCCCTCCCTGGCGGAGGCGGGCACGGGTGTGCGGCCGTCCCGTGCAAGACTGGTCCAGACAACCGTCACAGTCACACCAGCAGCAACCGAAGGGCAACACCATGGTTGAGCGCCGTGTCACCGTCGGCTGGGCCGAGGGCCTGCACGCCCGCCCCGCCTCGATCTTCTGCCGTGCCGCGAACGCCGCGGGCGTGCCGGTCACCGTGAAGAAGGGCGAGGACGGCAACCCCGTCAACGCCGCCTCCATGCTCGGCGTCCTCGGCCTCGGCGCCGAGGGCGGTGACGAGATCGTGCTGGCCTCGGAGTCGGACGACGCGGAGTCCGCGCTCGACCGCCTGGCGAAGCTGGTCGCCGAGGGTCTCGAGGAGCTCCCCGAGACCGTCTGAGCCGACCGCTCAGCGTCCGGGGCCGCACCCCCGGACGCGCCTTTCGCAGACGACCGGAGGGAATTCCCGCGCCGCACGCGGGAATTCCCTCCTGTTGCTTTTCGGCCCCTCTGTGCCGCGCTCTATACGACGGCTGTTAAATGCGGTCGCGTGCCGTGTTGACGGCAGGTTTCGTTTCGCTCACGGCGCTTTTCGGGGATGCCCTTTCCGTGGATTCGGCCCGCGGCCCTTTCGGGGACTCCGCGTACGGCCGCCCCGGGGGCTCAGCGTGCGGTCCGCGCAGCCGGTGCAGCGCGGCCGTGCGCTCGGTGTGCCGGGCCATCAGGGAACGGGCGCGCTCCGCGTCGCCGCGCGCCACCGCGTCCGTGAGCGCGCCGTACTCCTGCCAGGCCGCTGCCGTACGGGCCGGGGCCTCCACCGCGTACAGCCAGGCGATCTTGCGGCGGAGCTGGGTGAGCAGCGAGGTCAGGCCCGGGCTCCCTGTGGCCTGCGCCAGGGTCTCGTGGAACCACTGCTCCAGTGACCGCAGATCCGACAACTGCCCCTGGTCAAGCCGCTGTTGGCCGAGCCTGACCAGCCCGCTCAGCACCTTCAGGTGCGCGCCGCTGCGGCGCTGCGCCGCGCGGGCCGCGCCCAGCGGCTCCAGCAGCGCGCGCACCTCCAGCAGGTCGGCGGCCTCCCGCGCGGTGGGCTCGGCCACGCAGGCGCCGGCGTGCCTGCGGGTGCACACGAAGCCCTCCGACTCCAGGGTGCGCAGCGCCTCGCGCACCGGCACCCGGGACACGCCGTACCGCCGGGCCAGAGCGTCCTCGGTGAGCCGCGCGCCGGGCGGGAACGCCCCGCCGACGATGTCGTCGCGGATCGCCGAACAGACCGCGTGCGCGGAAATTCGCATGGCATGGACTGTATGGCAAGCGCGCGGGAATTCCGATGCGCCGAGGTCAATTCCCGTGAATACGGCGTGAAAACGGCCCCCGGCCGTCATGCGGTCGGGGGCCGTTTCTCAGCGAGTCGGACTCAGGGGCCGGTCTCGGAGACTCGGACTCAGAGGGAGACGCCCTTGCTGCGCATGTACGCGACCGGGTCGATGTCCGAGCCGTAGTCCGGTCCGGTGCGGATCTCGAAGTGCAGGTGCGGGCCCGTGGTGTTGCCGGTGTTGCCGGAGAGCGCGATCTGCTGACCCGCGCTCACGGTCTGGCCGACGGACACGCCGATGGACGACAGGTGGCCGTACTGGCTGTAGTGGCCGTCCTTGTGCTTGATCACGATGTTGTTGCCGTAGGCGCCGCCGTCGCCGGCCTCCACGACCTCGCCCGCGGCGACGGCGTTGACCTTGGTGCCCATGTCGGCGTGGAAGTCGACGCCGGTGTGGCTGCCGGACGACCACAGGCCGCTGGAGGACTGGTACGGGGTGGAGAGCTGCGGGTTGGCGACGGGCGCCATGTAGCCGCTGAGCTGCGCGCGCTTGGACTCGGCCGCGCGGGCGGAGCGCTCGCGCTCCTCGCGCTCCTTCTTCGCCTTCTCGGCCGCGGCCTTGCGCTTGGCCTCCTCGGCCTTCTTCTTGGCCTCCTTGGCCTTCTCCTTGGCCTCGGCTGCGGCCTTCTTCGCCGCGGCCTCGACCTCGGCCTTCTCGGCGGCGGTCTGCTGCGCGTCGGCCTGGTGCGCGACGGTGTCGGCGACGGAGCCGTCCAGGTCGATGGCCCGGGTCAGCCCGGTGTCGTCGGGGGAGGGCGAGCCGGCGTCGGCGAGCGCGGGCGAGGCGACGGCGCCGACGACGCCGACGGCGGCTATGCCCGCGATGCCTGCGGCGCCGGAGGAGACCCTGCGGCGGGTGCGGCTGGGCGCACGGTGCTTCCCGGTGGCACGGATGAACGCCATGAGTCGGCGCGACTCCTTTCCTTCCTTCTCGCCTACCGGGTTAGCTGACGGGTTCGGAGCAGGAAGGTCTCCTACGGTCGCCACCGCTCGCGCGAAGGCGGCCGATTCACCCCAAGGGACGTGTGGGTCCCCGGCTCCCCTGGCTCGCGCCGTACGGGGACTCGGCGATGGCTCTCCGTCGGCCGCGGGCGCGGTCACTTCTGACGAGGAGCGGCACCGAAGCTAAACGGGCCATCAACGGACCACCAAGCCGATCCGGGTTTTTGTTGGCCTTGCCACACCCACCACCCGGGCACCACGGGCCATTTCGGGCATAACGCCGGACATGGCGGACATTCAGCTCAGGAGGGGTCAGGTTTCGGCACGCGAACGGCAGGGGCCAGGCACGAAAGCGGCCGTGAACGAACACAGGATCACCACAGGCGCGGCACGCGAAGGGGCCGGGGGCGACTGCTTCCGCCCCCGGCCCCTTCTGGCCGAGCCATCCGAATTGCCCGCTATGCGCCTTTCGGTGCGCCGCGTACGGGATCCCGTACGGCCTCAGCCCCCGGTGACCACCGTGACCTCGCCGATGCCCAACTCGCGCACGGGCTCCGCGATCTGCGACGCGTCGCCGACCAGGATCGTGACCAGGCGGTCGGCCGGGAAGGCGTTCACCGCGGCCGCCGTGGCCTCGACCGTGCCGGTCTCGGCGAGGCGGGCGTAAAGCTGCCCCTGGTAGTCGTCGGGGAGGTGCTGCTCGACCTGGTCGGCCAGGGTGTCGGCGACGGCCGCCGCCGTCTCGTACTTGAGCGGCGCGACGCCCACCAGATTCTGCACGGCGACGTCGCGCTCCTCGTCGGTGAGCCCGCCCTCGGCGAGGGTGCGCAGCACCTTCCACAGGTCGGCGAGCGCCGGGCCCGTCACGTCCGTGGCCACCGAGCCCGAGACGGACAGCAGCGCCGCGCCGCCCGCGCCGTCCTCGGTGGAGCGCAGCACGAGGCCCGAGGCGCGCACCCCGTAGGTGTAGCCCTTCTCCTCGCGCAGCACCCGGTCGAGCCGCGACGTGAGCGTGCCGCCCAGGCAGTAGGTGCCCAGCACCTGCGCGGGCCAGGCGCTGTCGTGCCGGTCCGGGCCGATGCGCCCGATCCTGAGCTGGGTCTGCACGGCGCCGGGCCGGTCCACGATGACGACACGGCCCCTGTCGTCCGCCGTCACCGGGGGCACAGGGAGCGGCTCGGCCGAGGAACCGGTCCAGGCGCCGAGGGTGTCGGCGAGCGCCGCGTCCAGGTCGGTGCCCTCCAGGTCGCCGACGACCACGGCGGTCGCGGTGGCCGGGCGTACGTGGGCCTCGTAGAAGGCGCGCACGGCGGCGGCGTCGATCCGCGCGACGGTCTCCTCGGTGCCCTGCCGGGGCCGGGACATCCGGGACTCGGCGGGGAACAGCTCCTTGGAGAGCTCCTTGGCCGCGCGGCGCGCCGGGTTGGCCAGCTCGTGCGGGATCTCGTCCAGGCGGTTGGCGACGAGGCGCTCGACCTCGCCGTCGGGGAACGCGGGCGCGCGCAGCGCGTCGGCGAGCAGCCCGAGCGCCTTGGGCAGCCGGGAGGCCGGGACCTCCAGGGAGACCCGGACGCCGGGGTGGTCCGCGTACGCGTCGAGGGTGGCGCCGCAGCGCTCCAGCTCGGCGGCGAACTCCTCGGCGTCGTGCTTGTCCGTGCCCTCGGAGAAGGCCCGCGCCATGATCGTCGCGACGCCGTCCAGGCCCTCGGGCTCGGCGTCCAGCGGCGCCTGGAGGCAGATCTCGACGGCCACGACCTGCTGGCCAGGGCGGTGGCAGCGGAGCACGGTCAGGCCGTTGGGCAGCGTGCCGCGCTCCGGGGCGGGGAACGCCCAGGGCTTCGGCTGACCGCCGCGCGGCTGCGGGTGGAAGGTCATCTCCGGGGTGGGCGCTTCGGCGTCGCTCACTGGCCGTGCTCCTCGTTCTCGTCGGCCTCGGTCTCTTCGGCCTCGTCGGCGGCTTCGGCGGTCGGTTCGTACACCAGCGAGGCGCGGTTGTCGGGGCGCAGCCTGGCAGCGGCGACCGCCTGCACCTCGTCTGCGGTGATGTCCAGGACGCGGGAGACCGCGCCGAGGGCGAGCTGCGGGTCGCCGAACAGGACGGCGTACCGGCACAGTTCGTCGGCGCGGCCGCCGACGGTCGCGAGCCTGTCCAGCCACTCGCGCTCCAACTGGGCCTGGGCGCGCTCCATTTCCTCCGGGGTCGGGCCCTCCTCCGCGAACCGGCGCAGCTCGTCGTCGACGGCCGCCTCGATCGCGGACACCTCGACCCCGCCGGACGCCTTCACGTCCAGGAAGCCGAGCGAGGGCGCGCCGGCAAGACGCAGCAGCCCGAACCCGGCGCCGACCGCGAGCCGGTCGCGGCGCACCAGGCGGTTGTGCAGCCGGGAGGACTCGCCGCCGCCGAGCACCGTGAGCGCCAGGTCGGCCGCGTCGCCCTCGCGGGTGCCGTCGTGCGGCAGCCGGTAACCGGACATCAGGGCGCGCGCCGGGACGTCCTCCTCGACGACCTCGCGCTGCTCGGCGCCCAGGGTCTCGGGCAGCGAGCCGTCCCGCGGCGGGTGCTTGCCCTCGTGGCCGGGGATGCTGCCGAAGTACTTCTCCGCCCAGGCGAGCGTCTGCTCCGGGTCGATGTCGCCGACGATGGAGAGCACCGCGTTGTTGGGCGCGTAATACGTACGGAAGAAGGCGCGGGCGTCCTCGAGCGAGGCGGCGTCCAGGTCGGCCATCGAGCCGATGGGCGTGTGGTGGTACGGATGGCCCTCGGGGTAGACCATCGCGGCCAGCTTCTCGAAGGCGGTGCCGTAGGGCACGTTGTCGTACCGCTGGCGGCGCTCGTTCTTGACCACGTCCCGCTGGTTCTCCAGCGACTCGTCGTCGAGTGCGGTCAGCAGCGAACCCATCCGGTCCGCCTCCAGCCACAGCGCGAGCTCCAGCTCGTGGGCCGGCATGGTCTCGAAGTAGTTGGTGCGCTCGAAGCTCGTGGTGCCGTTCAGCGAGCCGCCGGCGCCCTGCACCAGCTCGAAGTGCCCGTTGCCCTTGACCTGCGCCGAGCCCTGGAACATCAGGTGCTCGAAGAGGTGGGCCAGGCCGGTGCGGCCCGCGGCCTCGTGGCGGGAGCCGACGTCGTACCACAGGCAGACCGCGGCGACGGGCGTCAGGTGGTCCTCGGAGAGCACCACCCGCAGTCCGTTGGCCAGCCTGTGCTCGGTCGCTGTCAGCCCGCCGGTGGCAGGCGGGGGCGTGGCCGTGTGACCCATGGGCGTGCAGTCCCTTCGCTCGCGGGAGTTGGTGGTCGTCTGGCGTCAGGCGATCCTGTCACTGTATGCAACCGCGCCGACAAAGGGCGAAGTTCCCGTACCGTCTACGGAGTCCCGCCGCCGACGCCGGGCAGCGGCCCGTTCACGGGGCCGGTCACGGCACCGGTCACGGAGGCGCCGTTCTGGCCGGCGGAAGCGGGCTCCCGGGACGGCGGAAGCGGGCTTCCCAGGCCGCTGAAGCGGTCGGCAGCCCGCGCTCCGCCGGGTCGGGGCGCCCGCTGTCGGTGGCGCGGTCCACAATGGTCCGCGTTCCTCTGTCAGGCAGAGCCGCAGGTTCGCACCGCACACGCACCGAAGGAGCCGCAGCCGCGATGGCCCCCCGCAGTACGAAGACCCCGCCGCCGGACGACGACTTCGAAGAGCGCATCTTCGACATCGACGTCGTCGACGAGATGCAGGGCTCCTTCCTGGAGTACGCCTACTCGGTCATCTACTCGCGCGCACTCCCGGACGCCCGCGACGGCATGAAGCCCGTGCACCGGCGCATCCTCTACCAGATGCACGAGATGGGGCTGCGGCCCGAGCGCTCGTACGTCAAGTGCGCCCGGGTGGTGGGCGAGGTGATGGGTAAGCTCCACCCGCACGGCGACAGCGCCATCTACGACGCGCTGGTGCGCATGGCGCAGTCCTTCTCCATGCGCCTCCCCCTCGTGGACGGCCACGGCAACTTCGGTTCGCTGGGCAACGACGACCCGCCCGCCGCCATGCGGTACACCGAGTGCCGCGCCGCTCCCGCCGCCGGTCTCATGGTGGAGTCCATCGACGAGGAGACCGTCGACTTCGGGCCCAACTACGACGGCAGCGAGGAGGAGCCGGCCACCCTCCCGGCCGCCTATCCGAACCTGCTGGTCAACGGCGCCTCCGGCATCGCGGTCGGCATGGCGACCAACATGCCGCCGCACAATCTCGGCGAAGTCATCGCCGCCGCACGGCACTTGATCAAGCATCCGAACGCCGACCTCGAGACGCTGATGCGCTTCGTGCCGGGCCCCGACCTGCCCACCGGCGGCCGGATCGTCGGCCTGGACGGCGTGAAGGACGCGTACACCAGCGGCCGCGGCAGCTTCAAGATGCGCGCCACCGCCGTGGTCGAGCAGGTCACCCCGCGCCGCAAGGGCCTGATCGTGACCGAGCTGCCCTTCACGGTCGGCCCCGAGAAGGTCATCTCCAAGATCAAGGACCTGGTCAACTCCAAGAAGCTCCAGGGCATCGCGGACGTCAAGGACCTCACCGACCGCGAGCACGGCCTCCGCCTGGTGATCGAGCTCAAGAACGGCTTCAACCCCGAGGCCGTGCTGGAGCAGCTCTACAAGCTGACGCCGATGGAGGAGTCCTTCGGCATCAACAACGTGGCGCTGGTGGACGGCCAGCCCCTCACCCTGGGCCTGCGCGAGCTGCTGGAGGTCTATGTCGACCACCGCTTCCGCGTGGTGCGGCGGCGCAGCGAGTTCCGCCGCAAGAAGCGCCAGGACCGGCTGCACCTGGTCGAAGGCCTGCTGGTGGCCCTGGTCGACATCGACGAGGTCATCCGCATCATCCGCTCCAGCGAGAACGCGGCGGAGGCCAAGACGGCGCTCATGGAGCGCTTCGGCCTGAGCGAGATCCAGACGCAGTACATCCTGGACACACCGCTGCGCCGGCTCACCAAGTTCGACCGCATCGAGCTGGAGCAGGAGCGGGACAGGCTCACGGCCGACATCGAGGAGCTGACCCGCATCCTCGAATCGGACTCCGAGCTGCGCAAGCTCGTCTCCTCCGAACTCGGCGCCGTGGCCAAGAAGTACGCCACCCCGCGCCGCACCGAGCTCCTCCAGCACGGCGAGGTGCAGGCGGCGGCCGTGCCGCTGGAGGTCGCCGACGACCCGTGCCGCGTGCTGGTCTCCTCCACGGGCCTGCTGGCGCGTACGGCGAACGGCGGGACCACCTTCGACGCCGAGGCCAAGCGCGTGAAGCACGATGTGATCGTCTCCGCCGTGCCCGCGACGACCCGGGGCGAGGTCGGCGCGGTCACCTCGGCCGGCCGTCTGCTCCGGCTCCAGGTGGTCGACCTGCCGCAGCTCCCCGAGTCGATGGCGGCGCCGAGCCTGTCGGGCGGCGCGCCGGTCTCGGAGTTCCTGCCGCTGGAGGAGGGCGAGGAGCTGATCTGCCTGACCACGCTCGACGAGTCCTCGCCGGGGCTGGCGCTCGGCACCGAGCAGGGCGTGGTCAAGCGCGTCGTGCCGGACTATCCGTCCAACAAGGACGAGTTGGAGGTCGTCACCCTCAAGGACGGCGACCGCATCGTCGGCGCGGCCGAGCTGCGCACCGGCGAGGAGGACCTGGTCTTCATCACCGACGAGGCCCAGCTCCTGCGCTATCAGGCCTCCCAGGTGCGCCCGCAGGGCCGGGCGGCCGGCGGCGTCGCCGGGGTCAAGCTGACCGGCGAGGCCAAGGTCATCTGCTTCACGGCCGTCGATCCCTCGGCCGACGCCGCGGTGTTCACGGTCGCGGGCTCGCGCGGCGCGCTGTCCGGGATGGCCGAGCACACGGCGAAGCTCACGCCCTTCGACCAGTACCCGCGCAAGGGCCGGGCCACCGGCGGCGTGCGCTGCCAGCGCTTCCTGAAGGGCGAGGACTGCCTGACCCTCGCCTGGGCGGGCCCCACACCGGCCCGCGCGGCGAACAAGAGCGGCGCCCCCGTCGAGCTCCCCGAGCCCGACCCGCGCCGCGACGGCTCCGGGGTGCCGCTGGCCAAGCAGGTCTCGGTGGTGGCGGGGCCGGTGTAGTCCGGTGCCCGGCGCTGGAGGCGCCGGGCACCGGAGGCGCGTGACGCTGGAGGGGTGTCCGCGGGACGGTTCCCGCGGGCACCCTTCGCCGGGCCCCGCTATCGCACGGGGTCCAAGTCGTCTTCGGGGGCCAGCGGTTCGAGGTCGTCCTCGCCGTAACGGCCCTCGTCGGGGTCGCGCCCGTCGGGATCGCCCTCGCCGGGCTCGTCCCCGTCGCGGTCCTCTTCCTCAGGCTCCTCGGGCCGCTCCGCGTCCACGTACCGCTGCACGCTCCACAGCGCGCGCTCCGCCCGCTCGTCCGGCACCGCGCCGTCGGGTGCCACGCACGCCGCCAGGGAGGCCCGCAGCGCCTCCGCCTCCAGCCCCGTACCGATCAGCACAAGCTGCGTACGGCGCTCCTCCCCCCGCTCCCATGCGCCCGGCGCGAAGCGCAGGAAACCGCCGACCGCGTGCACCCCGTACCGCTGCTCCGGGTCCACGGCGCCGAAGTCGACGAAGCCCTTGATGCGGTAGAGCCCGTCCGGGCGGGCGTCCAGGAACTCCAGCAGCCGCCGCGGGTCCATCGGCCGCTCCGAGGTGAACTCCACGCTCTGGTACGCCGCGTGCAGATGCGCCGAGTGGGCGCACTCCTCGCCGCACGCGCCCCCGTGGTCCGCTTCTCCGCCGTGGCCCTGGTGTTCCTCCTCCTCGTCCTCGTACAGCAGCGCGTCGAAGGAGAGCTGCTCGACCGCGGGCCGCTCCCGCACCGCCGGGTCGAAGAGCAGCGCGGGATCGACCCGCCCGTACGAGGCCGGGACCACCGGGGTGCCGGGGCTGAGCGCGGACAGCTCCGCGTACAGGTCGTCCCGCTGCTGGTCGGCGACCCGGTCCGTCTTGTTGAGCACCACGAGGTCGGCGGCCCGCACATGGCGGTCCAGCTCGGGATGGCGCTCGCGCACCGCGTGGAACTCCGCCGCGTCCACGACCTCCACCAGGCCGCCGTACACGATGTGCTCGCTGCCGCTGGCCAGGATCATCCGGAACAGCGTCTCGGGCTCGGCGAGCCCGCTGGCCTCCACGACGATCACGTCCATGCCGGCGGAGGGCTCGGCGAGACGTTCCAGCACCCCGTCGAGATCGCTGGTGTCCACGGCGCAGCACAGGCAGCCGTCGCCGAGCGAGACCATCGAGTCGACCTGTCCCGCCACGGTCATGGCGTCGATCTCGATGCTGCCGAAGTCGTTCACGACGGCGCCGATGCGGGTGCCTCTGCCGCGCCGCAGCAGCCAGTTGAGCAGGGTCGTCTTGCCGGAGCCGAGGAACCCCGCGAGAACAATGACCGGGATGCGTCGCGTGCCCAAGGAGGCGCCCCCTGCCGGAGATGTGGTTGCGGTACGTACGAGGTACGGCACCGTGCGGCGGGGCGCGCGGCCCGGTGTGCGGGGCGCGCGCTGCGCGCGTGGTGCCGGAGACTGGCTGCCGATCGTAGCCGAACGGGCGGCGGCCCCGGACGAACAGGTCACGGTGCCACAGCTCTCAGCGCCTCAGGTCACAGCGCCCGGGGCCGGTCAGCGGTTACCGTCCTCGCACCCGCACCGGGACCACTCCAGTCCCCTCCCCCGTACCGCCCGAGGACCCCATGAGCGCAGAGGCCGCAGACCAGGCCGCGGAGCGGTCCGCGCCGCAGCCCGGGCCGCGCGCCGGCCGCGTACGCCGCCCCCGCTCCCTGCGCCGGCCGCGCTGGCTGCCCCGCTGGGTGCACTGGCCGCGGCGGGTGTTCTCGCAGGTCCTCCTCGTACAGCTGGTGATCACGACCGGGGTCACGGTGCTGGCCACCGGGCTCTTCCTCGCGCCGCTCAGCGACGAACTGGACGACCAGGCCATGGACCGCGCCCTCGCCATCGCCCAGACCACCGCGCAGCAGCCGGGCCTCGCCGGACGGCTGGCCTCCGACGGGCCGCCGGAGCACGCGGGACCGGTGCAGCGCGAGGCGGAGCGCATCAGGAAGTCCACCGGGGCGGCCTACGTCGTGATCATGGATCACCGGGGAATCCGCTGGTCACACGCCAACCCCGCGCGAATCGGCGAACACGTCTCCACCGATCCCAGCCAGGCGCTGGCCGGACACCAGGTGCGGCAGATCGACAACGGCACGCTGGGCCGTTCCGCGCGGGGCAAGGTCCCGGTGCACGACGCGCAGGGCAGGACGGTCGGCGCGGTGTCCGTGGGCATCGCGTACGACAGCGTCCGCGACCGGCTGCTCGGCGAGGTGCCGGTGGTGCTGACGTACGCGGGCGGCGCGCTCGCGCTCGGCGCGCTGGCCGCCTACCTGGTGTCCCGCAGGCTCCAGCGGCGCACCCATGACCTGGCCTTCTCCGATATCTCCGCGCTGCTGTCCGAGCGCGAGGCGATCCTGCACGGCATCCGCGAGGGCGTCGTCGCGCTCGACCGCAAGGGCCGCATCCGGCTGGCCAACGACGAGGCCCAGCGGCTGCTCGGGCTGCGCCCCGAGGACACCGGGCGCGGGCTGGAGGACGCCCTGGGCCCCGGCCGCACCACCGACGTGCTCTCCGGCCGGGTCACGGGCTCGGACCTGCTGACGGTCAGCGGCGAGCGGGTACTGATCGCCAACCGGATGCCCACCGGCGACGGCGGCACCGTGGCCACCCTCCGCGACCGCACCGAGGTCGAGCTGCTGGGCCGCGAACTCGACGGTTCCCGCGGCCTGATCGACGCCCTGCGCGCCCAGGACCACGAACACGCCAACCGCATGCACATCCTCCTCGGCCTGCTGGAGCTGGAGATGTACGAGGAGGCGGCGGACTACCTGAGCGAGGTGGTCGGGGTACGCAGGGACACCGCCGAACAGATCACCGAGAGGGTGCAGGACCCGCTGCTCGCCGCGCTGCTGGTCGGCAAGGCGACGGTCGCCGCCGAGCGCGGCGTGGCCCTGCGCATCGCGCCCGGCAGCGCGCTCCCCGACCGCCTCCTCGACCCGCGCGAACTGGCCACCGTGGTCGGCAACCTGGTGGACAACGCACTGGACGCGGCGGCCGGTTCGCAGGACGCCTGGGTGGAGGTCGAGCTGTCGGCGCCGGGCTCCGATGCCGGTACGGAGGTGCTGCTGCGGGTACGGGACAGCGGCCCCGGCATACCCCCTGAGCAGCGCGAAAGCGTCTTCTCCGAGGGCTGGTCCACCAAGGACGCCCCCGCACACCGCGGCCGCGGCCTGGGCCTGGCCCTGGTACGCCGCCTGGCAGAACGCCACGGCGGCACGGCCCAGGTGACAGGCGCCGAGACCGGCGGAGCAGTCTTCACAGTGAACTTGCCCCACGCACTCCGATAAGCCCCCCCCGCTGAGGTGTGGGCAGTCGTTCCGCAGGGGCGAGGGGGGTACCTCCCTGCTCGGAGCGAAGCCGGAGAGCTTGGGGGAGGGTGGGCACACCGGAACCGCCGGCCGCGAGGCCACAGCCCCACGCACCCAACGCACGCGCACAGCACCCACACACAGCGCGCACCTACACCGCCCCCGCCCCCGTAAGCGCCCGCACCTCCGTCTCCGCATACCGCACCTCATCCCCCCGCTCACGCGAACTCACCGTGCCGGCCCACCCCGCGAGAAACCCCAGCGGAATGGACACAAGCCCCGGGTTCTCCAGCGGAAACACCGCGAAGTCCACCCCGGGGAAGAGCGCACCGGGAACCCCCGACACCACGGGCGAGAACACCACCAGCAACACCGCCGGCACCAGGCCCCCGTACACGGACCACACCGCGCCCCGCGTAGTGAAGCGCCGCCAGAACATCGCGTACAGCAGCACCGGCAGATTCGCCGAGGCGGCCACCGCGAAGGCGAGGCCGACGAGGAAGGCTACGTTCAACTCCTGCGCGAGCAGCCCGAGTCCGATGGCCGCCGCCCCGACGCCGACGGCCGCGACACGTGCGACTCCGACCTCCGTACGGACCTTGCCGCCCTTGCCGCCAGCGGTGGAGGAACGCTTCAGCGAGGCGTACAGATCATGCGCCACCGAGGCCGAAGAGGCGAGCGTGATGCCCGCGACCACCGCCAGGATCGTCGCGAACGCCACCGCTGCCACCAGCGCGAACAGCGCGGCCCCGCCCGCCGAACCGCCACCGCCGCCCAGCTCCATCGCGAGCAGCGGCACCGAGGTGTTGCCCGCCGCGTCCGAGGCCCGCACGGCGTCGGGACCGACCAGCGCCGCGGCGCCGAAGCCGAGCACGATGGTCATCAGGTAGAACGCGCCGATCAGCCCGATCGCCCACACCACGGAACGGCGGGCAGCGCGCGCGGTCGGCACCGTGTAGAAGCGGGACAGGATGTGCGGCAGTCCGGCCGTGCCCAGCACCAGCGCGAGGCCGAGGCTGATGAAGTCCAGCCGGTGCGCCCAGCCGCCGCCGTACTGCAGTCCCGGTGCGAGGAAGTCCCGCCCGTGGCCGCTGCGTTGGGCCGCGCTGGACAGCAGCTCCCCCGCGTCGCCGTGGAACCTCACCAGCACCATGCAGGTCAGCGCCACGGCCCCGCCCATGAGCAGTACGGCCTTCACGATCTGGATCCAGGTGGTGGCCCGCATGCCGCCGAAGGACACGTAGATCACCATCAGCGCCCCGACCCCGACGACGGTCCAGGAACGCGCCACGCTCCCCGTACCGCCGCCGAGCAGCAACGCGACCAGACTGCCCGCGCCGACCATCTGGGCGACCAGATACAGCACCGAAACGGTCACCGAGGAAACACCGGTGGCGATGCGTACGGGCCGCTCCCGCATCCGCGCGGCCACCACGTCCGCGAGCGTGAACCGCCCGCAGTTCCTCACGAGTTCGGCCACGAGCAGCAGCACGGCGAGCCAGGCGACCAGGAAGCCCACCGAGTAGAGCATGCCGTCGTAGCCGAACAGCGCGATCATCCCGGCGATGCCCAGGAAGGAGGCGGCCGACATGTAGTCCCCGGCGAGGGCGAAACCATTCTCCATGGGCGAGAACAGCCGTCCCCCCGCATAGAACTCCTCCGGCGAACCGTGCCGCCGCCTCCCCGCCCAACTCGTGATCGCCAGCGACACCGCCACGATCGCGGTGAACAGCAGCATCGTCAGCGTCTGATGGCTCCCGGTCACCGCGCGCCTTCCCGCTCGCCGAGGGCCGAGGCGACGCCGGTACGCGCCATGTCCTGCGCCTCCCAGCGCAGTTCGAGCGCCAGCCGGTCCCGGCGCAGTCGCGCATGCCGCGCATACGCCCAGGTCAGCAGGAAGACCGTGGCGAACTGAGCGAGCCCAGCCGCCATCGCCACGTTGAACACGCCCACCAGCGGGCGCGCCATCAGCCCCGGCGCCGCCGTCGCGGTCACCACATACGCGAGATACCAGGCCAGCGCGGCGGCGCTGGCGGGCAGCACGAAGCGCCGATACCGGCTGCGCACCTGCTGAAAGGCCGGACTGCGGTGAACCGTCAGATACACGGCCGACCGCGCGTCCTCAGCGGTCACCCATCGTTCCTGCTGCGGCACATGGGGCGCCCGGGCCGCCTGCGGCGGTCCCGAGCCGACGACGTCATACCAGGGGTCGCCGGAGGAACCCGGGGCGACGGAGGGGAAACCCGGGGTCCCTGAGGAGTCGGTGGAATCGGTGGACATGCCTCAGCATGGGCAGAGCACAAGAGCCCGGACGCGGCGTTCCTGACCGACCACCCCATCAGGTGACGTCGTCGTCGCGCGGCCGTGCGAGGCCGTTCCGGAACGCATACCGCACCGCCTGCGCCCTGTCCCGCGAACCGGTCTTCGCGAAAAGGCTGTTGATGTGCGACTTCACCGTCGCGGGACTCACATGCAGCACCCGGCAGATCTCCGCGTTGCTGAGCCCGCCGGCGATCAACGAGATCACCTCCGCCTCCCGCGAGGTAAGCCCATCCGGCAACTCCCCCGCCTCAGGGTCTACTTCGCCCCCGCTCTCCGCCTCCGATCCCAACTCCGGCTCTGGCTCCGGCTCCTGGGGCTCGGCCACCACCCGGTCGAGCAGCCTGCGCTGCACCTCGGGCGAGAGCCCCGCGGCCCCCGAACGCACATCGGCGACGGCCTTGGCGATCTCCTCCCCTCCCGCATCCTTGGTGAGATAGCCCCGGGCCCCCGCCCGCAGCGCCGAGAACAGCGAGTCGTCATCGGCATACGTCGTGAGCGCGACCACCTCCGTCCCGGGATGCCCCGAACGAATGCGCCGCGTCGCCTCGACCCCGTCACAGCGAGGCATCCGCAGATCCATCAGCACCACCTCGGGGGCGAGCTCGGCCACCAGCCGCACGGCCTCCTCACCGTCCGCCGCCGAACCGACGACCTCGATCCCCGGCAGCAGCCCGAGCAGCATCACGATGCCCTCGCGCACCACCGTCTGATCATCCGCCACGACCACACGGATCGGGCTCGCTCCCCCGGAGCCCTCCGCCCCACCCGCGCCGCCCGCGCCGAGGCCCACTCCACCGCTCACTCGGGCACCCTCAACCGCACCGTGAATCCTCCCCCTTCGGGTCCGGCCTCCAGCGTGCCACCGAGGAGTTCGGCCCGTTCCCGCATGCCGAGCAGCCCATAACCGCCGCCCGACGCCGCCTCTCCCTCCTGAACCCCCTTCCTCCCGGCACCCTCCGGCACCCCGTCGTTGTGCACCTCCAGGACCGTCTCCCCCTCCTCGTACACCAGCCGGACGCGGGTCTCCGCTCCCGCCGCGTGCCTGCGCACATTGGTGAGCGCCTCCTGTGCGACCCGTCGCACCGCCTGGCCTGCCTCGGGGCCCAGCGCCCTGGCCGTGCCCCCGGTGTCGAGCCGGGCGCCGTGCTCCCGCGCCAGCTCCTCCAGATACTCCGCGACCGGCACCAGTTCGCCCCGGAGCGCGGACAGTGCCTGCCGGGTCTCCGCCAGCCCCTCCCTCGCCATCCGCCGTGCGGCGACGATCCGCTCGAGCACCTGCGCCCGCTCCGAACCGTCCCCGTCCCGCTCCGCCAGCAGCCTCGCCGCCTCCAGATGCACCAGCTGCGCCGAGAGGCTGTGCGCCAGCACGTCGTGGATCTCCCGCGCGATCCTGGCCCGCTCGGCCAGCGCCGCCGACTCCGCCTCAGCGGCACGGGCCGCCCGCTCCTGCGCCAGCAACCGGATCGTGCTGCCCCGGGCCTCGGCGTCCAGCCGCGACACATAGCCGGCCAGTCCGAGTCCCACCGTGGTGGCGGCGGTGGCCGTCCAAGAGCCGGCGGTGAAGACCGTGTACGCCACGAGCGCCGTACCGGCGGCGGGCAGAGCTGCGGCCAGCGGCAGCCGCTCCACCGCGATGAGCACACAGGCGCAGAAGACCACCAGCCCCGGAACCCGCAGGTCCACTGCCGCATACCCCAGCGCCCCCGCGAACATCAGCCCCAGCAGACCGAGCGAGGGCCACAGCCGGTGCTCGAAGGTCGTGCGGTGATAGGCCCAGAACGCCGCCGCGCAGAAACCGATACCGGCAACCCCCGCGGTCCCCCGCCACACGCCGCCCGACCAGCCGTGCACCTCCGACAGCACGGCCACGACCAGCAGCACCAGCCCCAGGACTCGCACGATCCGGCCCAGCCAGAGGCGGGCACCGCTGCGCCCCTCGTGGGCCAGCGCCTCCCTGCCGGGCCACCGGGTCCAGGCCGACGTCACCCTCAGCAGTCCTTTCCCGCGGCCGCTTTCCGGCCGCCGACCGGACCACCGTACGCCGGGGCCAGAAGCCCGGCCCGCCACGCCAGCAGCCCGCTGCGCACCAGCAGCGTGACGGCGAAGCCCAGCAGGAGAGCCCCTCCGCCGGAGCCTCCCAGGCGTATGCCGAGCACCGCGCCGAGGGCGACCAGACCGCCGCGCACGGCTATCCCGGCTATCCAGACGGCCGCCGTGGATATGGAGCCGCGCACCCAGGCCGTCCCGTCGTCGCCGGCCCACACCCGCATGGACCATGCCCACAGCGCCCCCGTGCCGAGACCAACCGCGAACTCGGCGGCGAGCAGCCAGCCCGAGGCCACGGGGCGGGCGGGATCGAGCAGCCCCGGCTGCCTCAGCGCGCAGTACGCCAGCACGGCGGGCAGCACCCAGATCCGGGCGCCCGCGCTGATCTGCTGCGGCTTGACCTGCCGTACGAGCACCAGCGCGAGGACCGCGACAAGCACCAGGACGGATTCCGGACCGGACATCGGCGACTCCACGAACGAGGATGCGGACAACGCACCCGACGCTACGGAGCGGGACCCGGTCACCGGATCGGAGCACGGGTTGGTTCCGGGTGGAAAACCGGAGGCCACAACGGCGAGGGCTCTCCACCCGTGGGTGGAGAGCCCTCATCAATTACGGCTCGCGGAACCCCGTACGGGGCACCGTCACGTACGGCTCACGCAGTCCCCGTACGCATCCCCGTACGGCAGGCGGCGGCGACGGGTGCCTGGCGGCAGCTTCGGTGGCCGGCGGCGGTCGGCAGCCGCAGGCCGCGGCCGTCAGATGTCGATGCGCGAGCGGTCCAGGGTCGCGGCCGAGGAGCTGATGAACTCGCGGCGCGGCGCCACCTCGGTGCCCATGAGCAGCGAGAACGCCTGCTCGGCCGACTCCAGGTCGCTGATGTTGATGCGCCGCAGCGTGCGGTGCCGCGGGTCCATGGTGGTCTCCGCGAGCTGGTCGGCGTCCATCTCGCCCAGGCCCTTGTAGCGCTGGATCGACTCCTTGTAGCGCACCTTGGTCCGCTCGAGCTCCAGCAGGGTCTGCCGCAGCTCGTTGTCGGAGTAGGTGTAGATGTACTTGTCCTGCCCCTTCTTGGGGTTGACCAGCTCGATCCTGTGCAGCGGCGGCACAGCGGAGAAGACCCGGCCCTCCTCGATCATGGGCCGCATGTAGCGCTGGAAGAGCGTCAGCAGCAGCGTGCGGATGTGCGCGCCGTCCACGTCGGCGTCGGCGAGGAAGATCACCTTGCCGTACCGCGCCTGGTCGATGTCGAAGGTCCGCCCGGACCCGGCTCCTATGACCTGGATGATCGACCCGCACTCGGCGTTCTTCAGCATGTCCGAGACCGAGGACTTCTGGACGTTGAGGATCTTGCCCCGGATCGGCAGCAGCGCCTGGAACTCCGAATTCCGCGCGAGCTTCGCCGTGCCCAGCGCGGAGTCGCCCTCCACGATGAACAGTTCGCTGCGGTCCACGTCGTCGCTGCGGCAGTCCGCCAGCTTCGCGGGCAGCGCGGAGGACTCCAGCGCGGTCTTGCGGCGCTGCGCCTCCTTGTGCTGCCGCGCCGCGATCCGCGTGCGGGCGGCCGCGACGACCTTCTCCAGCACGGCCCTGGCCTGCGCCTTGTGGTCCCGCTTGGTGGAGGTCAGGAAGTCCTTGAGCTCCTTGGCCACCACCTGCGCCACGATCCGCGAGGCCGCCGAGGTGCCGAGCACCTCCTTGGTCTGGCCCTCGAACTGCGGTTCCGCCAGCCGCACCGTGACGACCGCGGTCAGCCCCTCCAGCGCGTCATCCTTGGACACGTCGTCCTCGGCGACCCGCAGCAGCTTGGTCGAGCGCAGCACCTCGTTCACCGTCTTGGCGATGGAGCGCTCGAAGCCGGAGACGTGGGTGCCGCCCTTGGGGGTGGCGATGATGTTGACGAAGGACTTCAGGGTCGTGTCGTAGCCGGTGCCCCAGCGCAGCGCGATGTCCACGCCCAGCTCCCGCTGCACCTCGGTCGGGATCATGTGCCCGCGGTCGTCGAGCACGGGCACGGTCTCCTTGAAGCTGCCCTTGCCCTGGAGCCGCAGCACGTCGCTGACCGGCCGGTCCTGCGCGAGGTACTCGCAGAACTCGCTGATCCCGCCGTCGTAGTGGAAGACCTCCTGGCTGGCGTCGGCGCCGTCCAGGCCGCGCTCGTCGCGCACGGTCAGGGTCAGCCCCGGCACCAGGAAGGCGGTCTGGCGGGCCCGCGCGTGCAGCGTCTCCAGGGACAGCCGCGCGTCCTTGAGGAAGATCTGCCGGTCAGCCCAGTACCGGATGCGGGTGCCCTGGCGGGTCTTGGGGATCTTCTTGCCCTTGAGTACGCCGGTGGACGGGTCGAACGGGGCGTCGGGCCCGGACTCGGTGAAGATCCCGGGCACACCGCGCCGGAAGCTGATCGAGTGCGTACGGCTGTTGCGGTCCACCTCCACGTCCAGCCGCGCGGAGAGCGCGTTGACCACGGAGGCGCCGACGCCGTGCAGGCCGCCCGACGCCGCGTACGAGCCGCCGCCGAACTTGCCGCCGGCGTGCAGCTTGGTCATCACGACCTCGATGCCCGAGAGGCCGGTCTTGGGCTCCACGTCCACCGGGATGCCGCGGCCGTTGTCGGCGACCTCGACCGAGCCGTCCGCGTGCAGCGTAATCGCGATGTCGTCGCAGTGGCCGCCCAGCGCCTCGTCGACGGAATTGTCGATGATCTCCCACAGGCAGTGCATCAGCCCGCGGCTGTCGGTGGACCCGATATACATGCCGGGCCGCTTCCGCACCGCCTCCAGTCCCTCCAGGACGAGCAGATGCCGCGCGGTGTAATTGGACCCGCCGTCCCGGTCTGCCCCGGTCAGCACTGCGGTGGACGGCACGGACGTCTCGGCGGTCACGCGGTTCGCTCCTCGCTGAATTCGGCTCGCTGATGGCTGTGTTGCCGGATCAGAGGGTACCGAGCCTTTGAACGGGGCGTCTCGCGCCACCCGGGCTGTGACCACGGCGACACCAGCGTGAGGGGTATGGTAAACCATACTCGCTCACCTGTTCGATAACTCGGTCCGGTGACGCGTACATCACGTTCACATCGGGGCATGAACCATTTAGGCTCCGGGCACGTCCTCCTCAACACAGCGGAAGACGTTGAAGACAACAGAAGACGGACACACGGACAACACACCAAGCCACCGAGTCCCCGACCCGATCCACCGCGATCACCAGACGCAATACGGCTCATTCGCCGCCACCCGGCAACGTCCGGCCGCCTCGCGGAAAAATTTCCGAGGAATCGCCGAGAGCGGGAACGTTTTCGGCCGGGTTGGATGTTGACCCTGGTACGACAGCTCGTCGAGCTAGAGAAGAGGCGACGTGACTACAGTTCTGACCCCCGCGACCCCGCTGACGGCCGCCGACCGATGCGACCGCTGCAACGCTCAGGCCTACCTGCGCGTCGTTCTGCTGAGCGGCGGAGAGCTGCTGTTCTGCGCCCACCACGGACGCAAGTTCGAGCCGGAGCTCAAGAAGATCGCCGCGGAGATACAGGACGAGACGGAGAAGCTCACCGCTACTCCCCAATCGGCAGCGGAAGAAGAGCGCTGAGCCGCTCCGCAGAGAGCCGCTGACCTGACGCGGCTAGCGGAAGTCCGAGACGAGCTCGGACCGGCGACAGGAGCCGGACCACGACGGGCGGCCACCCGATCCAGCGGGTGGCCGCCCGTTCTGCCTTCTCCCCCTCGTCCGGCTTCCTGCTTGTGCGTGCACTGTTTTGTGCGCTTACCGCCTGGCGCCTGCTCACGCCTGTGTGCGGCTCTCTGCCTGTCCGGATTTCCCCTTGCCCGCCCCGGATCCGGCCCTGGCGGCCCCTCGGCTTCTGGGGGCGCTCAGCCTGCGCCGTGCGCCCGGATCAGATCGGCGACGGCGGACACCCGTGTGTACACCCCGGGCCGGCCCTTCTCGCCGCAGCCCGTGCCCCACGACACCAGGCCGACCAGCCGTCCCTTCGCCACCAGCGGACCGCCGCTGTCGCCCTGACAGGCGTCCTTGCCACCCTGGGGCACCCCCGCGCAGACCATCGTGGCGCGCTCGAACTTCCCGTCGGCATTGCCCGGGTACGCGCGCTGGCAGTCCGAGTCCTTCTGCATCTGCACGCTCGCGGCACGCAATGTGGCCGAGTAGTCGCCGTTACCGCTCGTGTCGCCCCAGCCGAACACCCGCGCCGGCGTCCCTGCCGCGTACGCACTGTCGCCCTTGTTCGCCATGCCGATCACCGAGCGCTTCGGCTGCGCCTTGGCGAGGGTCAGGACGGCGACGTCGCCGGAGTTCGTCTTGCTGTCGAACTTCGGGTTCACCCACATCTTGGCGACCCGCACCTCGCGGCCCGTCTTGCCGTTCAGGTCGCCGCGGCCGACGATCACCTTCAGATCGTTGAGCCGTTTATGGCTCATTCCGAGGATCTCCCTGCTCAGACAGTGCGCCGCGGTGGCGACCGTCCGCGTGCCGACCAGGGCGCCGCCGCAGAACTGTCCGGACCGCCCACTGCCGAAGCGGTCCCGGCTGGAGAGCGCCACCGTCCACGGATGGGCGGCCGAGGACACGGACTGTCCGCCGACGATCCGCCGCTCACGGGCGACGGCCTGCGGCGCGATGAGCGCGGCGAGCAGGGCCCCCAGCAGGAGCGGGACCAGGACACGGAGAGCACGAAGGGTACGCATACAGCCTCCTGACCGTACGGGACTCCGGGACCACCCAGCGTGATCCCCGCCCGGCGCGTCCGCATCCGCAGGCGGTCTGTCGGCGCACCGGTCGCGCACATACGCGGCGGCGGCCGGCACCCGGAGAGGGTGTCGGCCGCCGCCGTAACCGCCGCGCTGTGCCGCGCTGTTGATCAGTCCGGCTCAGTCCAGGTAGTCGCGAAGGACCTGGGAGCGGGAGGGGTGGCGCAGCTTCGACATCGTCTTGGACTCGATCTGGCGAATGCGCTCACGGGTCACGCCGTAGACCTTGCCGATCTCATCGAGGGTCTTCGGCTGACCGTCGGTGAGGCCGAAGCGCATCGAGACCACGCCTGCCTCGCGCTCACTGAGCGTGTCGAGAACGGAGTGCAGCTGCTCCTGGAGCAGCGTGAAGCTGACCGCGTCGGCCGGGACGACCGCCTCGGAGTCCTCGATCAGGTCGCCGAACTCGCTGTCCCCGTCCTCGCCGAGCGGGGTGTGCAGGGAGATCGGCTCGCGGCCGTACTTCTGCACCTCGACGACCTTCTCCGGGGTCATGTCGAGTTCCTTGGCCAGCTCCTCCGGGGTGGGCTCGCGGCCCAGGTCCTGGAGCATCTGGCGCTGCACGCGGGCGAGCTTGTTGATGACCTCGACCATGTGCACCGGGATACGGATGGTGCGCGCCTGGTCGGCCATGGCACGCGTGATGGCCTGCCGGATCCACCAGGTCGCGTACGTGGAGAACTTGTAGCCCTTGGTGTAGTCGAACTTCTCGACCGCACGGATCAGACCCAGGTTGCCCTCCTGGATCAGGTCCAGGAAGAGCATGCCGCGGCCGGTGTAGCGCTTGGCCAGCGAGACCACGAGGCGGAGGTTGGCCTCCAGCAGGTGGTTCTTGGCGCGGCGGCCGTCCTCGGCGATGATCTCCAGCTCGCGGTGCAGCTTCGGCGCGAGCTTCTCCTCGGTGGCCAGCTTGTCCTCGGCGAACAGGCCGGCCTCGATGCGCTTGGCGAGCTCGACCTCCTGCTCGGCGTTGAGCAGCGGGACCTTGCCGATCTGCTTGAGGTAGTCCTTGACCGGGTCGGCGGTGGCGCCCGCGGCGGCGACCTGCTGGGCCGGCGCGTCGTCCTCGTCGTCGTCGGAGAGGACGAAGCCCTCTTCCTTGGCCTCGGCCGTGGGGCCGTCCTCGGCGCCCGGCTTGTTGGTGGCCGGCTTCGCCGGGAGCTCCTCTACGAGGTCTTCCTCCTCGAGAAGCTCCTCGACCACGGACTTCTTGGTCGTGGTCTTCTTGGCGGCTGCGGTGGTGGTGGTCGCCGTCTTCTTCGCGGCGGCGGCCTTCTTCGCCGGGGCGGCCTTCTTTGCCGCGGCCTTCTTGGCGGCCGTCTTCTTGGCGGAAGACGTGGCGGAGTCGTCCATGTCTGCGGCCTCGGGGGTGACCATTGGCGGGGTCTCGGGCTGGGCCGGAGCGGCGGCGCCCACCGGGGCGGCAGGTGTGGCCGGGGCGGCGGTCGGGGTGGCAGGGGCCTTCTTCGCCGGGGCGCTCTTGGCCGCGACCGACTTGGTGGCGGTGCGCTTGGCCGGGGTCTTCGCCGCGACGCTCTTCCGGGTGCGCTTGGGCGCCTCTGCGGCACTCACCATCAGCGTCACACCCTCCTCGTCGAGGATCTGGTTGAGGCTGCGCAGAACATTCTTCCACTGGGTTGGCGGAATCTGGTCAGCCTCGAAGGCCCGACGCACATCGTCGCCGGCGATCTGCCCCTCAGCCTTTCCCCGCTCAATGAGCGCCATCACAGACTCGGACTCGGCGATCTCCGCAGGGAGCGTACGGGATGTGCTGGCCGACACGAACAACCTCTCGGAACGATGGAAATGGCGGACCGTCGGCGGGGATGAACCGACGGCGCGGGCTGAGCACTGGAGAAAAAACGGTGCTTTGCGTGAGCGCCACGCGCGGCCCCGGTATTCCCTCCTCGGCTGTCACCTCTTGAGTCATCGCGCGGGAACGGGAAGCGTTACGCCCCATCCGCGTGGCCCGAGTCACACCCTGTACCGGAATGTATGCACCGAGAACCGGACGAATCCCCTCTGAACTCACGGATCTTCGGCCCGGACGCGGCGTCGCGGCGCCACGGACGGTGACGCGCACGGCGAAACGGATACGGCCGCGCCGCCGGGTGGGCGGTGCGGCCGTATCCGCTGTCAGGGGCTTCGCTGACACGGGAGTTGACCGGTACGGGCGGCGGGGGCCCGAGGCCGCCCGGCTTCAGTGTTCGCGCGGGGGCGGGACCACGTGCTCCGCCCCGCCGGACGCGGTGGACGCCGCGGCCCTGGTCTCCCGGGGCTCGCGCTGCTCCTCCTCGGTGTGCGGTGCGAGCAGCTGCCGCACGGCGGTCTCCGCAGCGGCCGCCTCGCCCGCGCTGATCGCCTCGACGACCCTGCGGTGGTGGCCGAGCGAGGCCTCGGTGGGCCGCTCGCACCCGCAGGCGGGGCCGCCGGACACCTGGAGCGCTGCGGAAACGATTCCGGCGAGGTGCTCGAGCATGCGGTTGCCCGCGGCCTGCAGCAGCAGCCCGTGGAACTCCGCGTCCGCGCGCGAGAACGTGAGGCTGTCGCCCTGGGACAG
This sequence comes from Streptomyces odontomachicola, assembly GCF_039605595.1. NCBI lineage: Bacteria > Bacillati > Actinomycetota > Actinomycetes > Kitasatosporales > Streptomycetaceae > Streptomyces > Streptomyces odontomachicola. The sequence continues at coordinate 338,672 of NZ_JBCFOK010000007.1, forward strand.
CGCGTGGGTCATGATCTCGACCATGTCGACGAGACGCTGCGGAACCTCGTCCCGGCTGCCCTCCGCCGCGAGCCGGGCGGCCAGCGGCTCGATGGCGCTGCGCAGTTCGCACAGCTCGCGGCGCTGGTCCTCGCGCTGGGGGCCGAAGGCGCGCCATTCGATGATGTCGGGGTCGAGCAGATTCCAGTCGCTGACGGGGCGGATGCGGGTGCCGACGTTGGGGCGGGCGCTCACCAGGCCCTTGGCCTCGAGAACCCGGAGGGACTCGCGGACGACGGTGCGGGACACCTCGAAGCGCTGCCCGATCTCCTCGGGGACGAGCGGACGGTCGGCCCCGAGATCGCCGGAGACGATCATCTGGCCGAGCTGCTGGACCAGTTGACCGTGCAGTCCGCGCCCGCGGCTGCCGGCTGTACGCCGTCCTACTCGGCTCATGTCGGCCTCGGAGCCTTCCCAGGCTGGGGCGTTGGTGGTCGTGCGTGCCGCGCCCGTGGACTCGGCGTACGCGTAGCGGTCGAGCTCGCTCGGGCCGGTGAGGCCGGCTTCGGCCGAGCGAGCCGTGGTCATCATGGAGTGCGCAAGGGTAGTCACGCCCTCCTTTGTCGGCGGGCCTCGGAGCGGCCTTGAGGGCTTTGGTGAAAAGCACACGAAAGGGTGATCGCTGCCTTCCGCGCGATTGACGCCTTATCGGAAAGACAGCAGCCCCGCCTCTCCATCTCCCTTTCCCCGGCGCCACGTTGGCGATCTTCCGCTGCGTCGCAGCTCACCGGTGGAGGGCCCGGAGCATTACGGCGCCCGGCCCCGCCCCGGCGCGTCACACCTCGGGGCGCAGCATCGGGGGGTTGAGGAGGGTGGCGCCCCCGGCCCTGAACAGCTGTGCGGGGCGCCCTCCCTGACGGGTCGTCGTCCCTCCCGTCGGCACCAGGAACCCCGGTGTCCCGGTCACCTTGCGATGGAAGTTCCGCGGGTCGAGGGCGACTCCCCACACCGCCTCGTACACCCTGCGCAGCTCCCCCACCGTGAACTCCGGCGGACAGAAGGCGGTGGCCAGCGAGGAATACTCGATCTTCGATCTCGCCCGGTCCACCCCGTCGGCCAGGATCCGCCCGTGGTCGAAGGCGAGGGACGGCGCGAGCTCGCCCTCACGCCCGCCTCCTGCGGTCTCGCCGTTTTCGAGGAGCTCCCCGACGGGCGCCCAGCGCGCGCTGCGGGCGTCCCCTCCCGGGACCGGGGCGGGAAGATCGGGGGCGAGGGCGAGGTGGGCCACGCTGACGACGCGCATGCGCGGGTCACGCTGCGGGTCGCCGTAGGTGGCGAGCTGTTCCAGGTGGGCGCAGGGATTCTGGTCGCCGGGCGCCTCCGTACGCAGTCCCGTCTCCTCGGCGAGCTCGCGCGCGGCGGCCGCTGTGATGTCCTCGTCGGGCCGTACGAAGCCGCCGGGCAACGCCCACCAGCCCTGGTACGGGGGCTCACCGCGCCGCACGGCCAGAGCGCAGAGCGCGTGCTTGCGCACGGTGAGAACGACCAGGTCGACGGTGACGGCGAAGGGCGGGAAGGCCGACGGATCGTAGGACATGGCGCGATCATAGTCGTCTCCCTGACGATAAACAGTCCGGACTCCAGCACATCCCCGCCACCTCCAACTCCGGTACGCCTCAGCAGCTCAGCAGAGAAGTTGCAGGCCATCAGCCGCCTCCTCCGCCACGGCCATGCCGATTCTGCTGACCCGCACGGAGAAGGGGGCGCCGCCGACGCTCAGCCCCGTGAGACGTACGGCGCCGAGCGGCGCGGTCACCAGGGGGCGGAGGGAGACCGTGCCGGCGGGAACGTCCGGGCAGATCCCCGCGAGCGTGCCGAGCAGCCGGACCACGGCGGCAGCGGCCGTCGCCGAGGGGCGGCACGCGGCGGGATGCGGCAGGGGTGCGCTGCCCTCGGTGCGCTGCTCAGCCGCGTACATCTCCGGCAGGCGCTGCCCGAAGCCGCCCGCCGCGTCCAGGACCCCGCGCAGCAGCGAACCGGCCTCCTTCTCGTACCCGGCGGCCGCCAGCCCCGCGACGGCCGTGGCGGTGTCGGGAACGTGCACCGCTCCCCCGCGATGGCCGAAGGCGTTGTACCGGTGCTCCTTCGCGCCGAGGCTGCGCAGCCCCCAGCCGGAGTCGAGGGAGGGGCTGCCCAGGAGACGCGCGAGCTGGTCGGTCTGCGCCTTGTCGAGCAGCCCTTCTGCCGCCTGGCCGCCCCGGCCGAGCCCGGTGTCGAGGAGTTCGGCGGCCGCGGAGCCGAGGTGGGGCACGGTGTCACCGCTCCGGGTGCGCGCCGCCAGGGGTCTCCCGCCGCTGCGGTCCTCGAGCCAGAAGTCGGCCTGAAACCGCCGCCGCAGTGAGGCCGCCCACTCCCTCAACTCCCCGCCGGAGCCTCGGCCTTGGAATCCTTCGAGGAGGGCCGCGCCCAGCATCGCGGACCGGTGCGCGTGCGCCTGTACCTCGCACCGGAACGGACCGTCGGGCGCCGGGTCGGGCACGTACCCCTCCTCCCCTGCCGTACGAAGCAGCCAGCGAAGGCAGCGTTCGGCAGGCGTGAGCAGGGGCTCGACCTCCTCTTCCGGCAGGCCCCAGAGCCATGCCTCGGCCAGCACAGCGGGGAAAAGCAGGGTGGCTTCCACACCCGTACAGCCGGGAGCGACATGCGGACCGTTGTGCCGCAGGGGCCCGGGCAGGCGTCCGGCGTCCTGGCCCGAGTCGAGCTGCCCGCGGGCGAGAGTGCGCAGGGTGCCCGCGGCAAGGCGGGTGCCCAAGGGCAGCAACATCCTTGCCGCGCGCAGGGATTCTGCAGGGCCGAAGGCGCACCGCCAGGGGGCGCCGACCGCGAGGTGCAGGTCCGAGGGGTGTGCCGGGTCGCGCTGCAGCAGGGCTCCGAGATCATCGAGGGAGCTCCGCAGGAGGCCGCCGAGACGCGCGTCGTCTCCCTCTGCCTCGGCCGTCCCCCAGGGCAGTGGTGGTCGTCCGGCGCTGCGCCTCGCGGCGGTGGCCGAGTCTTGGACCGGCCCGCTTGTGTGGCGCTTCCCCGGCTCCCTTCTTTGCGCCTGGGGTTCTAGGGCGGTCGTCAGCCTGAGGACACGCCGGGCGCCGGGTGCCACCTCCCATTCCCAGCTCAGCAGCCCTGCGGAGGCCCACGCCGTCTCCGGGGCGGGGTCGGTGGCCACGGTGGCCCGCCATCCGCCGGCCGTCCAGGAGAGGCCGGCGCCGTGAACCGCGGCGGGGACCGTCTGGCTCTCCTTGCCCGCGGCGATCACGCCGAGGTCGGCAAGGTCGGTGCCCAGCCTCAGCTCAATCAGCAAACGCACCTGTTGCACACCGGAGTTGTGGAACGTGAAGCGCTCCGTGCCGTCGGCGGAGCGCAGCCTCTCGACGGTGATCTCCGGGTCGGGCCCGGGTTCCGCCTGGGTACGGACCGCGGCCACGAAGCGTGTCTCCGCGGCGCTCAGCTCTCTGCCCTGCAGGGGCTCGGGCTCCCGGCCCGCGACGGTCAGCACACTGCGCGCCAGGACCCTGCGACCGGCCAAGAAGAACCCCTCCATGCCCTCTCCGGTCAACTGACCGTGGACCGGCGAGATCACCAGGGCGGGAGCGGCCACCCCGATGAGGCAGGAGTGCGCGGTGGGCGGTGGCGCTGCTGGGCGGGACGCCGGTGGACGGCGGACAGGGGGTTTCGGGGCCGTTCTGTGACTGCCTTTCTCCGATGTGGAGTTGGTGAGGGCGGGGGCTGATTCGGAACGGGGGCGAGAGGGCAGGGGCTGAGGAGGGGGTGACACGGACATGGGGGCTCCGTTCTCTGCGAGAGCTCTGGCGGCCACGGCTCCGGGCGGGCCGGAACGCTGTGGTTGGCCCGAGGGCAGTGGCTGTGGTGGCGGGTTGCCGCGCTGGTCGTGGGCGCGGGCCTGTGCTGCCTGGTGAGTGGAGGTGGAGTGGGGGTGGGGGTGTCCGGCTTGCGGGGCTGTTCGCGCCGGGCCGGGAGAGGGGGTGTGGGGTTCCGGTGGGTGGAAGCGGGGTCGGAGTCGGGGGCGGTCTGAGGCAGGACGGGGCTGGGGCCGGGTGGCCCGTCGGGCTGGGGTGCTGGGGTTGCGCCGCCCCACGCCCTTCACGGAACTGAACGGGCGCGGGCAACGGGGGTCACGGTGTGTTCCAGGGCACCTGGCCCGTACTGCCGCGCTTCCGGCCGGCGCGGCGTGCGTCGCGCTCCTTGCGCATGCTGCGGCGCAGCGGCTCCGGGTCCACGCCTTCGTTGCACGCGCGCTGGAGAAGCTGAGCGAACACATAGCCCGGGTCGGCGCGCAGTGCGCGGGACAGTGCCACCCGGGCCGCCGGGCCGTCGCCGCCCGACCACGAGACCCATCCGGCCAGGGTCAACGGGGCCGCGGAGTGCACCGTGTACGGGCCGACGCAGCGCCGGGCCAGGGCTCGCCACAGCCGGCCAGCGGGCTGGATGTCCTGGCCCTCTATCCACTCCGCTGCCTGATCGCGGGTCTTGCGGTCCTGGAGTCCGAGAATCACCCGGGCCGCCTCGTCGGTCTCCAGGAGCTTGTCGTCCTGGGCGTCGCTCGCAGACCAGGAACGGGACCGGGGCGGTGCGTCACTGAACCTCTTCAGCAGAGCCCCGGCCAGCGTCATCGTCTCCGCGCGGATCGCGGTCATGCCGCCGTCGCCCAGCATGCGCGGGACCAGCTCCGCTCCCGCCGCGTCGAGGGCACGCTCCTGCTGGGAGGCCACGGGAGGCCCCAGCTCCGCGAGCCGCGCCTCAAGATCGCGCAGCGCGCTGGGCTTGGCCACGCCCATGTACGCGGCGGCCGCAGCCATTGCGCTGGTGCCCGGCTCCGCCAGTGGCTTGCCCTCCGGCGGGCAGCAGCTCCGGTCGGGGCAGCAATAGGAGAAGTACCGCTGGTCGGAGATGCAGAGCGCCTCGAAGACCGGCATGTCCAGCCGTCCGCAGGCGAGCCGCAGCCGCTGGGCCAGCGGGCGGAGGCGGCGCATCACGTCGGCCCCGCTCTCCCCCTCTGCGGGGTCCTGGCAGATGAAGACGAGTGCTCCGTCAGGCCGTTCGCCCCGCGCCAGGGAACCGCTCTCCAGGCAGCCGGCCACCTGCGCGGCCACGGCCGACCATTCCTCCACCTCTGTGGGAATGCCGAGCCTGATGCGGCCACCGAAGCGTCCGTGCTCCCCGTGCAGGGCCACCACTACGACGGAGTCGTCAGGGTGGAAGCCGAGCAGATAGGGCAGGGCGTCGGCGAGCTCGGCGGAGCTGCGGAGGGATACGCGGGGGACGCCCTGGGGGAACAGGTCCTCGGTGAGGCCCTCCGAGCCCGGCACGTCCGGTGGGTCCGTTGGGTCCGTCGGGGGCTTGGAATCTGCCGGGGCCTTCGAGTCCGGCTCCGCCGGGTTTTTCGAGGCCGGCGGCTCCTTCGTGGCCGGTGGTTCCTTCGGGGCCGCCGGTTCCTCCGGATCATGCGCGTCACTCTCACTGCCGCCGTCAATGTCACCGGCGGCGCCCGATGCGGCTGATCCAGACTCGCGGGGATCCTCGCCCCCGACCCCGTCGTCACCGGTCACGCCGCCGCGGACCTCATCCGCGCCGGCCCCGCCCTCTCGCGCTCCGCTGCCCTCCCATGATCCGCCGTGCTCGTCGCCTTCGCCGTACTCGCTGCTGCCTTCGCCGTTCTGGCCGTATTCGCTCTGCGCGCCGTTGGATTGCGTCATGCCTAGACGGTGACCGAAGAGCCGATGGCCTGCTGAAAACTGTCCACAGCCCTCGGTATTAGTAATACAAGCCCACAGTTCTGAGGTTTTCCACAGGCGTGGTTCGCCCTTTGCCGCCCGCTTCCGGTTGCATGGGGGCCATGACCGACACAGCCCTGCGCCAAGCAGCCGACTCCGTACTCGCCCGTCTCGTCGGAGACCCCAGCGGCACAGCCCGGCTGCGCGCGGACCAGTGGCGGGCCGTCGAGGCCCTGGTCGCGGAGCGGCGCCGGACACTGGTCGTGCAGCGCACGGGCTGGGGAAAGTCCGCCGTGTACTTCGTGGCCACCTCGCTGCTGCGGGAGCGGGGCAGCGGACCCACCGTGATCGTTTCGCCGCTCCTGGCGCTCATGCGGAACCAGGTGGAGGCCGCGGCACGTGCGGGCATCCAGGCCCGGACGATCAACTCCGCCAATGTCGAGGAATGGGAGACGATCCAGTCCGAGGTGGCGGCCGGAGACGTCGACGTGCTCCTGGTCAGCCCGGAGCGGCTGAACAACCCGGACTTCCGCGATCAGGTGCTGCCGAAGCTCGCCGCGTCCACGGGACTGCTCGTCGTGGATGAGGCGCACTGCGTTTCCGACTGGGGCCACGACTTCCGCCCCGACTACCGGCGTCTGCGCACGATGCTCGCCGAGCTCCCGCCGGGCGTACCGGTGCTGGCCACGACCGCCACGGCGAACGCCCGCGTCACGGCCGACGTGGCAGAGCAGCTGGGCACCGGCGGCCAGTCCGGCAAGAACTGCAACGGTGAGGCAGCGGCCGGAACGGGCGAAGAAGCACTCGTGCTCCGCGGGCCGCTCGACCGGGAGAGCCTCAGCCTGGGGGTTCTCCGTATGCCCGATGCCGCTCACCGCATGGCGTGGCTGGCGGATCACCTGGATCAGCTCCCGGGCTCGGGCATCATCTACACCCTGACGGTCGCCGCCGCGGAAGAAGTGGCCGCCTTCCTTCGCCACCAGGGCCAGGAGGTCGCTTCGTACACCGGGCGCACGGAGAACGCCGACCGCGAGGCCGCAGAGACCGCGCTGCTCGAAAACCGGGTGAAGGCGCTCGTCGCGACCTCGGCGCTGGGTATGGGCTTCGACAAGCCGGACCTCGGGTTCGTCGTGCATCTCGGCTCGCCCTCCTCCCCCATCGCCTACTACCAGCAGGTGGGAAGGGCCGGCCGCGGCGTCGAGCATGCGGAGGTGCTGCTGCTTCCGGGCCCGGAGGACGAGAAGATCTGGGAGTACTTCGCCTCGCTCGCCTTCCCGCGCGAGGAGCAGGTGCGGCGCACGCTCGATGTGCTGGCCGGGGCCGACCGGCCGCTGTCCCTCCCCGCCCTGGAGCCGCAGGTCGAACTCCGGCGCTCCCGGCTGGAGATGATGCTCAAGGTCCTGGACGTGGACGGGGCCGTACGCCGCGTGAAGGGCGGCTGGACGGCGACGGGCCAGCCCTGGACCTACGACACCGAGCGGTACGCCTGGGTGGCCCGGCAGCGGTCGGCGGAGCAGCAGGCCATGCGGGAGTACGCGGGCACGACGGGCTGCCGGATGGAGTTCCTGCGGCGCCAGTTGGACGACGAGGAAGCCGCGCCGTGCGGCCGCTGTGACAACTGCGCGGGTCCGCGGTTCTCCCCCGAGGTGTCGTCCGAGGCCCTCGATGCCGCGCGGGGCGAGCTCGGCCGGCCCGGCGTCGAGGTGGAGCCGCGCCGCATGTGGCCCACCGGACTGCCGTCCGTCGGCCTGGAGCTCAAGGGCCGCATCCCCGAGCGGGAGCAGGCGGAGACGGGCCGCGCCGTCGGCAGGCTCTCGGACATCGGCTGGGGAAACCGGCTGCGCCCCCTCCTCGCGCCGCAGGCGCCGGACGGCCCCGTGCCGGACGACGTGCTGGACGCGGCCGTGACGGTGCTCGCCGACTGGGCCCGTGGGCCCGGGGGTTGGGCCTCAGGGGAGCCCGGGGCGCCGGCCCGTCCGGTAGGCGTGGTGACGGTGGGTTCCCGGTCGCGGCCGCAGCTGATCCACTCGCTCGGTGAGCGGATCGCCGAGGTCGGGCGCATGCCGCTGCTCGGCACGGTCGCCTATGCGGAGGACGACCTGCCGACAAGCCCGCCGCGGAGCAACAGCGCACAGCGGCTGCGGGTGCTGCACGGCTCGTTCACCGTGCCCCCTGAGCTGAGCGCGTCCATAGCGGAGGCGGGAGGCCCGGTGCTGCTGGTCGATGACAGTACGGAGACCGGGTGGACCCTCGCCATAGCGGCGCGGATGCTCAGAAAGGCGGGCGCAGAGAGGGTGTTGCCGCTGGTCCTCGCCGTACAGGGGTAGCTACGGAGCATTGCCGCGGCGGGACGGTGGCAGGGAAAATGGGGCCTCGCAACGGACGAGGGGAGGAACGTGTCCTTCGGCTTTGCACCGCCGCCCTCCACCGACTCCGCCGCCCGGCTGGGCCGCACGCTGGAGATCGCCGAATGGTCCGCAGCGGAGATACCCCTGCTGCGGGACCCGAGAGACGTCGTGACCGGCCTGTGCGAACGGCATCTGCCGCGCAGGTCGACGGCCGTGGTCGCCGTGCTGGATCCGGGCGAACGGCTCGTGGCCAGCGCGTCGTTCGCGCACCGTACGGCCCGCCCGGACGGCTGGGAGTTCCGGAACGCCCTGCTCGACCGGCTGCGCAGGGTGATCCCGCACGACCTGCGCCGCCGCACCCCGGTGCACACCGCCGTACTGCTGTACTGCCGGGACGGAGATCCCCGCTGGACGGAGACGGACGGCGCGTGGATGTGGGGGCTGCGCGACGCCTGCACCCTGCACGGCCTGCGCTGCGGGGCCTACGTCACACTCACCGGCAACGGCTGGCAGGTGCTGGGTGAAGGGCGCGGAGGCCGCTACCCCAGGGCCGGCCGCGCCGCTGACCCACCCGTCATGCCCGCCCCACCGCGTACGGAGGACGGGGATTCGGAGGTGCAGCCGCACGCGGCGGCCGCATCCTGAAACGCCTCCCCCGAGGCCGCGGCCCTGTGGCAGCCGGTGCCACAGGGCCGGGGCTCAGAGCAGGGCGGCCAGTCGCTGCGGGTTGCCGCAGACGATCAGTTCGGCGCCGGCCTTCTCCAGGGCGGCGGGAAGGGCCTGGGCGGCCTCGGCGTCGGTGCCGCCGTTCACGGCGAGCACCACGACGGGGCGGCCGGTCAGCCGGCCGATGGCGGCGGCGTGCGCGCAGAACACGTCCTCGCCGTCGGCGAGTTGGCGCCAGTAGGCGTCCTCGCCGAAGGAGAGCTCGTGCTGCGCCCAGGGGTGCTGCTCACCGGTGGTGATCACCAGCACCTCGCCGGGCTCGCGGCCGTCGTCCAGCAGCTTGTCGACCGTGTCGTCGGCCGCCTCGACGGCCGTCTCGTCGGTCGCGGCGACCAGCTGGATCTGCGCGGTGGGCGCCGAGGGCGCCGTACGCGGGGAGGACGCTCCCCCGGAGCGCACCGTGCCGGGGCGGCCTGAGCCGGGACCCTTGCTGTCCGCGCGCTGGGCGGGACGGGGCGAGGGCCGGGGGCCGGGAACGGATGCGGCGGGGCGGGGGGCCTGCGGAGTTCGGGTCGATCCCGCGGTGGTGCGGGGGCCCGGGACACTCTCGTGAATCTGTGGCTCCTCAGGGGTGAGAGGCATGGGGTGATGTCTATCAAACGCGGGTGCGGGGCGTGTCGGCGGGTTCGACCCGTGCTCCGGCCGCCCCACCCGCGAGCTCGGTGGAATCAGAACAGACCGATCTGCTCCGCGGGGTCCGGGCGCTTTCCGCGCCGCAGGTGCTCCCACTGGGGAAGCGCGTCCATGAAGACCCAGGAGGTCCGGTGGTGGGGTGTCGGGCCCCGCTCCTGGAGCGCCGCCCGGTGGACGGGCGAGGGATACCCGGCGTTGTCCTCGAAGGCGAATCCTTCGCATTCGGGGGCGAGTTCGGCCATCATCGCGTCCCGGCGCACCTTGGCGATCACGGAGGCGGCCGCCACCGCGATGCAGCTCTGGTCGCCCTTGATGACGGTACGGACCTGCCATGGCGGTCCGAGGTAGTCGTGCTTGCCGTCCAGGATCACCGCGTCGGGGCGCACGGGCAGGGCTTCCAGTGCCCGTACCGCGGCCAGGCGCAGCGAGGCGGTCATCCCCAGTTCGTCGATCTCCTCCGGGGCGGTGTGGCCGAGTGCGTATGCCGTGACCCAGCCGGTCAGCTGCTCCTCGAGCTCGTCGCGCCGCGCGGCGCTGAGCAGCTTGGAGTCGGTGAGACCTTCGGGCGGCCTGCGGAGCCCGGTGACGGCCGCGCACACCGTGACGGGCCCGGCCCAAGCGCCGCGGCCCACCTCGTCGACTCCCGCAACGACCTTCGCTCCGGTGGTGGCGCGGAGCGAGCGCTCGACGCGGTGTGTTGGGGGCTCGTACGGCATGGCGACAATAAGCGTAGCGGCTGTGTCGAGTGCGGGCGGACACGGGTCCGTCGCACCTCCATTGTCACTCGTGGCGGACCGACGGAAAACGTCGTTCTGCCACTGGTCCGGCTTCGTCCCTGGTCAGCCTGCCCCGATCATCGGCCGCGGGGCTCCAGGAGGGGGAGGACGACCTGGTCGACGACGTCCGCCAGGTCGGATTCGGCGAGCTCGCCGCCGGTGACTTTGTGACGGTACATCATCATCGCGGGCAGCACGTCGGCCACCAGTTCCCCCGTGGCGTCCGCGCGCACCTGGCCCCGCTCTATTCCGCGCCGCACCACATCGGACATGACCTGCTTCCCCGGCTGGACCACGCCGCCCATGATCAGCTCGTGGAAGCGCTCCGCCTCGGTGCGGTCGCACTCGTCGAGCACGGCCCGCAGGGCGCAGCCGGACTGCGAGTACATGGCGCTCAGCATCCGGCGGCACAGCTCGATCAGATCCGCCCGGAGATCACCACTGTCGGGCGGCACGGAGACCCCGGGGAGCCCCGAATACAGGGCCTCGGCGACGAGTTCGGCCTTGGAGGGCCAGCGGCGGTAGACGGCGGCCTTGCCCGTACGTGCGCGGGTGGCGACGCCCTCCATGGTGAGGGCTGACCACCCGACCTCGCCGAGCGCTTCGAGCGTGGCGTCGAGGATCGCGCGCTCGAGTTCGGCGCCGCGGCGGCGGGCGGCGGGGGGCCGCTTCTCGCCGGACTCCGCTGACTTCGTGGGGGGCATCGTCATCTCTCCGTGTTCTCAAGGGCCTTGGGGACGAGGGTTCGCGTGTAGCGCAATCGCGCCGCCCGCCAGGGAGCGACCAGAGAAGCGTTAGTGAACGCTTGCGTTCACTACTCGACCTCTCTAGAGTAGTGCCCACTAGTGAACGCCACCGTTCACTGGGTCTCAAGTGGGGGAATCTCGTGACCAGTTCAGCGACCTCTTCCTTAGCCGAGGGCCGACCCGGCGGAAGCCCGGGGACGGCGCGGCACTCGGGGCGACGCGGGATCGCTCTGGCCGTCATCGCCGCCTGCCAGCTGATGGTTGTGCTCGACGCCACGATTGTGAACATCGCGCTTCCGCACATCCAGACCGCCCTGGGCTTCTCCACCACCAGCCTCTCCTGGGTGGTCACCTCGTACACCCTGGCCTTCGGCGGGCTGCTGCTGCTCGGCGGCCGTGCCGGGGACATCCTGGGGCGGCGCCGGATGTTCATGACCGGCGTCCTGCTCTTCATCCTCGCCTCGCTCCTCGGCGGACTCGCCCAGGAGCCCTGGCAGTTGCTCGCGGCCCGGGCCCTGCAGGGCGTCGGCGGGGCCATCGCCTCTCCGACCGCGCTCGCGCTGATCGCCACCAACTTCCGCGAAGGGCCGGAGCGCAACAGGGCGTTCGGCGTGTTCGCGGCCGTCTCCGCCGGAGGCGCGGCCATCGGCCTGCTGGCCGGCGGCATGCTCACCGAATGGCTCGACTGGCGCTGGGTGCTGTTCGTGAACGTACCCATCGGCATCCTGATCGCGACCCTGACGCCGCGGTTCATCTCGGAGTCCGAACGGCACCCGGGACGCTTCGACTTCGCCGGGGCGCTCACCTCGACGGCCGGGATGATCTCCCTGGTGTACGGCTTCATCCGCGCCGCCGACCAGGGATGGCGCGATCCGTACACGCTCACCGCGTTCGGACTCGCCGTGGTGCTCCTCGCCACCTTCCTGGGGATCGAGAGGCGTGCCCGCGCGCCGATCACGCCGCTCCGGATGTTCGCCGACCGCAACCGCTCCGGCACCTACGCGATCATGCTGTGCCTGGCCGCGGCGATGTTCGGGATGTTCTTCTTCCTGGTCCTGTTCGTGCAGGACGTGCTGCACTACAGCCCTCTGCGGGCGGGCGTCGCGTTCCTGCCCGTGTCCGGGGTGATCGTGGTGGCCGCGGGGATATCGCAGCGCCTGCTGCCGGTTCTGGGACCCAAGCCGTTCATGGTGGCGGGCTCGACGCTCGCCGCGGTCGGCCTCGGGTGGCTGACCTTCATCGACCCGGAGAGCAGCTACGTGGGCGGAATCCTCGGCCCGATGCTCGTCTTCGGCTTCGGCATGGGCCTCAACTTCGTGACGCTGACCCTCACCGCCGTGTCCGGGGTCCCGCAGCACGAGACCGGGGCCGCGACGGGACAGCTCAACGCGACCCAGCAGGTGGGCGGTTCGCTGGGCCTCTCCATCCTGATGACCGTCTTCGGCACCACCAGCAGGAACGAGGCCAAGCACCAGATACCCGACTTCCTGGCGAACGCCTCGGCGTCGGAGAAGGCGCAGTTCGCCGCGACGCACCGGCTGCCCGGCACCTGGGGCGACAAGGTGCTCGCGGAAGGCATGTCCTCGGCCTTCATGGCCGCGACGGGCCTGGTCCTGGTGGCGCTGCTCGTGGCCTCGACCGTCATACGGGTCCGCAAGAGCGACCTGGAGGCGCTCGCCGGCAGGGGCGGTGGCGGCGAGGGTACGGGGCAAGCGGCGGTCGAGGGCAGTCCCGGGGCGGCGAAGGCCTGAGGCAGCAGCCCTCCGGAAGCTTCCAGGCAGGACGCCCACCAGCACAGACGGCGGCAGCTCTCCGGGGCCCTTCGGGCGCGACGTCCGCTGACCCGCCCAGCGAAGGTTGGTTATCCCTCCACCTTCGGCAACCACTCAGGGAGGTGTTCCGTATGACGTGCCCACTCCTCGGGCGGGGCTCCCGCAGGGCCCGAGGCCACGATTCCGCCGACGATGGCGCAGGTCGTGTCGACGTCTCCGCCTGCCTGAGCGGTGTCCCAGAAGGCCGCGGCGAAGTCGCCGGGGTGGCGGGCCGCCGCCCACAGGGAGAAGGGCACGGTGTCGTGCGCGCTGGTGCGCCGCCCGCAGCCGAGCACGGCGGCCACCGTGCCCACGTCCGCGTAGTCCAGCATGTCGCGCGCCCGGCGGATCCCGGCCTGTACGGCGCTGCGGGGCACCAATTCCAGTACGCGCCCGAGGAGTTCGGGGCCGTCGGGGGCGGACGGCTCGTCGTGGCCCGCCAGTACGGCGGCGGCCGCCGCCACCGCGCGGGTCCCGGCGACGGCCTCGCGGTGCTGGTGGGTGACGTAGGCGGAGAGCTCAGCCTGGTCGGCGGCGCGCTCCGGATCGTCGGCGTACCAGGCGCCGAGCGGGGCGACTCGCATCGCGGCGCCGTTCCCCCAGGAGCCCGCGCCGTCGAAGAGGGCGGCGGCGAGTTCCCGCCAGTCGGCGCCCTCCTGGCGGATCTGCCGGAGCATGCGGTTCACCGCGGGCCCGTAGCCCCGGTCGAAGTCGTGGTGCTCGGCGAAGGCGGCGGCCAGGGCGTCCTGGTCGATCTCGCCGTGCTCCACCAGGACGGTGAGGATCGAGCCGGCCATCTCGGTGTCGTCGGTCCACTGCCATTCGCCGGGCGGCAGTTCGCGGCGGCGCAGCAGGGGGAGATGTACGGGGACGAAGAACTGCGACCCCAGAGCGTCGCCCACCGCGAGACCGCGCAGGGCGGCGAGAGCGCGGGCGGCCCGCTGGTCGCGTACGGAGTGGGGAGAGTGTTCAGCGGTCATCGTGGGCCGACCTTAACCGCAGACCCCGTAAGGACGGGGTGTGCACCACTGGTCGAAGGGGCGGTCCAGGTGGTATTTGCCGTCGGGGCCGAGTTCGAGGGTGCGGGTCTCGCCGTTGTCGGGGTTGGACAGCGACTCGAATTCCGCGACCGTCCAGTGCAGCCACCGCATGCAGAACAGCCGCATGGTGAGGCCGTGGGTCACGAGCAGGACGTTCTGCGGATGGTCGGGCGATTCGAAGCTGCGCCACAGGCTCTCCAGGAAGGCGCCCACCCGGTCGTAGACGTCGGCGCCGGACTCGCCCTGGGCGAAGCGGTAGAAGAAGTGGCCGTAGGCGTCCCGGTAGGCCTTCTGCTTCTTCACGTCGTCCCGGTCCTGCCAGTTGCCCCAGTCCTGTTCGCGGAGCCGGGGCTCCTCGCGCACCCGGAGCAGCGAGGGCTCCAGGCCGAAGGCGGCGAGGGTCTCGTGGGTGCGGCGGTAGGGAGAGACGTAGGCGGAGACGCGCTCCTGGCCGAAGACCTTCCGGAGCTGCTCACCCGTGGTCTCGGCCTGCCGCAGGCCGCGGGAGGTCAGGGCAAGGGCGTGGTCGGGGACACGTTCGTAGATGGTGTCGTCGGTGTTGCCCTCCGACTCTCCGTGTCTGACCAGGACGATGCGACGGGGACGTGCCATGCGGCCCACTGTAGATTCACTTACGGACTCATACGGTCCAGGACGGTTCGAGATCGATCACATCGCCCGCTATGCCCGTCACATCGGCGCCGGTCTGGGCACGGAAGGCGAGCCGTTCGACACGTTCCGTCCGGTATTTGCCGTGCTCCGCCGCGGAGTCCCACATGGAGAGCACCAGGAACTCATCCTCGGCGCACGCCTGGGCGAAGACCCCGCGCAGCATCCCGGGTGAGCCGGCCATGGCCGGATTCCACACCTTCTCCTGCATGTGCGTGTAGTGCTCGACGCGGTCGCTGCGGACCCGGCAGTGGGCCACCCGCAGCAGGTCGGCGTCGGTGAAGACGGGCCGGAAGCCCGTCTTCACGTCGAAGCGGTAGTCGAAGAGCCGCACCCGCATGTCCTTGTAGGTGCCGATCTGAGCGGCGTGCAGCCGGTCGTGCGAGCGCGCCATGAAGGAGTCGTAGAAGGCCCTGCTCTCCCAGAAGCCGAAGAGATGCGCCACGCCGGCGCGCGCCCGGCTCCAGCCGCCGCCCTGCCCGCGGAAGCCCGGTTCGCCGAGCAGACCCGCCCATTTCCGCTGCCCGCGCTCGAAGCCCCGACGGTCGACCACGGAACAGCGCATCCACTTGACCAGCACCGCGCCATCGTACGGGCATCGCGGTGACGGTCCGCACACGCACCGCGAAGCCCGACGTTCCAACTCTCCCCGGGAGTTCAGGAGTTGGCGTGGAGGCGGTCGAGTGGCGCGAATGTGCCGACTCCGCGTTCGACTGCCGCAGCCGCGTCCAGGCACAGGTCCTCGCGGAACTGCTGCCCGATCACCTGCACGCCCTGCGGCAGGCCGCCGAAGACGCCGCCCGGCACCGCGACGGCGGGCAGGCCGAGGAAGGAGGTCACGCTGTTGAGCTGCACAGCGCGGGTGAGGCGGTCGCGGTCTTCCGTGCTGCGCTTCTCCTCATCGGGGGCGAAGGGAGGCTCGGTGCACACGGGGCCCAGCAGCAGCGGGTAGTCCTGCTGGAAGTGCGCCCACTTGCGCTGGAGCCCGAGGCGGAGGCCGGGCAGTGCGATGTAGTCGGCGAGGGAGGCCGGTTCGGCCTGGTCCATGGCCAGTTGGATGTAGCGGTCGCCGCCCTCGCCCAGCAGGGTCTTGACCACGGGCCAGCTCTGGCTGAACTCGGTCAGCGTGAGCCGCGAGTACGCGTCCATGGCCTCCCGCACCGGCGGCGGCTCGGTGACCTCTTCCACCGCGTACCCCGCGTCGGAGAGCGCACCGGCCGCCGCGTCGATCGCGGCCCGCACGTCCGGATGGACCCCCGTACCGCCCGGATCGGCGAGCACCCCGACCTTCGGCGGCCCGTCGGGGGCGGGCAGCGGGGACGGTACGGGGACGAAGCGCGGGTCCTCGGGGGCGGGGCCGGGGCCCGCCAGTACCTCGAAGGCGGCGCGGAGGTCACGCACCGTACGCGCCAACGGGCCGTCGACCACGAGGAGTTGCGAGCCGAGCGCGGGGTCCTCCGGGCCGACCCGGTGATCGGCGGGGAAGCGCCCCGTAGTGGGCTTGAGACCCGCGGCGCCGCAGAACACCGCGGGCAGCCGCACCGAACCGCCCGCGTCGTTGCCCAGCCCCAGCGGCGTCATGCCCGAGGCCACGGCCGCCGCGTCACCGCCGCTGGAGCCGCCGGGGGTCACCCGCGGGTCGAAGGGGTTGAGCGTTTCACCGAACAGTTCGCTGCGGGTGTGGATACCGGCCAGGACGAGGGTCGGCATGTTGCTGTGGCCGACGGGCACGGCGCCGGCCGCGCGCAGCCGGGCCACCGGCGGGGCGTCCCGCTGGGCGGTGAAGTGGGCGAAGCGCTTGGCGCCGAAGGTGGTCGGCAGCCCCGCGATCGCGGTGGTCTCCTTCACCGTGAAGGGCACGCCGGCCAGCGGCCCCAGTTCCCTGCCCGCCGCGCGCCGCGCGTCGAGGGCCGCCGCTTCGGCTCGCGCCTGGTCGGCGCGGAGTTGGGTGACGGCGTTGAGCTGCGGGTTCGCCGCGGCGATCCGCGACAGAGAGCTCTCCAGGACCTCGACGGCCGTGACCTCGCCGTTCCGCACCGCCGCCGCGACCTCCGTCGCCTCGCGCCGCCACCACTCGCCGCTCATGACTGCCCACGCTCCTTTCCGCATCACGGACGGTGCGGCACGGGCTCCGGCTCCGGCGCCAGCACCCAGGACCCAGCGCCGACGTCGGCACCCGCGCGGACCGTCACCGCTCCAGCGCACCGCCGCCCCGCGCACATACCCCGTACCGATGCACCTGCATCACAACGTTCGCCATCGTAGCCTGTAACCGATACAGGCGCATCGGATTATGCGAGGGACCAGGGAGGCGACGCCGTGCCGCGTCGGATCGATCACGAGGGCCGCCGGGTGCGGATCGCCGAGGCGGTCTGCCTGCTCGCCGACGAACACGGGCTGGAGGGCGTGCGCTTGCGCGACGTGGCCGCCAGGGCGGAGGTGTCCATGGGCGCGGTGCAGCGCTGCTTCCGTACGAAGGAGGAGATGCTCGTCTTCGCGCTGAGCCACGTCAGCGCGCGGGTCACGGAGCGCATCGGGGCACGGGACGAGGCCGCGCCCGGCGGCGAATCCGCGCGGGACGCCCTGACCCGTATCACCGGCGAGGTCGCGCTCGTCGCGGAGGAGCGACAGCGCGAGGCCCGCGTGTGGCTGGCCTTCGTGGCGCAGGCGGCGGTGACTCCGTCGCTGGCGGAGGTGGTTCGCGAAAGCTACGCGGAGCTGCACCCCCTCCTCGTACGGCTCGTCCGTGAGGCGGCGGAGGGGAGTTCGGAGGCGTCAGCCGAGCGGGAGGCGCGGGCACTGCTCGCGCTCACGGACGGCCTGACCACGCACGTTCTGATCGGGCACCTCTCCCCCGCGGATGCGCTCGGCGTACTGGAAGGCCACCTCGACCGGCTGTGCGGGGAGCGGCGCGACGCCTGAAGCCGCAAAGCCCGCAAACGCAAGACCCGCACACGCAAAAAGCAGGCGGGCCCCGGGAGATCCCGGGGCCCGCCCTCACTCACGCTGAGGACACGGCGTCAGCCGCGCTCAGCCACGCTCACCCGCGTCCAGCCGCGATCAGCTGCAGCCGCTGGTGGAGCCGCAGCCCTCGCACAGGTAGCAGCTGCCGGCGCGGCGCATCTTGGTGCCGCAGGAGAAGCACAGCGGCGCGTCGGCGTTCAAGCCGAGCTGCATTTCCATCAGTTCGGTGGAATTGTGCGCCTGGGTCGGGGCCGGAGCCTGCTGCGGGTCGGGCTGGTTCGCCTCGGCCTGCACCTTCTCCTTGGCCTTCTCCTTGGCCTCGCCGACCGTCTCCGGCTTCGCCTTGTGCGCCGACTGGGACAGGCCCTCGACGTCGACCTCGTCCTCCTCGGCCGGCTCGTACGAACCGGTCTCCAGGTGGCGCTGGCGCTCGGTCGCCGAGTGGATGCCGAGTGCCGAACGGGTCTCGAAGGGCAGGAAGTCCAGCGCCAGGCGGCGGAAGATGTAGTCGACGATCGACTGCGCCATCCGCACGTCCGGGTCGTCGGTCATGCCGGCCGGCTCGAAGCGCATGTTGGTGAACTTTGAGACGTAGGTCTCCAGCGGGACGCCGTACTGCAGGCCGACCGAGACGGCGATCGAGAAGGCGTCCATCATGCCCGCGAGGGTCGAGCCCTGCTTGGACATCTTCAGGAAGACCTCGCCCAGGCCGTCGTCCGGGTAGGAGTTGGCGGTCATGTAGCCCTCGGCGCCGCCCACCGTGAAGGAGGTGGTGATGCCGGGACGGCCCTTGGGGAGGCGGCGGCGGACCGGGCGGTACTCGATGACCTTCTCCGGCTCCTTCTCCTCCGTCTTCTCCTCCTTCTCGTCCTTGGACTTGGCGGAGAGCGGCTGGCCGACCTTGGAGTTCTCGACGTAGACGGCGAGCGCCTTGGTACCGAGCTTCCAGCCCTCGAGGTAGATCTCCTCGACGTCCTCGATCGTGGAGGTGGAGGGCATGTTCACGGTCTTGGAGATGGCGCCGGAGATGAACGGCTGGGCCGCCGCCATCATCCGCACGTGGCCCATCGGCGAGATGGAGCGCTCGCCCATCGCGCAGTCGAAGACCTCGTAGTGCTCGGGCTTCAGGCTCGGCGCGTCCACGACGTTGCCGTGCTCGGCGATGTGCTCGACGATCGCCTCTACCTGCTCCGGCTGGTAGCCCATGCGCTTCAGGGCCTTCGGAACCGTGTTGTTCACGATCTGCATGGAGCCGCCGCCGACCAGCTTCTTGAACTTGACCAGGGCCAGGTCGGGCTCGACGCCGGTGGTGTCGCAGTCCATCATCAGGCCGATGGTGCCGGTGGGGGCCAGCACGGAGGCCTGCGCGTTGCGGAATCCGTTCTTCTTGCCGATCCGCTGCACGTCCTGCCAGGCCTCGGTGGCCGCGGCCCACACCGGGGTGTCCAGGTCGTCCATGCGCTTGGCGGCGTCGTTGGCGTCCGCGTGCTGCTTCATGACGCGCTTGTGCGCCTCGGCGTTGCGCGCGTAACCGTCGTACGAGCCGACCACGCCGGCCAGTTCGGCGGAGCGCTTGTACGAGGTGCCGGTCATCAGCGAGGTGATGGAGCCGGCCAGGGCGCGGCCGCCGTCGGAGTCGTACGCGTGGCCGGTGGCCATCAGCAGGGCGCCGAGGTTGGCGTAGCCGATGCCGAGCTGGCGGAAGGCGCGGGTGGTGTCACCGATCTTCTGGGTCGGGAAGTCGGCGAAGCAGATGGAGATGTCCATCGCCGTGATGACCAGCTCGACGACCTTGGCGAAGCGCTCGGCGTCGAAGGACTGGTTGCCCGCGTCGTCGTCCTTGAGGAACTTCATGAGGTTCAGCGAGGCGAGGTTGCAGGACGAGTTGTCCAGGTGCATGTACTCGCTGCACGGGTTCGACGCGGTGATCCGGCCGGTCTCCGGCGACGTGTGCCAGTGGTTGATGGTGTCGTCGTACTGGATGCCGGGGTCGGCGCAGGCGTGCGCGGCCTCGGCCATCTTGCGGAACAGCCGCTTGGCGTCGACCTCTTCGAGGACCTCGCCGGTCATGCGGCTGCGCAGGCCGAAGTTCTCGCCGGCCTCGACGGCCTTCATGAACTCGTCGTTGACGCGGACCGAGTTGTTGGCGTTCTGGTACTGGACGGAGGTGATGTCCTCGCCGCCCAGGTCCACGTCGAAGCCCGCCTCGCGGAGGGCGCGGATCTTCTCCTCCTCCTTCACCTTGGTGTCGATGAAGGCCTCGACGTCCGGGTGGTCCACGTCGAGCACGACCATCTTGGCCGCGCGGCGGGTGGCGCCGCCCGACTTGATGGTGCCGGCGGAGGCGTCGGCGCCGCGCATGAAGGAGACGGGCCCGGAGGCGTTGCCGCCGGAGGAGAGCAGCTCCTTGGAGGAGCGGATGCGGGAGAGGTTGAGACCGGCGCCCGAACCGCCCTTGAAGATCATCCCCTCTTCCTTGTACCAGTCGAGGATCGACTCCATGGAGTCGTCGACGGAGAGGATGAAGCAGGCGCTGACCTGCTGCGGCTGCTGGGTGCCGACGTTGAACCAGACCGGCGAGTTGAAGGCGAAGATCTGGTGCAGCACGGCGTACGCCAGCTCGTGCTCGAAGATCTCGGCGTCCGACTCGGAGGCGAAGTAACCGTTGTCCTCACCGGCCTTGCGGTAGGTCTTCACCACACGGTCGATGAGCTGCTTGAGGCTGTTCTCCCGCTGCGGGGTGCCCACGGCGCCGCGGAAGTACTTGCTGGTCACGATGTTGGTGGAGTTCACCGACCAGAACTCGGGGAACTCGACACCGCGCTGCTCGAAGTTGACCGAGCCATCGCGCCAGTTGGTCATGACGACGTCGCGGCGCTCCCAGACCACCTCGTCGTACGGGTGCACGCCGGGGGTGGTGTGCACGCGTTCGATGCGCAGTCCCTTGTTGGCCTTGCCGCCGCCCTTGGAGCGGGAGCCCCCGCGTGCCGGACCGCTCGTCGTCTCAGTCATTCCGCCTCCCTGTTCGGGCATAACGCCCTGTTGCGCCCCATATGTTCCGAGGCACGGTGCCTGTCTGAAGACCGGAGCACCCACCGTGTGCGCTCCGGTCACGTCTCGCTGTCTGCTGCGTCCCGCCGCTCTCAGTCGGCGGCGGCAGTGGGCGCGGGCACGGGGCCGGCTTCCTCGCCGGCCTCCCCGCGCTCCTCCGACGGAGGCCGGGCATCGCGCAGCTCGGCGATGGCGGCCTCGAAGTCCTCCAGCGACTCGAACGCCCGGTAGACCGAGGCGAATCGCAGGTATGCCACGAGGTCAAGGTCCTGGAGCGGACCGAGTATGGCGAGGCCGACGTCATGCGTGGACAGCTCGGCGCTCCCGGTGCCCCGCACCGCCTCCTCGACCCGCTGGCCGAGCTGGGCGAGGGCGTCCTCCGTGACCGGCCGGCCCTGGCACGCCTTGCGGACCCCGGCGATCACCTTGTCCCGGCTGAAGGGCTCGGTGACGCCGCTCCGCTTGATCACCGTGAGTGACGCGTTCTCCACCGTGGTGAAGCGGCGCGAGCAGTGCGGGCACTGACGGCGCCGCCTGATCGCGGTGCCGTCGTCGGTCGTACGGCTGTCGACGACGCGGCTGTCGGAGTGCCGGCAGAAGGGACAGTGCATGGTTTCCCCAACCCTTCTCGAGCCTTCGAAGCCCACGACGCGCATGACTGTTACGGCCTACGGCGGGCCCGCGACGAGGGCCCCTCCGAAGCAGCCACCAGCATAGGTGACGGACCCCGGCGCGGTGCACCGGGGACCACAACTTGTGGTGGCACGTGCTCATCAAAGCACTAGATCTGGTGCTGGGGCGTCAACTTCGGCAGTACGCGTGTCGCGCCGCACCGGCGGCTCCGAGCCTACGCGAAACGGGCTGCCGGAACGCGCCACGGGAGGGGCTGCGAGACTGTGATCCCGCTCGCGGGACACACGGAACCCGGTGGAGCTATACACCCCGCACTCAGATCGGGACAGGCAAACCAGAGATTTTCACTCGAACGTGTGTTTGGCGCAACCTTTCGAAACCCACTAGCGTTGGCCTACTAGGGAGAACCGCTCGCCGAGAGGGGCCGACGTGACCACCACCGCAGACAGCGCCACCATCACCTCCCAGAACCGAACAGGCCAGGCGCTGGAGCAGATTCCGCAGATGAACGACGCCACGCCCGCGCACCCCGACCCCGAAGACAATCCACAGGCGAAGCGCTCGCTGCCCGGGAGGCCACCAGGCATCCGGGCGGACAGCTCCGGCCTGACCGACCGGCAGCGCCGGGTCATCGAGGTCATCCGCGACTCGGTGCAGCGGCGCGGATACCCGCCGTCCATGCGGGAGATCGGGCAGGCCGTCGGCCTCTCCAGCACCTCGTCGGTCGCGCACCAGCTCATGGCCCTGGAGCGGAAGGGCTTCCTCCGGCGCGACCCGCACAGGCCCCGTGCGTACGAGGTGCGCGGTTCGGACACGCCCAGCACGCAGACCACGGCGGACACGACGGGGAAGCCCTCGGCCTCGTACGTCCCCCTGGTCGGCCGCATCGCGGCGGGCGGACCGATCCTCGCGGAGGAGTCCGTCGAGGACGTCTTCCCGCTCCCCCGCCAGCTGGTCGGCGACGGCGAGCTGTTCGTCCTCAAGGTCGTCGGCGACTCCATGGTCGACGCGGCGATCTGCGACGGCGACTGGGTCACGGTGCGGCGCCAGCCGGTCGCGGAGAACGGCGACATCGTGGCCGCGATGCTGGACGGCGAGGCGACCGTGAAGCGGTTCAAGCGCGAGGACGGCCATGTGTGGCTGCTCCCGCACAACGCCTCGTATCAGCCCATTCCCGGTGACGACGCGACGATCCTCGGCAAGGTCGTCGCCGTGCTGCGCAGGGTCTGAGGGCCCCGCGCCCCACCCACGCTCCGCGCGTCACCGCCCCTGGACGGGCCGCCGTTTCCCAGCTGCGCCGGGACCGGCGGCCCAGCTTTTGTCGGCGTGCGCTGTTTTCGAGCGCACACGCCGCCGAGTACACCAAGTACGCCGAGTACGTCGCGTACGAACGCCCCCGCGGGCTCCCTGCGGGGGCGTTTCCACGCGCGGGCAGCTCCCCGCGCCGATGCCTCAGCCCCTCTCGGGCACTCAGCCCTTCTTCGCCGCCGCGTCGATCGCCGCGAGGGAGCGGCGGACCTGGTTGCGATCGGTGGTGTACCAGAAGTCGGGCATGGAGGCGCGCAGATACCCTCCGTAACGGGCGCGCTCCAGGCGCGGGTCCAGCACCGCCACCACGCCGCGGTCGCCCATGGCCCGCACCAGGCGACCGGCGCCCTGCGCCATCAGCAGCGCGGCGTGGGTGGCCGCGACCGCCATGAAGCCGTTGCCCCCGGCCTCCTCGACGGACTTCTGGCGGGCGCTCATCAGCGGATCGTCCGGGCGCGGGAACGGGATGCGGTCCATCACCACCAACTGCAGGCTCTCGCCCGGCACATCGACGCCCTGCCACAGCGACAGCGTGCCGAACAGGCAGGTCTCGGGGTCCTCGGCGAAGCGCCGGATCAGCTCGCCCAGGGTCTCCTCGCCCTGGAGCAGGATCGGCTGGTCGAGGCGTCCGCGCAGCTCCTCGGCCGCGGCCTGCGCTGCGCGCATGGAGGAGAAGAGGCCGAGGGTGCGGCCGCCCGCGGCGCCCACCAGATCGGCGAGCTCGTCCAGCATGTCGCTGCGGGAGCCCTCGCGGCCCGGCTGGGACAGGTGCTTGGCGACGTAGAGGATGCCCTGCTTGCGGTAGTCGAAGGGGGAGCCGACGTCGAGACCGCGCCAGCGGGGACCGCCCTCGCCGTCCCGCTCCGCCTGCTCGCCTTCGGCCTGCCCGTCCTCGGCCTCCTGCTCCCGGGCCGCTTCCCGGCCGCCCTCGGCCGAGGCGTCGCCCCCGGCCTGCGCGGCGCCGGCGGGCTCCCGTACGTCCTCAGGGCGCAGGCCCAGGGAGGCGCCGACGCCGTGGAAGTCGCCGCCGAGTTTGAGGGTGGCCGAGGTGAGGACCACCGAGCGGTCCTCGAACAGCTTCTCCCGCAGCAGCCCGGAAACCGACAGCGGGGCGACGCGCAGCGAGGCCCCATACCGGTCATGGCGCTCATACCAGACGACGTCGAACTCGGAGCCCTCCAGGACGCGTTCGGCAACGGCGTGGACGTTCTCCACCGAGGCGAGGGCCTGCTTGCGCACGGCGTCCTCGTCCTGCACGGAGCGGTCGCGGGTGTTGCCGAGCGCGGTGATGCAGGCGCGGGCCGCGTCCCTGAGCGCCATCAGGGCGTGGTCCAGGTCCGCGGGGATCTTCTCCAGGCGCCCGGGAAGGGCCAGCTCCATCAGCCGCTCGAAGGTCTCCGCCGCGGTGAGGAGCTGGTCGGCGGCCTTCTCGTCGACCAGCTTGGCGGCGCGGCGCACCGCGCGGTTGACCCCGCCGGGGGTGAGCTCGCCTGTGGCCACGCCGGTCACGCGGGAGACCAGCTCGTGCGCCTCGTCCACGATCAGCACCTCGTGACCCGGCAGCACCGGGGCGCCCTCGATCGCGTCGATGGCGAGCAGCGCGTGGTTGGTGACGATCACGTCGGCGAGCTTGGCGCGCTCGCGGGCCGCCTCGGCGAAGCACTCGGCGCCATACGCGCACTTGGAGGCGCTCAGGCACTCCCGGGCCGTGACCGAGACCTGGGACCAGGCGCGGTCCGAGACGCCGGGGGTGAGGTCGTCGCGGTCGCCGGTCTCGGTCTCGTCCGACCAGTCGCGCAGCCGCAGCAGGTCCTTGCCGAGCCGGGAGGTGGGGGCGGCCGACTCGAAGGGGTCGAACAGGCCCTCCTCCTCGTCCTGCGGCACGCCCTCGTGCAATCGGTGCAGGCAGAGGTAGTTGGAGCGGCCCTTGAGCATCGCGAACTCGGGGCGGCGCCGGAGCAGCGGGTGCAGCGCGTCGACCGTGCGCGGCAGGTCGCGCTCGACGAGCTGGCGCTGGAGCGCGAGGGTCGCGGTGGCGACGACCACGCGCTCGCCCTGCGCCAGGGCCGGCACGAGATAGCCGAGCGACTTTCCCGTGCCCGTGCCCGCCTGCACGAGCAGGTGGGTGCCGTCCTCGACGGCCTCGGAGACGGCTTCGGCCATGGCCACCTGGCCGGGGCGCTCCGTGCCGCCCACGGCGGTGACGGCTGAGTGCAGGAGTTCGGTGAGGGCGGGCTTGCTCATAGATACCGAACCTTACGTGCCGGGTCCGACAAACGGCCCCGGGCCGGTCCCCCACCGGTCCGCCGCGGCCGGGCGCGCGCGGCGCGCCCCGGGAGCGCCGGGGCCGCCGCCGCGCCGTCCGGGGCGTACCGGTGGGGGTGCGGGGTCACGGCGCGTACAGCGGGTTGGCGACCGTACCGTGCACGGCGGCGTGCGGGCGCTCGGCGCGGTCGCGGTAGCCGTCCAGGTGCAGACGGTTGCGGTTGAGGCAGAGCCGGTCGATGCGCGGGGTGAGCAGGTCGAAGGTCTCGAACCGTTCCTTCATCTGCGGGAAGCGCGCCTGGTAGCGGTCGATCTCGTCACGTACGGCCGCCCAGAAATCGCGCTCCGGCACGCCGAGGGCGTCCTCGCACAGCGGCGCCAGGTAGCGGAACACCCCGACGAACAGCCCCGAGTGGATGAACTGCACCAGGAATTCCGGCTCCTCGGTGAGCAGCACCTCGCGCACCTCGTCCGGCATGGCGTCGAGCTCGGGCACGTGGCGCGCGCTCAGGTTTATGTCGTCCACGAAGTCCTTGACCGCGAGCCGTACGGGGACGTCGTGCTCGTCGAAGACCACGATGGCGTTCTCGCCGTGCGGGGAGAAGACCGTGCCGTACCGGTACAGACAGTGCAGCAGCGGCGGCAGCAGGGCGGCGAACAGATGGCGCAGCCACGCGACCGGCTCCAGGCCCGAGCGGCGCACCAGCTCGGCGGTGAAGGACGCCCCCTGCGCATCGGTGTGCAGCAGGGCGGCCAGCGTACGGGCGCGCTCCCCCGCCTCCAGCCGGGGCGTCAGCGGCTCGCGCCAGATGCAGCCGAGCAACTCGCGGTACTGGTAGGGGACATGGGGCAGCGCGTCGTACTGCGGGTGCGGCACGGTCAGCGAGGCGACCTCGCCGAGCAGCAGCACGCGGCACTCCTCGGAGAGGTACGGGTCGGAGTCCCGCAGCTCGTGCATCCAGCGGGTCACGGCGGGCGCCGCGCGGGTCCGCTCGGTCGGAAGGCCGCGCCACACCAGGGTGTTGAGGATGGACAGCGGGAGCTTCACCGTGTGGCGGTCGGGGCGCGCGGTGTTGAGGAAGGTGCGGATGGACTGCTGGGGCAGCCGCAGGTCCGGGTCCTCCTCCAGCGGCACGATGTCGCCGGTGGCGAGCGCCTCGGCGAAGAGCGGCGCGATGGTCTCGTCCCACTGCCAGGGGTGCACGGGCAGCAGCAGATAGTCACCCGGCTCCACCCCGCGCGAGCGCAGCAGCTGCTCGAAGCGCACCAGCGTGCCGGGCCCGAGCTCACGCGCGTACAGCCGGTGCGGTTCCTCCAGGGACGGTACGCCGCGGTAGTCGGCGATGCGGCGGTGCACGGCGATCCACGGGAGCCGCCGCGGCACGCCGGACTCGGGTGCCCAACGTGCGGTGTCCGTGCTGGAGAAGCCCATCCGCCCCTTGTTGACGACGATCCAGGGGTGGCCCGTCTGGTGCCCCTCCAGCTCCGCGTAGCCGAGCTCGGCCAGCTCGGCGGCCGGCGGCGTGCGCCGGTCGAGGCGTACGTCGGCGGCGAGCGTGGCGATCAGTTCGCGGATCAGATGGCCCGTGGTGTCCCCGCTCAGACCGAGCAGGCCGTCGTGCGCGCGGGTGAGGAAGTCGAGGGGGCCGGTGCCCGCGGGGCTGAGCGAGCCCGGGTCGATGTGCCAGTGCCCGTACGCGGTACGGCGCGCGCGGAAGCGGAGGGTGAGGTCGTCGGCGACGCGCAGCCGGTAGGAGGCGTACGCGGTCTCGGGGCCGGTGTCCGGGGCGCTGTCAGGGTCCGCGTCGGGGACGGCCTCGGGGTCGGGCTCGGGCGCGATGATCTCCTCGTAGGCGAACTCCGAGAGCATCTTGACGAGCAGACGCGAAGAGGCGCGCGTCCAGCCCTCCCGGTCCAGCTCGGAGGGGGCGGACAGCGCGCCGCGGTCGTGGTCGTGTGGCGGGGAGTCGGGGGAAACATGGTCGGGGGTTCCGGTCACCAAGGGCTCCTCGGTCGGGGGCGGGGGACGTCTCGGGGATTCCGGTGGGGTCCCGGTACGGACGGAAGAGAACCCGTAGGGGCGGAATCCGGGCGGGTGGGTGGACGAGTGGGGGTACGGATGCGGCGCCCGGCGCGCGAGGGCGGCCGGGCGCCGGGCGGTCAGAGCAGGGAGCGCAGCCGCCGGTCCCGCACCATGAGCGCGGCCCTCTTGTCGGGCAGGTCCACCTCGGCGCCGAAGCGGAACCCGGCGCCGAGGAAGGCCGCCACGGAGGGGATGTTGCGCAGGTCGGGCTCGGCCAACACCCGCGCGCAGCCCGGGCGTTGGTCCAGCACGAGATCGGCTACGGCGCGCAGCAGCGCGGTGCCCACGCCGCGCCCCCGGTCGGAGACCCGGCCCAGCAGCACGTGCAGGCCGGTGTCGTGGGGGCGCATGGGGCAGTAGCGGGAGAGCGGGTCGAGGTCGGCGCGGTAGATCTCCCAGTAGCCGACCGGTCTGCCGTCGAGCAGGCCGAGGCAGGGCACGCTCCGCCCGTCGCCGTCCAGTTGGGCGCGTACGTGCTCCGCCGTGCGCTCCTCGGGACCGTCCAGCTCCCAGAAGGCGGCTACCGCCGGATCGTTCATCCAGGAGGCGATCAGGCCGAGGTCGCGCGGCAGCCGGACCGGCACGAGCCGGAGCCGGCCCACGGGGGTGTGCGTCGCGGGCCAGCTCCCGACGTGGTCCAGCAGGTCGTCGCCGGCCTGCGGGTCCGTACGGGCGGTCCCGTCGTCCCCGCCGGCGTCCAACTCCCCGTACTCCTCGGCGTACTCGCCCGCGTGGCCGCCGGCGCCGCCCGCGTACCCGTCGGCGGCGAGGGCCGCGTGGAGTTCGGCGGGGTCGTAGAGGTCCATCGTGTCGTCGGCGTCGGTGCCTGCCGTGACCTCGGGGCCGCGGCGTTCACCGGCCTCGGGCTCCGGCGGGGGTGCGGGGCCTGCGGGCGCTGCGGGGTCGGGCTGCATGACGACGCCTCCTCTGGGTGAGGGCCGGGAGTCGGGGGTCTGGGGTCAGGACACGAGGGGGTTGGGGACGGAGACGTAGACGGACTGGGTCTCGACGGGGCCGACGAGTTCGTCGAGCCCGTGCACGCGGGTCAGGAGGTTGGCCTTGCAGCGCAGCACCGGGGACTCCAGCAGCAGCGCGGGCAGCGGGGACACGCGCCCCTCGTCACCGGCGTCCGCCCCCTTCGCCCGCGCCTCCGCCTCCAGGAACCGGCGGAACGCGGCGAGCAGCAGCTCCTCGTCCGCCAGCCCCTCCGCGCCGAACGAGCCGATGAGGCCGAAGACGTTGTTGATGCCGACGTAATAGGCGAAGCGCTCGTCCACCACGGCGTCGGGCACGAACGAGTCGCTGGCCACGCCCAGTTGGGCCGCGGGAAGGCGGCGTTCCAGCTCGGCGCGGCGCGAGGTGCGGAAGTAGTAGCCCTGGTTGTCCCGGTATCTGCCGCCGCAGGGCCAGCCGTACGAGTCGAGCAGGACCACCGTGTTCTGCTGGTGCGCCTCCAGGGCGATGCCCGCGTGCCCGTCCAGCCACAGCACGGGCCGCACGACGCTCTCCAGATAGCGCAGGAACCACTCGGCCGCGACCGCCGCCACCGGCCGCCCCGTACGGCCCGCCAGCTTCCGTACGACGTCGGCGAGCCGGCTGCGCAGCACCCCCTCGGGGGCACCCGGCCAGGGGCGCGGCGAGGTGAGCCCGGCCACGCACGCGGCGTCCTCCCCGCCCCCGAAGGGGTTGTGCCGCAGGACCGTGTCGAAGCCGGCGAGCGGTTCGCCGTCGGGGCCGTCCACGCCGAGCCACGCGGGGTCGCGGACGATGTCGAAGCCGGGGTGCACGGCCTGCCACTCGGCGAACAGGCCGCCGCGCAGCAGCCGGTGGACCTCCAGGCCGCGCAGCGCCTCCTTGCGGAGGTTCTCCCTGCGGGAGTTGGTGATGCGCAGGGCGAGCGAGAGCTTGAGCATCACCGGGCTGCCGGGCCTGAGCACCGTACGGACCGAGGAGCTGGGGTGCCAGGCGTCGCCGCCGGTGCCGAGGTCGGTCAGCAGGCCCTGGTCAACGAGGCGGGCGACGGTCGGGCGATGCAGGAGTTCGCGGGCCTGCCAGGGGTGCAGCGGCAGCGGGACGGCGCCCTGGGGCAGACGGGCGCAGACCTCCTCGCCCGCGAGCCTGCGCGCGAGCTTCTCGGCGCTCACCGCCCTGCCGCGCTCCGTCCAGCCGGAGTCCTGCGCCAGCACCGAGGGGTCGGCCGCCATCCAGTGCAGCGCGAAGGAGCCGCGCAGCTCCGGCGCATAGCTCCTGGCCTCGCTCTCCGACAGCCCCTCCCGGCTCTTCGGCGCAGGGTGCAGGGGGTGGCCCAGCATCAGGGCCTGTTCGGCGTCCAGGAAGGGCGGGGTCCCGGCGGGCGCCTCGGGGTGTGCGCGCCGGTCGGCGAGGAACTCCGCCGTGTGCTGGAGGGAGTCGGTGACGCGGCCGACCAGTTCGGCGGTCTCCGGGGGGCGTTGGGGGTACGAGGCGTCCCCCGAGCCGGACAGCTCGTCAGCGCCCTCCGCGCCAGTGCAGGGCCGGGCCGCCTCGCGGGCGATGAGCGCCGCGAGGGTGGCGGCGTCCACGGGGGCGGTGCCCTCGGGAGCGCCTTCGAGCCGCGGCGGCCCGAAGCGGTGCCGGCCCGTCGCCGACCAGTGCAGGACGGGAACGCTCAGCGCCGTGTCCGTCGCCCGCAGCGGCACCCGCAGCAGGCCGTCCTCGCCGGGGCCCGGCAGACCGGTCTCGCGCACCCAGCACCTGAGCAGGTTCTCGGTCGCCGCGGCGCCGGCGGCGGCCACGGGGTCGGGGTGCTCCAAGGGGTCGGCCGCGCCTCCGGTGACGGGCCGCGCGCCCCGGGGGGCGGGGCCCATGCCGACGTCCGGCTCCGCGCTCGCTTCCGCGTCCGCTTCCGCGCCCACTTCCGCGTCCGCTTCTGCCTCCGCTTCCGCCCCCGCCCCGTACTGCGCGCTCCTGCCGTTCTGGCGTGGCACGACGGGCTCCATCATGCGGGCGAGCCGCTTGCGTACCGGGCCTCGCGGTGACCCCTCGGATCCGGAGCGCGCGTTCACAGAAGTCTCCTCGCGTGTCGACTCGGCGCGCTGGTGAGCGGGCCGCTGTCCCCCGTCCGTACCAACGAAGCCGATCGCGCCGGATCACGGCCGTCGTGAAGATCTCTGGCATGACCGGGGCGGAACCGTGGACCCTCCCGCACCCGTCCCCACCCCCACCGGGCATAGTGGGGGCCGCTCATCGCCCGCGAGGTGCATGACAAGTTCACACGCAGCGGGACCAACGGGAATCAATTCAGGGGGAATTGCCACATGCCACCCATAGCCACGTCCACCCGGCGCCGCCGTACGGCGCTGGCCGCGGCGGCGGTGGTCGCCGCACTGGCGGTGACGACGACGGCCTGCGGCGCGGACGGGGGATCCGGTTCCGGTGACAAGCAGCCGAGCGACTCGGAGACCCAGGCGCAGAAGCCGGGGGGCGATCTGCGCGACAGGCTCCCCAAGGATCTCCCGAAGGACCTGCCCACCTCGCTCGAGGACCTCCACAAGTGGAAGAACGGCGAGTGGAAGAACTGGGACAGGAAGCAGTGGCTGCGTGAGGCCCAGGACTTCGTGAACCCCATCATCGAGGACCTGTGGAAGCCCGGCCGCATGAAGGACGCGGACGAGAACGACGGCAAGAAGGACGACCGCCAGGTCGACGACTCGGACATCGACAAGAGCCCGAGCGGCGGCGACAACGGCACCGGCGAGGACGAGGGCGTCACCGACCCCACCCCGCCGAAGGTCGCGGCGAAGCCGGTGAAGACCCCCTACACGCAGAACGCGGGCCCTGTCGGCAAGGTCTTCATGGACACCCCCGAGGGCCCGATGGTCTGCTCCGGCACCGTCGTGAAGGACCCGCGGCACCCGGGCAAGTCCAACATGGTCGCCACCGCGGGGCACTGCGTGCACGCGGGCAAGAAGGGCGGCTGGTTCCGCAACGTCGTCTTCGTACCGCAGTACAACCCGAACGGGATGTCCAACGCCGAGCTGGAGTCGGCGCAGCAGAAGGACGTCGCGCCGCACGGCGTGTGGTGGGCGAAGTACGCGCGGACCACGACCCACTGGATCGACAACGGGTCCACCACGGGCGGCGGCGGTGCCCCGCAGGACTTCGCGGTGATGAAGGTGCAGCCGGAGCAGGCGTCCGCCACCGGCAAGTCGCTGGAGGAGTCGGTCGGCGACGCCGCGCAGGTCAACTTCCACACCCCGCGCGTGAAGTCGGTCCGCAGCCTCCAGGCCAACGGCTACCCCGCCGCGCCGCCCTTCGACGGGTCGAAGATGTACAACTGCACGGACAAGCCCGGGCGGATCACGCTGGACGCGAACCAGCCGACCATGTACCGCATCGGCTGCACCATGACCGGCGGTTCCTCCGGCGGCGGCTGGCTCAGCCCGAGCGGCAAGCAGCTGCTCTCCGTCACCTCCATCGGCCCGGTCGACGGCGGCTGGCTCTCCGGGCCGCGGCTGGGCAGCCAGGCGAAGTCCGTCTTCGACGGCGTCAGCAAGCAGCAGGACTGAGGCCGAGCCTCTCCGCGGCGCGCGTGGGCCCCGAGGGCCTGCCCGTACGGGGCCCACGCGCGCCACACCGCCGGTGATCACCGCTGATCCCCACCGATCCGATCACCGCCGATCACCGCTGCCCAGCTCCACAACACAGCTCACAACAGCACAGCGAGGGACCCTTTTCGATGTCACCGATACGCAGACGAGGCGGCCGCACCGTGCTGACCGCCGCCGCTGCAGCCGCCGCGCTGACCCTCACCCTGACCTCCTGCCAGTCGGGGGGCGAATCCGCCGACGCGCAGGCCGAGCCGTCCGCGAGCGAGGGCTCGTCCGGCGGCCAGGACGGGCCCGGCGGCCTCGGGCTGCCGGACGGCAAGATCCCGAAGGACCTGCCCGAGTCGCTCCAGGACCTGGACAAGTGGCGCGGCGGCGAGTGGAACAACTGGGACAGGAAGGAATGGGTCCGCCAGGCCCGGGACTTCGTGAACCCCTACATCAAGGACCACTGGAAGGCCGGCCGGATGAAGCAGGCCGAGGACAACGAGAAGCAGGTCCCCAAGAACGTGGAGTCCACGGCGGGGTCGGCGCCGCCCAGCGCCACCGATCCCGAGCCGCGCCCCGTGAAGGCCCGGCCGGTCGCCACGCCGTACACCCGCAACGCCGCGCCCGCGGGCAAGATCTTCATGGACACCCCCGAGGGCCCGATGGTCTGCTCCGGCACCGTCGTGAAGGACCCACGCAATCCGGGCAAGTCCAACATGGTCGCCACCGCGGGGCACTGCGTGCACTCCGGGAAGTCCGGTGGGTGGCTGCGGAACATCATGTTCGTGCCCGCGTACAACAACAGGGGCCTCTCGCCGCAGCAGGTGCAGAGCGCGCAGCCGCAGGACGTCGCCCCGTACGGGCAGTGGTGGGGCCAGTGGGCCGCGACCACGAACTACTGGATCCAGAAGGGCGCCAAGTCCGGTGGCGGCGGCGCCCAGCAGGACTTCGCCGTGCTGCACGTGAAGCCCGAGCAGCGGACCGGCAAGTCGCTGGAGGAGACCGTCGGCAACGCGGTCGAGGTCAACTTCAACGCGCCGCGGGTGGAGCGCTATTCGGGGCTGAGCAACTACGGCTACCCGGCGGCGCCGCCCTTCGACGGGGCGAAGATGTACGGCTGCACGGCCAAGCCCGCCAAGCTGACCATCGATCCGACGCAGGCGCCGATGTACCGCATGGGCTGCACCATGACCGGCGGTTCGTCCGGCGGCGCCTGGCTGATGAAGGGCCGGGGCGGCAAGCCCGAGCTGGTGTCGGTGAACTCCATCGGCCCGCAGCCCGCCACCTGGCTCGCGGGACCGCGCCTGGGCGGCGACGCGAAGGGCGTCTTCGACGGCGTCAGCCAGAAGTACGCGGGCCGGAACTGATCCTGGGCTGACCGGCCAACCCCGCCTCATCGCGCGGAAGGGCCCGCACCCCTGGGGTGCGGGCCCTTCTCCGTACGACCGTCCGTGCCGGTGGTCAGCCCGCCGGCTCGGGCTCGAACATCCGCAGCTCCGCCGCGAGCTCCTCGTGCACACGGGCCTTGAGCAGGGTGCCCTTCTCGGTGTGCGACTCCGAGAGCACCTCGCCCTCGGCGTGCACACGGGAGACCAGCTTGCCCTGGGTGTAGGGGACCAGGACCTCCAGCTCCACGGAGGGGCGCGGGAGCTCCTCGTCGATGAGCGCCTGGAGCTCCTCGACGCCCTGGCCGGTGCGCGCGGAGACGAGCAGCGCGTGCTTCTCCGTACGCAGCAGGCGCTGGAGGACCAGCGGGTCGGCGGCGTCCGCCTTGTTGATCACGACGATCTCCGGGACGTCGGCGGCGCCGACGTCGCGGATCACCTCGCGCACCGAGGCGAGCTGCGCCTCGGGCTCCGGGTGCGAGCCGTCCACCACGTGCAGCAGCAGGTCGGAGTCGCCGACCTCCTCCATGGTGGAGCGGAACGCCTCGACGAGGTGGTGCGGGAGGTGCCGCACGAAGCCGACGGTGTCCGCCAGGGTGTACGCCCTGCCGCTCGGGGTCTCCGCCTTGCGCACGGTGGGGTCCAGGGTGGCGAACAGGGAGTTCTCCACCAGGACGCCGGCGCCGGTGAGCCTGTTGAGCAGGGAGGACTTGCCCGCGTTGGTGTAGCCGGCGATGGCGACCGAGGGCACCTTGTTGCGACGGCGCTCCTGGCGCTTGACCTCGCGCCCGGTCTTCATCTCCGCGATCTCCCGGCGCATCTTCGCCATCTTCTCGCGGATGCGGCGCCGGTCGGTCTCGATCTTGGTCTCACCGGGACCGCGGGTGGCCATGCCGCCGCCGGAGGAGCCCGAGCCACCGCCGCCCATCTGCCGGGACAGCGACTGGCCCCAGCCGCGGAGCCTGGGCAGCATGTACTGCATCTGGGCCAGGGCGACCTGGGCCTTGCCCTCACGGGACTTGGCGTGCTGGGCGAAGATGTCGAGGATCAGCGCGGTGCGGTCCACCACCTTGACCTTGACGACGTCCTCGAGGTGGATGAGCTGCCCGGGGCTCAGCTCACCGTCGCAGATCACCGTGTCGGCGCCGGTCTCCAGGACGATGTCGCGGAGCTCCTGCGCCTTGCCCGAGCCGATGTACGTGGCCGGGTCGGCCTTGTCGCGGCGCTGGATCACGCCGTCCAGCACCTCGGCGCCCGCGGTCTCGGCCAGCGCGGCGAGCTCGGCCAGCGAATTCTCGGCCTCCGCCACGGTGCCCGAGGTCCACACGCCGACCAGCACCACGCGCTCCAGGCGAAGCTGGCGGTACTCGACCTCGGTGACGTCCTCCAGCTCGGTGGAGAGCCCCGCCACCCGTCGCAGCGCGGCGCGCTCCGAGCGGTCGAACTGGTCGCCGTCACGCTCCCCGTCGATCTCGTGACTCCAAGCGACGTCCTCTTCCATCAGGGCGTCGGCTCGGCGGTCCGTGCCGCCGGGGCGCTGGCCGTTCTGCTGCTGGCCGTTCTGTGGAAGGGAAGAGGAGAAGGTCATCTGATCCTTTACGTCGATGGGAATGGGATGTGCCGGAACAACGCCTGTGCGGCCGGATTGATTCCCGGCCCCCGCTCCGGCACTGCTCCCGGCGGCCGGCGCCTGCGCGCCGCCGTACAGGATGGTCGCACGGCCGGGTGCCGGAGTCATCAGGGTTTCCCCCTGGGGCCGCGTCAGGGGCGCGCGGGCATCCCCTCACAGCGACCGCCAGTCCGGGTGGCCCGGCATGCGCGGGGTCTTCTCCGCGTACAGCCACCGCTTCAGGAAGCCGCTCAGGTCCTGGCCGGAAACGGTGCCGGCCAGCTCGATGAAGTCGGCCGTGGAGACGTTGCCGTCCCGGTACTGCGCGGTCCAGGCGTGCTCCAGGCGCTCGAAGGCGGCCGGGCCGATCTTCTGGCGCAGCGCGTAGAGGACCAGTCCCGAGCCGTCGTAGACGATCGGGCTGAAGAGGGCGAGCTGTTCGCCGCCCTTCTTGCCGTGCAGCTTGGCGGGCGGGCCGTACTTCTTGCGCCAGCCGTCCGACTGCTCGTACGCCTCCTTCGCGCGCTCGGCCGCCTTGGGGCCGCCGCCGTGCTGCCCGTACAGCCACTCGTACCAGGTGGCGTGTCCCTCGTTCAGCCACAGGTCTCCCCAGGTCCGCGGCGTGACGCTGTCGCCGAACCACTGGTGCGCGAGCTCGTGCATCATCAGCGAGTCCCGATACCAGCCGGGAACCCCTTCGGTGGTGAACACGCGCTTCTCGAACAGCGACAGCGTCTGGGTCTCCAGCGCGAAGCCGGTCGTGGCGTCGGCGACCAGCACCCCGTAGTTGCCGAACGGGTACGGCCCCGCCTGCCGTTCCATCCAGGCGATCTGCCGTCCGGTGCGGTCCAGCGCCGGGCGCAGCTTCTCGGCCTGGCCCTTCGGCACGACGTGGCGCAGCGGCAGCCCGTGCGGGCCGCGCCCGCGCAGCACCTCGGAGCGCCCGATGGACACCTGCGCCAACTCGGTGGCCATGGGGTGCGGTTGGCGGTACGTCCAGGTGGTGCGGCCCCCGCTGCGCCGCTTCCCCTGCTGCTCGCCGCCCGCGACCACGGTCAGGTCGCTGGGCGCCGTGACGCGGAAGGTGAACAGGGCCTTGTCGGAGGGGTGGTCGTTGCCCGGGAAGACCCGGTGCGCGCCGTCCGGCTGCCCGGCGACCGCAAGCCCGTCGGCGGTGCGCACCCAGCCCCCGCCCTTCTTCGTGGGGACGCTGGTGTGCTCCACGTCGATGTCCAGGGGTTCGCCGAGGTGCAGCGGCCGCGCCGGGGTGACGGCCAGGTCCTCGCCGGTGCGGGTGTGCCGCGCGGGCTGCCCGTTGACCCGTACGGAGCGGACCTCGCCGCCCGCGAAGTCGAGGTTGAAGCGCGGCAGCTCGGCGGAGGTGACGCGGGCGGCGATGCGCGTACGCGCTTGCAGGGGGCGGGTGTTGTGGCCGCCGTAGTCGAGCGCGATGTCGTAGGACTGCACGTCGTAGCCGGGATTGCCCAGGTGCGGGTAGAGCCGGTCGCCGACGCCCTCGGAGTGCGGCGCGGGGAGCGCGGCGGCGACGAGCGCGAAGACGGCCGCGGCCGCGGCGCATCCGGCGGTTCTGCGGCGGGCCGGTGAGCGGCGTGCCCGCGCGGCGGAGGAGGTGACCATGGACCACGGCTACCAGTGCGGCGCGCCCGTGCCGTGCGGCTCCGCCACCGGCCCACCCGAAAGAAGGGCGCGGCTGCGGCGCGTGAACCAGCGCGCCCCGGTGGCGCGTTCGGCCCGCCGGCGCGTGCGGTGGTGCCGGTCCTCGGACGGCGCCCGGTGTCAGCCCGCGGGGAGGCGGCGCACGGAGCGGGTCACGTCGTACACCCCCGGCACGCGGCGCATCGCGCGCATCAGCGCGGGAAGGCCGGTGGCGTCGGGGAGTTGGAGCGTGTACGTGTGCCGGACCCGCTGCTCGCGGGGCGGCTCCACGTCGGCCGAGACCACGGCGACGCCCTGCGCGGCGATCGTCTCGGTGAGGTCGGCCAGCAGGTGCGGGCGGCCGAAGGCCTCGGCGCGGAGGGTGACCCGGTACCCCTCGACGCCCTCGCCGGGCTCGCCGCGCTCCCAGCGCACCGGCACGGCGTCCCGGCCTGCCGCGGTCATGCGGGACACCGCCTGGCAGTCGTCGCGGTGCACGGTGACAGCGCCGCCGCGTACGGAAAAGCCGGTCACCGCGTCGGGCGGGACCGGCGTGCAACAGCGGGCGAGGCGTACGACGGCGTCCGGATGTCCGGCGACCACCGTGCCCGTGTGCGGGGCGCGGGGCGACTCGGGCGCGGGTGCCTCCGGAGTGGATGCCTCGGAGGCGGGTGCGTCGGTGGCGGGCGAACCGGCGGCGGGCGGCTCGGTGGCCGAAGTGCCCTCGGCGGACGGGGTCTTGGGGGATTTGGGGGCCGAGGAGGGCTTGGGGGTCTCCCCCGGGAGGAAGTCCACCGCGGGCTCCACGGCAGCGGACTCGACCGTCGCCTGCTCCTCCGCCGCGCCCTGCTCCGGCCTGTCCTTGAGCCACTGGCGGATGGCGATGCGCGCCGCGGGCGTCTTCGCGTGCTCCAGCCACGCAGGCGAGGGCCCGGAGGCGGGCCCCGCCGTGGCGGCGGGCTCCAGGAAGAGCTGGACCGCGTCGCCGTCCCGCAGCGCCGTGGTCAGCGCGGCCAGCCTGCCGTTGATGCGGGCGCCGATGCAGCGGTGCGCGGACTCGCCGTACCGCGCATACGCGGCGTCCACGCAGCTCGCGCCCGCCGGCATGTGCAGCGCCCCGCCGCTCGGCGCGGGGGCCGACCCCGGCGAGGCGCAGTAGACGGTGATCTCGCGGTCCTGGGACAGCTCCTCGCGCAGCTCGGCCCAGAAGGTCTCGGTGTCCGTCGCGTGGCTCTGCCACTCCAGCAGCCGGGACAGCCAGCCGGGGCGCGTGGGGTCGGCCCGCTCCGCTGTGTCCTCGGCGCCCTCGGCGGGCTGCTGGTCACCGTTGAGCGCGGCGTGCGGATTGCCGAGGGCGATCACTCCGGCCTCCGCGACCTTGTGCATGCGCCGCGTACGGACGAGGACCTCGGCGACGCGGCCGCGGGGGTCGGCGAAGGCGGTGTGCAGCGACTGGTACAGGTTGAACTTCGGTACCGCGATGAAGTCCTTGAACTCCGAGATCACCGGCGTGAAGCAGGTGTGCAGCTCGCCCAGCACCGCATAGCAGTCGGCGTCCTCCTCGACCAGGATCAGCAGGCGCCCGAAGTCGCACTCCCCCAGCTCGCCCCGCTTGGCGTGCAGCCGGTGCACCGAGACCGTGTGCCGCGGCCTGATCAGCACCTGCGCGCCGATCCCCGCGTCCCGCAGCACCCGGCGCACCTCGGTCGCGATGCCGGTCAGCGGGTCGGGGAGCCGGGCGTGCTCGGCGATCAACTCCCGCGCCCTGGAGTGCTCCTCGGGGTGCAGGATCGCGAAGACCAGGTCCTCCAGCTCGGACTTGAGCGCCTGCACGCCGAGACGCTCGGCGAGCGGGATCAGCACGTCCCGGGTGACCTTGGCGATGCGCTCCTGCTTCTCCCTGCGCATCACGCCGAGGGTGCGCATGTTGTGCAGCCGGTCGGCGAGCTTGATCGACATCACGCGCACGTCGCTGCCGGTGGCGACCAGCATCTTGCGGAAGGTCTCCGGCTCGGCCGCCGCCCCGTAGTCGACCTTCTCCAGCTTGGTGACGCCGTCCACCAGATACGCGACCTCGGCACCGAAGCCGGTGCGCACCTGCTCCAGCGTGACGTCCGTGTCCTCGACCGTGTCGTGCAGCAGCGAGGCGGTCAACGTGGTGGTCTCGGCGCCGAGTTGGGCCAGCAGCAGGGTCACGGCGAGGGGGTGCGTGATGTACGGCTCGCCGCTCTTGCGCATCTGGCCGCGGTGCGAGGACTCGGCCAGCACATAGGCGCGGTGCAGCGGGTCCAGGTCGGCGCCGGGGTGGTGCGCGCGGTGCACCTTCGCCACGTGCTCCATGGCGTCCGGCATGCGCTGCCGCCGCGCCGCGCCGCCGAGCGTCCCGAGGTTGCCCAGCAGGGCGGCCCGGCCGAGCATGCGCAGACTGCGCAGATTACGTACGGCACTCAAGGGCACCTCCCGGTCTCGGCACGTCCCCGGCACATCCCCGCAGGTCCGGGCCTGCGATGCTACCGACCCCATCACGTGCCGCCGACGGGGTCCCGCTGACCGTGAACCGGATCACTCCATCGTGCGAGTTTTCCCGCACCGGCCGTTTCCCGGAAGCGCTCCGCAAGCCGTATCGCGACGCGGCGTGCACGCGCGGTGCCACCGCGTTCTGAATACGCAGCGCCACGAACTGCTCACGCTGTGCCGTCTCATGGGCCTCCGCCGCCCCCAAGTCCCGCGTCGCCGGGTGCGGAAGAGGCACGGGAGCCCTAACGCAGCCTGGCCACACGCCAGATGGCGAGCGCGATCAGGGTGCCCACCACCACGGCGTACAGCGCGATCACCCGCCAGTCCGCGCGCCGGCCCGAACCCCGCGCGGGCAGTCCCGGCCAGGTCTGGCCGACCCTGCGCGCGGCCATCACTCCCCAGCCGGCCGCGCAGGCGCAGATCAGCAGCCCGAGCATGGCGACCACGGCGCCCGAGCCGCCGCCCGGCTCGAAGGCGAGCGGGAAGGCGAACATCAGCGAGCCGATCGCGCCGAGCCCCACGATCGGGGCGAGCTGCCAGAGCCGCAGCTTCCGCTGCGGGCGCAGCTCCTGCGGCTCGACGGGCGCGGCGTCGGCGCCGTCGGCGCGGGAACCGTCCTGCGCCGCGGCGTCCTCGGCCCCGCCGGGCTCGGCGTCCGCCGGCTCGGCCTGGCCGGGAAGGGCCGCGCCCCGCGCGTCGCCCGGGCCGCCGGCGCGGGCCTCGACGCCCACGGCCTCGGGGCCTTCGCCCCGGTCGCGGGCGGTGGTCTCTCCGTTGTCACGAGGGCCGGCCTCCATCGCCACCTGCCCTCCCAACTCCGGCTGCACGGCTCCGAACGATGGTTGATGATGGCACGCCCACGCAGTCGCGGATGACCACCGGCGCGTCCCGATGCCATCACGTGATCAGGCTGTGACCGCTTCTCTTGCTGCGTCCGCTTTCCGGGTCGCGACCGCCTCTTCCCGGCCCGTCGGCCGTCATCCCACGGTCACCTCGGGGAGCATCTCCGAGCGCGGCAGCACCCCGAGGCGCGATGGCACCTCGACAGCCTCGCGGCACCTCACGCCGTGACCGCGCCGTCCAGTCCCTCGAGCAACGTCATGGCCCGGTCGTGGAGTTCCGCGCGGTCCTCGGCCGCGCCGCTGAGCCAGTGCACCCGGGGGTCGCGGCGGAACCAGGAGTCCTGGCGGCGCGCGAAGCGCTTGGTGGCGCGCACCGTCTCGGCCCGCGCCTCCTCCCAGGTGCACTCGCCGGCCAGCGCGGCGAGCACCTGCTGGTAGCCGAGCGCGCGTGAGGCGGTGCGGCCCTCGCGCAGGCCCTGCGCCTCCAGCTTCCACACCTCCTCGACCAGGCCCGCTTCCCACATGCGGTCGACCCGCTCCGCGATGCGCGCGTCCAGCTCGGGGCGCGCCACGTCCACGCCGATCTGCACCGTCTCGTACACCGACTCGTGCCCCGGCAGGTTGGCGGTGAAGGGGCGGCCGGTGATCTCGATGACCTCCAGCGCGCGGACGATGCGCCGCCCGTTGCTGGGCAGGATCGCGAGGGCCGCCTCCGGGTCGGCCCCGGCCAGCCTGCGGTGCAGCGCGCCGGGTCCGTGCTCGGCCAACTCGCCCTCCAGGCGGGCGCGTACGGCCGGGTCCGTGCCCGGGAACTCCATCGCGTCGATGGCGCCGCGCACATACAGCCCCGAGCCGCCGACCAGCACCGGGACCCGGCCCGCCGCGCGCAGCCTGTCGATCTCGGCGCGGGCCAGCCGCTGGTACTCCGCGACGCTCGCCGCGACCGTCACGTCCCAGATGTCCAGCAGATGGTGCGGCACGCCCCGGCGCTCCTCCGCGGTGAGCTTGGCGGTGCCGATGTCCATGCCGCGGTAGAGCTGCATGGAGTCCGCGTTGATCACCTCGCCGCCCAGCCGTCGCGCGAGGGCGACTCCGAGGTCGGACTTGCCCGCCGCGGTCGGTCCGACGACGGCGACGACCGGAGGGGCGGTACGGGGAGCATGAGCTGCGGCATTCACGCAGCAAGTCTCGCAAACCCCGCGACGGCATCTCGAACGAGCGACGTGACACCGCGGAACCGGCGTCGTTGGCCGGGCGTGATTCCGCCGGTCGGCTTCGGCGCGGCCCCGGCCGGGCGTGCGATCGGGCACTGCGGGCCGACGCGGGATTTCACCCACACGAGCAAGGTCAGGAGCAGATATGGGCGTCTTTGCGAGGCTTCTCCGTCGATCGTCCCGCGCGTCAACCGAGGAGGGCGCCGGGACCACCCCTGCGGCGGACTCCGGGACGGCCGGTGCGGACGCTCGGCACGAGCCGGGTGAGACGGGCGCGGCGGAGGCCGCGGGCCCCGGCGCGGAGGCGGCGGCCCCGCGCCCTGACGACGCGAGCGCGGGCGCGGACGCGGAGGCGGGCGCCGCTGCGGGCGCGGGTGCTTCCGATGAGGAGGCCGGGGACACCGCGGAGGCCGCGGCCGGCTCCGATGTCGACGCCGACCCCGACGCCGACTCCGACTCCGTCGCCGAGAACGGAGGCGAGAGCGCAGGCGCCGAGGGCGACGACGGCGGGCGTACGGAGCCGGAGGCGGTGTCCGAGGCGGGACCGGAGCAGCAGGCCGGGGCCGAGGACACCGCCGAGGCCGCCCCGGAGAGCGCACCGGAGGGCGGCGCCTCGCTCGGCATCCCCAAGCAGCAGTCGGCGGAAGGTGCGGCGGACAACGAGACCGGTGACAGCGCGCACAAGTAGGTTGTTCTCCAAGGGACGGTAAAAGTCCCAGGTCTCAGGACGGGAGGAAGGTGACCGCCATGGGCTTCATGGACAAGATCAAGGGACTGCTGGGCCAGCACGGGGACAAGGTCGCGAAGGGGATCGACCAGGCCGCGAAGGTGGCCGATTCGAAGACCAAGGGCAAGTACAGCAACCAGATCAGGTCCGGCTCGGAGAAGGCCAAGGACGCGGCGAACCGTCTCGGCAACGAGGGCGGCGGCACGGGGCAGGGCGGCACCGGCCCCTCGGGCCCCTCCGGCTCCTCCGGCGGCGGCCCCCGTCACTGAGCGGCGTCCCGGCCCCGGGCGCCCGGCGCACAGCCGGTCTCCCGGGGCCGCCGCACGTCCCGACCCGGACCGCGGTCCCGCGCCACGGTCCCGCACCGGGGGCCCGCGCCGGACTCCGTACGACACACGGGCGCGGCACCCGTACGACCGCATGAGCGGGGCCCAACTCCCCCTCCCAGCAGGGGCGTTGGGCCCGTTTCCGAGCACCGCGCGGCGCGGCTCACGACCAGCCGGCCACCAGATAGCCCACGCCGTACGGGGCGTCGTCGTAGAGCAGTCGGCCCTTGAGGTTCGCGCCCTCCGCCGCACCCGCGAGGAGCTGCCAGCCGGCGCGGCCCGATGCCTGGAGGTCGTAGGCGAGTTCCTCGTCCAGGGCGAGCAGCGCCTCGGTGTCGGCCGAGCCCAGGGCGCGCGCGGCGGCGGCGTCGAAGGCGGCGGCGCGCTCGTCGAAGTAGCCGGGGGCCTTCAGGGTGCGGCAGTTGGTGCCGTCGCCCATCACCAGCAGGGCCACCCGCTCGGCGCTCGCGGCGAGTTCGCGGCCCGAGGTCACGCAGCGGTCCCGGGTGAGGGGCTCGCCGATGCCGATGCCCTCGACGGGGGAGCCCGTCCAGTCCGTACGGTTCAGCAGCCAGGCGGCGACGGCCAGCGAGGCGGGGAGTTCCCTGGTGCCGGGCGGCGGATCGCCCTTGCCCAGGGTCACGTCCAGGTCGATGCCGAACCCGCGGAACGAGCCGTGCGCGCCCTGCGGGTGGGTTCCCCGGCCGGGCTGCGCGGCGGGTCCCGTCACGTACAGGCGGTCGGGTCGGGCTGCGGCCAGCACTCCGACCGCGTCGTAACAGGCGTTCCTGACGTCCTCGGTCTCGTGCGCGGCACCGGCCGCGACCTGGGGGACGAGCAGGGGCGGACAGGGACATACGGCAGCGGCGACTAGCATGCCGGGCAGCTTAGCGGCGCGGCCCCCGAGCCCGTCCACGCCCGCGCCGGTGAGCACCTCCACGCCGTCCACATCAGGACACGGGGGTCCCCCGCGAGGGTTCACGGAGCCGCCCCGCACGACCTCGCGGGCGGCCTCGCGGGCGGCCTCGCGGCGGAGCCGCGACCGGGCTGACCGGCCGAGCCGGCCTCACAGCCGCCCGTAGTCGGGGCGCTACAGCCGCCCGTAGTCGGGGCGCTGCCGGTCCTCCGGCTCGCTGCGCAGCTCGACGCCCCGCATGTCCCGCTCCTCCAGCACTTCGCCCAGGGTGAAGCGGTAGCAGTGGCTCCGCCGCTTGCCCTCGGCCTCCACGACGTAGCCGTCGGACACGGCGTACACCGACCTGCGCCGGAGCAGCGAGGGTCGGTGCGGGATGAGCTGCTCGGCGTGCGCGCGCAGTTGGCCGAGAGCGTCCTCCCTGGTGCCCTCGGCGTAGCCGACGCGGGTCAGCGTCCACTCCCACACGCGCTGATGGTGCGGGTCGTTCACATGGCGCGGTTCGCTCGTCTCCAGCAGCAGCGCCCAGCGCGCCATGTGCCCTCCCCGTGTGCGGCCCGGACCCGTACGCGCCCCGCGCAGCGCTCCCTCAGCAGATGCTGCAGCCGCCCGTGTCGGCAGCGGGCTGCGGTGCGGGGGCTCCCACCGTGGGGAGGCCCAGCATGACGCCCTGCTTCGTGTCCTCCTGGGGGGCCGCGTTGCGGCGTTCCCAGGCGTCGCCTGCTGCGGTGCGGCGTACGGACCGGGTCGGGCCCTCGGCGAGGAGGTGGTGGGGGGCCGCGTACGTGACCTCGACCGTCACCATGTCGCCCGGCCTGACGGCCTGTTCGGGCTTGGTGAAGTGGACCAGGCGGTTGTCCGGCGCGCGGCCCGAGAGGCGGTGGGTGGCGCCGTCCTTGCGGCCCTCGCCCTCCGCGACCATGAGCTCCAGGGTGCGGCCGACCTGCTTCTTGTTCTCCTCCCAGGAGATCTCCTCCTGGAGGGCCACCAGGCGCTCGTACCGCTCCTGCACGACCGCCTTCGGGAGCTGCCCGTCCATCTCGGCGGCCGGGGTGCCGGGGCGCTTGCTGTACTGGAAGGTGAAGGCCTGCGCGAAGCGGGCCTCGCGCACCACGTGCAGCGTCTCCTGGAAGTCCTCCTCGGTCTCGCCGGGGAAGCCCACGATGATGTCGGTGGAGATCGCCGCGTCCGGCATCGCCGCGCGCACCTTCTCGATGATCGAGAGGAAGCGCTCCTGGCGGTACGAACGCCGCATGGCCTTCAGGACCTGCGAGGAGCCCGACTGCAGCGGCATGTGGAGCTGCGGCATCACGTTCGGCGTCTCGGCCATCGCGGCGATCACGTCGTCGGTGAAGTCGCGCGGGTGCGGCGAGGTGAAGCGGACCCGCTCCAGGCCCTCGATCTGCCCGCAGGCGCGCAGCAGCTTGCTGAACGCCTCGCGGTCGCCGATGTCCTGGCCGTACGCGTTGACGTTCTGCCCGAGCAGGGTGATCTCGGTGACGCCCTCGGAGACCAGCGCCTCGACCTCGGCGAGGATGTCGCCGGGGCGGCGGTCCTTCTCCTTGCCGCGGAGCTGCGGAACGATGCAGAAGGTGCAGGTGTTGTTGCAGCCCACCGAGATGGAGACCCAGGCCGCGTACGCGCTGTCCCGCTTGGTGGGCAGGGTCGAGGGGAACGCCTCCAGGGACTCGGCGATCTCGACCTGCGCCTCCTCCTGGACGCGGGCGCGCTCCAGCAGCACCGGCAGCTTGCCGACGTTGTGGGTGCCGAAGACCACGTCGACCCAGGGGGCCTTCTTCGTGATGGTGTCGCGGTCCTTCTGCGCGAGGCAGCCGCCCACCGCGATCTGCATCCCGGGCCGCGCGGCCTTCTTCGGCGCGAGCTGGCCGAGATTGCCGTAGAGCCTGTTGTCC
Organism: Streptomyces odontomachicola; assembly: GCF_039605595.1. Classification (NCBI taxonomy): domain Bacteria; kingdom Bacillati; phylum Actinomycetota; class Actinomycetes; order Kitasatosporales; family Streptomycetaceae; genus Streptomyces; species Streptomyces odontomachicola. Next base: position 383,166 of record NZ_JBCFOK010000007.1, read on the forward strand.
GCGTTCTCCCGCACCGCGCAGGTGTTGAAGACGACGACATCCGCACCGTCGGCGTCCTCGGGCGCGCGCACATAGCCCGCGTCCTCGAGCAGGCCCGCCATCCGCTCGCTGTCGTGGACGTTCATCTGGCAGCCGAACGTCCGCAGCTCATAAGTCTTCGCACTCATCTCAGTCGACCAGGGTACGCGGTGGCCGCGCCCTCCCGCTCCGGTGTTCCCGGCTGGTGGTTCCGGGCTGGCGGGACGCGGCCCCCGCGCGGCGCGGCTCATCCGCTGCCGATCACGCGAACGCGGATCACCTCCCGCAGAACTCGGCCTCCAGCATCGCGTCGGCGTGTGCGGTGTCCGCCCAGTCGCCGTTGAAGTTGAGCGCGAGGGAGTGGCGGCCGTCCGCCGTGGTCACCGCCTCGGTGGCCGAGCCGACGATGCCGCCGGTGTGGCCCCAGACCGTGCGACCGCAGCTCAGCCTGCGCTCGATCAGGCCGAGGCCGTAGCGGGCGCCCGGGTGCTCGGCCTCCGCCGGGACCGTGGTCTTCATGGCGGCGAGATGCCTCGCGTCCAGCAGGCGGCCGCGCAGCAGGGCCGAGTAGAAGCGGTTCAGGTCGGCCGAGGTGGAGATCATGCCGCCCGAGGCCGATGCCGAGCTCGGGTTGAACTCGGTGACGTCGTACGGCCGCTCGTCGGGGTCCGCGGAGAACCTCGTGTAGCCCCGGCTGCTCGGCCGCGGCATGCGCGGGTCGGTGTGCGGGACGTAGGTGTGCCGCAGGCCGAGGGGGCGCAGGATGCGGTGCCGGATCTCCTGCGCGTACGAGTGCCCGGTCGCCTTGCGGATGACCATGCCGAGGAGCTGGTAGTTGGTGTTGGAGTAGTGCCAGTCCGTGCCCGGCGGGAAGTACGGCGCGTGCTGCATGGCGACGTCGACGAGCTGCCGGGCCGTGGCGGTGTCGTAGCGGTGCTTCTCCAGGGCCTCCCGGGTGGAGAAGCGGGAGCGGAAGTCCTTGTCCTCCAGGAACTCGTAGATCCCGCTGGTGTGGTTGAGGAGCTGGCGGAGCGTGATGCGCCGGCCGTCGTGTCCGTGGCCGCGCACGACGCCGGGCAGCCACCGCTCGACCGTGTCGTCCAGGCGCAGCCTGCGCTCCGTGTCGAGCTGGAGCACGACGGTGGCCACGAAGGTCTTGGTGACGCTGGCGACGCGGTAGTGGTCGTCCGCCCCGCGCGGGCGCCCGTCGCGCAGGTCGCCGATGCCGGCCGCGCTCTTCCACGGGCCGCGCGCGTCCTCGGCCCCGGCCGTCACTCCGGGCACGCCGTCGCGTACGGCCTCCTCCATGGCGCGCTGGGTCGCGGCGTGGCCGTGCCGCGCCGGTCCCGCGGGCGCTTGCGCGGCGGACGCGGTGGCTTCGCCCGCCACCGCGGGGGCGGCTAGCGCGCCCGTCGTGAGGGCCGCCGCCAGGGCCGCGCCGACTAATCCCGTACGGAATCTCATCCGCTGTCCTCTCATGTCGTCTCCCGGGCCGTCCGCGTAAGGGACCTCCGGGGCGGCGCGAACGTTGCGAGGAACCGGGCGAGTTGAGTGATTTCCGGCCGTTTCCCGCGGTTCCGGTCACCGGTCGCCGACGGTTCCGCCGCCGCATCCGCGCTGGCAGGATCACCGGCCATGGCACCGCTCCGCGTATCACACCCCCGGCCCCTGGGTGCCGTGGCGCTGCTCCTCGTGCTCGGGCTGCTGGCCTGGTGGCTGGTGCCGCGCGACGAGGAGGGCCCGCGCGGCGACGTCACCTTCGCCACCGGGGTGCCGACCGGGGTGTACGAGCGGTACGGGGAGCTGCTGAAGGAGCGGCTTCCCGGCGAGCTGCCCGGCGTGCGGCTGCGGCTCCAGCCGAGCGAGGGCTCCGTGCAGAACCTCGACCGCGTGGCCTCGGGCGAGGCGGACTTCACGGTCGCGGCGGCCGACGCGGTGGAGCAGTACCGCGAGCGGCACGGGGAGGACGGGCTGCGGGCCTGCGCCCGGCTGTACGACGACTACATCCAGCTCGTGGTGCCCGCGGGCTCGAAGGTGCGCAGCGCGCGGGACCTCAAGGGGCTCAGGGTCGGCGTGGGGCAGGAGCGTTCGGGCGTGAACCTGATCGCGGGCCGGCTGCTGCGCGCGGGCGGGCTCGACCCGCAACGGGACATCGACCCGGTGCACGCGGGCATCGACACCATGCCGGGGCTGCTGGAGCGGGGCGAGCTCGACGCGTTCTTCTGGTCCGGCGGGCTGCCGACGACCGCGGTGCAGCGGCTGGCCGCGCGCACCGACATCCGCCTGGTGCAGCTCGGCGACCTCGTACCCCGGCTGCACACCCAGCGCCCCGAGACGCGCTACTACCGGAGCGCGGTGATGCCGCCCGACGCGTATCCGACGGTGCAGCACGGGCACGCGGTGAAGACCATCGCGGTGGCGAACCTGCTGGTCACGACCGTGCGCACGGACACGGCGCTGACCGAGGGCATGACCCGCGCGGTGATCAGGAACCGGGATGTGATCGGCCGCGAGGTGCACGCGGCACAGAAGGTGGACCTGCGCACCGCGATCTACACCGACCCGCTGCCGCTGCACCGGGGCGCGGCGCGCTACTACCGCTCGGTGAAGCCGTAGCGCGGGGCCTCCGGGGAAGGGGAAGGGCTGGCCGGGGGCCGCGAGGGGAAGCTCTTCTCCGAGCGCTGTCAGCGGTCGCGAACGCCGCCGGCACGCACGCATGCCTGAGTGACGGATTGCCGCCGACCTTCGGAGCCGCCCTTATGCACGATGACCGCCGACTCGTCGAGGACCGGCTGCGCCGGGTGCTCGCCGAGCGCATCGCGCCCGCCGTGCGCCCGCACTCCGCGCCGCTGGAGCTCGCGCGCTGGGACGCGCCGGGCGAACCTCCGCCGGTGCGCGAGGGGCTGGCGGCGCCGTACGAGCCCGTGCGCGCCGGTGCGGAGTGGGGGCCCGCGTGGGGGACCACGTGGTTCCGGGTCACCGGGGTGGTGCCGCGCGCGTGGGCGGGGCAGACCGTCGAGGCGGTGCTGGACCTGGGCTTCGACCGGAACATGCCGGGCTTCCAGTGCGAGGGCATGGTCTACCGCGCCGACGGCGAGCCGGTGAAGGGACTGCACCCGCGCAACGACTGGGTGCGGATCGCGGACGCGGCCGAGGGCGGCGAGCGGATCGAGCTGTACGTCGAGGCCGCCTCCAACCCCATCGTGAACACCCCGCAGCTCCCCACGTACGAGGGCGACAGGCTGACCTCGGGCGACAGGCCGCTGTACCGGCTGAACCGCATGGACCTCACCGTCTTCGACCCCGCCGTGTGGGAGCTGGTGCAGGACCTGGAGGTGGCGGGCTCGCTGATGAGGGCGCTCCCGCTGGAGGACGCGCGCCGGTGGGAGCTGCTGCGCGCCATTGAACAGGCCCTGGACTCCGTGGACCTGGCCGACGTACAGGGCACCGCCGACGAGGCGCGGGCCGCGCTGCGCGGCGTGCTCACCGCGCCCGCGCGCTCCTCCGCGCACCACGTCAGCGCGGTCGGTCACGCGCACATCGACTCGGCGTGGCTGTGGCCGCTGCGCGAGACGGTGCGGAAGGTCGCGCGCACGGCCTCCAACGTGACGGACCTGATGGACGGCAACCCGGACTTCGTCTTCGCGATGTCCCAGGCGCAGCAGCTCGCCTGGATCAAGGAGCACAGGCCCGAGGTGTACGCGCGGGTCAAGAAGAAGGTGGCGGAAGGCCAGTTCGTGCCGGTCGGCGGCATGTGGGTGGAGTCGGACACCAACATGGTCGGCGGCGAGGCGATGGCCAGGCAGTTCCTGTACGGCAAGAAGTTCTTCCTGGAGGAGTTCGGCATCGACACCAAGGAGGTGTGGCTGCCCGACACCTTCGGCTACACGGCCGCGATGCCGCAGATCGTGCGGCAGGCCGGGGCCGAGTGGTTCCTGACGCAGAAGATCTCGTGGAGCCGGGACAACCCGTTCCCGCACCACACGTTCTGGTGGGAGGGCATCGACGGGACGCGGGTGTTCACCCACTTCCCGCCGGTGGACACCTACAACTCCGACCTGGGCGGGCGGGAGATGGGCCACGCCGCCGCCAACTTCCGCGAGAAGGGCGCGGCCTCGCACTCCCTCGTCCCCTTCGGCTTCGGTGACGGCGGGGGCGGCCCCACCCGCGAGATGCTGGCCCGCGCCGAGCGGCAGCGCGACCTGGACGGGGCGCCGAGGATCACGGTGGAGAAGCCCGCGGCGTTCTTCGAGAAGGCGCACGCGGAGTACGCGGAGCGGGCGCCGGTGTGGGTGGGCGAGCTGTATCTGGAGCTGCACCGCGGCACGTACACCTCGCAGGCGAAGACCAAGCAGGGCAACCGGCGCAGCGAGTCCCTGCTGCACGAGGCCGAGCTGTGGGCGGCGACGGCGGCGGTGCGGGTCCGGCACCCCTATCCGTACGAGGAGTTGGAGGCGTTGTGGAAGACGGTGCTGCTGCACCAGTTCCACGACATCCTGCCCGGCTCCTCGATCGCCTGGGTGCACAGGGAGGCGCGGGAGACGTACGAGCGGGTGCGCGCCGAACTGGAGGCGATCATCGACGCGGCGCAGCGTGCGCTCGCCGGTGAGGGCGAGGTGCCGGTGGCCTTCAACGGCGCGCCGCATGCGCGCGGGGGCGTGCCGGCGGGCGGCGCGCTGCCCGCACGCGCCGAGTTCACCGGCGATCCGGTCACCGTCGCGGAACGCGAGGGCGGCGGCTGGACGTTGGCGAACGGGCTGCTGCGGGTGGAGGTCGACGCGCAGGGCCTGGTGGTCTCCGCGTACGACCTGCGGAATGGGCGCGAGGCCGTCGCGCCGGGCCGGGCGGCGAATCTCCTCCAGCTCCACCCCGACCTGCCCAACCACTGGGACGCCTGGGACGTGGACTCCTTCTACCGGCACCGGGTCACGGATCTGACCGAGGCAACGGAACTGGCCCTGGAGGAGGCGGAGGACGGCCGGGCCACGGTGCGGGTGGCCCGCGCCTTCGGTGACTCCTCCGTGGTCCAGCGCCTGGGTCTGCGCGCCGGCTCGGCGGTGCTGGACATCGGAACCGAGGTGGACTGGCGGGAGAGCGAGACGCTGCTCAAGGCGGCCTTCCCGCTGGATGTGAAGGCGGACGGGTCGGCGGCCGAGACCCAGTTCGGGCACGTCGTCCGGCCCACTCACACCAACACCTCGTGGGAGGCGGCCAAGTTCGAGATCTGCGCGCACAGGTGGCTGCACGTGGCGGAGCCCGGCTGGGGCGCCGCGCTGCTCAACGACTCCACGTACGGCCACGACGTCACCCGCGACATCCGCCCTGACGGCGGCCAGACCACCACGGTCCGGCTCTCGCTGCTGCGCGCGCCCCGCTACCCGGACCCCGAGACCGACCAGGGCGTCCACCGCCTGCGCTATGCGCTGGCCCCCGGCGCGGACATCCCGGACGCGGTACGGGAGGGTCACCGCCTCCACCTCCCCGAGCGCACGGTCAGGGGCGCGGGCACCCCCGTCGCGCCCCTGGTCACGGTGGACAACGACCACGTCGTGGTGGAGGCGGTCAAGCTCGCCGAGGACCGCGGCGGCGACGTGGTGCTGAGGCTCTACGAGGCGCGCGGCGGCCGCGCGCACGCCCGCCTCTCCCCCGGCTTCCCCGTGTCCTCGGTGACCGCCACCGACCTGCTGGAACGGCCGAACGGCACGGACCCGTACGAGCCGACGGCCGACGGCGACTTCGCGCTCACCCTCCGGCCCTTCGAGATCCGCACGCTGCGGCTCAGCAGGGCATGACCCCTCGCGGATGAACCATTGCCGCGCAGTGCCCCTAGGGGCCTTCCCCCACGGGGGCGCTGCGCGGCACCGAGACCGTCGCGCGCAGCCCGTGCGGCGTGTTGTGCGCGTACGAGAGTTCCGCCCCGCCCGCGGCGAGCAGGGCGCGGGTGATGGAGAGGCCGAGGCCGGAGCCCGAGACGTTCTGGTGCCTGCTGCTGCGCCAGAAGCGGTCGCCTATCCGCTCCAGTTCGTCCTCCTCCACCCCGGGGCCGCCGTCCGCGACCTCGATGGTGACCGCTTCGCCGCGCGCCGCGACGGCCACGGTCACCCGCTCGCCCTCCGGCGTGAACTTGACCGCGTTGTCCACCAGCGCGTCCAGCGCGCTGGACAGCGTCACCGGGTCTGCCCACGCGGTGACGTGCGCCGGGCCCCCCGACTCCAGCGAGACGCCCTTGCGCTCGGCCACCGGGCGCCAGGCCTCGACCCGTTCGGCCGCCACCTCGGCGACGTCGGTGAGGCGCAGGTCGGCGGGGGCGTGTTCGGCCAGCGCGAGGTCGAGCAGCCCGTCCAGCACCCGCGCGAGGCGCTTGCCCTCGGCCTGCACGGAGGCGAACTCCGGGCTGCCCTCGGGCAGTTCGAGACCGAGCAGCTCGATGCGCAGGAGCAGCGCGGACAGCGGGTTGCGCAACTGGTGCGAGGCATCGGCGACGAAGGCCCGCTGCTGCTCCAGAGCCGTCTCCACGGTGTCCGCCATGTCGTTGAACGACCGCGCCAGCAGCCGCAGTTCGGGCGGCCCTCCGGCCACCGCCACGCGCGAGGCGAAGCGCCCCGTGGCGATCTCGTGCGCCGCGCGGTCCAGCGTCCGCACGGGCTTCAGCACCCACCCCGTGAGCCGCAGCGCCGCGCCCACGGCCAGCAGCATGGCCGCCGCCTCCCCCACGATCACCGGCAGCCAGCTCCTGAGGATGCGCGCGCCGAGCCGTCCCGTCGGCGAGTCGGTGAGCACCACGGCCACCACGTCGCCGTCCCGCACGACGGGCGAGGCCACCGCGATCCGGGACCGCTTCCACGGCCACACCTGCGGCGGATCGTGGCTGCGCCGCCCGGCCAGCGCCTCGCCGAAGGCCCGGTCGCCCTCGCCGGTACGGGGCACGCTCCAGCCCTCAGGCGCGACCGCCATGGCCTTGCGGTCCCGGTAGAACACCCCGGCCCTGATCCCGTACAGCTCGTGGTAGCGGGCGAGTTCGGCGCGCAGGGCCTCGCGGCGCTCCCTCGCGTCGCTGGGCGCGGTCACGAACTGGGCCAGCGCGGCGAACCGCGCCGCGTCGTCGATCCTGTCCACCACCATCCGCTGCTGCTCGGCCGCCGCCTGGCTCGCCGCGAGCGGGAAGCCCAGCGCGAGCAGCACCCCGGCCAGCAGCAGGGTCAGCAGGGTGAGGAGCCTGTTCCGCACGCCTCCGCCCGCGCCTAGGCGGCCGGCGCGACGAGCCGGTAGCCGACCCCGCGTACCGTCTCGATCAGCGCGGGCAGCCGCAGCTTGGAGCGCAGCGAGGCCACATGCACCTCAAGGGTGCGCCCCGTGCCCTCCCAACTCGTGCGCCACACCTCGGAGATGATCTGCTCCCGGCGGAACACCACCCCTGGACGCTGGGCCAGCATCGCGAGCAGGTCGAACTCCTTGCGCGTGAGCGGCACTTCGGTACCGCTCACCGAGACCCTGCGGGTCGGCATCTCGATGGTGACCTCGCCGAGCCGCAGCAGCCCCTCGGCTTCGCCGCCCGCCGGCGCGGGCCCCGCGTCCTCGGCCGCCTCGCCCGTGCTGCGCCGGCTCACCGCGTGGATGCGGGCCAGGAGTTCGCCGGTGTCGTAGGGCTTGACCACGTAGTCGTCGGCGCCGAGGTTCAGCCCGTGTATCCGGGAGCGCACGTCGGAGCGCGCGGTCACCATGATCACCGGGGTGTGGGTGAGCCGCCGGATCCTCCCGCACACCTCGAATCCGTCGGCGCCTGGCAGCCCCAGGTCCAGCAGCACCACGCCGAAGGGCGGGGCCGCGTCGGGGAGCAGCGCGTCCAGCGCGTCCTCCCCGCTGCGTACGTGGGCGACCTCGAAGCCGTGCCGGGTGAGCACGGCGCCCAGCGCCGCCGCGACATGGTCGTCGTCCTCGACGAGCAGCAGCCTCATGCGGACCCCCTCCCTTTCTGTCTGCGCCGCCCGGCGCTCCCTCATGCGGACCGGCGCGTGCGGTCTGGCGCGGAGTCGCGCGCGTGCCCCGCGGGTTCGCGCGGTCCGGTGCCGGCCGCGTACCGGACCGGCGGCGCCATGGCGTCCAGGCGAGTCAAGAGGCCGCAGGTCACGCGGAGGTCTCCATTGGGCTGCCGGTGGAACACGTGCCGGACACCTTGCGGCCCCTTGACCCGCGGTGCCCGGATGCGGCCGGATCGTTATGCTCAATTTCCGCTCAGATGTAATGACGCTGCTCGCGGCCGCTGAATACAGTCCTCGCAATCGACGAGGACGGAGCTGCACGCCGATGAGCGAAGTACCGGTGACCAAGGAAGCCGTTCCGGCGGAGGACCTGGTCGTGCTGGAAGGCGTCAACAAGCACTTCGGTGCGCTGCATGTGCTCCAGGACATCGACCTGACGATTGCGCGGGGCGAGGTCGTCGTCGTCATCGGCCCCTCGGGGTCGGGGAAGTCCACGCTGTGCCGCGCCATCAACCGCCTGGAGACCGTCGATTCGGGCGCTGTCTCCATCGACGGGAAGCCGCTGCCCCAGGAGGGCAGGGCGCTGGCCAAGCTGCGCTCGGACGTCGGCATGGTCTTCCAGACGTTCAACCTCTTCGCGCACAAGACGGTGCTGGAGAACGTGATGCTGGGCCAGCTCAAGGTCCGGCGCACCCCCAAGGCCCAGGCCGAGACGCGGGCGCGGGAACTGCTGGACCGGGTGGGCGTGGCCAACCAGGCCGACAAGTACCCGGCGCAGCTCTCCGGCGGCCAGCAGCAGCGCGTGGCGATCGCCCGCGCGCTGGCCATGGACCCGAAGGTGATGCTCTTCGACGAGCCCACCTCGGCCCTCGACCCGGAGATGATCAATGAGGTCCTCGAGGTCATGAAGCAGCTCGCCCGGGATGGCATGACCATGATCGTGGTGACCCACGAGATGGGCTTCGCGCGGTCCGCGGCGAACCGGGTGGTCTTCATGGCCGACGGCCGGATCGTCGAGGAGGCGACCCCGGACCAGTTCTTCAACAACCCGCGCACCGACCGCGCCAAGGACTTCCTCGCGAAGATCCTCCATCACTGACGCGGACCCGCGGACGCGGACCCGCCACGCGGCACCGCTGCCCCGCAGTACCGCCGCAGCACGACGCGGTACCGCAGCCGCACGACCGCCGCCGCGGTGTCTCCGACGCAGTCGGCCGCTGATCAACGCTGATCGAGCAAGGGATGTTCACCATGAAGTTCCGCAAGAGCGCCGCAGCCGCGGCCGTGGTCCTCACCGTCAGCCTCGCCGCCACCGGATGCGGCGGCAAGAAGGGCTCGGCGGGCGACAAGCCGGGCGGCGACACCGACACCTCGAGCCTCAAGTACGAGGTGAACAAGACCGCCAAGGTCGACTCGCCGGTGTGGGAGAAGGCCAAGAAGCGCGGCAAGCTGATCATCGGCTCCAAGGCCGACCAGCCCTACCTGGGCTTCCAGGACCAGAACACCAAGAAGTACGAGGGCTTCGACGTCGAGGTCGCCAAGATGGTCGCCGCCGACCTGGGCTTCGACCCCGAGAAGCAGGTCCAGTTCAAGACGATCGACTCCTCGATCCGCGAGACGGCCATCGCCAAGGGCCAGATCGACCTGATGGTCGGCACCTACACGATGAACGCCGAGCGCAAGAAGCAGGTCAACTTCGCCGGCCCGTACTACATGGCGGGCCAGGACCTCCTCGTCCGCAAGGACAACAAGGAGATCAAGGGACCGGACAGCATCAAGGGCAAGAAGGTCTGCTCGATCCAGGGCTCCACCCCGCTCCAGAACATCAAGGAGAACAAGGCCAAGTTCGGCGCGGAGACGCAGGAGTTCGGCAAGTACAGCGACTGCGTGAACCAGGTCCTCGGCGGCCAGGTCGACGCCATGACCACCGACGACGCGATCCTCAAGGGGTACGCGGCGGAGCGCCCGAACAAGCTCAAGGTGGTCGGCAAGACCTTCACCAAGGAGCCGTACGGCATCGGCCTCAAGAAGGGCGACACCGCGCTGACCGAGGCGGTCACCAAGGCGGTCGAGAAGCACGAGAAGGACGGCAGCTACAAGAAGGCGTACGAGGCCACGCTCGGCAAGTCGGGCTCCCCGTACAAGGCGCCGCCGGCCATGGAGCGCCCCTGACCGGGGAGCCCGGTGACAGACCGCTGCCCGTAACTCCGTAACTCCCGTGTCCCGCACGCCCGTCCGCCGCACGGCGGGCGTGCGGGACGCGCCGTTCCCGACCCCTCGCGCCGCCCCGCGGAGATCCCTGTGCAGGTAACCGAATGAACGTACTCCTCGACAACCTGGACCTGTTCCGCGACGGATTCGTCGGAACGGTCTCGCTGACGGCGGCGAGCGCCCTGCTCGCCCTGGTCCTCGGCGTGCTGATAGCCGGCTTCCGCGTCTCCCCCGTGCCGCCGCTGCGCGTCTTCGGCACGGTGTGGGTGACGCTGCTGCGCAACACCCCGCTGACGCTGCTGTTCATGACGGCCTTCTTCGTGGTGCCCGTCGTGCTCGCGCCCGGCACCAGCTCCTACCTGCTGGGCGTGCTCGCGCTCGGCTTCTACACCTCGTCCTTCGTCGCCGAGGCGGTGCGCTCCGGCATCAACACCGTCGCGCTCGGCCAGGCGGAGGCCGCCCGCAGCATCGGCATGACCTTCGTGCAGACCCTGCGGCTGATCGTGCTGCCGCAGGCCACCCGCACCGTGCTGCCGCCGCTGAGCAGCATCATGATCGCGCTGACCAAGAACTCCGCCATCGCCGGCGCCTTCAACAACTTCGAACTCTTCAGCGTCCAGAAGGTGCTGAGCGACAAGGGCTTCAACGTCATGGTCATCTTCCTCTGGGTGGCCCTCGCCTATCTCGTCCTGGTCTTCGCCATCAGCGCCCTCTTCCGCGCGCTGGAGCGCCGCATGGGGGTCGCCCGATGAGCTCTTCCGTCCTCTTCGACTCTCCCGGACCGCGGGCCCGCAGCCGCAACGTCGTCTACTCCGTGCTGGGCGGCGCCGCCGTGCTGGCCCTGCTGGTGTGGATCGTCCTGCGGCTGAACAGCAAGGGCCAGTTCGACCCCGCGCTGTGGGACATCTTCAACTACGCGGGCGTACGCGAATCCATCGCCAACGGCATCGTGAAGACGCTCCAGGCGTTCGGGCTCGCCGCGGTGTTCTCGCTGGCCCTGGCCGTGCTGCTGGCCGTGGCGCGGCTCTCCGAGCACAAGCCGGTGAGCTACGTCGCCACCGGCGTGATCGAGCTGTTCCGCGCCGTGCCGCTGCTGATCACCATCTACCTGCTGTGGCAGGGCTTCTTCGTCAGCGACCCGATGTGGGCCGTGGTCCTCGGGCTCACGCTCTACAACGGGGCCGTGCAGGCCGAGGTCCTGCGGGCCGGCATCCTCGCGGTGCCCAAGGGCCAGGCCGAGGCGGCGTACGCGCTGGGCCTCAGCAAGACCCAGGTGATGGTCACGGTGCTGGTGCCGCAGGCCGTGCGCTCGATGCTGCCGACGATCATCAGCCAGCTCGTGGTGACCCTCAAGGACACCTCGCTCGGCTTCGTCGTCACCTACGAGGAACTGCTCAAGGCGGGCCAGCTCCTGGCCTCCAACACCATCGTCGACGGGGAGAACCCGTACGTGCAGGTGGTCGTCGTGACCGGCGCCATCTACATCGCGATGTGCCTCGCGCTCTCCGCGCTCGCGCACTGGGTCGAGCGGCGCGGCCGCCGAGCCAAGACCGGCATCGCGGTGGCCCACACCGACATGACCGAGGCGCCCGAGGGCCCGGACGCCACTGGCGACCAGTCAGCGGGGAAGGCGCTCTAGCCGGACTCCGGCCGGACCTCCGAGGGGCGCTCTGCCCCCGAATGTCCGGCGGGGCGGCGGCCGTACGGCGGCCGCCGCCCCCTCAGCTTGACGGTGGGCCAGCCACTGGGTTGCATACTTTCTGTGATCGCGCACCGGGCACCTCTGGCTTCAACTCCTCGCACCCGTACGGCTCCTCATCCTCACGCACCGCACCCCGCGGCCGCCGCCGGCTCCGCACGGCGCCGCCCGGAGCTGCCCGCGTGACCGACTCCGGAGTGATCGTCGTCGGCGCGGGACCCGCCGGACTCGCCCTCGGGCTCTTCCTCGCGCGCCACCGGGTGCCCACGGTGGTGCTGGACTCCGGCTCGGGCGAGGTCACCACGCGTGCCGCCCAGAGCTGCGTGCTGCGCCCCGACACCGCGGCGCTGCTGCCCCCGGTGTTCGGCACCCGCTGGTCGCACTGGCGCGTGCAGCGCAAGGACGAGCTGGTCGAACGCGCCGAGCTCGGCAGGGACGAGGCGCCCGTCCACCTCGAACAGCACGCGCTGGAGCGCGCGTTGCGCGCCGCGCTGGAGCGCGAGCACCTCGCCCGCATCGTCACCGGCAGTCATGTGCGCTCCGTGGAACAGGACGCGCACGGCGTCACCGCGCACACCGGGGGCGCCAACGGGCGCCGCTGGAAGGCCGGTTACCTGGTCGGCTGCGACGGCGCCCGCTCGACGATACGCAGCCAGCTCAAGGTGGGATTCGCCGGGCGGACCGGGGTGGAGCGGTACGCCGTCGCCGCGCTGCGCGCCCGGCTGCCCTGGCCCGAGGAGGCGCTGCTGCACCGCGATCCGGGCGGCGCCCCGGGCGAGATCACCGCACGCCCGCTGCCCGGCAAGGGCTGGCGCCTCGACTGGCTGCTGCCCCCGCGCGGCGAACTCGTCACCCCCGACGAGCTGTTGGAGCGCGTGCACGCCACCCTCGGCATGTGGCACCGCGCCGAGAACCCGGGATCCACGGGTCCGGGACCGTACGAACTCGTCGACACCGGCGTCTACACCGCGCACCAGCGCCTCGCCCGGCACTGGCGCGTGGGCCGTGCCTTCCTCGCCGGGGACGCCGCGCACCTGGTGGGGGCGCTGGGCGTGCAGTCGGTCGACGAGGGCCTGCGGGACGCGGCCAACCTCGCCTGGAAACTGGCGCTGGCCTGGCACCACGGACACAGCGAGGCCCTGCTGGACAGCTACGAGGCCGAGCGCAGGGCCGCCGTGGGCGCCCGGCTGCGCGCGGTCGACCACGCGATGACCGTCGTACGCCGCGAGGGCGGCGGGCTCCGCGGACTGCTGCCCAGCGGCGGCGTGCGCGCCCAGCTCGGCATGCTGACCGACGCGCACCTGGGCCGCGGCAGGCTCGGAGGGCCCGCGGCGCACACCGCCTCGCCGCTGCTGCCGGCCCGGAGCACGGTGGCCTCGGTCCCGGTGGAGACGGCACCGGGAGAGCCCGTACGGGATGTCCAGGTGACCGGTCGGGACGGCCGTCGCGGGCGGCTGCGCGAGCGGCTGGGCGGTGTGGGGGGCGAGCTCCTGGTGCTGCTGGTGGCGCCGGGCACCGCCGTATGGGACAGCAGGCACTGGCTGTCGGCCGGCATGATGCCCGAGCTGGCGGGCGCGGTGGACTCGCTGCCGCTGCGCGCCGAGCTGCTGGTCACGGAGGAGTACCCGGGCGCGGCACCGCACACCCTGCTGGTGGTGCGCGCCGACGGCCACCTGGTCACGGCCCTCCCGGCGGCGCACGCCTCCTCGCTGGGCGCCATAGCGGAGGCGGTCGCGGGCGGCAGCGTCACGGGCGAGGGCTGTACGGGCGAGAGCGGTACGGGCAGGGGTTCCGGTACGGAGAAGGGCTCGGCGCCCGCGGGGTCGGCAACTCCCCGTTCTTAGAACCTTCTTAAGCCGGGCCCGCACGCTCGCCCCGTGACTGACTCGACACCCACACACCGAGACCCGACGCCCTCGCACCGCGACCGGCGGCAGGTGCGGAAGCGGCGGCTGCGCACCTATGGCATCGCGGCCGCCGTCGTGGCAACCGCCACCACCGCCTCGGCCGGCTATCTGGCCAGCGCGGGAACCCCGGACGACGCCCCCGCGCCGCCCCGCGCGCACGGCGGCACCGTCGACTTCACGGTGCGCGGCGGCACCGCCTCCGTGGACACCGGCTCGCTGCGCGTGACCGGGCGCACGGCCGACGGCAGCAGCCTCCCCGTGTCCGGCGCCGCCGCGCAGCACCTGGGCAAGCCCGGTGAGGTGACCGTGGACGGAGGCACCGCGCGCTGGTCGTATCCCGGCAAGCACCTGAGCGTCTCCGCCGCGTCCGAGCACGGGCGGCTGCGGATGACGGTGCGCTCCACGGCGCAGGAGGACCAGAACCTCTCCTGGCCGAGCACCAAGGCACCGGCGGGCACGAACGGTTCGCTCCAGATCCCGCGCGGCGAGGGGATCTCCGTGCCGGTCGCCGACCGCTTCTGGAATTCGGGCGCTGCCGGGCTCAAGGACACCGAGGCCGACCTGTCCGGCGGCCTGACCCTGCCGCTGTGGGGCTACACCCAGGGCAGGCACGGCGTCGGCTACATGGTTCCCGAGGAGGTCGGCACCTCCCTCGGCTTCGCCTCTGCTTCAGGGCGGCTCGGCGCCACAGCGAAGCACGAGTTCTCGCAGCGCGAGCAGACCCGCGACTACACCGTGCACTTCTCGCTCACGGGCTCCTCGCCGGTGGCCGCCGCGAAGGAGTACCGCTCGTACCTCTCCGAGCACGGCAGGCTCCGCACCCTCAAGGACAAGATCAAGGACAACCCGGAGAACGCGAAGCTGCTCGGCGCCGTGCACGCGTACGCCTGGGGCGGAGCCCGGAGCGCGAAGGCCGTCGACGAGCTGCACGAGATGGGCGTTTCGCGGCTGTGGCTCGGCTACGACTCGGACGACGAGCCGATGACCAAGCAGGCGGTGCGGGCCGCGAAGAAGAACGGCTACCTCGTCGGCCCGTACGACTCCTACGACAACGGGCAGCCCGCCAAGAGCGCCGACAACCCCTCGTCCAAGTGGCCCGGCACCGTCTACCCGGACTTCTGCGTACGCGACTGGAAGGGCAAGCCCAAGGGCGGCTTCCACGGCCGCGGCTGCTACCTCAGCTCCGAGGCGTTCAAGAAGGCCGAGCCGAGCAGGCACTATCTGCGCGACCGGGTCACGAAGATGACCGCCAACGGCGCGGACAGCTACTTCCTGGACGTGGACGCCGCGGGCGAACTGTTCACCGACGCCTCCAAGGGCCACCGGATGAACAAGAAGCAGGACCGCGCCAACCGCCTCCAGCGCATGGCGGAGATCTCCGGCAAGCGGAAGCTGGTGCTCGGCTCGGAGTCCGCCGCGGCCTGGTCGGCGCCGGTGCTCTCCTTCAACCACGGCGCGCAGACCCCGGTGACCGACGGCCTGTGGAAGCTCCAGAAGGACAAGCAGAAGTGGGGCGGTTACGCGCCCGAGGGCGCGCCGAAGATCTTCTTCAAGCCGGTGAAGCTGCCGTCCTCGCTGGCCAAGGCGATGTTCGACCCGCGCTACCGCATCCCGCTGTACGAGACGGCGCTGCACGGCTCGGTGATCAACGCCGACCGCTGGGAGATGCCGTACGACAAGCTCCCCGACCAGAAGAAGGACCGGGCGCTGATGTCGGCGCTCTACAACACCCCGCTCAACTTCACGCTCGGCAGCAAGAACCTGAAGTCCACCGGCAAGGAGATGGCCGCGCTCCAGCGCTCCTTCGCCCCGCTGCACAAGGCCGCCGGCACCGAGCCCATGACCGGCTTCCAGCGGCTGACCGGCGACAACACGGTGCAGCGCTCCGACTTCGGGCACGGCAAGCTGACCGTGACCGCGAACTTCGGCTCCAAGCCCTACGGTTCGCTCCCCGCCGGCTGCGCGGACGCCAAGCTCCAGAACGGGAAGCAGACACACCGCCTCTGCCCCGCGAAGCAGTGAGGCAGTGAGGCAGTGACCCGGTGAGGCGCACCTGAACGAGCTGTTCGTTGCCGGACACTCCGCGCGGGGTGTCCGGCAACGCCCGTCAGGCGTCCGGGACTTCAGGCGTCCGGCGCCTCAGGCGTCCGGCAGATGGGACTCCAGCAGCTCCGGGTCCTCGCCTTCCTCCTCCAGCGCCTGCCGCACGACCCGCAGCGCCAGGCCCTCGGAATAGCCCTTGCGGGCCAGCATCCCGGCGAGCCGCCGGATGCGCTTCTCCCGGTCGAGGCCGCGGGTGGAACGCATCTTCCGCTCCACCAGCTCGCGCGCCGTCTCCGCCTCCTGGTCGGCGTCCAGCCTGCCGACGGCCTCGTCGATCAGCTCGGAGTCCACGCCCTTGGTGCGCAGCTCACGGGCGAGCGCGCGCCGGGAGAGCCCCCGACTCTGGTGCCGGGAGTCCACCCAGGACTCGGCGAACGCGGCGTCGTCGATCAGCCCGACCCCCTCCAGGCGGGCCAGCACTTCCTCGGCCGCCTCCTCCGGGATCTCCCGCTTGCGCAGCTCGTCGGCGAGCTGCTGCCGGGTGCGCGCGCTCCCCGTGAGCAGCCGCAGACAGATCGACCTGGCCCGCTCCACGGGATCGCGCTGCTCCAGCTCCCGCTGCGCCTCACGCTGCGACTTCTCCCGGGACTTCTGCCGGGACGCCCCCCGCTGCTTCCCCTTGCCGCGCCCGCGGCCCTCCCCCTCGGGCCCCGCGCCGTCGCCGTCGTACGCGGCCCCGTACTCACCGCCGTACGCGCCCTCGTACCCCCCGTCGTGCTCGCCGACGTGCCCGTCCTCGGGCTCGCGGTCCCCCCGCCACCGCGAGCCCTCGGCCGTGCGCGACGGCCCCGCCTCGGCCCTCGACGAGGCGGGACCGCCGCAGTCCTCCTCTTCCGGCCAGTGGGTGCGCCGTGTCACGGATCAGCTCTTGGCGGTCGAGGACGCCTTGGACGCCTTGCCCTTGGAGGCCGGTGCGGGGACCGACTTGGCGGCGTCGGCGGGGGCCTCTCCGCTCGCGGCGTCCGCGCCCGGCTCGGCCTCCGGCTCCTCGGGCCTGACCCCGATGCCCAGCTTCTCCTTGATCTTCTTCTCCAGCTCGTTGGCCAGGTCGGGGTTGTCCCGCAGGAAGTTGCGGGAGTTCTCCTTGCCCTGGCCGAGCTGGTCGCCCTCGTAGGTGTACCAAGCGCCGGACTTGCGGACGAAGCCGTGCTCCACGCCCATGTCGATCAGGCCGCCCTCGCGGCTGATGCCCTGGCCGTAGAGGATGTCGAACTCGGCCTGCTTGAAGGGCGGGGCCACCTTGTTCTTCACGACCTTGACGCGGGTACGGTTGCCCACCGCGTCGGTGCCGTCCTTGAGGGTCTCGATGCGGCGGATGTCGAGGCGCACCGAGGCGTAGAACTTCAGCGCCCGGCCACCCGTGGTGGTCTCCGGGGAGCCGAACATCACGCCGACCTTCTCGCGGAGCTGGTTGATGAAGATCGCGGTGGTCTTGGAGTGGCTGAGCGCACCGGTGATCTTCCGCAGCGCCTGGCTCATCAGCCGCGCCTGGAGACCCACGTGCGAGTCGCCCATCTCGCCCTCGATCTCGGCCCGCGGCACCAGGGCCGCCACCGAGTCGACCACGATCAGGTCGAGCGCGCCGGAGCGGATCAGCATGTCCGTGATCTCCAGCGCCTGCTCGCCGTTGTCCGGCTGGGACAGGATCAGGCCGTCGGTGTCCACGCCGAGCTTCTTGGCGTATTCGGGGTCCAGGGCGTGCTCGGCGTCCACGAAGGCCACCGTGCCGCCGGCCTTCTGCGCGTTGGCCACCGCGTGCAGGGTCAGGGTCGTCTTGCCGGAGGACTCCGGGCCGTAGACCTCGACCACGCGGCCGCGCGGGATGCCGCCGACGCCGAGGGCCACGTCGAGAGCGGTGGAGCCGGTGGGGATCACCTCGACCGGCTCGTTGGGCCGCTCTCCCATCCGCATGACGGCGCCCTTGCCGAACTGCCGCTCAATCTGCGCGAGGGCTGTCTCCAGCGCCTTCTCGCGGTCGGTCTCTGCCATGGGTGTCACCCGGTTCGTCTGAGTCGTTCGCTTCACGTCCAACGACGCTAGCGGCTGCCACTGACAATCGGCCCCCAGGCTCCCGCCGGGCCGTCTGCGTCGGTCACCTATAAGAATCCATGTTCGATTTTTGCGTCAAGCCGATCACCCCCGGCGCGCCGCCCCTCCCCCTCCCCAACGACCGCGGCACCGGGCGATGTTGGTGACCCGCCCCACGCCCCCGCACCCCGCCGGACTTGACCCTCACACCCATGTCAGGGCGCAGCCTGTCGCCCATGACACAGATCTCCGGCCGCCCCGCGCCCGCCCCCGTACCCCCGCAGGCCCTCCCGTACGACCTGGCCACCACCGTCACAGGGTCGGGCCCCGGCATCCTGCTCGCGCACGGCGCCGGCGGGGGCGTCGCGGCGAACTTCGCGCCGCTCGTCCCCGCGCTCGCCGCGGAGCACACCGTGATCGGTGGCGACTACCCCGGCTCCGGGGACACGCCCCGTTCTCCGGAGCCCTTGGACCTCGACGCGCTGGCCGACTCCCTGGCCGGCGCGGCGGTACGGGCCGGGGCCGGGACCTTCACGGTGCTCGGCTACTCGCTCGGCACGGCGGTCGCGGCGCGGCTGGCCGCACGGCACCCGGAGCGGGTGCGCGGCCTCGTGCTCACGGCGGGACTGGCACGGGCCGACCGCAGGCTGCGGCTGTCCATGGGCGTGTGGCGTGACCTGCTCGGGCGCGGGGACACCGCGGCGTACGCGCGCTTCAACGCGCTCACCGCCTTCGGCGCGGACCACCTCGACTCCCTCACGGAGGAGGAACTGGCCGCGCTGCTCCCGGAGATCGCGGACACCGTGCCGCCCGGCGCCCCGGAGCAGGCGGCCCTCGTACAGACCGCCGACACCACGGCCGACCTGGCGGGAATCACCGTTCCCACCCTGGTCGTGGCCACCACGCAGGACACGCTGGTGTCGCCCGCGCACTCGCGCCGGGTCGCGGAGCTCGTGCCGGGCGCCGAGTACGCGGAGCTGGCGACCGGTCATCTGCCGATGGTGGAGGACCCGGCCGGCTGGCAGTCCCTGATCACGGACTTCCTGCGGCGGCACGGGCTGTGAACCGGGCGCCGGGGGACGCGCCCGGTCCCGCTCTTACGGGCCGCCTCCCGTACGGGTCAGTCCTCCCGTACGGGTCAGTCCCGCTCGTCCCCCGCGCCGTCCTCGCGGCCGCCGGCGCCCCCGTCCTCCGGGGACCCGCCGGCCTCCGGTGACCCGCTCTCGTCCGGGTCCTCGTGGCCTCTCCGGCGCCGCCACAGCCCCCGCACCCCGCGCCGCTGGGCCACCCGCAGGCTCGGGTCCGTCACGTCGTACCGCTTCACGTACGCGCCGAGGAAGCCCTGCAGCGTGGCCGTCGCGGGGATCGCGATCAGCGCGCCGACCACGCCCATCAGCGCGGTCCCGGCGATCACCGAGCCGAAGGCGACGGCGGGGTGGATGTCCACGGTCTTCGCGGTGATGCGCGGTTGCAGTATGTAGTTCTCGAACTGCTGGTAGACCACGACGAAGACCAGCACCCACACCGCGGCCCAGGGCTCGACGGTGAACGCCAGCAGTATCGGCAGCGCCCCCGCCAGATAGGTGCCGACGGTCGGGATGAACTGCGAGACCACGCCCACCCAGACGCCCAGCGCCGGCGCGTACGGCACCCCGAGCCACTGCAGGAAGAGGTAGTGCGCGAAGCCCGAGACCAGGGCCATCAGGGCGCGCGAGTAGATGTAGCCGCCGGTCTTGGCGACCGCGATCTCCCAGGCGCGCAGCACCTCGGCCTGCCGGTTGGGCGGCAGCACGGAGCACAGCGCGCGGCGCAGCCGGGGCCCGTCGGCGGCGAAGTAGAAGGAGAAGAGGCAGATGGTCAGCAGCTGGAACAGCGTGCCCAGCACGGTCGCCGACCAGCCCCAGACGTGCTCGGCGTTCTCCTGCACGTAGTTCCGCAGCCAGTCGGAGTGCAGGACGTTGTCCTGGAGCTTGTTGACGCTGAGCTTGGTGTGGAAGGTCTTGTTGATCCACACGACGACGTCCTGCACGTAGGACGGCAGGTTGTCCACGATCCGGGTGACCTGCTCGGCGAAGACCGAGCCCAGCGCGCCGAAGAAGCCCGCGACCAGCACGAACAGCGCCAGGAACACCAGCGCGGTGGCGAACCCGCGGCGCATCCCGTACGAGGCCAGCTTGTCCACCGGGGGCTCTATGGCCAGCGCCAGGAAGAACGAGATCAGGATGTTCAGCAGCAGCCCGGTCACCTGGTGGAAGGCCCAGGTGCCGAGCTGGAAGCAGCCCAGCAGCGCGAGCGCGAGCACGAAGGCGCGGGGCAGCCAGCGCGGCATGCGGCTCTCGCGGTCGTCGGCCTGCGCGGAGTGCGGACCGCCCGGCGGCCGCCCGCCCCGCGCACCGCCCGGCGGCACGCGCCCCGAGCGGTGCGCGCCGCGCCCCGCGTCGCCCTGTCCGGCGCCCGCCCCGGCGCCGCCGCCCGCGCCGTGCGTGGCCACCGTGCCCTCGGGCTGCCGCGGCGAAGGCGGCACGGGCTCCTCGCGGGTGCCCGGCGCCTCCCCCGTGCCCCGCGCGTCCCGTGCCCCGCGCTCCCCGGAGCCCGGCACGGGCCCCGTGTCCTGCGTCAACTCCCGCCGCTGTACCGCGTCGTCCTCTCGCTCACCCACGGGGAGCAGTCTGGACCACCGGCCGGTGCACCGTGCACTCGACGCACCTCAAGACGCCTCTTGTCGGTCTTGTCGGGCGGCGGCTCATCCCTTCGGCAGCCCATCCCCTCGGCGGCTCGTCCCCTCTCGGGTCATCTCTTGTCGGGCGGGACCTCCACCGCGACGCACACCGCGCGCCACACCTCCTTCGCCGGCCGGCCCGCCGCCAGTGCCTCGTACACCGTGCGTCCGCCGAGCTCGGACATGACGTGGTCGCGCGCGAAGGAGTCCGCGTACGAGCCGCCGAAGTGGTCCGCCATCCGCTGCCAGAAGTCCGTCAACCGCATGCGTCCAGTATCCCGCCCGCGGGGGTGGGTACTCCCCGTGCCCTGCGCCGCCGCCGCGCGCGGCCCTAGGGTCGGAAGATGGCAGCGACTTCAGCGACGCCCCTCTCCCGTGCCGAGCGCTTCGTGTGGCTGACGGCCCGCGTGCTCGAACAGCGCCGGTTCGCCTTCCACTTCCTCAAGGACGGTACGGACGCCGACGCCGTGCTGGCCGCGCTCGACGCGTACCGGAACGGGGACGGCGGGTACGGGCACGCGCTGGAGCCCGATCTGCGCGGCCCGGTGAGCCAGCCGCTGGCCACCGCCACGGCGCTGCGGATCCTGGACGAGACCGGGCGCTGCCGCGGGCAGGCCGCCGAGCGGGTCTGCCGCTATCTGACGGGGATCTCCACCCGGGACGGCGCGCTGCCCGCCGTGCACCCCTCGCAGCGCGGCTATCCGGCGGCGCCGTGGATCCCGGTGCAGGACGATCCGCCGAGCGACCTGCTGGCCACGGGGCCCGTGGTGGGGATGCTGCACCGCAACGACGTCTGGCACGCGTGGCTGTTCCGCGCGACGGACTTCTGCTGGGCCGCCGTCGAGTCGCTGGAGAAGACCCATCCGTACGAGGTGCACGCGGCCGTCGCCTTCCTGGACAACGTGCCGGACCGCCGGCGCGCCGAGGCGGCGGCCGACCGGCTGGGCCGGATGGTGCGCGAGCAGCGGCTCGCGGTGACGGATCCGGAGCGGGTCTCGGACCCCACGGCGTTCCCGGTCCCCGAGGGGTACGCGCCGGGCGAGCACCACTACGTGACCGACTTCGCGCGCACCCCCGGCTCGCTGGCCCGCCGCTGGTTCACCGAGGCGGAGCTGGACGCCAGCCTGGACGCGCTGGCGGCGCGGCAGCGCGAGGACGGCGGCTGGCCGGTCACCTGGCGGCTGTGGGCGCCCGGCACGGAGCTGGAGGCGCGCCCGGCGGTGACCATCGAGGCGCTGCTGACCCTCCGCGCGTACGGCCGCCTCTAGCCCGCTTCCCGCTGCTCGGCCAGCCCGCTTTCCACTGCTCGGCTAGTCCGCTTCCCGCTGCTCGGCCCCGCCGTCCTCGCGGAGGAGCAGCGCCGCGATGGCCAGCGCCGCTCCGCGGGGCGCCGCCAGGTCGAGTCCGGTGGCCGCCGAGATGCGGGCCAGCCGGTTGTCCACGGTGTTCGGATGCACGCCCAGCAACTCGGCCGTGCCGCGCCGCCGTTGCCGCGCCTCCAGGTGTACGCGGAGGGTCCGCAGCAGTTCGGGCGCGTCGGCGACGGGGTCGAGCAGCGCCGCGATGGCCCGGCTGCCCGCGCTGGGCCGCGAGAGGTGGAACTCCAGCAGTACGTCGTCCAGCCGGTGCACCCCTGGCGGCAGCCCCGCGGCGCGCGCCACCCGCAGCACCTCGGACGCCGTGTGCGCGGCCTCCGGCACCTCGGCGGGATCCGGTGAGCGCACGGCGGCGGCCCGCACACCCTCGCCGCACGCGCGGCGCAGCCGGCCGGCGAACCCCTCGGGCACGTCCTGCGCGCCGGGCACCACGGCGGTGCCGCACGGCCGCCGCGCCTCCGCCTCCACGTCCGCTTCCAGGAGCGCCGGGACCTCGGCGCCGAAGGCCTGGTCGAGCAGGGTCTGCACGCGCCGCAGCACACGCCGCCGCCCCACGCCCGCACTCCCCCGCGCCCCCTCGATCCCGTCCCCGGGGATCTCCAGCACCAGCACCAGGCACGGCCGCGCCGGGTCGAGGCCCAGCCCCTCGGGCGGCGGCGCGGCGGCCGTACCGTCCCCCAACGTGCCGTCCAGCAGCGCCCGTACGAGGCTGCGGCGGTGCTCGCGGCGCTCGGCCTCCAGCGCGGCGCGCTCCTCCAGATAGGTCTCGGCGACCGCGCCCACGGTGCTCTCGTGCGCGCGCATCAGCAGCTCGGTGAGCTCGATGAGCGCGGCCTCCTCGCCGGGCGCGCAGGCGTCGCGGAGCGCCTGCCACAGCACGTACACGCCGAGCGTGTGGGTGCGCAGCAGGAGTTGCAGGGGCACGCCCTCCTCGGCGCGCTGGGCCGCCCGTTCGCGGAACAGGGCGTCGTCGGCGTGCGCCCCGTGCGGGTCGCGCACCCGGTCCAGGAACCGCCGCATGCCGTGCCGCGCCGTGGCCGCGATCTCCAGTTCCCTCATGTCGCCGGGGATCGCCGCGTACCCGGGGAGCCGCTCGAAGGTCTCCCGCACCATGTGCCGGGCCAGCTCGTTCACCCGCGGTTCGCAGCGCCGGGCGAGTCCGCGCGCGGCGTCCGACAGCTCCACGGGGCCTCCAGGTCGCGGTGGTTGTGGCGGGTCACAGCGCGCACGGCCGCCGGGTGTGACGCGAGCCGGTACCGCGCGCCCGTACCCCGCCCGAGACTCGGTCCCGCACTCCCGAACGGAAGATCCCAGCGGAAGGCGAGGAGGCACACACTATGACGGAGCACAAGGCCGGCGGACATGACGGGTACGCCGCGTACGCGGACCGCGTGTGGCGCGGCGAGGAGAGCCTGCGCGCGCACCTGACCGGCGAGTTCACCGGCCCCGAGCTGGTGCGCCTCGGCGAACGCACAGGCTTCTTCCCGGCGTTCGCGAACGTGGCGGTCTTCGACACCGGCGACGGCCTGGTCCTGGTCGACTCCGGCGACGTCCGCACGGCGGAGACCCTGCATGAGGCGGTGCGCGGCTGGTCCTCCGCGCCGGTGCGCGGCGTGGTCTTCACGCACGGCCACGTGGACCACGTCTTCGGCGTCGCGCCCTTCGACCGCGAGGCGGCGGAGCGCGGGACCGAACCGCCCCAGGTCATCGGGCACGAACTGATCGCCGAGCGCTTCGACCGGTACGTGGACACGGCGGGCTACAACGCGTGGATCAACCGGCGGCAGTTCGGTGTGCCGGCCCTCCGATGGCCGACCAGCTACCGCTACCCGGACACCACGTACCGGGACAGGACGACCGTGCGGCGCGGCGCGCTCACCTTCGAGCTGGTGCACGCGCGCGGCGAGACCGACGACGCCACGTACGTGTGGATCCCCGAGCTGCGCACGCTGTGCACGGGCGACCTGTTCATCTGGAACGCGCCCAACGCGGGCAACCCGCAGAAGGTGCAGCGCTACCCCGAGGAGTGGGCGGCGGCCCTGCGCGAGATGCAGCGGCTCGGCGCCGAGGTGCTGCTGCCGGGACACGGTGTGCCGATCACCGGCGCGGACCGCGTCGACCAGGCGCTCGGCGACAGCGCGGCGCTGCTGGAGACGCTGTGCGAGCAGACCCGCGCGCTGATGAACGAGGGGAAGCGGCTGGACGAGGTGCTGCACGGCGTGCGGGTCCCGCAGGAACTGCTGGACAAGCCGTATCTCCACCCGGCGTACGACGAGCCGGAGTTCGTGGTCCGCAATCTGTGGCGCCTGTGGGGAGGCTGGTACGACCAGAACCCGGCCCACCTCAAGCCGGCCCCCGACGCGGCGCTCGCGGCCGAGATCGCGGAGGCGGCCGGTGGCGCGGAGCGGCTCGCGGAGCGCGCGCACGCGCTCCTGGAGGCCGGCGAGCCGCGCCTGGCCACGCACTTCGCCGAGTTCGCCGGCCAGGCGGCCCCCGACGACCCCGAGGTGGCCAAGACCCGCTCCGAGATCTACGCGCACCGAGCGGCGTCCGAGACCTCCACGATGGCCCGCGGAATCTACAACTGGGCAGCAGGCTCCCCCACCAACAGCACCCCGAACTTCACAGTCGGCTTGATAGACGACTGCTGACCGTCCCCCCCCCACCGAGGTGTGGGCAGTCGTTCCGCAAGGGGCGGAACGGGTGGGCACACCGGAACCGCAGCCCCCGGCCCCACGCACCCACAGCGAAAAGGGGCCGGGGCGAAGCCCCGCTCAAAAGGGGGTCCGGGGCGAAGCCCCGAAGGGTCCGGGGGCACCGGCCCTCATCCCGTAGCGGCGAGCTCCACACGCAAACGGGGCCGTTGTCAGACCCAAGATGCACGATGGACCCCATGGCGAGCGAACCCGCACTAGACCACTTCTCCCCAGCGACCAGGGCATGGTTCACCGGCGCCTTCACCGGCCCCACCCCCGCACAGGAGGGCGCCTGGCACGCCCTCGCCGAGGAGTCGGACGCCCTGGTCGTCGCCCCCACGGGCTCCGGCAAGACGCTCGCCGCCTTCCTCTCCTCCCTCGACCACCTGGCGGCGACCCCGCCCCCCGCCGACGCGCTCAAGCGCTGCCGCGTGCTCTACGTCTCCCCCCTCAAGGCCCTCGCCGTGGACGTGGAGCGCAACCTCCGCAGCCCCCTCACGGGCATCCGCCAGGAATCCGTACGCCTCGGCCTGCCCGAGCCGGACATCCGCGTCGGCATCCGCTCCGGGGACACCCCGGCGGCCGAGCGCCGCTCCCTCGCGCGCCGCCCGCCGGACATCCTGATCACCACGCCCGAGTCCCTGTTCCTGATGCTGACCTCGGCGAGCAGGGACGCGCTCTCCGGCGTGCAGACGGTGATCCTCGACGAGGTGCACGCGGTCGCGGGCACCAAGCGCGGCGCCCACCTCGCGCTCTCCCTGGAGCGGCTGGACCGCATGCTCGACAAGCCGGCCCGCCGCATCGGCCTGTCCGCCACCGTCCGCCCGGTCGACGAGGTGGCCCGCTTCCTCTCCCCGCAGCGGAATGCCAAGGTCATCCAGCCCCCGTCCGGCAAGCGCTTCGACCTCTCGGTGGTCGTCCCGGTCGAGGACATGGGCGAGCTCGCCGCCTCGCCCGCGCAGGAGGCGGGCGGCGACGGCCCTGGCGGCGGCGCCAAGCCCTCCATCTGGCCCTCGGTCGAGGAGCGCATCGTCGATCTCGTGCAGGCGCACCGCTCGACCATCGTGTTCGCCAATTCCCGCCGCATCGCCGAGCGTCTGTGCAACCGCCTCAACGAGATCGTGTATGAGCGCACCACCGGCGAGCCCCTCCCCGAGCACCACTCACCGGCCGAGCTCATGGGCAACGCGGGCGCGGAGAAGGGCGCCCCCGCGCTGATCGCCAAGGCGCACCACGGCTCGGTCTCCAAGGAGCAGCGCGCCGTGGTCGAGGAGGACCTCAAGTCGGGGCGGCTGCCCGCCGTGGTGGCCACCTCCAGCCTGGAGCTGGGCATCGACATGGGCGCGGTGGACCTCGTCGTGCAGGTCGAGTCGCCGCCCTCGGTCGCCTCCGGCCTCCAGCGGGTCGGCCGCGCGGGCCACCAGGTCGGCGCGGTCTCCTCGGGCGTCGTCTTCCCGAAGTACCGCGGGGATCTGGTCCAGTCGGCCGTGGTCACCGAGCGGATGCGGGAGGGCGCCATCGAGGCCCTGCACGTCCCCGCCAACCCGCTGGACGTGCTGGCCCAGCAGCTCGTCGCGATCACCTCCATGGACACCTGGGACGTGGACGAGCTGCTCGCCCTCGTGCGGGGCGCGGCGCCGTTCTCCGCGCTCCCCGAATCCGCGTTCCACTCCGTGCTGGACATGCTCGCCGGGCGCTATCCCTCCGACGCCTTCGCCGAGCTCCGCCCGCGCGTGGTGTGGGACCGGGTCGCGCACACGGTGAGCGGGCGCCCCGGCGCGCAGCGGCTCGCCGTCACCTCCGGCGGCACGATCCCGGACCGCGGCCTGTTCGGCGTCTTCCTCGCGGGCGCGGACCCGAAGAAGGGCGGCGGCCGCGTCGGCGAGCTGGACGAGGAGATGGTGTACGAGTCGCGGGTCGGCGACGTCTTCACCCTCGGCACGACCTCCTGGCGCATCGAGGACATCACCAGGGACCGGGTCCTGGTGTCCCCCGCACCGGGCGTCCCGGGCCGCCTCCCGTTCTGGAAGGGCGACCAGCTCGGCCGCCCGCTCGAGCTGGGCCGGGCCCTCGGCGCCTTCCTCCGCGAGACCGGCGCCCTCGCCCCCGACGCCGCACACGCCCGGCTGACCGCGGCGGGCCTGGACGAGCTCGCCGTGCGCAATTACCTCGCCTATCTCAAGGAGCAGCGCGAGGCCGCGGGCCACATCCCCGACGACCGCACCATCGTGGTCGAGCGCTTCCGCGACGAGCTGGGCGACTGGCGCGTGGTCGTGCACTCCCCCTTCGGCGCCCAGGTGCACGCCCCGTGGGCACTCGCACTCGGCGCCAGGCTGCAGGAGCGGTATGGCATGGACGCCCAGGTCATGCACGCCGACGACGGCATCGTCCTGCGCCTGCCCGACGCCGACCTGCTGGGCCTGGACCTGCTGGACGACGCGGCCCCCGCGACGGGTTCGGGCGCCGACGACCGTACGTACGATCCGGAGCAGGCCCCCGTGGGCGCCTCCGACGTCCTCTTCGACAGGGACGAGATCGAGCAGACGGTGACCGATCAGGTCGGCGGCTCGGCGCTGTTCGCGGCACGCTTCCGCGAGTGCGCGGCCCGCGCGCTGCTGCTGCCCCGGCGCAATCCGGGCAAGCGCACCCCGCTGTGGCAGCAGCGCCAGCGCGCGGCCCAACTGCTCCAGGTGGCCAGCGACTTCGGCTCGTTCCCGATCGTCCTGGAGGCCGTGCGCGAATGCCTCCAGGACGTCTTCGACGTGCCGGGCCTCAAGGAGCTGATGGGCGACATCGAGGCGCGCCGCGTCCGCATGGTCGAGGTCACCACCCCCGAGCCCTCCCCCTTCGCCCGCTCCCTGCTCTTCGGCTACGTCGCGCAGTATCTGTACGAGGGCGACTCCCCCCTCGCCGAGCGCCGTGCCGCGGCGCTCTCCCTCGACTCCCGGCTGCTGTCGGAGCTGCTGGGCCAGGCCGAGCTGCGCGAGCTCCTCGACCCCGACGTCCTCCACGAGCTGGAGCGCGAGCTCCAGTGGCTCACCGAGGACCGCCGCGTCAAGGACGCCGAGGGCGTCGCCGACCTGCTCCGGCTCCTGGGCCCGCTCACCGGCCCCGAGCTGGCCGAGCGCGGCGCCGACCCGTCCTGGCCCGAGGAGCTGGAGGCCGCGCGCCGCGCCCTGCGCATCCGCATCGCGGGTACGGAGCACTGGTGCGCCATCGAGGACGCGGGCCGCCTGCGCGACGCGCTCGGCGCGGCCCTCCCGGTCGGCGTCCCCGAGGCGTTCACCGAGCCGGTCGCCGACCCCCTCGGCGATCTCCTCTCCCGCTATGCCCGCACCCACGGCCCGTTCACCACCGCCGAGGCCGCCGCCCGCTTCGGTCTCGGCCAGGCCGTCGCCGACGGGGCGCTGCACCGCCTCGCCGCCAACGGCCGCCTCGTGCAAGGGGAGTTCCACCCCTCCGGCGCAGGTCAGGAATGGTGCGACGCCACGGTGCTGCGCCGCCTGCGCCGCCGCTCCCTCGCCGCGCTCCGCGAGGAGCTGGAGCCGGTGCCGCCGGCCGCGCTCGCCGCGTTCCTGCCCCAGTGGCAGCACCTGGGCACCCGCAGCCTGCGCGGCATCGACGGCCTCGTCCGCGCGATCGAACAGCTCCAGGGCGCCCCGGTCCCCGCCTCCGCGCTGGAGAAGCTGGTGCTGCCCTCCCGCGTCACCGACTACAGCCCCTCCCTCCTCGACGAGCTGACCGCCTCGGGCGAGGTGGTGTGGGCCGGCATGGGCGCGCTCCAGGGCAAGGACGGCTGGGTGTCCCTCCACCTCGCCGACACCGCACCGCTGCTGCTCCCCCAGCCCCTCCCGCTGGAGCTGTCGCCCCTGCACCAGGCGGTGCTGGACGTCCTCGCCCCGGGATATGGCCTGTTCTTCCGCCAGATCGCCGACCAGGTGCGCGCCGCGGGACACCCCGACGCCACCGACCCCCAGCTCGCCGACGTCCTGTGGGACCTGGCCTGGTCGGGGCGGGTCACCAACGACACCCTCGCGCCCCTGCGCGCCCTCCTCGGTTCGGGCCGCACCGCGGGGTCCACCGCGCACCGCGCCAAGAGAGCGGTCCCGCGCGGGCATTACGGCTCCCTCACCGCGGCCGCCACCCGCACCGGCACCAACAGACCCACCGCCTCCCGTACGGGTCCTCCCACCGTCGCGGGCCGCTGGTCCCTCCTCCCCGCCCCGGAGACCGACCCCACGCACCGCGCCCACGCGCTGGCCCGCACCCTCCTGGACCGGCACGGCGTGGTCACCCGCGGCGCCGTCACGGCCGAGGGCGTCGAGGGCGGCTTCTCCGCTGCGTACAGGGTCCTCGCCGCCTTCGAGGAGACCGGTCAGGCCCGCCGCGGCTATGTGGTGGAGGGGCTGGGCGCGGCCCAGTTCGCGATGGACGGCGCGGTGGACCGGCTGCGCGCGGTGCACACCGCGAGGGAGCGCGAGCGCCCGCTGCGCACCGCGGTCCTCGCCGCCGCCGACCCGGCCAATGCGTATGGCGCCGCCCTCCCCTGGCCCCAGCCCCTGGAGGGCTCCACGCACAAGCCGGGCCGCAAGGCGGGCGCGGTCGTCGTCCTGGTCGACGGCGAGCTGGCGCTCTATGTGGAGCGCGGCGGCAAGACCCTCCTCGCCTGGCCCGGCGCGGAGGACCCCGGCGCTGACGGCGCCACGCCCCAACTGCGCGCAGCGGCCGAGGCGCTGGCCGCCACGGCCCGGGACGGAGCCCTGGGCTCCACGGTCACGGTGGAGCGCGTAAACGGCTCCCCCGCCCTGAATTCCCCGCTGTCCCACCTCCTGGAGCAGTCAGGTTTCCACGCGACCCCAAGGGGGCTACGCCTGCGCGCAGACTGACCAGTCAAGAAGCAGCACACCCGCGAGAAGCGACCACAGGCGCGCCACCGCTCGAAGCAGGGGGGGGGCGGCCGGAGGCGCGGAGCGTCGTAGGGGGCCCGTAACGCACAAGGCAGTAGCGACCACAAACCCACATCCGCCGCAGCGAAAGGCAACCACGCACCCAAACTGGCGGCATAAGCGCACAAAGCCGTCCGGCGGCATAAGCACACACGCACAAAGCAGGGCACACAGCGGAACGCAACACCCGCGCCCAAGAAGCCCCCACCCGCAAAATAGGAACATGCCCGAAGGAGACACCGTCTGGCACACGGCGAGCCGCCTCCACGCCGCCCTCGCGGAGCGCACCCTCACCCGCACCGACTTCCGCGTACCCCGCCTGGCGACCGCCGACCTCGCGGGCCGCCGCGTCCTGGACGTCACCCCGCGCGGCAAGCACCTCCTCACCCGCGTCGAGGGCGGCCTGACCCTGCACTCGCACCTGGGCATGGACGGTTCCTGGCGGCTCGCACCGTCCGGCAGGGCGCCCCGCGGCCCCGCGCACCACATCCGCGCCGTGCTGGTGACCGCCGAGCAGACCGCCACGGGCTATCGGCTGCCCCTCCTCGAAATCCTCCGCACCGCCGAGGAGCCCACCGCGCTCGGCCACCTCGGTCCCGACCTCCTGGGCCCCGACTGGGACGCCGAGGAGGCGGAACGCCGCCTGCTCTCCGCGCCGGACCGCCCCCTCGCCGAGGCCCTGCTCGACCAGCGCAATCTGGCCGGGATCGGCAATGTCTACGCCGCCGAGCTCTGCTTCCTCGCCGGCACCTCGCCCTGGGCCCCGGTGGGCTCGCTCCGCGAGGGCCTGCTCCCGCGCCTGCTCGCCACGGCCCGCCGCCTCCTCGACGCCAACAAGGACACGTACGACCGCCGCACCACCAAGGCGGCCCTGCGCGCGCCCGGCAACGCCCCGTACGACAGCGACCGGGCGCTGTGGGTGTACGGCAGGGCCCGCCGCCCCTGCCACCGCTGCGGCACCCCCGTAGGCACCGGCACCTACGGGCCGCCCGAGCGCGCCCGCACGGTCTGGTACTGCCCGCGCTGCCAGCCGGGCCCCGCCCAGGAGGCCAACGAAGGCTCCGCGCACACCAATTGACGCCCCGTCAGCTCCTCCGTAGCGTCGTTGCCCATGACGCTCACCGCGTACGACCTCACCGGCCGCACCGCCCTGGTCACCGGCGCGGCCGGCGGCATCGGGCGGGCCACCGCGCTGCTGCTCGCCGAGGCGGGAGCCGCCGTGCACTGCGCCGACCGCGACGCCGCGGGCATCAAGGAGACCGCGGCCCTCATCGCGGCGGCGGGCGGCACGGCCCACCCGCACACCACCGACGTGACCGACCCCGCGGCCGTGCAGGAGACCGTCGACGCCGCGGCCCGCACCGGCGGCGCGCTGCACATCACCGCGGCGATCGCCGGGATCATGCACCGCAGCCCGGTGCTGGAGACCGACGAGGCGGACCTCGACCGCGTACTGGACGTCAACTTCAAGGGCGTCCTGCGCACCTGCCGCTCCGCGGCCCGCAGCATGATCGGCACGGGCACCCGGGGCAGCATCGTCACCATGGCCTCAGGCGCCGTCGACGCCGCGGCCCCCGGGCTGCTCTGCTACAGCGCGGCCAAGGCGGCCGTCGTCCAGCTCACCCGCACCCTCGCCGCCGAGACCGGCCGGCACGGCCTGCGCGTGAACTGCGTCGCCCCCGGCTGGGTCAGCACCCCGATGACCGCGAAGAACAGCGCCGAGGACCAGCAGCAGACCGAGGCCGCGATGGCGCGCATGTCACCCCTGGGCCGGACCGGTACCGCCGAGGACATCGCGCACACCGTGCTGCACCTCGCCTCGGACGCCTCGGCCTTCACCACGGGCCAGATCCTCCGTCCGAACGGCGGCGTGGCGATGCCGTGGTGACGTGCACCGGCACCACGCTCAGCCCCCAGCCGCCCGCCAGCAGCGCCGCCTCGACCGCCCCGCCGTCCCCGGTGACCAGCCGCCACCCGGCCCACAGCCACCCGAGGGTCGCGAGCACGCCCACCCCGTACACGGCGTACTGACACACCCGCGGCAGCCCACGGAGCCCACGCGCCCCCGGCAGCCCGCGCACCCCACGAGCACGCGCACCGAGCAACCCACGCGGCGCACACCCCCGAAGAAGCGCACGCACCCCGCTCAGCACACGAAGCCCGCCCGACGCACGAAGCCCGCTCAGCGCACGGAGCCCATCCGGCGCATGAACGCAACGAGCCCCGCCGCGACCCGTCGAGCGGGTCCCAGCGGGGCTTTCCTCGCGGTGGGCACGGACCTCGCCGTACCCCGCCGCGGGCCGCGGGCGACGCACCACCGGTGCGCTACGCGGCCACCACGTCCACGGCCTCTGCGGGCGCCTTGATCGTGACGCGCTCCTCCGGAACGCCCGTGACGG
The DNA here is from genome assembly GCF_039605595.1 of Streptomyces odontomachicola. Taxonomy (NCBI): domain Bacteria; kingdom Bacillati; phylum Actinomycetota; class Actinomycetes; order Kitasatosporales; family Streptomycetaceae; genus Streptomyces; species Streptomyces odontomachicola. The sequence continues at coordinate 415,247 of NZ_JBCFOK010000007.1, forward strand.
AGGTCACGGAGACCGGGTTGAGCACCGGACGCATCGCGGGCACCGAGTCGCTCGCGGCGGACTCGGCCAGCTCCGCGAGCGCCAGCTCGTCGCTGACCTCCCGCATGAGCTCGGACATCCGTACGTCGAGGGCCTCGCAGATCGACGAGAGAAGCTCCGAGGACGCTTCCTTCTGCCCGCGCTCGACCTCGGAGAGATAGCCGAGCGACACACGGGCGGAAGAAGAGACTTCGCGCAGGGTCCGGCCCTGGCGCTGGCGCTGCCGACGCAGCACGTCACCCAGCAGGCGACGGAGCAGAATCATCGGTGCTCCTCCCTCTCAACGCGCGGCGTCTTCCACAGCCTGTTCCCGACCGGCGTGCCGGGCCCGGAACTTACAGGCTCCACCGTACCGCCTCGGGCTGTGCCCGTGCGGGGAGCGATGTCGTGTTCACTCAGGGCTGCAAACATCCATTCCCCCCTGGTTGTTCCCTATCCTTTGCCCGCCCTGTCTCGGTCAATTCATGGCAGAGCAGTCTGAGTACGCCCTGGACGCTCGCCTCCCGGATCGCCGGGCGGTCCCCGTGCGGCCACAGCCGCTCCGCGAGCACCCCGCCGTCGGGCCCCGCGACGGCCACGAACACCGTGCCCACCGGCTGCCCGTCCTGCGGCTCGGGCCCCGCGACCCCGGTGGTGGCCAGGCCCCAGTCGGCGCCCAGGGCCTCCCGCACGCCGCGGGCCATCTGCCGCGCGACCTCGGCGTCCACCGCGCCCCGCTGGTCGAGCAGGGCCTCGTCCACGCCCAGGATCCGCTGCTTGAGCCGGGTCGCATACGCGGTGACGGAGCCGACGAAGACCCGCGAGGCCCCCGGTACGGAGGTGAGCTCGGCGGCGGTGAGGCCGCCGGTCAGCGACTCCGCGACGGCCAGCGTCTCGCCGCGCCCCGCGAGCAGCTCCACGGTCCGCGCGGCCAGCCCGCCCTCGTCGCCGGCGCCGGAACCGGTCCCGGCGCCACCCCGGTCATCAGCCCGCGCTCCCGCGGGCTCCCCCGAGGGGGCGGGCTCGCGGTCGTTCTCCCCGTTCACGCCCTTCACGGCTGCTCTGCTCCGGCCGCCTGCCCGTTCGCTCCCTCCGGCCGGTGCTGCGCCCCCGGCGCCTCCGCCGTACACGCGGACGAGGCCGCGCACACCGCGCTCGCCGGAGTCGCCCCGCCACCGGAAGCGGCGCCGGCAGCGTCCACACCGCCGTCCGCGTCCGCACGGCCACCCGTCTCGCCCGCATCGCCCGTATCGGCGGCAGCCGCCGCGGCGGCCCGCTGCCGCGCGAGCCCGGCCCTGCGCAGCACGAACGCCTGCCGTACGTAGTCGAGCCCGGTCACCACGGTGAGCACCACGGCGGCCGCCATCGTCCACCAGCGCAGCGTGGCCAGCGGTCCCGTCAGGATCAGCACATACATCCCGACCGCGACGCCCTGGGTCAGGGTCTTGAGCTTGCCGCCCCTGCTGGCCGGGATCACCCCGTGCCGGATCACCCAGAACCGCATCAGCGTGATGCCCAGCTCCCGGAAGAGGATCACGCCGGTGACCCACCAGGGCAGATCGCCCAGCGCCGAGAGGCAGATCAGCGCGGCGCCCATGATCGCCTTGTCCGCTATCGGGTCGGCGATCTTGCCGAAGTCGGTGACCAGGTTGTGCCGTCTGGCCAGCTCGCCGTCGAAGAGGTCGGTGATCATCGCGATGGTGAACGCCGCCCAGGCGAAGGACCGCCAGGCCGGGTCGTGGCCGCCGGCCCACAGCATCAGCACCGCGAAGCACGGCACGAGCAGCAGCCGGACCATCGTGAGGATGTTGGCGATGTTCCACAGGCTGACCTTGCGTGCGGTCGCCGCGGTCTTGCGCTGGGCCACCGCGCCGCCACTGGAGGCGGAGGCCGACATTCCCGTCATCCGCTCGCCTCCTCACCGGCTCCCGCGGCTCCGCCGACCCCGCCGATCACCTCGGCGACCAGGTCGACGCCTTCCGTCCCGACCACCTTCGCCTCGACCATACGTCCGATGGCCGAGCCCTGTCCCAGCTCCTCGTCACCGCCCGACAGCAGCACCTGTCCGTCGGTCTCGGGGGCCTGGTGCGCCGCGCGGCCGATCGCCCCGTCCTCCTCGTCCACGGCCTCGACCAGGACGCGCACGGTCTCGCCGAGGCGCTCCTCCGCGCGCTGCGCGGTCAGCTCCTCGGCCAGCCTGGACACCCGCTCGAGGCGCTCGGCGACGGCCTCCGGGTCGTTCTTGTCCGCCTCGGCGAATGTCGCGGCCTCGGTGCCGTCCTCGTCCGAATATCCGAAGACGCCGATCGCATCCAGGCGGGCCGCGCCGAGGAAGCGCTCCAGCTCTTCGACGTCCGCCTCGCTCTCGCCGGGGAAGCCGACGATGAAATTGGACCGCACGCCGGCCTCGGGGGCCTTCGCGCGGATCGTCTCCAGCAGCCCGAGGAACCTGTCGGTGTCCCCGAACCTGCGCATGGCGCGCAGCACCCCGGGCGCCGAGTGCTGGAAGGAGAGGTCGAAATACGGCGCGACCTTGTCGGTGCCCGCGAGCACGTCGATCAGGTCGGGGCGCATCTCGGCGGGCTGCAGATAGCTGACCCGCACGCGCTCGATGCCGTCCACGGCGGCGAGCTCCGGCAGCAGCGTCTCCAGCAGCCGGATGTCGCCGAGGTCCTTGCCGTACGACGTGTTGTTCTCCGAGACCAGCATGATCTCCTTCACGCCCTGCTCGGCCAGCCACCGGGTCTCGCCCAGCACGTCGGAGGGGCGCCGGGAGACGAAGGAGCCGCGGAAGGAGGGGATGGCGCAGAACGAGCAGCGCCTGTCGCACCCCGAGGCCAGCTTCACCGAGGCGACCGGGCTGCCCCCGAGCCGCCGCCGCAGGGGTGCCCGCGGCCCCGAGGCCGGGGCGACCCCCTCGGGGAGGTCGGCGGGCGCCGGCGCGGGCTCCTGCGCGTGGCCCGGCAGCGCGACGGCGGCGTCCTGCCGCTCGGCGGGGCTGACCGGGAGGAGCTTGCGGCGGTCGCGCGGCACGTGCGGGGCGTGCACGCCGCCGCCGAGGATGGTCTGGAGGCGGTCGGAGATGTCGGCGTAGTCGTCGAAACCGAGCACGCCGTCGGCCTCGGGCAGGGCCTCCGCCAGATCCTTGCCGTACCGCTCGGCCATGCAGCCGACGGCGACCACGGCCTGCGTGCGGCCGCCGCCCTCGCGGGCGGCGGCCTTGAGATCGTTGGCTTCCAGCAGGGCGTCGACGGAGTCCTTCTTGGCGGCCTCGACGAATCCGCAGGTGTTCACCACGGCGACGTCGGCGTCTCCGGCCTCCTCCACGAGGTCCCAGCCGTCCGCCGCCAGGCGGCCTGCGAGCTCTTCCGAGTCCACCTCGTTACGGGCGCAACCGAGGGTGACAAGTGCGACGGTACGGCGTTCAGGCATGGCCTCAGCCTACTTCGTCGTACCGACAGTCCCTTCCGCCAGGGGCTCAGCCGGCTTCCGGATCGCCCTTCGTGTAGCTGACGCGCTCGACCTGGCCGACCTCGCCAACGTGCTTGACCTCCTTGCCGTTGACATACAGCTTGACCCCGCCCGCGTTGCCGAGCACCAGGTCGAGCCGCTTGTCGTCGGTGAGGGTCTTGGACTGGCCCTTCTTCAGGACGCCCTCGTGGACCAGGCGGCCGTTGTGGTTCTTGGCCGAGACCCAGCTGTTGCCCTTCTCCGCGGTCATCTTGACAGTGACCTTGTCGGCGGGGGCGGCCGCGATCGCGCTGTCGCTGGGCTTGGGGTCGGCGGTCTTGCCGTTCTTGCCGCCCTTGCCCTGGCTGGGGTGCGCGGTGTCGGAGGGCTTGGCGTTCTTGCTGGGAGCGTCCCCGGCGACCGGCTTGCCCGAGTCGCCGCCACCGCCGCTGCCGGCGAGCGTGAAGCCCACGAACCCGACGACCGCCACGATCGCCGCGACCATGGCGGCGGTCCAGTTGGGGCGTCGCGGCTCGGGCTTGATCCGCTCGGCCTCGAAGAGCGAGGCCGGGGCCGCGGGGGCCGCCTCCTCCGCGTGCTCCTGGTTGAACTGCTCCACGAGCGCGCCGGGATCGAGGCCGACCGCGCGCGCCAGCGTACGGATGTGCCCGCGTGCGTAGACGTCGCCGCCGCAGCGCGAGAAGTCGTCCTGCTCGATGGCGTGCACGATGGGCACGCGCACCCGGGTGGACGCGCTGACCTCCTCGACGGTCAGCCGTGCGTCGATACGGGCCTGTTGGAGGGCTCGACCGACCGGGGGCCGGTTCTCTTCCGGGACCGAAGGGCGGTCCTCTTCGGGGGAGTTGCCGATGGACACGGGGGCGCCTTTCGAGCGTGTAGCCACCTGCTGGGCGTTCAGTCTAGGTCCGGTGCGAAAGGGTGGGGCAAGCGGGCGGACGGACTTTGTACGCCATCGGGAGTGCCACGCGACGGCGGCACCGACACATCCCGCAGGACCTTCCCTCCCCTTGACGTACCGGCGGAGAGATCGGTTGCCTCGCTGGTTCTTACGGGTGATTCTCCCCGCGGATCACCGCGAGCACGCCATCCAATTCATCGGGTTTGACGAGTACGTCCCGGGCCTTGGACCCCTCACTGGGCCCGACCACCCCGCGCGACTCCATCAGGTCCATCAGCCGCCCGGCCTTCGCGAAGCCCACGCGCAGCTTGCGCTGCAGCATGGAGGTCGAGCCGAACTGGGTCTGCACGACCAACTCGGCCGCCTGGCAGAGCAGATCGAGGTCGTCGCCGATCTCCTCGTCGATCTCCTTCTTCTGCTGCTGCCCGCCGGTCACGTCGTCCCGGAAGACCGGGGCCATCTGGTCCTTGCAGTGCTGGACGACGGCCTGCACCTCGCCGTCGCCGACGAAGGCGCCCTGCATGCGGACGGGCTTGTTCGCGCCCATCGGCAGGAAGAGCCCGTCGCCCTTCCCGATGAGCTTCTCGGCGCCCGGCTGGTCCAGGATGACCCGGCTGTCGGCGAGCGAGGAGGTCGAAAAGCCCAGCCGCGACGGCACGTTCGCCTTGATGAGCCCGGTGACCACGTCGACCGAGGGGCGCTGGGTGGCCAGCACCAGGTGGATGCCCGCGGCGCGCGCGAGCTGGGTGATGCGCACGATCGCGTCCTCCACGTCGCGCGGCGCCACCATCATCAGGTCCGCCAGCTCGTCCACGATGACCAGCAGATACGGGTACGGAGCGAGCTCGCGCTCACTGCCCTCGGGCGGCTTGACCTTGCCCTCGCGGACCGCCTGGTTGAAGTCGTCGATGTGCCGGTAGCCGTAGGCCGCGAGGTCGTCATAGCGCAGGTCCATCTCGCGCACCACCCACTGGAGGGCCTCGGCGGCCTTCTTGGGGTTGGTGATGATGGGCGTGATGAGGTGCGGGATGCCCTCGTACGCGGTGAGCTCGACGCGCTTGGGGTCGACCAGCACCATCCGTACGTCCTCCGGAGTGGCACGGACCATGATCGAGGTGATCAGGCAGTTGATGCAGGAGGACTTGCCCGAACCCGTGGCGCCCGCGACGAGGATGTGCGGCATCTTCGCGAGGTTGGCCGAGACGTAGCCGCCCTCGACGTCCTTGCCGAGCCCCACCAGCAGCGGGTGCTCGTCCTCCGAGGCGTCCGCGGTGCGCAGCACGTCCCCGAGGTTGACCATCTCCCGGTCGCTGTTGGGGATTTCGATGCCGACGGCCGACTTCCCCGGGATCGGGTTGATGATCCGCACGTCGGGGCTGGCCACCGCGTACGCGATGTTCTTGGCCAGCGCGGTGATCTTCTCGACCTTCACGCCGGGCCCGAGCTCGATCTCGTACCGGGTGACCGTCGGGCCGCGGGTGAAGCCGGTGACCCCCGCGTTCACCTTGAACTCGGTGAAGACCTGCGTCAGCGACTCCACGACCTCGTCGTTGGCCGCGCTGCGGGTCCGCCCGGGGCCGCCCCGCTCCAGCAGGTCCAGCGAGGGCAGCGCGTACGTGACGTCCCCGGCGAGCTGCAACTGCTCGGCGCGCGGCGGCAGATCGGCCGGGTCCGGGGGCGCAGCGGCCTTGGTGAGGTCGGGCACCTCGTTGCGCTCCGAGGGCTCGGCGTCGGCGCGGGCGCCGGGCACGGCACCGCTCGCCGCGCCCTCCCCGGCGCCCTCCTTGCCGCTCGCGGCCTTGCGCTTCTTCTGCACCCCCGTGGTCAGGTCGGCGACCAGCGGGGACGGCTGGACCCCGTGCAGCACGGCGCCGTCCAGCGCGGTCGCGGCAGCGGCTGCCACGTCCACGGCGTCCCGGGACCCCGCGCCCTCGTACTCCTCGTCCTCGGCCGCGCGCCTCTTCCCCTTCGCGCTCCGGCGGCGGCTGTCCAGCGCCTCCTTCTCGGCGAGCGAGGAGTCGAGGTTGTCCTTGCGCATGCTGTGCTTGCGCGGAGCGCGCTCGGCCGCCTCGTCCTCGTACGCGTCCTCCTCGGGCTCCTCGGGGGCGACCACCCCGAGGCGCTCCAGAAAGCCGCGCACCCGGCGCGGAACGGCGTTCACCGGGGTCGCGGTGACCACCAGCAGCCCGAAGACCGTGACCAGCACCAGCAGCGGCGCCGCCAGCACCTCGCCGACCGTGAAGACCAGCGGGCGGGAGGCCGCCCAGCCGATGAAGCCGCCGGCGTCCCGCAGCGCGTCGTCGCCCTGGCCGCGCCCGGGGGCGCCGCATCCCAGGTGCACGAGACCGAGCACTCCGAGCACCAGGGCCGAGAGCCCGATGACGATGCGTCCGTTGGCGTCCGGCTTCTCCGGGTGCCGGATCAGGCGTACGGCGATCCCGCCCAGCAGCAGCGGCACCAGCAGATCGAGCCGGCCGAAGGCCCCGGTGACCAGCAGCTCGACGAGGTCGCCCACGGGACCCTGCAGGTTGGACCAGGTCCCGGCCGCTATGACCAGCGCCAGGCCGAGCAGCAGCAGCGCCAGCCCGTCCTTGCGGTGCGCGGGGTCGAGGCCCTTGCCGCTGCGGCCTATGCCGCGGAACACCGCGCCGACGCCGTGCGCCGCGCCCAGCCAGCAGGCGCGGACCCCGCGGAAGACGACATTGGTCGGATTCGGCGCGGGCTTCGGCGCGGGCCTGCCCTTGCCCTTCGGCGCCGCCTTCTTCGCGGTCTTCTTCGCCGGCGCCTTCTTGGCCGCCGCCTTTTTGGGCTGGGCCTGCTTCGCCGGTGCCTTCTTCGGGGCAGCCTTCTTCGCGGGCGCCTTCTTGGCTGCCTTGCCGCTTCCGGACGTACGTGAGGCCATGGGGGCGAGATTACCGTCGGCGGACGGCTGAGGCACGGACACCCGGGGGCACAGCAGTGCGAAAGGGACGCAGATTCGCCGCTGCTGACGGAGCGTCAGGCCCGGAGCCCGCCGATCCCGCTCCGCGCGGATCAGTTCTGCGAGGGCACCTGCGCGGAGTCGCCGCTCCCGCCGTTGTCCCCGTTGCCCGGCTCCAGGGCGTCAAGTGCCCTGCGCAGCCCGGTCAGTTTGCGCTCCAGGTGCGCGGCGGTCGCCACCGTGGCCTGGTCGGCGGAGTCGCCGAGCTGCTTGGACAGCGCCTCGGCCTGCTCCTCGACGGCCGCGAGCCGCGCGGAGAGCTCCGCGAGGAGGCCCAGCGGCTCGCCCGCGGCGGCGCTCTCCTCCTCCGGCGGGGTGGTCTCCGGCTGCTGGGCGCCGCTCTCCAGCTGGAGGCGCAGCAGCGCGGCCTGCTCGCGGAGCTGGACGTTCTTCATGTACAGCTCGACGAAGACCGAGACCTTGGCGCGCAGCACCCACGGGTCGAAAGGCTTGGAGATGTAGTCCACGGCGCCCGCCGCATAGCCGCGGAAGGTGTGATGCGGCCCGTGGTTGATCGCGGTGAGGAAGATGATCGGGATGTCCCGGGTGCGCTCCCGCCGCTTGATGTGCGCGGCGGTCTCGAAACCGTCCATGCCCGGCATCTGGACATCCAGCAGAATGACCGCGAAGTCGTCGGTCAACAGCGCCTTGAGCGCTTCCTCCCCTGACGATGCCCGCACCAGCGTCTGATCGAGCGCGGAGAGGATCGCCTCCAGCGCCAGCAGATTCTCCGGCCGGTCATCGACCAGGAGGATCTTGGCCTTCTGCACCATGGCCCGTCCTCCTCGCCCCGGCAGCCCCTCGGACGCCGCCCCTGGGAGCGGCTCCTTCATGCCGCCGCCCGTCCTTGTGCCGGTCATGGTAGCCGCACCCCGCGGTCCGCCACACCCTGTCACCGTGATGTCACTGTGCACGTAGCAGAAACGTCCCGAGAGACCAAAAGGTTCCCGGTTTACCGCGTTTCCACACGTCCTTGACCACCCTCCGTCAGCATCTGACCGTACCAGCGCACCGTTTCACACTTACCGGGAGTGCATCCACTGCCGCATGACGGACATCAGGTGATCGGTGTCCACCGGCTTGGTGACGTAGTCCGAGGCGCCCGCCTCGATGCTCTTCTCGCGGTCGCCCTTCATCGCCTTCGCGGTCAGCGCGATGATCGGCAGCCCGGCGAACTGCGGCATCTTGCGGATCGCCGCGGTCGTCGCGTAGCCGTCCATCTCCGGCATCATGATGTCCATCAGCACCACGGCGACGTCGTCGTGCTGCTCCAGGACCTCGATGCCCTCCCGGCCGTTCTCCGCGTAGAGCACTTGGAGGCCGTGCTGCTCCAGCACGCTGGTCAGCGCGAAGACGTTGCGGATGTCGTCGTCGACGATCAGCACCTTCTCACCCGAGAAGTCGCCCCCGGGCCCGGGGTCCACCAGGTCCTGCCCGCTGTGCAGCCAGGACTCGTCCTGCGCGCCTCCGGAGCCGCCCGTCTCGCGCTGCCCGTTGCCGTGCGCCGACTGCGGGCTCGGCTGCGCCTCCGGGGGCAGCGCCACGCCCTCCAGGGCCTCGGCGCTTCGCTGGCGCCGCCGCCTGGCCAGCGAGGCGGCCGCGCGCTCGGCCTCGGCCGCCGCGGCCTCCACCGGGTCGTCGGCCGCCCCGGCGCCCGCCTCGGCGCCGTCCGCGCCCTCCTCGGTACGCCCTGACCCGTCGCCCGCCGCGTGCTCGGAGGGCCCCGCCGCGTCCGACTGCTCGGGCGTGCGCGCGTGGCCCCCGTCCTCGGCCTCCGCGCCGGACCCGCCGTCAGATCCCGTACCGCCGTGGCTTTCTGACGGTACGTCGGACTCCGCGGGCTCCTGGGCCTGGGCGGGGCCCGGCTGCTCGACAGGCTCGGCCGCCGCCGCGCCTGTCGAGGCCGCGGCGGAGATGGCCAGGGTGCCGGAGCCGAGCTGCGGGTAGCCCTGCGGCGGCAGCTCGGTCGGGTTCATCGGCAGGTACAGCGTGAAGGTCGAGCCGCGGCCCGCCTCGCTGGCCGCGTAGATCTCGCCGCCCAGCAGCCGGGCGATCTCGCGGCTGATGGAGAGGCCGAGCCCCGTACCGCCGTACTTGCGGCTCGTGGTGCCGTCCGCCTGCTTGAACGCCTCGAAGATCACCCGCATCTTGCTGGCCGCGATCCCGATGCCGGTGTCGGTCACCGAGAACGCGATCAGGTCCGCGTCCGCGTCCCGCAGCGAGCCGTGCTCCAGCATCTGCTCCAGGATCTGGTCCGGTACGTCCCCGCGCGCCGAGCGGATGACCAGCTCCACCGCGCCGCTGTCGGTGAACTTCACCGCGTTGGAGAGCAGATTGCGCAGCACCTGGAGCAGCCGCTGCTCGTCGGTGTGCAGCGTGGCCGGCAGCTCCGGCGAGACCCGTACGGAGAAGTCCAGGCCCTTCTCGGCGGTGAGCGGCCGGAACGTGGCCTCCACGTAGTCCACGAGCTGGACCAGCGCGATCCGCGTCGGGCTCACGTCCATCTTGCCCGCCTCGACCTTCGACAGGTCGAGGATGTCGTTGATCAGCTGGAGCAGGTCGGACCCCGCCCCGTGGATCGTCTCGGCGAACTCGACCTGCTTCGGCGAGAGGTTGCCCTCCGCGTTGTCCGCGAGCAGCTTGGCGAGGATGAGCAGCGAGTTGAGCGGGGTGCGCAGCTCGTGCGACATGTTCGCCAGGAACTCCGACTTGTAGCGCATCGAGACCGAGAGCTGCTCGGCGCGCTCCTCCAGGACCTGGCGCGCCTCCTCGATCTCGCGGTTCTTGATCTCGATGTCGCTGTTGGTCTGCGCGAGCTGCTCGGCCTTCTCCTCCAGCTGCGCGTTGGACTCCTGGAGCGCCTTCTGCCGGTTCTCCAGCTCGGCGGAACGCTCCTTCAACTGCTCGGTGAGCTCCTGCGACTGACGCAGCAGCATCTCGGTCTTGGTGTTGACGGAGATGGTGTTGACCGAGGTCGCGATCATCTCCGCGATCTGGCTGAGGAAGTCCTTCTGGATCTGCGTGAAGGGCTGGAAGGACGCCAGCTCGATCACGCCGAGCACGGTGCCCTCGAAGACCACCGGCAGCACGATCACGTTCGCGGGCGGCGCCTCGCCGAGCCCCGAAGCGATCTTGAGGTACCCGGGCGGCGCGTTCTCCACCAGGATCGAGCGCTTCTCCTGGGCCGCCGTCCCGACCAGCGACTCGCCGGGCCCGAAGGTGGTCGGCATGGTGCCGGTCGAGTAGCCGTAGCTGCCCAGCATCCGCAGCTCGTACGAGCCCTCGCCGCCCTCCACGGCGCCGACCCCCTTGCCGTCGCCGTCCTCGCTGGTGGGAACGGCGAGGAAGAAGGCGCCGTGCTGCGCGGAGACCACCGGGGTCAGCTCGCTCATGATGAGCCCGCCGACGTCGTTGAGGTCCCGGCGGCCCTGCATCAGGCCGGAGATCCGCGCGAGGTTGCCCTTGAGCCAGTCCTGCTCCTGGTTGGCCAGGGTGGTCTCGCGCAGGTTGGTGATCATCGTGTTGAGGTAGCCCTGGAGCTGGAGGATCTCGCCGGCGGCCTCCACGTCGATGCGCACGTTGTGGTCGCCGCGGGTCACGGCCGTGGCCACCTCGGCGATCGCGCGCACCTGGCGGGTCAGGTTGCCCGCCATCTCGTTCACCGACTCGGTGAGGTCCTTCCACACGCCGGCCACGCCCTGCACCCGCGCCTGGCCGCCCAGCTCGCCCTCGGTGCCCACCTCGCGGGCCACCCGCGTCACCTGGTCGGCGAAGGAGCTGAGCTGGTCGACCATCGTGTTGATGGTCGTCTTGAGCTCGAGGATCTCGCCGTTCGCCTCGATGTCGATCTTCTTGGTGAGGTCGCCGTTGGCGATGGCGGTGGTGACCATGGCGATGTTCCGCACCTGACCGGTGAGGTTCTGCGCCATGGAGTTCACCGACTCGGTGAGGTCCTTCCAGGTGCCGGCCACACCGGCGACCCGTGCCTGGCCGCCCAGCACGCCGTCCGTGCCCACCTCGCGCGCGACCCTGGTCACCTGGTCGGCGAACGAACTCAGGGTCGTGACCATGGTGTTGACGGTGTCGGCGAGCTGCGCGACCTCGCCGGACGCCTCGACGGTGACCTTCTTGGTGAGGTCGCCGTTGGCGACCGCCGTGGCCACCTGGGAGATGTTCCGCACCTGGCTGGTCAGGTTGTTGGCCATCAGGTTGACGTTGTCGGTCAGGTCCTTCCAGATGCCCGACACGTTGCGCACCCGCGCCTGGCCGCCGAGCTGCCCGTCCGTACCCACCTCGCGGGCCACGCGCGTGACCTGCTCGGCGAACGAACTCAGCGTCTCCACCATGGTGTTCACGGTGGTGACCAGCGCGAGCACCTCGCCCTTGGCGTCCACGGTGATCTTCTTGGACAGGTCTCCCTGCGCCACGGCGGTGGTGACCTCGGCGATGTTCCGCACCTGCGAGGTGAGGTTGTTCGCCATGAAGTTCACCGACTGCGTGAGGTCCTTCCACGTGCCGGCGACGCCCTTGACCTCCGCCTGGCCGCCCAGGATGCCCTCGGTGCCCACCTCGCGGGCCACCCGCGTGACCTGCTCGGCGAACGAACTGAGCTGGTCCACCATCGTGTTGATGGTCGTCTTCAGCTCCAGGATCTCGCCGCGCGCGTCCACCTCGATCTTCTGCGAGAGGTCACCGCGCGCGACGGCCGTGGCCACCTGCGAGATGTTCCGCACCTGCGCGGTGAGGTTCCCGGCCATGAAGTTCACCGAGTCCGTCAGATCGCGCCACACGCCGGCCACGCCGGGCACCTGCGCCTGACCGCCCAGCCGTCCCTCCGTACCGACCTCGCGGGCGACCCTGGTCACCTGCTCGGCGAACGCGGAGAGCTGGTCGACCATCGTGTTGATGGTGTTCTTGAGCTCCAGGATCTCGCCGCGCGCGTCCACCTCGATCTTCTGCGAGAGGTCGCCGCGCGCCACCGCCGTCGTCACCTGGGCGATCTGGCGCACCTGCGAGGTGAGGTTCCCCGCCATGAAGTTCACGGAGTCCGTGAGGTCCTTCCAGGTGCCGGACACGCCGTCCACCCGCGCCTGGTTGCCCAGCCGTCCCTCGGTGCCCACCTCGCGCGCCATCCGCGTGACCTGCTCGGCGAAGGAGCTGAGCTGGTCCACCATCGTGTTCACGGTGTTCTTGAGCTGGAGCATCTCGCCGGAGACGTCCACGGTGACCTTCTGCGACAGGTCGCCGTTGGCCACAGCCGTGGTCACCTGCGCGATGTTGCGCACCTGACCCGTCAGGTTCCGGAACGCGGTGTTGACCGAGTCCGTCAGGTCCTTCCACGTGCCGGCGGCGCCGGGCACCTGGGCCTGGCCGCCCAGCTCGCCCTCGACGCCGATCTCCCGCGCGACGCGGGTGACTTCGGCGCCGAACGCCGAGAGCTGGTCCACCATGGTGTTGACGGTGTTCTTCAACTCCAGCATCTCGCCGGACACATCGACGGTGACCTTCTGCGACAGGTCACCGTTGGCCACAGCCGTCGTCACCTGCGCGATGTCCCGGACCTGACCCGTCAGGTTCCGGAAAGCCGTGTTGACCGAGTCCGTCAGGTCCTTCCAGATGCCGGCAGCGCCGGGCACCTGCGCCTGACCTCCGAGCACGCCCTCGGTGCCGACCTCGTTGGCCCCGCGGGTCACCTCGTCGGCGAAGGTACGGAGGGTCTCGGTCATGGTGTTGATGGTCTCGGCGAGCTGCGCGACCTCGCCGCGCGCGTTCACCGTGACCTTCTGCGACAGGTCGCCGTTCGCGACCGCGGTGGTGACCTGCGCGATCTCGCGGACCTGCGAGGTCAGGTTGCCCGCCATGAGGTTGACGGAGTCGGTGAGGTCCTTCCACACGCCCGCGACGCCCTGCACGCGCGCCTGGCCGCCCAGCTCGCCCTCGGTGCCCACCTCGCGGGCCACCCGGGTCACCTCGGACTGGAACGAGGAGAGCTGGTCCACCATGGTGTTCACGGTGTTCTTGAGCTCCAGCATCTCGCCGGCCACGTGCACGGTGACCTTGCGCGAGAGGTCGCCCTTGGCCACCGCAGTGGTCACCAGCGCGATGTCCCGCACCTGCGCCGTGAGCCGGGAGGCCATGGTGTTGACGGAGTCCGTGAGGTCCTTCCACGAGCCGGACATGCCGCGCACCCGCGCCTGACCGCCGAGCTTGCCCTCCGTACCGACCTCGCTGGCGACCCTGGTCACCTCGTCGGTGAAGGTGGAGAGCTGGTCGACCAGGCCGTTGACCGTGCGGCCGACCTTCAGGAACTCGCCGCGCAGCGGGTGACCCGCTCCGTCCGATCCCCGCGAGCGGAGGTCCATCCGCTGCTCCAGGTCGCCGTCCGCGACCGCGGAGAGGACCCTGCCGACCTCGGAGACGGGACGCACCAGGTCATCCACCAGCGCGTTCGCGTTGTCGATCGCGGAAGCCCAGGAGCCCTCGCAGGTGCCGGGATCCAGCCGCTCTGTGAGCTTGCCGTCCCGGCCGACCACTCTGCGTACCCGCGCGAGCTCGCCCGTGAGATGCAGGTTCTGATCGGCGACCTCGTTGAAGACCGCCGAGATCTCCGCCATCGGCCCCTCGCCGGTGACGGTCAGACGCTTGCGGAAGTTGCCGTCCCGCATCGACACCAACGCGGACAGCAGCCTGTTCAGCGCCGCCGCATCGACCTCGACCGTCCCGCTCTTCCGGGAGCGTCCGCCCTTCGCGCGCGTGTTGGTGCTACGCGCCGCCGCGCCAGACTCCACCGTGTCCCTCCCGCAGGGCCGTCCGTTCCACCCGGGCCTTTACTCCGAGCCTTCCCAGTGTTTCACCCTGCCCGAACCAGGCGATAACAGTTCGGCAGCATGGCACACCGCTCTCCGCCCGGTCCCGGACGGAAAACACCGGCATCCGGCGCCCGCGTATACAGCGAACGTAAGTAACCTGGCATCCGGCTGTCCATCCGCCCCCGCCCACTGAGACGGGGTGTCCCGGCCGACCGGGCGGCGGTGCAGGGGGCAGCGATGTGAACGAAGGGCAACGGAGGGGCGCTGCGGTGAGGCAAGAGCAGGGCGCCGGGCGCGCGGGTGCACCCGCCGACGGCGTGGGGACCGTCACCGCGTCAGTGACCACGCAGCGCACACCGGAGACCACGCCCGGCCACCAACGGAATGCCATGGGGAGACCAGTGATCACCGCACGGGCCGCGGCCACCTTCGAACCGGTCGGGCGCTCGGTGGCCACGGCCCGTGCCTTCGTACGCGACACCCTCCAGGGCTGGGGCCTCGGCGACATCGTCGACGACGCCGTCGTGCTGACCAGCGAGCTGGTCACCAACGCGGTCGTGCACGCGGGAACGGCCGCCGAGGTCATCTGCCTCCGCGAGGAGGACTGCGTACGCGTCGAGGTCGTCGACCGCTACCCCGAGCGCGAACTCCCCCTCCAGGACCCCGGGCACATCACCGCGAACCCGGACAGGGAGGGAGGTCGCGGACTGCTCCTGTGCGCCGCGCTCGCCTCCCGCTGGGGCGTCGACTACACCGCGGCGGACAAACGCGTGTGGTTCCGCCTCGACCTGCCCGAGCGCGCCGTGGGCACCCGTACGGCGGGGCCCGCGCTGCCCGACACCGCGCTGCCCGTGGCCGACGCGCGGGTCCACGTCGCGGTGATCCAGATCGACCGCAGCGGCGCCATCTCCGCATGGAACGACGGCGCGCAGCAGCTCTTCGGCTATCCGGCCGAGCAGGTCGTCGGCAAGCCCCTCACCGACCTCGCGGCCTGGCCGCACACCCCGGGCACCGGCACGGGAATCGCCGAGGCGCTCCAACTCTCCCGCTGGGAGGGCTCGTACGGTGTACGCGGCGCCGACGGCCGCACCATCCCCGTCTACGCCTCCCACCTGCGCGTACGGGACAGCGACGGCGAGCCCTCCACGGTGTGCCTGCTCGTGCGCGACCACGAGCGCGCCGTCCTGCAGTCCCCGCAGCGCGCGCCCGCCGGCGACAGCGGCCGGCAGCAGGAGGGCGAACAGGCGGGCACGGCCGACCCGTTCGAGGTCTTCATCGGCTCCCCCGCGCCGGACGACCTGGACGGGCTGCTCCAGCGCACCGTCGAGCGCGCCCGCGACATGCTCGACGGCGACGCCGCGTACCTCCTCCTCGCCACCGACGACGAGACCGAGCTGGAGGTGCGCGCCTCCACCGGGCTCCCCTCCGCGCGCCAGCGCTTCGCCCGCGTACCGGTCGAGGCCGGCAGCGGACGGTACGGCTCTGCGCGCATGCCCTCCGTGCACGAGGACCTGACCGTGGTGCCGGGCGCGGTCCCGCTCCTCGCGGGCACCGGCATGCGCTCCGTGGTCACGGTGCCGCTCAAGGTCGAGGGCCGGCTCACGGGCTCGGTCGGCGTCGCCGCCGAGACCCCGGGGCGGTACACCAACGAGGAGGCCCTGCGCCTCCAGTTCGCAGCCGACCGCATCGCGCTGGCCGTCGAGCGCGCCCGCCTCACCGAGCTGGAGAAGCTGCGCCGCGGCTCGCTCTCCTTCCTCGTCGAGGCCTCCGACCTGCTCGCCGGCACCCTCGACCGGGACCAGACCCTGGCGCTCATGGCCCAGATGACCGTCCCCACGCTCGCCACCTGGTGCGCCGTGTACACCGTCGCCGACCAGGGCTCGGACCCCAAACTCAGCTACGTCCTGCACGAGGACGAGGACCGCATCGACAGCCTCAAGGCCCTGCTCGCCAAGGTCGACCCGCCGGACCCGGTCCCCACCCCGGGCGCCCGCGTCTGGACGGCCCCCTCCGACGCCGCGCACTCCGCGGCCCTGCGTACGTCGCTGCGCAGCGTCGTCATGGGCGAGGAGGACCGGCACCTCTCACCGGGCGCCTCACTGGCCACAGCGGCCGCTGTGGGCGGCGAGACGGTCGTCCTGCCGCTCGTCGCCCGCAACCGCGTCATCGGCATGCTCACCCTCGGCAAGCCCACCGACGAGCGCTTCCGCCAGGAGATCCTGGAACTCGCCGAGGACCTCTCCCGCCGCGCGGCCCTCGCCCTGGACAACGCGCGCCTCTACTCCGAGCGCACCGCCATCAGCCAGTCCCTCCAACGCAGCCTGCTGCCCCCGGAGTTGCCGGAGATCTCAGGCGGCGTCGAGGTCGAGGTCATCTACCGCGCCGCGGGCGAGGGCAACGAGGTCGGCGGCGACTTCTACGACGTCTTCCAGATCAGCGAGGGCACGTACGGATTCGCCATCGGCGACGTCTGCGGCACGGGCCCCGAGGCCGCGGCCGTCACCGGCCTGGCCCGGCACGCCCTGCGCCTCCTGGGCCGCGAGGGCCTCGGCGGCCCCGCCGTCCTGGAACGCCTCAACGCCGCCATCCTCGACGAGGGCGCCCGCAGCCGCTTCCTGACCCTGCTGTACGGCGAGATGCGCCCGCAGGAGGACGGCAGCGCCGAGCTCAAGGTCGTCTGCGCCGGCCATCCGCTGCCCCTGCGACTGCGCCCCGACGGTACCGTCGAGCCGGCCGCCGAACCCCAGCCCCTGCTGGGCGTCATGGACGACCTGGAGCTGTACGAGCAGACCGTCACCCTCGACCCGGGCGACGTCCTCCTCTGCGTCACCGACGGCGTCACCGAACGCCGTGAGGGCACCCGCATGCTGGGCGACGACGGCCTCGCCGACGTCCTCACCACCTGTACGGGGCTCAACGCGGGCGCCGTCGCCGCGCGCATCATGCGCGCCGTGGAGCGCTTCGCCAGCGACGCGCCGTCCGACGACATGGCGATCCTCGCGATGCGCGTCCCCACCGAGTGACCGAGTGGGAAAACTAAGAAGGCCCCCGCCTTCCGGCGGGGGCCTTCTCATTGCTCAACTTCCTTCGTGAGAGCCCCAAAGCGGAATCGAACCGCTGACCTTCTCCTTACCATGGAGACGCTCTGCCGACTGAGCTATTGGGGCCTGCCGCTTCGCTCTCGCGTTCGCAGCGGTGTAAACCTTACACGACATCGGCGGGTGCTCTCGACCACCCGCCGACGTCTTCCGCACCTGTTCAGGCCGGTTCGCTGAGCAGTCCCCCGAGCGCATTGCAGGCCGACACCATCCGGTGCAGATCCCGCTTGGTCATCCCCGCCCAGAGCGGCAGCGCCAGCGTCTCCGCGACGGCCCGCTCGGTCTCCGGCAGCCACAAGTCCACCTGGAACTGCGGCAGTCGGTGCGCCGGATTCTTCACCGGTACGTGGCACCGCACCCCGCGCCCGCGCAACGCCTGCTTGAACGCGTCACGGTCGGGCCGCCCGTTCCCCGGCACCCGCACCACATAGTCCGTGTACGCGTGCTCAACTCCCTGTGCCACGTGGGGTATCTCCACCCCGCGCAGTCGCCGGTCGAGATATGCGGCATGCTGCCGGCGCCGCACGGCGTCCACCGCCGTCACCCGCGACCCCACGTCCGGGCCGCCGAACTCCACGACCGGCAGCCCGAGTCGCTGGCCTGCTTCGAGCAGGCACACCATGTCCGCGGGATGCCCGAAGAGATGTACGGGTGCGATGGCGCTGGTACGCGGTGTCACGGCGGCCTCGGCTGACTTCGGGTCCAGGCAGAGGCTCAGCGGATCGATGTCCGCGAACACCGGTCGGGCGCCCACCCCCCGCACGGCCTCGGCTGCCTCCTCGCCCCCGAAGGACGGCAGCACCACGTCATCCCCGGCCCGGACACCTGCGGCGGTCAACCGTGTCGATCCCATGCCACGGATGTTGTCCACGCCACATGAACTCCACGTGACACAACGCAAAAAAGCCGTGGTCTCCGAACTCAACGTTCGGAGACCACGACCTGT